>NZ_JBEXQX010000019.1:0-168468 GCF_040612795.1 Streptomyces sp. NPDC006335
CGAAGAGGGAATCGAGCAGAGCCTTGCTGACGCGCTCATAGGTGCCGTTTGCGGTGGCAGCCTTGATGAGGAGGTCTGCTTCCGCGCTGCCTTCGAGACGGTCCACGTCACGGCCAGTGTCTGTTTTGAAGCTGTACGCCCAATCCTCGGTCATGGAGACCAGGGCGTCGCCGCTGCAGTCCGGGAGGTGGCTGGAACAGTGGAGGAAGGCCCAGCCGGGCTGGTCGTTCCGGCAGGCGGGTGTCTGGCACAGCTCCCTGGCCATGTCTTGCGTGAGGATGAGCTGGAAGCGGCGGTTGCCGCAGACGACGACTGCCTCTTCCAGAGGACTCATGGACTCCAGCGTGAGGCGTGCGGAGCGTCCCTCTTGTGCTAGTGAGCCGGCGAGTTCCAGAACGGTGCCGTAAGGGACGGCACCGCCGAGCAGACGGGAGTGGAACACTTCTGGCGCGAGTTCGGAGTCGTAGCCCCAGTCGATGGCCGCCGGGGCAACGGTGGCGCACTCGGTCAGCAGCTGGGAGAGCAGGAAGCCGTTTGGCTCCCGCTCGGTCGCGGCAGGCATCTCGCGGGCGGCCTGGGTGTAGCGGCGGCCGGTTTGAATCTGCGTCTCGCGGATCGCGGCCTTGCGCTTCTTGTCCCTCGTCATGACAGTCCTTCCGCAGCATGCCCACGCCCATGCCGCAGCAGGAGTCATCAGGTTCAAGGAGAGATGCCGCGCGAGTCGGAGACCCTTGTCCGCTTGCCGGGCGCGTGGGTGCGGTTCCGGCCGGGAATCTGACATGGCCTGGCATGCGCGTGATGCCGCACCATCGGCGGCAGCGTAGCGCATACGAGGCGCGAAGGAGCGGCCAACGCCCGGGTGCGTCGGTCTCGGAGGCGTCGGTCGGGAAAGGGGGCTTGCACCCTCCCCTCGAAGGTGTATTATTGATTTTAAGTATCAAGCGGCAACCTGATACCTCGCCAACCTACTCGCCTCCCTCAAGGGGATCGCATGAGCATCGGAACGGTCAGCATCCAACAGTCCAACCCGGTCGCACCCCCTGCCGTCGGAGACCTGATCTTCGTCTACGGCGGTCCTGGCCTGGTCACCCGCCTCGAAGGATGGGCCCTCAGCCGCCTGGAGATGTGGTTCGGTGACGGCCCCGAGGCCACCCGCCAGCGCATGGTCGCCGTCTACCGCAACGCTGATGGGGCGCTCGACATCGCCCGCTACGTCTCGCCGCTGACGGCGGTGGAGCAGGCCTGGCATCTCGTCAACCCTGCCGGCGACATCGTCAACGGAGGCCCCCGCCGCGGTGCGGACGGCGAGTTGCTGCCGTCCCAGAGCCGCGAGGAACTGGAAGCGGTCCGCGACTCCGGCAAGTACACGTCGCACGTCGGCTCCGTCGCCGTCTACGGCGTCCCCAGCACCGCGCAGCGCTCGCCGTCCGCCGATGCCGACTGGGTGCACGAGGTCCCCACGGAGGCAGCGTTCCGCGCGGCCCGGGGTGGAATGTACTGCTGGTACGAGCCGGACGCCGCCCCCGCCGACCAGCCCGCCACCAGCGAGCCCGCCGCGAAGAAGTCCAAGTCCGCCCGCCGCGCGGGCGACAGCGTGTACGAGCAGACCCTCGCGGCCGGCAGGAAGGCCAGCGCCCGGCACGCCGACGACCCGCAGCTGATGGCGCTCTTCTGCGCGGACACCCTGCAGCACGTCGCCGGTGCCGTCTCGCCTCAGCTGGTCTGGGAGGGCGCGCAGCGCAGCGGCCTGTCCACCCGCGACCTCGTGCGCCTGTGCGACACGGACGCCCTGGCGGTCTCGGACCTTCAGTGGACGACCGGCTGACGCGTCACGCGGCCGCCAGGTCACCCCGGGCAAAGCCCAGCTCAGCAGCGCACTTCCAGGCACGAGACGAATCGCCCCGGCCGTCCGGCCGGGGCGTCCCCCACGCTTCTGCGAGGCGATTGCGATGACCACCCAGACCACCCCTTCGACCACGCCCGTCCGGTCCAGCCGCGCGGACCGTCCCACGCCCCTGATCCTCGGGCGGACGCGGCGCACCGGCAGCTCGGAGTACTGCCTGCCGTCCTGGTACGACGAGCACCACACCCGCCAGTTCGCGACCGAGTTCCTGAGCCGCTCCGAGATCGAGACGACGATCCGCCGCTACCTGGAGGTCAAGCGGGACAGCGAGCCCTTGCGGCACGTCCCGGGCACCGAGCTGACCCGCGAGCAGTGGCAGTCCATGTGGGACGCGGACGACGAACTGAACATCCTCCACCGGCGGCTCGACCGTGCCTGCGCTCTCCTCTACCTCCCGGACGGCTACCGGCCCGAGCACCTGGACCACCTGGCCGAGGCCTACCGGGCGGGCAAGATCCTTCCCGGTCCGCGCCAGCCCGTCCCTATGCCCGGCGCGCTGCCCGTCGAGCACCACAACAGCCTGGGCGCCTCCCTCAAGCCCCTGAAGCGGATCCGGGAAGGCGAGCGCGTCGAGGCCACGGTGACGATCGCGGCGGTGCGTCGGTTCGCCGGACACGTACGTCTGCTGCTGGAGAGCCACGACGGCGAGACAGCACACGCCCGGGTGTCCGCCAGCCGCTTCACCGCGGCCGAGGAGGCACTCGGACGCTCGCTCAAGGTCGGCGACCAGGTCCTGGTGCGCGGATACGTCGAGCAGGAGCCCGCCCTGCTCGACGGCATCAAGAGCGTCGACGTCGGTTCGATCCGGGCCGAAGCATGAACCGGACCCTCTCCCTGCTGTCCTCCGCCATGGCGGACCCCACGCGCACGGCGGAGGACGGCCGGGCCACCCGCGTCCTCAGGATGGTGGGGGAGGGGATGGCGCCGCTGCGCCGGTGGCGGGATGCCGACCGCAGGCGCCGTGCCGAGATCCGGACCTGGAAGCAGGCGCGCGCGTTCGAGGAGCTCGCGGTCCTGACGGCCCGCTGGCTGCGCGGACATCTCTCCTGGCACCCCAACGGGCATCGCGGCGGCCCGGATTCGGAGACCGTGCCCTTGGTGGAGGCCCTCGCGGCCGCCAATGAGGCGGGGTTCCTCACCGATGGCTCTCAGCCGGGCGAACTTGCCACGTTCCATGAACTGCCGTGGCGACAGAGGGCGTTCGTCTCCGGATTCGTCGCGGACCCGGCGCTGGCCCGGGCCCTGTGCGCGCGGGCCGCCGAGGCCGGTCTGGTCGTACGGGCGTACCGGCCGGGAAGCCGGGTCGACGAGAACGGGGAACGCAACGCGGTCGACGTCACGACGTGGGGTGCCCGGGTCAACACCGGGATGGGGAACTGGGTGCCGCCGCGTGCGGTGCGCCGGATCCTGCCCGGTTGCGACCGCCGGGCCGTGCGCGAGGTCGCCCGGGCCTGGCAGGTCACGCTCATCGACCCCGTTTGGGGGCGCAACACGGTTCTGTGGCCCGCCCTCGGCGAGGTCCTCGGCTCCCGGCACACGGATGCGCCAAGTCGGCGCCCGAATCGGCCAGCCTCAAGAAGAGCGACGGAGCCTCAGACAACCACCAACGGATGAAGTCAGGGCACGGAACGCCATCAGCGAGACGATTCCCGAGCGCTGTGAGCAGATCCAGAGACTCGGAGCCGTGGTTGGCTCACGGACTCAGAGCGCAGTCAGAAGGTAGCGAGAGCGTACGGAGAACGTAGCGAGAACGTAGTCCGGCGACGATCGCGGATGTTGGCAATGAATCAGAGGTCGTGAGAGATTAGATTGCCGTCGAGTCAGCGTGAAGTCGAGGTAACTCAGCTCGATGAGTTTCTTGTTCTCGGCTCGGATGAGGCGAGATGCACGAAGGGCCTAGCTCCGGCTGGCACCAGAACTAGGCCTTCACGCAGTTGACGAGCCCGGTCGAGTAGATGCCGACCGGGCTCGCTGCATGCAGCCGCCGGTCCGACCGGGTCCTCGGGCGGGCACTCAGAAGTACTGAGAGAACTGTCCCACCAGGGCGATGGCCGCCACCCCGAAGCTCAGCCCCGACAGGATGACCTGCCACTTCTCTGGGCCGGTCCACTTCTTCCTGCCGTGCTTGTCCAGGCCGGACACCGCACCACCTCACCTTTCTCTCCCTCCGGGACCCGCGGTTCGGACCCCGGTGGTCCTGTGAACTCGCGTCCCCCAACGCGGAGTTCAAGGGAGTGTCTGGTGAAGCGCCATTCATACTACTGGGGCACTTGGCAGTAGACGTGCATCCAAGTGCACGTGCACCGTAGTTGACGTCGGCCTGCGGCAGATTTGCCCTCTATCACACCGAGTTCGCCTAGCGCGCAGGAGGGCAGAGTCCGAAAGCTCCGTCCTGCGATATGCGTTGCAATTCCCCAGGCCCGCGTACGCACACCGGTCCGAAGCCGGCACGACGGCAGCCCAGCCCACGGCCCAGTCCCCAGACTTTTGGGCGAACAAGCGGTGCGCGGGCAGCCTGGTGGCGTCGAACGCATCCCAGGCGGGGTGGTGGTCTCGAAGGCGGCGTCGCCGTGTCTCTGCCGAGCTGATAGATGGCCAGCACCTGATCGGCGTGCCCGGGGAGCATCACGGCGATCCGCTCAGCGGCCCGCCGAGCATCTCCAGCATGAGGCCGTGCGCGGTGAGGTGGCCGACTTCCGAGCTCCAGCCTCAGCTCCCGCAGTCCGGGCCGTCCCCACGGTTCCTCCCGGTCTCCTGGACACTCAGTCCATGGTTGGGGTGACCTCGTTCATCGGCGTGCGGGAGGCGACGAAGGTGGTGGTCCAGTCTCCGTACTGGCAGAAGGGTGCCCAATGGTGGGGATGAGGGGTAGCGGTACGGGCGGCTAGCGTGGCTGCGCGGAGGGCGGCGGCGAGCGGGAGGCCATCGGAGAGCGCGGTGTAGAGGGAGGTCATCAGGTCGGAGGTGGACCGGTCGTCGACCGTCCAGAGGGAGGCGATCACGCTGGGGACGCCGGCGGTCATGAAGGCGCGGACCAATCCGTCCAGCTCGCCACCAGGGGCGAGGTCGGCCAGTCCGGTCTGGCAGCCGCTCAGGGTGATCAGGCGCGCCCGGGCACGCTGGCCGGTGAGTTCGGCAACCGTGACGCGGCCCGGACGGCGGGGATCGCCCGGGTCGGCGAGCACCAGCGCCGATTCGCGCGGCCGTTGCGGGTCGAACCAGGCGTGGCAGGCCAGATGGACGACGTCGTGGGTGGCGAGCGAGTCCCGGAACGCCGTGGTCGTCGCGGCGGGCCCCACCGCGAGGTCGGCGCCCAGGAGGGCGGCGATCCGCTGGGCCTCACGCTCGCCGTACGGGAGCGCGAGCTCGTCGTCGTCCGGATGCGGATCACCGATGATCATCGAGGTGCCCAGTGCCGCGGCGGGGGCGTCGAGCAGCCGGTTCAGGATCGCTGTGCTGGGGGCGTAGGAGATCCCGACCCGCTCCAGTAGCGGACGTTCGCGGCCCAGCATCGCGAACGGCAGATGGCTCAGCACCCCGTAGGGGACGATCACCAGATGGTCGAGGCCGTCGAGCTCGGCATCGAAGGGCTCGATCAGCCAGTGGTGCAGCTGGCGGGAGAGCAGGTCGACGGCGGATCCCAGCGTCTCCAGACGGTCGCGGAGCTGGACGACCTTCCTTCTCAGGACGGCCGCGCCGACCGGCAGGCAGGCCATCTTCAGCGAGCCGCCCGCCTCCAGCGTGCAGTAGAGGCGCGTCCGGCTGACGAAGTACTGCAGGACCCCCGTCCGATCGTCCCGGCGGCCAGGCGCGGCGAGCTCGGACGCCGGGCCGAGCACGATCTGTTCCTTCTCTTCCAGGGCCGCGAGCACGCGTGCGTTCCGGCGGGCGCCGCCCAGGTAGCTCCGCTTGTACACGGCGTCGGTGACGGCGCGTGAGGCGCGGGCGCGGCTGCCGGGCGGAGCTACCGGGGGGTCGGGCCGCACACCCATGCGCGACAGGAAGACCCGGGCGCGGGCGCGTTCACTCAGCCGCCACGCCATCCCCACCGACCCGACGTCGAAGGCCTGGTCGATGGCGTCCTGGAAGAGCTCCTCCTGGTCGGCGCGCACCGCCGCGCGCAGCTCGTCGTCGCGGAACTCGGTCTGCGGGGACTCGTGCCACCACAGCGCCTCGAGCAGATGGTTCAACGCCACGGCCGGGCTCTCGCCGAGCCGGGCGAACTCTACGTGGGACAGCATCATCGCCTCGGCGTCACCCAGGGACCGCGCCCGGGCGAGCGCCTCGCCGAGTTCGGCCTCGGCGAGGGACCGCTCGCCCAGCTTGCGGGCCACCCGGCCGCGGTGAAGGTGCACGAGGTGCTCAACGCCGCCGAAGAACTCCTGCGCCACGAGGGCGTCTGGGGAGGGGGACGCCGTCGGGACTGTTGCCTGACGCCCGGCGCTGAGGGTCGCGTTCAGCAGGTATTCGGCGCGCAGGAGCTCGCCGCGCCGTTCGGCCAGGCGCGCCGTGGCGACGTTGCGGTGGACCAGGGTCCTGAACCTCGCGAGCGAGGACAGGCCGACGATGGATGCCGAGACCTGAAGGCAGAGTGCCTCTGCCCTGTTGAACTCCCCGAGACGCTCGTAGGCGTCCGCGAGGATCATCCGCAGTTCCGCCTCGTGGGCGCCGGTGTCCCTGCGCAGGCCCTCCTCCGCGGCGGCCACTGCCGACGGGAACCGGCCCGTGCGGATCCTGGCACGGGCCAGATCACGCAGCGCCGCCGGCGCCTCGGGGCCGCCCCCGGCGACTGCGGCTTCGGCAAGGCGCAGGGCGTCCTCGAGGCGTCCCGCCCGGAGCGCCTCCTCGAAGCCGCTCATGGCGCGTGGAACGCCGCGTAGGCGCCGGAGTAGTCGTACAACCGGTACCGGTCGCCGCCCGGGGCGACGACGTCGGCCATGTTGCCGACGGGGGTGATCTCGTAGAAGCCGTCGTCCCCGCTGGAAACGGAGTAGGTCGCCGAACCGGAGCCCCGCGCGGCGTTGGTCTGCATCTTCATCACCGGGCCCCGGGGCACGTGCTGCGGATCGATCTCCGCCACCAGGAGGTGGCAGAGCCTGTCGACGTCCCGCATCCTGCCCGCCTCCGCCACGTCAATGGCCAGAACGGGCATGAACGCCTGCGCGCACGGCACGATCTCGCGCCGCTGGCCGAGCCCAGCCAGGTAGTCGGAGTGCCGGTCGAGATGGAAGGCGACCGTCGCGGCGTACTCCTCGCAGACCGCGCGGCTCGCCGTGCCCGGCTCCAGGCCGGAGGCGAGGACGGCCAGCAGTTCGCGGGCCTCCTCCAGCGCGCCCTCCCCGACGGCTTCCAGAGCGGCCTTCAGCGTCCTCGGCTCGTCCAGGTCGGGGGAGCGCAGCCAGTGGCCGACGGTGGCGCCGAGTCCTTCGACGTTCTGGGGGAGCGGCTGGTCGCCGTAGAGGTCCAGGACGCGGTTGGCCGCCGCGAACGCCGCGAGAGGCTCGTCGATGTCCAGGTAGGCGACGGCGAGATTCACCAGAGCGTCCGTGTAGTAGGGCAGGAGCGCGATGGCCTGCTCCAGGGAGCGGCGGGCCTCGGCGGGCCGGCCGCGGCGCAGCAGCGCAACTCCGAGGTCGTAGTGGTGCAGCGGGTTGTCCGGCTCTAAGTCGAGGGCCGTCTCGAAGTACTCGGCCGCCAGCTCAGACTCGCCGTTGTCGCTGGCGTAGGCACCGATGTCGGAGTAGAGGCCTGCGTCCTGGTCGAGCTCCTCCAGGAGGGCCCGCGCGTCGGCGAGGACGGTGGCCGGATCCGCTCCTGACTCGATGAGGCTCACCAGATGTCGTCGGGCGAACTGCAGATCCATTTACTACTCCACAAGGTTGGCCTTACTGTACGAAAGTGCCTGACCCGAGGTCCAGCATTCGCCGTCTTTGCCAGCTTTTCGAGGACTTGCACGCCCGCGTGCACACGGCGTCCGACCGGGCGGCGCTGGACGCGCTCGTCGCGTCGGCGGCGAGCGGCGCCGACGTGGACGCGGGCCTGACGACGCTGATCGAGTCGGTCGGGTTGCCGGAGCCGCGCCGTCGCCGGGTGATCACCGGGGTCTTCGGGATCGACGGCGGCCACACCGACGCCGACCTTTACGTGTGCCCGGCCGGCCTGTGCTCGCGGACGTGGCTGAACGTCCCTGGCAAGGACGGCCCGCCCCGATGCGCGATCGCCGGCACTCCGCTCATCGAGGCGTGACCGGTGGAGTCCTTCCTCTCTGGGTTCGGCAGCAAGATCGCGGAGAAGTGGCTGACGGTGCTGGTCCTTCCCGGGCTGCTGTTCGCCGGCGCGACGCTGATCGCGTGGGCGCTGCCGCAGGACCACGCCCTGGACCTCGGCGTCCTGGCCGACAGAACCACCGCCGCGAACGCCTGGCTCGACAAGGGCGGCGCGAGTGTGGTGCTCCTGGCGGTCGCGCTGACGATGCTGTGGGCGTCGGCCGCGGCGCTGGCCGCCCGCGGCGGCGGCTTCCTGGTCCACCGGATGTGGCTGCGCCGATGGACGGGTCCGGTCTCCCGCCACCTCGTCCAGCGCCGCCAAGACGACTGGACCGCCGCCGACGACGCCCTCGCCGACCTGTTCGCCGACGACGAGACCGACCTGCCCGCCCGGAGGAACGAGCTCGCCGCCGTCCGCAACGGCATCGCCCTGGCCTTTCCGGCCAGGCCCACCTGGACGGCCGATCGCGCCCGGAGTGTGGACGTGCGCATCTGGCACGCCTACGGTCTCGATCTCGCGTCCGTCTGGCCCCGCCTGTGGCTGGTCGTCCCCGAGGAGACGCGCGCCGAGATCCGTGCCGCCCGCGATTCTTTCGGCCAGGCTGGCGACCTCCTGGGCTGGAGCCTGCTCTACCTCGCCGTGACGCCCTTCTGGTGGCCCTCGGCCGTAGTCGGCATGGCGACGGCCCTGACCGGCTGGTACCGAACCCGGGCTTCCCTGGCGACCTACGCAGACCTCGTCGAGGCCACCGTCGACCTCAGGGCCAGGGCGCTGGCCGTCGAGCTGGCACTCCTACCGCCCGACGACCCGTTCACCCGCGAGACAGGCCTGCGCATCACCCGGCTCCTGCGCAAGGGGACCTGACCGGGCCCTGAAGAAGGGTCTGCGGCAGATGGACCCTTAATCACACCGAGTTCGTCTGGTGCCCAGGAGGGCAGAGTCCGAAAGCTCCGTCCCGCGATATGCGTTGCGCTTCCCCCAGGAGTCGCGCAGCTGTAGGCCGTTCCCCCGCCCGCCGTGCCCAGCCTCCGAGATAGGCGGTCAGGACGCGGCGTTGCTGTTCCTCGCGGGCGAGCTGTTCGGCAGGGTTCTCGCGGTCGACGTACAGGTCGACGGCGGCGAGGACCAGGCGCTCCACTTCACGGGCGGTCAGTGTCGAAGCCGTAGCGGCGGGCGAAGGCCGGCCAACGCGGATCGTGCCGCTTGCCCTCGGTCGCGGGCAAGGCTTGCGGGCCGTATCGGATCAGGGGGTCGCTGCGGCGACAGCCGCGCGGAACTCCTGCGTCATCAGGGCGACTGACCCCCGCTGGACAGGCGTCTCGCCCGGCTCGCTCCACACCTTCGCCAGCGCGGCGCTCATGCGCTCGTTCATCGCCGCGTCGACCACCGCCCGAAACTCCTCGGGGACCTCACGAGTGTCCTGAATGGCGACCATGGTGCCGAAGCGGGTGCCGATCCACCCGATGGTGGTGACCTTCCAGTCGAGCTGACGGGCTGCCTTGCGCATCGCAGCCCTGATCAGCTCGACTCCGCCGAGCCCGATGGCTTCCTCGTCGTCCAGGTTCACCTGGTAGGAGCCGCCGTAGCCGCCGGCGCCGTCGGGACAGGCGCGGCGCAGCAGCGGGACCAGTGCCTCAGCCATGGCGAGGCAGCGCGGGTCCTTCGCGTAGGAAGCCATCCGTGCATCGTAGAGCCGCCCAGGCAACACGGGCCGCCGTTTCGGGGGCGCTCACTCGAAGCGGGCCGCGGCGAACGCGTGGCACCTCGCGTGCCCGGTGGTCAGACTGGTTCCAGGAGGTCGACCACGGAGAGCCCGGTCTCGCCGTTGACGAGCTTGAGCGCGACTTCGGCACGGGCCGCAAGGTCGAGCGGGTCGAGGCCTTCGGCGTACGCGGCGTGCACGATGCGGTCCAGGCCCGCGCCGACCAGTGGGGCGGCGGTGCGCAGCGACGCCTCCAGCGCCACGCCCTGGGTGGCACCGCCGTGCAGGACGATGTTCCGCGTGCGGTACAGGCGGCGCAGCGCGATCCGGAATGCGCCTGCGACGTCGCACAACACCGGGCGGGGGTTCTGCACCAGGTCGGCCATGCGCTGGGCTGCGGGCCGGTCACTGTATTTGGTGGAGGCCCCGGTGAAGTCCAGAGCTGAGGCACCGCCCGAGTGCAGTGCACCGGCTGCCAGGCGGGCGCGCTCTTGGTTCGTGGTGCAGGCGGCGATGTTCCGGGCGAGATCATCCTTAATACGGGGTTTGTGGTGGTGTGCGAGGGCGGTGAGCTCGGCGCGGGGCCACGAGCAGGCGATGATGGCGGCCATCCGGTCGGCCGCCACGGCTTTACCGGACCGCTCGTTCTCCCCCTTGGGGTCGTCCGGATGCGTCAGCAGCGACTCGACGGCGGCCCAGGCGCCGGCGACGGCCGGAGCCATGGGGCCGCGGTTGACCGCGGCCGCGAGCTCCAGGGCGTCGTCGATCCGGCTGCGGGTACCGGCGACCTGGTAGAGGTGCCCCTCGTTGACCAGGGTCAGGACGTCGGCGCCCCGCGCCGGGGGATCGAGCGGGATGGGCTGCGGGTGTCCGGCGACCCAGATGTGGGGGAGGGGCTCCACGCCTCCGCGGTCCCGGCGCAGGAACTGGGAGCGGGCGGTCATCCGCTCGACCATCTGCCGTGCCTGCTCGGCGGCGCTGAACGGGTCCAGCGCCGTGAACCGGTAGACGAACCCGCCGCCGGGCCGGACACCGGAAGTGGCGTGGCCGTGTTCGCGCAACCAGGCGATGACCTTGCCCTTGTCGTACCAGTGCTCCAGCGGCTCGGCGAGCTCTCGCCGGGGCACCCTCTCCAGCGCCACCAGAACCTCGTACGGCTGGGCCGGGGTCCGAGCGAGGCCGGCGGCACTGTCCGCTATATCCGCCGTGGTGGCACGCGCGTCGTAGAGGCCTTTCGCCCAGGCCTTGAGGTGGCTGGCGCTGTAGCCCAGGTCAAGGAGGTGGGAGGCCACCGTGCGGGAGAACCGCTCCGGCTTGACCCGCTCGTCGACGGGAACGTTGACCGCTACCGCCCACCGCTCCAGATAGCCGACCCGGACGTGTCCGATGATCTCCTTGAGGCGGCGGCGCTCAGGGCTGGGATCCGGCAGCGGGTTCTTCAGCAGGCTGGTGAGTTCCCGGCGCAGGTCCCGGTCGCCGAGCCCCCGGTCGGGGCCGATCAGCGCGTTCAGCTCGTTGCGCTGCCAGTCGCACGCGGCCGGCGTCAGCACGCCGTGGGTCTGCCAGTAGCCGGCCTCCCACAGTTCCTCGAGGGCCAGCACCGAACCTATGTCCCACAGGCGGCGCGCCCACGGTGTGCCCTCGTCGGTGAAGAGGTCGGACATCCGGGCCAGCACATGCCGGGCGTACGGATCGGATGAAGGAGGTGTAGCCACCGCAGAACCCTAGCCGAGCGGATCGCGCACGCCGCGTGAGTCGACGATCACGTGGTACGCTCCTTGCAGACTTAAAGGGGCACCCGCCGTCCAACGGCCGCTGCCCCTTTCTTCTTGCCCGAACACCCTCGGAGAGGCCCGGGCCCGCTGGTACCGTCGCTCGTATGGACCAGCACGGACCCCAGGTTCCGCCCTTCGCGCCGGAGGAGTACGCGCGCGTCGAGGCGGCCGCCCACCTCGCCGGCAAGTCCCCCGAGGACTTCGTCCGCGACGCGGCGCTCAAGGCCGCCGACGACCCGTTCCTCAAGGCCCTCGGCAAGACCCGCGACCGCGTTCCGCAGCTCGCCGAGGCCTTCGCCGCGCAGGACACCCAGGCCGCCGACACCGGCGATGCCTGGCCTGACCCCGCCCCCATGGGCAGCCGCGACCTGCGCGAGATTCAGCAGCACGGTCACGCCGCGTGACGCGATTCCTCACGGCACAAGAGCTTCTGCAGATCGCACAGACCCTCCCGGGCGACCCGGCCTGTCTCGACCTGGGGGTGCTGGACGCCGTCTGCGCCCGGGTCCAGGCCCACTACATGGGCCGCGACGTGTACGCCAGCGACTGGCTCAAGGCCGCGGCCATGCTGGAGACCATCGCGCTGCACGAACCACTGGAGGCGAAGAACGAGTTCTTCGCCTGGCTCGTCGCCGAGACGTTCCTCAACACCAACGGCGTCACACTGGACTACGAACCGGAGGAAGCCCTCGCGCTCGTCATGCGCACCAAGCACAAGGGCGCACGCGTGCAGGAGATCGCCGCGCAGCTGCGCGCCTGGTCCACCGGTTAAGGCCGGCCGAGCCCGGACTACCCGTTCTCGTCGTCGGGCACGTCGAACGTGATGGTCTGTTCGTTGGCCGTCTTCTCTGCCGCACTCAGCCGCTCGATCTTGTACTTCTCGTCCAGGACGCGGGCCTTCAGCCCCCAGGACAGAGCGCGAGCCCGCATCCCGTTGTCCCCGGTGACTACCGTGACCGGGGCGGGGCCGATGGCCTGCTGCAGGTAGCAGGCACGCGCGACGATCTCATCGTCGTTGTTCGGCAGGCGCACGTGCCCGGGCTCGTCCAGCAGGACGTCGACGACGGTGTCCTCGCTCACCACCGCGTGGCCGTCGGACTCGATCTGGGCCAGGGTCTGCTCCAGGAGCGCGAAGACGCCGCGTGCCCGCTTCCGGACACCGGTGTCGTGGGTTTCGTAGGACTTCTTGTCGATCTCGTCGAGTACGACGTGGGGGATCATCACGGACGTGCCGCGGCCGAAGAGCCGCTGCCACGGGATCTTGTCGAAGCGCATGTAATGCAACAGATCGTTGGTGTCCAGCACCACCGTCCGCACCCGGTGGCGGGTGAACCG
Source organism: Streptomyces sp. NPDC006335 (assembly GCF_040612795.1). Classification (NCBI taxonomy): domain Bacteria; kingdom Bacillati; phylum Actinomycetota; class Actinomycetes; order Kitasatosporales; family Streptomycetaceae; genus Streptomyces; species Streptomyces sp. NPDC006335. Next base: position 12,983 of record NZ_JBEXQX010000019.1, read on the forward strand.
GTCCTGCATCCGACGCAGCTCGTTGGCCAGATCCATGAAGTACGTGCGCACTTCCTGCAGTTCGGTGTTGAGCAGGAGCGTCCATCGGTCCGGAGTGAACTGGCCGTGCACGATCGCGTTGTAGCGCTCGCCGCGCAGCCGAGCCGCCACCGACCGGTCGGTGAACGTCTCCAACAGGTCGGTGGCGGCCTGAAGCGTCCAGCGGTCGTACTGGGCCACCACACGGTTGGCGGCCTGCTCCCAGTTCTCGGTCACCCCGTCAGTGGTGCGGGCGATGAAGTGGTGGGGTGCGGCGTTCTGGAGGTCGGTAAGCCCCTGGTTGGTCAGGCGGTCCAGCAGCGCGATCGCCTCAGCGCAGGTCGTTCCGGGCCTCAACAGCATGCACGTGCTCCTCAGGGTACGGGCCGTCCGCAACACCGGACGGGCTGAGCATAGGCTCCGTTCGGTGGAGACGTTCTGGATCACCGCGGCGGCGGTCCTGTGGGGTGCCGGCACAGGTCTGCTCATACCGCGCGCCGCCTACCGGTTGTCCGTGCCGCACGATGAGCCGTGGCGGACAGCGTGTCCCGCCGGGCACCCCCTCGCCGGCACCCGGGGCGGATGGCTGGGGCGGGCCCGCTGCGCCGACGGAGACGTGTTCGGCCCAAGTACGCCTGCCATCACGGTCGTTGTGGCCGTGGTCTGTGCCGTGCTGGCGGCCGCCACGGGAGCGCGCCCCGAACTGGCGGTCTGGCTGGTGCTCGCTCCGGTCGGCGTGCTGCTCGCCGTCGTTGACTTCGCGGCGCACCGGCTGCCCGACGTGCTCACCCTGCCGCTCGCCGCGGCCGCCCTCATACTGCTCGGCGGTGCCGCGGTAGTGCCCGGCGCCGCCGGCAGCTGGACCTCCGCGCTGCTCGGCTCCCTCATTCTGGGCGCCTGCTACTTCGTGCTCTTCCTCATCAGCCACGGCTTCGGGTTCGGCGATGTGAAGCTCGCCCTCACCCTGGGCGCTGTCCTGGGCTGGTACGGCTGGGCCATCGTCCTCATCGGGACCTTCGCGGGCTACCTGCTCGGGGCGGTGTACGGCATCAGCCTCATGGTCGCGGGCCGGGCAGGCCGGGAGTCCAGGATCCCGTTCGGCCCGTTCCTGCTGACCGGGGCGTTCGTCGGGGTGCTGCTGGGTTCCTGCGCTCGGTGAATGGGGGAGCGGGAAGTATGACCTCCCGGAAAGGCACCGGGACGGGGTGTCTGCCGTAGTCGAAAGCGGATGCAACCACCCCTTGTGCGTGTACGTGATTACGTACATGATGGTGTACGTAATCACGTACACCCCTGGCGGGGTGTCCCGAGCCTGCCCTGGAGCAGCCAGTGCTGATCACCGAGCAGAACAACTCCCGTAGCCACACCACCACATGGACGAAGAACGACGACCCGCGCAACTACGTCTACCAGGCCTTCACCGACGGCATCATCGAGGACGCACTGCGCGCGCTCGGCGACCCCATGCAGTTCGCCAACATCGCCGCCGATGACCGGCACGCCAAGGAGCAGCTGCGTTCGGTCTCCTGGCTCCTGGACCACCTCCAGAAGCGCCGCGACGCACTCATCGTGGCCCTCAGGGACAGGCGCGACGCCGACCCCGAGGGCATGGCCGGGGCCTCGTGGACGGACCTCGTGAAGCTCATCGACCCGGAGGAGCCCAACCCGGTGAGCAAGCGGTCCAAGATCCAGCAGATGTACAAGTCGGGCCGTGAGCGGACGGGTCTGCCGTCCCCGGTCCCCAGTTCGGATGCCGTCAGCGGCTCCGAGGACTGACCAGGCGGGGCGACCGTCCACGGCCAAGCGACCGGCCGCCCCGCATCCACCCGAATCCGTCACCAGACTGGAGGACTTCTCCATGCTCGCAGATGTCTTCATCCTGCTGCTCGCCGCGCACTGGGCAGCCGACTACCCCGGCCACACCGATGACCAAGCCCGCCACAAGGCCGAGCACTCCGCGCTCGGCTGGCGGGCCAACCTCAGCCACGCGGCCACCCACATCGTCCTGTCCGCAGTACTGCTCGGCATAGGCGCCGTGCTGACCGGCGAGGTGACGCTCACGCCCGGTGCCACGGTGCTCGCCCTCGGATGGGTCGGCATCAGCCACGGCTTCATCGACCGCCGCTGGCCCGTCGACCGCTGGATGTCCCTCTCCCGGCAGAGCGGCTTCAAAGCACACGGCGGGGCCGCCCATGTCGACCAGGCCGCGCACGTCGTCCTCGGCCTCCTGCCCGCTGCCCTGCTGCTCGCAACGGTCGGCTGACCCGGGCCACGAGACCAGAGAGGAGACCGCCATGCCCTGGTATCTGTGGATGCTGCTCGGTGCCGTCGTCTACGTCGGCGTCAGCTACTACCTCATCGAGTCGGCGACCGCGATCAGGCCCAAGTCCCCTGAGACGTGCTCATGGTGCTCCAGCGCTTCCGGGCACACCGTCACCGGCCACTCGTACGCCACCTGCCGCGGCCCCGTCGACGCCCGCGTCGCCGAAGAACGCCGCCGCGCCGACCAGCAGTTCAAGAGGGAACACCGTGATGAAGACGCCAGGAAGGCCGCGCAGGCTAAGGCCGCCGAACTCGCCCGGCACGCCGGCAAGATGCGGATGCTTCAGATCGGCACCATCACCACCCGCACCGGCCCGCGCGGAAACGAGATCCACGTGAGCGGGTGGGCCTTCGACACTCTCCCCGGCCCGCACACCGGCCCCAGCAAAGGCACCTCCCAGCCGTACAGCGGCACAGGCGCTCCCGAGGAGGTCCACGGCTGGACGCTCCGGGAACTGCACGCGATCGCCCACGGCGGAGCCTGCCGGTGCGACGTCGTACGCCTCACACGAAACGCCCGACGGTGAGGGAAGCTCGGGCCCTGGTCATCGTTGTGGTGCCGCCGACCGGTCTCCTGACCTTCGGCGGCACCGCCGTGTCACGCACTTTGAGAGCGTGCGGTGGGGGTGACTAGGTGTTTTTCAACCACGGTCGTGACGATCACGGGCCCCTTGCCGGAGTCGGGGAACCGACGAAATGCGGCTCCTGAGGTGACGGAATCGGCGGAGAGTGTCAGCGGGCGGTCCGGCCGCCGCGCGTTCGTCGGCGCTCGCGTCGTGCTGGGTTCCCAGACTGGGAACGCGGGACCTGCTCGGGGATCTTGGGACGCTCTTGGAAGGACGGCATGCGGGAAATGGGGACGGAGAAGCCGCCGCGGGTCATCCGGTCGAGGGAGGCCCGGGTGAACTCCCGTACTTGGGTGGCCGAGGCGGCGTAGCGTGCCGAGCATGGCAGAGATCGAACCGAAGCCCCAGCTCGTCGACTACGACGGCATCGGCCAGGGCTGCCTGGTCTGCTCCGACCAGCATGTGACTTCCACCGATGCCGAGGCCGTCGCACTCATGGCCAATCACCGTCCGGACGAACTCGCCTGGGCACTGTTGCTGTGGGCGAGCCAGACACAGGCTCTGACCACGTGGTGCGCCGAGAACAAGGGCATCCCCGACGAAGACAGGGCCGACAAGCTGATCAGGGCCGTAACGACGACTTTCGATCGATCCCTTCCGCCAGATATCCAGGCCCGCATCGAGCAACACACGGCCAACTGAACCCCTCGCATGGCGGGTGGACTGCAAGCACCGACTCAGCCTTCGCAGGGGCGGAGCCCGCTAGGATCGACAGCGAACAAGCCCGCGCCTACGGTCGCTGAGGCGGCCCTCGTCGACCTTTTTGCTGCGCTCCGTTCGCGTCAGACATCCCCGACGAGGGGCCATTGCGGGGTGTACATCAAGAGCGGCGGCTGGCCGTCCCAGTCGAAGACGATCCAACTTCCGGCTCCCTTGAGCTGCATATGGAAGTCCAGTTTGAGACGTGCCCAGATACTCTGATCGGGGTACGGCAATTCTTCCTCTCTAATTGTGAGTCCTGGGAATGGTTGGTACGGGATCAGGTGGTCGTCGATCGTGTTGCTTGTGGCCTCAACGTTCAGAATCTCGGCGACTTCGTGGGCATGGCCGCGAGGGATGAGTTTCTCTCCACCGAAGATGAACTGAACGAGTGTCTGGTCGGTATGCCTCCAGCACTTGGCGAATTCGTCAACCCCGAACTGGTTCCCTGCGTGCCCCCGGACGACTCCCCTAGCGTCCGCGAACGGCGCGGATTGCCAACGTCCAGTGGTCGTTGCTGGCCTCCGTTCAGGCTGAAGTTCGAAGATTGCAGTGAACCCACAGCCGAAGTTCCACACATCTCCGTTACTCACCCTGGGGCCACCAGAGAACGTGAGACCCCTGTCTGTGAGATTTATCGATACGCCAGCGGCAGCGCCGTACCATTTCGTTTCAGCCCACCAGAACTTGTTGTCCTGGGGAAGAAGTGCAGACCAGTCGACTTTCAAGGGATCCACGAGGAGCCCACCACTCGTCGGCCTGCCGCCAGTTCCAGGGCCGTGAGACACGTACCATTGATCTGCCCTGGCCCTTCTTCTTCCGTGCAGATCGTGGAACCGCTGTATCGTCTTGGAGCTGACTCCCATTTCCTCGGCTGCTGTCTCCCAGATCTGGATCAGGTCCTGCTGATCTTCATCAGTAGGGTCCAGCATCCTCGACGCATCGAACTGTTGGGCCTGTTGTTCCCGCTCTGAAATGTCTAGTTGACGGAAAAAAGCTTGGACGTGGTCCGGAACTGGATGGTTCGGATTTGTGATGCCCACTGATGGGACGTCATGGCTGTCCATGCCCCACTCCTACTCGTACCCTGGCATCCGATTTGGGGATTCCCTCGACGCCCCACTTCGGGCAGAAGCTCAATTCCAGGATGCGCCGATCGGGTTACCTTCGCCACTGGAAGCGTGCTTGCTCGCCGCAGCAACAGCGGCTTTCTTGCAGATTCCGCACCAGGGTGACCAGACCCCAATCCCGGCGGGTCGGGTTGTCAAGTCGCGAAGGGTGGCTGTACACCTGCGTTCATCGGCCGCGTGGGCGGAGGTCTCACCTTCCTTAGCGGCAGCCCTCTGTCCGGCGGCGTCCTTGCCGGGCTTATGGGCGCGGGCGCCAGCGTCCCTGTGTTGCGCTCGTTGATCAGCTAGCAGTAACGCGCCGCAGAGAAATGCCACTTGGTCATCGGGGTCCGGCTACAGCCAGACCCCGATCGCCTAGCACGAGAGCGTCGAGGCCGACCCCAGTTCGGGTACGTATTTGTAGAACGTCGTTCGCGAGACCCCAAGCAGCTTCGTGTCGAGGTGCTCGCGTTCTCCGGGTCAGTGAGCAGGGTTGCGACCTCGGGGAACATCGGTACAGCGGTTAACGCTAAGCCGGTGATCATGGCGTCTAGCACAGCGGTCGTGATCCGTCATGCGAGTCTCATGACGCTCCCAAGACACCGTGCCGCCAGGGCAACGTGCCGCCTGGCTCCGGTTAATGTTCCTCCTGGCAGAGAAGGCCCGAGTGGCCCGCTACCGTTCCTGCCCATGAGTGACACGAACGCACAGGCGGCCGCGCAGTGGATGCTGACGCAGATCACGGACAACGGCGAGCTGTGGCAGATGGACGCCGCCGACCACATCGCCTCGGATTTCGACGAGGGCCTCACCTACACGAACGACAACGGGAACCTGGCGATCAGCAAGGAAGTCCTGGCCGCCTTCCGGAAGATCAGCGAAGGGACAGTCGTCTGGGAGCGCGGCCAGAGGTACTGGCGCCGGCGCACCGAGCACGACCCCGAGGGCAGACGGCAGGCCGACTGACGACCCGACGGCAGGATCGCCCTGGGAGTCACGCATAACCAGGACCTAAGAGAGCCGATCTAGAATCGGGCCTCATGAGTGCCGCTGGAGCGCCGATCCGCTTGGACGAGGTCTGGGACTTCTGCCACGCCCGACTCGACGAGACCGCAACTGCCCTCGTGGAGTACCGAGATGGACACAAGGGTCCCTGCATCAACCGCCCTGGGCAGAACCCCGCCGACTACGACGACCACGACTCCTGCTGCCTCCACCTGGCCGCCGCCGAAGCCAGCCCTTACCGGGATGTCCAGTACGGCCTCGCGGACATCGCCTTCAAGCGGCTCATGCTGGAGGAACACGAGCCAGACCTCCAAGCCGCGGTGAAGGACAGCACGGTGACCCCGATGATCGTGTGCCGGACCGACGGAGACGACTGCCCATTCACCCAGGGGATCGCCGCGCTGTACAACACGCACCCGGACTACAAGGAGAGCTGGCGGCCCTGACCGTAGAATCGTTCTGAGCGAAGAGCCCCGGGGAGCGCTGTGATCCCGGCCCAGCGCAAGGCCCGCCGCGAGTACGCGAACCGCGTCACCACTCTCGGAGCCCCCCGCCTGACCATGATCACCGGCTTAGCGTTAACCGCTGTACCGATGTTCCCCGAGGTCGGAGCTCGCCCGTGGCCGGGTCGCTCCACGTTGCTGACCTGGCCAGCCACAGGTGCGTGCGCCACCGCTCCAACTGGTACTTAGAGATGGCGAATCCGCGTTCGGCGACTGCTTCGATCAGCGCGGCGTCGAGCAGGGACGGAGGAGTGCGGGTCATGGTCAGCTCCTGCGGTCATGGTTGCCGGTGACGATGACGGTGTAGACGGCGGCTGACGTTCCAAGGGGGGCGCGGGTCGACGGTCATGCGCGAGTTCCCCTCACGAGCGGCGCCCTGCCGGAGGCTCCGGCAGGATCAGGTCCGGGCCGACGGAAGTAGGAAGGCCGGGCCTGCACGCCTATCTCGCCACACCCCTTCTGACGATCTGGGGGAAACCTCGCGGGGAAGGTATCCGCCGCCGGCGCTGTAGCTCAGGCAGCGGACGTACATCGCCCGTCGGTAGAGCCGAGCGGAGGGGCACTCTTTCCACCCCTCGCGCGCCGCGCTACGTTGAGATTGATGCGGCACACGCATCGGTTTGCACCTTCTAGCGGTGGAAAAAAAATCCGCCGTAGATGTCATGTTCATCGCCCCTCTCCGGCGGGTCAAAAAAACCGCAGTTAAGTTGGCTGAGAGCCAGTGGATCAAGGGTGCGTATGACTGACATGTGGGATTCTCTCCTGCGTGACGTGGGCGGCAACGTCATAGCCGCAGCGCTCATCGCATGCATCGGAGTAGGGATCGAGCACCTCCGGAACCGAGCCACCCGGGGGGAGACGCCTCCAGCCGGTACTGAACCACCGTGCCAGGGTGGGCAGTCGGATATAACTCAGGAAGAGCCGCCGAGCTGATTGCGAGGAAGGGCCCCGGACCGATCTCCGGGGCTCTTCCGTATTGGAAGCTCGGCACGAGACCCGGTGATCTCCGTCTACAGGGGATCGCTTGGCTCCGTGATGACCTCCCGGTCGACGGCCCACTTGCGGATGATGGGGAACCGACGAAATGCGGCTCCTGAGGTGACGGAATCGGCGGAGAGGGTCAGCGGGCGGTCCGGCCGCCGCGCGTTCGTCGGCGCCCCCGTCGTGCTGGGTTCCCAGGCTGGGAACGCGGGACCTGCTCGGGGATCTTGGGACGCTCCTGGAAAGTGAACTCAGTGGCCAGCGCCAGAGCCCCGGCGGGCCTCCTCGGTTGTGGTGGAGGGCTGATTGCACTGCCGAGCATGACCGTGGACGGCCCGGACGAAGCTCTCCACCCACCCGGTGAACCGCGCTCGCTTGGCCGGGTCGTCGCGGTCGTCGATGGTCTCGGAGATCTCGCCGAGCCAGTACGCCGCCCAGCTGTCCAGGACGATGCCGTCGCGGTGCTCCAGGAGCAGCCGGCCGATCTGCCGGGCGACGGGGAAGCGTCGCTCCTGCACGAGCAGCAGGGCCCGCTCGGCCCGCTCTTCAGCGGCTGCGCGCTCCTGGTGGTCACGAGCGACCTCGGGTGTCCGGCGCTCGCCGGGCTCGCGAACCTGCTCGGCCTTAAGCCGCCGCGCTTTCTGGTACGCGCCCTGCTTGGAGGTCACGCACAGCGCTTCGCTGAAGTGGTTCCAGGGCACGCCAGCAGCCCGCCCGTCCTCGATCGCCTTCAGCTGCCCGGCGTCGGCCTGCTCGCGCAGGTACTGCCACAACGTCGCGCGCAACACCGCGGCCTCGCCCACCACGTTGACCAGGCTGTCCTTCGGCTGTTTCAACTTGCCAGCCCACGTCTGCGCGTGGTCCAGCACGAGGTAGAGCTCTTCCGAGGCCGGGAACCGCTCGAACGCCGGATCCCCGCCCAACTCGTGCAACTCCCGCAGCCGGTTCACGAGCCGACCGGCCTTGATCTCCCCCAGACGGATCGGCGGGCGCTTCGGACGGGGTCTCGCGACAGTCTTCGACGTCTTCCTCACCACGTTCGAAGTCTTCGCCACCAGCCGGTTCCCAATCTGGGAACCGGCCGTGACCACCCGTACCGGCGACACTGGGGTACCGCGGTTCACCGGGAGATTCCGCACTCCTTCACGGGACGCTCAACTTGCTGTGCGGGGAGCTGGACTGGTTCCTGACCTGTTGGATTCGCGTCCAGTGGGCAAGGCGGCGGGGCGTCCGACGGTGCGGCGACGGCGGCTGTGCGCCGCAACCGCAGGCCTGCGGGGCTTGTCTTCCTCGTCATGACAGCCAATCGACGGCCGCGATCGGCCTTGGATGCCCGGGAGTTGCGGCTCTGGAAGGTCGGCCGGGCCCTGTCCGTCACCTTCGTCGCGGCCATCCTGGTCGCCGGGGCTGTCTTCTACGGCTTGGTGTACCTGCTGGACTTCCGCGAGATCGACCGCACCGCGCAGCTCAACGCCAGCACCCTCTTCGACCTGGTGAAACTCTCCTTCGGCGTGGTTGCCGGGGCTGGCGCGCTCGTGGCCCTGGTCGTCGCCTACCGCCGCCAGCGCGTGGATGAGGCTGGTGCCCACCGCGACGCAACCCGACTGCACGCCGAACGCTTCTCCCAGGCCGTCGACAAGCTCGGCTCCGACTCACCCGCTGTCCGCCTCGGCGGCGTTCACGCCCTGGCGGGCCTTGCCGACGACGCCCCCGACGGCAACCTTCGCCAGACCTGCGTCGACGTCCTGTGCGCCTACCTCCGTCTGCCCTTCCCCGCTGACCCTGGCGGGCTGTCTGACGGTGCAACGTGCAACCAAGAGCAGCGTGAGGCACATCAGGACCAGAGAAGCCGGTATCGCGAACTGCGCGAGGTCCGCCATACGATTCTGCGTCTCATTGGCGACCACTACCGACGTCCCTTGGGAACTCAACGTTCCTGGCAGGGCTGCGATCTCGACCTCACTGGCATCACCATCGACTGTGACTTGAGTTTTGAAGGCGCGACGTTCTCCAGCGGCACGCTGAACTTCGCTCAGGTCGTATTCGTTGGCGGCTCAGTGTTCTCTCGCGGCACGGTGTCCTTCAGCGGTGCGGTGTTCTCCGGCAGCGACGTGTGGTTCGGCGACGCAACATTCTCCGGCGGCACGGTGTCCTTCGAGGGCGCGACATTCTCCGGCGGCCTGGTGTACTTCGCCCGCTCTGCGTTCACCGGCGCCCATGTGTCCTTCGACCGAGCCAGGTTCTCCAGCGGCGGGGTGTCCTTCGCCGACGCAGTGTTCTCCGGCGGCCAGGTGTCGTTCAACCATGTGACGGGGGCGGCTCCCAGCGGGCTCCTCGCAGCCGTTAGCGCGTCCGTCCCTGCGACGGTCACCCTGCCTTCCGATTGGTTGCCCTCGAGTGCATAGGTTGAGGGAGACCCGAGAAGGGTGATGCCCTTCGCCGTTAAGAGGACATGGTCGCGATGCGTAGACGTCGGCCGCGTACTGCAGATGGCGCGCGTGCTCGGGGGTGCTCTGCTTCGCGCTATGCAGCAGCAAGCTGGAGGAGCTCCGGAACGCCTGGTGCGTCCTCGTAGGGCTGGAAGCGGGGGAGCAGGTCGTCGACCAACTGCACGCAGCGGGGTGCTCCGATGCGGCGGGCCAGGAGCAGGGACTGGGTGGCGACTTCAGCTGCGGGCTCGGGTTCCTTCAGATCGAGGTAGCTTGCGGCGCGGTAGGCGAGGAACACGCCTCGGGTCTTGTCCCGGGCCGCGGGCAGTAGCCGTTCGCCCTCGGTGATGAGCCGGTGAGCGCGGCCGATGTCGCCGAGGTCCAGTAGAGCCTGGCCGGAGTCCACGGCGAGATCGGCTTCGGATACCCAGGCGCACCAGGCGGGCCGGTCGACGCCGGCATCGTTGAGGTGTTTCTCCGCCGCGGAGAGGGCCCGCAGCACGGCGCGTCGTTCGCTCCGCTCGCCTCGTGCGGCGAGGGTGCGGGCAAGGCGAAGCTGGAGCAGGCAGCGTGCGGCAGGGTTCTGGGCACGGGTGAGGGCGTAGTTGAGGATGCTTGCCGCAGTGGTGTGGTCGCGACGCCAGGCGGCCTGGTAGGCGAGGTCGCCGAGGAGGCCGGCACCCATGTCGTGGTCCCCGGCTGCGTGCGCATTGTGTAGGCCGGCGATCCAGTACTGGCTGGCGTGCGTGTGGCGCCCCAGGTCGAAGCGGTGCCACGCGACGGTCTGGGACAGGGAGGCTGCCAGGGCGTGCAGGCGCAGTTCGAGAGTGGGCGTGCAGCGGCCGTGTTCGAGGAGTTCGGTCACCGTGGACAGGTGGGCATCCAGCAGGATGGCGGTGTGCTGTCGCTCCTCGGTGACCAGCCCGGCGAGGTGTTGGGTGGTGTTCTCCAGGAAGGCGACGAGTTCGTCGCTGATCGGTTTTCCGGCGCGGGCCTGTGCGAGTGCGGTGGCGGGGCCGCCGGCCCAGTCGGCGGCCAGCGCGGACATGGCGGCGCCGGAGATGGTCATAAAGGTGCGGCGTTGCATCGCTGTTCGCAGGGCCTCTCTCAGGGCGGGCACAGAGCTGCGGGGTCCAAGAGGGACGACGCCGCTGGCGGTGAGCGGCAGCCAGTTCGGCCAATCGTCGCTGCGGACGATGTCTGCGGGCAGGCCGAGCGCCTCGGCGATGTAGCCCTGTGATTCCTCGCTAGGGGCCACACCTCGCTCCCACTTGCGTACCCGCGTTCGGTCGGTGCCCGAGCGCAGCCCGTGCCGGTGGGCCGCCGCCTGAATCCCGGCCGCCAGTGCGTCCTGCGACATGCCTCGCGCCTTCCGCGCGACGGCCAGGGGGTGACGGGCAGTTTCTTCCACACAGCAATCCAATCACCCACCGTCCGCGAGTGGTGACGGATTGCCAGATGCGGGACTCCCCGGGGACTCCCTACCAACCATCGCCCACTTTCTACCAGTTGGGCCGAATGTTGCGCGCCGATCCATCCAGGTGGGGTGATCAAGGCCGTGCGGTTCTCAGCTGGCGCAACGCTGCCTTGGGGCCTTCTGGGCCGTCGCATCTCGCACCGCACGAAGGAGGGGGGCATGCCGACGGTGATTCGGCCCGCACTCGCCAGGAAGGCACCTTCGCACTCCGGCCGGTCTCCATCGCGTGCGAGTGGACCGCTCCGGGAGCTCAGGGGACTCCCGCGGGACTCCCTCCAAGCCATCGACGCAATCGAACAGTTGAGCCGATTCTCGTGGAGCCGCAGCACACGATGCGGCACGTGAGCCATTTCGAAAGGGGGGTGCCCTGATGCCCTACGACCAGGTGGCACGCCACGATGAAGATGCGCCGCCACTCTTACGCACGGGCACGGCCAGCACTGCCGAGGTACTTGCGCAGAGCGGTTTCACTGCGCGAGCCGAGTTCGGTCAGCACTTCTTGCGCTCCGCGGACACGGCTCGGCGGCTTCTGGACTGCGCCGAGCTCACGACCGCGACACAAGTCCTCGAAGTGGGGGCAGGCCTGGGCACGTTGTCCGCGGCCGTCGCGGCGTCCGGCTGCCACATCTGGGCCGTGGAGCGCGACGTGCGGCTCGGCGGACTCCTGCAGGAACGCCTGCGGCCCTTCGGCCGGCGGGCCCGCATCACGATCAACGACGTGCGCTGCATCGACCTGGACGCCGGGTTGGATCAGGACAGCGTGCTGGTGTCGATCCTTCCCTTCGACTGGGAACTGTCGGCAGCACTGGCCTCCCACGTGTTCACCGCCACCCGCAAGGTGTCACGCGCAGTGGTGGTGGTGCCGCGCCGAACCCTGGAGGACCGCAGCGCCGCCCGCGTCGATGACGGCCTGCTCTGGGAGGAGATCGACGGCATCTCCCGAGGCGAGTTCTGGCCGAAGGCTCCCGGAACGCTGCGCGTGGCCGCGATCCGGAGGCGTCGATGACACCCTCCCTGTGCGTCACCAACGACTTTCACTCCGCTGTTCCAGAGGGACGCGGTTTGCTGGCGGCGCTGCGCCAGCGACGTGCCGACGGCGGCTTCGTCGTGGACGCCGGCGACTTCTTCGGCGGCAACGCCTTCCACGAGTTCTCCCAAGGGCGCATCGAACAAGAACTCCTGACAGAGCTGTATGACGCGCTCGTGCCGGGCAACCACGATCTCGCCGACCTCATGCGGCTCGCGAGCCCGACATCGTTCCCGCCGGTGGTATGTGCCAACGTCCGCCCGCCCGAGGCCTTCGCCGGCCGCTGGGAAAGCGGCATCGTGCTGGAACAGCAGGGACAGCGGGTGGGGATTGTCGGCTACCTCGGCCGGCAGGCCTTCGACGCGATCCCGCCTCGGGAGCGAGCCGGGTTCACCTTCCACGAACCGTCCGCCACGCTCCTGGCCGTCGAACGGGACCGGCTGAAATCCGCGGGTGCTGACGTCGTCATCGGCATCAGCCACAGCGGGATGGCCCACGACATCGCTGACCAGGAGCAGGGCTGGCCCCTCCCGATCGTCGTTGCCGGGCACTGCCACAGCGCCTGGTACCACTGGTCGTCCGGGGACCGTCATGTGATCAAGGCGCCGGAAAACGGTTCGGGACTCGTCCAGATCGACGTGCCCGAACCCGGCCGGACGCGGATCACCGTCGAGACCTTCCCCGGCGGACCGACGGCAGTGCCGGACGGCCTGGACCCGGTGGTGTCCGCGTATCACGCCTGGGGAGCTGAGACGATCGGGCGCCTTCCAGCTGTCCTGGCTTCCCGCAAGGACGTGGCGCGCGCGGTGACCGAACAGGCCCGTAGGAGCGTCGGTGCCGAGGCCTTCGTCCTCAACCTCGCCAGCCTGCGGAGCGGGCTGCCGATCCAAGTCACGCGCCGGGCTCTGGCCGACTGTGCGCCCTTCGACACGGACCTCGTCCTCCTGGACGGCACGCACACCCTGAAGTTGGTCTGTGAGCAGGCCCGTCACCTGGACGAGGAGCCCGTCACCGCCCGGGCTTCGCACCTGACGCCGGACGACGCGTGTGCCGTTGCGACCACCCGCTACCTCGCCGACCGGCTGAATCTGCCGGCCCGGCCAGTCAGCCCGCCGTGCACCCTTCGCGGCGTCCTTGCTGCCCTCCTGCAGGAGCTGTCATGAACGACCTGCTGACCCTCGATGCCCCCTCCGTCACCCACGGCCCGACGGCGCCCCGGGAATTCGCCGCCGAGCTCACCGATACGGGGAACGGCCGTGCTCTGGTCCGCTTCACGAACCCGAGCGATCACCAGCGCAACGTGGAGCTCGCCCTCGGTCTGCTCTCCTCGCTCGGCCCCGTCATCAGCGTCTACCCGGACGACGGCTGCTGGAGCGATCTGAGCGTGCGCACCGACGCCGACCCGGGCCGGACCCACGGCACGGGCGAGAACCGGCTCCACGTGGACCTCGTCGATCGCACCCAAAGCCCGCGCTACATCGCCCTGTACTGCGTCCGCGCCGACCCCGCCGGGGGCGGGGCGTCCGCGCTGTCGGACCTGTGGGCGGCCGCCGAAGCCCTCACGGCCACCGACCGGGACCTGCTGCGCCAGAGCGTGTTCGGCTACTTCGCCGATAAAGGGGTGCACGGCGTCGGCGAGAGCCTGCCCCGCTTCGCGGTGCTGCCCCGGCCGCTCGACGGCCGTGCCCCGATCCGGTTCACCAGCAAGATGCTGCCGCACCTACAGCGCGGCGAACTCCTCGAGCCCGACGGCCACCCGGCGTCGTGCGTCGCCGCGGCCTTCGGCCGCCTGGTCGACGCCGCCTACCAGTACCGAGCCACGGTGCGCTTGGCGCCGGGGGAACTGCTCGTGTTCGACCAGTGGCGCTACGCCCACGGGCGGATGCCGCTCGGGCAGGGCCAGGCCGCCCTCGCACCGCAGGAGCGGCGCCTGCTGAAGCAGACCTACGTTGCGGCAGCGGCAGGGGGTGCTCGGTGATTCTGACGGGTTCCGCCATCAAGGAGGCCGTAGCGCGCGGCGAGATCACCTTCGACCCGTTCGACGCCGACATGCTCAACCCCAACAGCGTCAACTACCGGCTCGGACACCAGCTCAAGGTACAGACGGGCGCCGTGGCAGACCCGCGCAGGCCGGCGCAGCTGGAGACGATCGACCTGCCCGCCGACGGCTACCTACTGCAGCCGGGCATCACCTACCTCGGTGCCACGATCGAGCGGATCGGCAGCCACCGCTACGTGCCGAGCCTGATCGGCCGCTCCTCCCTCGGCCGCCTCGGCTGCTTTCTGCAAGTCTCCGCGGATCTCGGCCAGCTCGGCTCCGTGCACCAGTGGACGCTGGAGATCGTGGTCGTCCAGCCGCTGCGGGTGTATCCGGGCATGCGGGTGGGCCAGGTCTCCTTCTGGGAGCCGACCGGCCAGGCCATGCCCTACCTCGGCACCTACGGATACCTCAGTGTCCCCTCCGCCTGGTCCCCGCACGCGGTCGCCGGGGACGTGCGCACGCCGGAGGTGGTCGCGTGATCCTCACCGGCCCCGAGATCCACCACCGGGTCAAGACCCACGAGATCGACATTGATCCCTTCGACCCCGCACAGCTGAGCCCCAACTCCTACGACCTGCACCTCGGGTGCGGGATCGGTTGGTACACCCAGCAGTTGCTCGACTGCGCCCGCGACAATCCGTTCGAGCACCACACCATCCCCGCCGACGGCCTGGTGCTCTCCCCGGGGCGCATCTACCTGGCCTCCACCGCGGAGCGAGTCGGCAGCGACACGTTCGTGCCGATCATCCGGGCCCGCTCCTCGATGGCCCGCCTGGGCCTGTTCGTGCACGTGACAGCCGACCTGATCGACATCGGGTCGCACGGCCATCTCACCCTGCAACTCCACGCGGTACAGCCCGTACGCATCTACCCGCGCCTCCGCGTCGCCCAAGTGACGTTCTGGCAGGTCCAAGGCGACATCGAGCTGTACTCCGGCAAGTACCAGGCCACCGGCGAACGGGCCATGCCCTCCCAGCTCTACCTTGACTTCCAGGGGCGGTGACCCGGTGCCCCCCACGCCCGAGGCCGAGCGCGTCGTCGCGGTGGTCGCCCACCCCGACGACGCCGAGCTGATGGCGTATGGAACGCTGCGCCGCTACCGCCAACTCGGCGCCACGGTCACCGTGGTGATGGCCAGCCACGGCGTCAACGGAGTCTCCATCGCAGACGCGGCCCGCGGCCTGCGCCTCGCCTCTCACGCCCGCTGGGAGGAGGTCCGCCAGGCCTGGGACGGCACGGGCGCCGAAGTCGCAAGTCTCGACCTGATGGACGGAGCCCTGCGCGCCGACCGCGACCTGATCTCGCGCGTGGAAGGCGAACTGGTCCGGCTCGGCTGCACCACATTGATCACCCACAGCCCGACAGTGGCCAACGACCACCAGGACCACCTCGCGCTGGGCAAGGCCGCCTCCAACGCTGCCACCCGCGTGGCCTCGTGCCACACCGTGCTCTACGGCCAGCCGCACGCGCCCCGCAGCGGCTTCCAACCCACCGTCCTCGTCGACATCAAGCTCTTCCTCGACGCGAAGATCCGCGCCCTGTCCCAACACGCAACCCAAGGCGGCCGCTGGTACCTCAGCGAGGACTACACCCGGCACCGCGCGGCCGAGGTCGGCTGGCGGCTGCGTCCGGCCGCGGCCGCGCTGGGCCATGCCTTCGAGGCTTTCGAGACCCCTCTGCTCACCCTGCTGCACCCGCCCTCGCTCCGGGCGGAAAAGGAGTAGCACGTGATCTACATCGAACAGCCGCCGTTCCTGCCCTGGCTCGGGTTCTGCGAGGCACTGATCGGCTGCACCACCGTCGCCCTGTACGACACGGTGCAGTACACCGAGCGCGGCTGGCAGAACCGCAACCGCATCAAGACCTCGCACGGCGAGACCTGGGTCACCGTGCCCGTCACCCGCCGCCACGGGCAGCTCCTGCGCGAGACGCGGATCGCGGAGCACTTCAACCCCGCCAGCATGCTCAAGACCCTGCGCCTGGCGTACGCCCGCACCCCGCACCTGGAAGAAGCACTCCAGGTGCTCGCCCCGCCTCTGTCGGCCGGCCACCGCTGGCTGGTCGACCTCAACCTCGACCTGGTCACGCACCTCGCTGTCGCCCTCGGCGCGCAGACCACGCTGCGCCTGACCTCCGAGATGCCGCACCCCGGCACGGCCGACAAGAGCGAGCGCCTGGTCCAGATCTGCGCCCATGCCCAGGAAGCGCAACTGTGGGCCGGCGAGGGCACCCGCCAGTACCTCGACCCCGCCGCACTCGCCGAGCACGGCATCACCGTCGTGTGGAACGAGTTCGCCGCCCGCCACCCCCGATACGCCCAGGCCTGGCCGCAGCAGGGCTTCATGCCGGGCCTGTCCGTCGTCGACGCCGCGTGCGCGGTGGGCTGGGCCGGCCTTGCGGTCATGCTGCGCGCCTCCTTCACCGCATACCGGACCACCGCACCCCAGGGGGAGCCCCGATGACCCGCCCCCACATCCTCACCGGCATCGATCTGCCCCTGGAGCCCTCCTGCGGCTCCACCATCTGGGCCAGCGACGTCTACCAGCGGCTGTCACCGAACTTCCGGACCACCTTCCTGGCGCTGCCCGGATCCGGCACCTGGAAGCACCACTTCGAACAGACCGTCACCCTCGCCGCGGTGAAGGCTCCGTACGGGCCGCAGTTCGACACGTACGCGGCCGAGCTGACCGGCGAAGTCCAGGAGATCCTGCGCACCCACCGACCCGACGTGATCCACGCCCAGCATCTGGGCTTCGGCCTGTCCCTCGCGTTCACCCGTGCCGCCGGCAGCACGCCGATGGTCTCCATCGCCCACGGAACCGACGTCATCGCCGCCGCACACAGTGAGCAGGCCCGGACGGTGCTGGCCGAGATCGTCACTGCGAGCACAACCGTTGCCGTGCCCAACGCGGCCATGGCCCACCAGGTCGACGTCCTCACCGGCTGCCGGTTCGGCGACCGCCTGGCGGTCATCCCTTGGGGCATCCCGCTGCCTGCCGCGCCCACAGCCCGGCCCACCAGCGGGCGGAGGCTGCGGCTGCTGCACGCCGGCCGTCTGGACCCCAACAAGTCCACCATCACCGCGATCGAGGCACTGAGGCTGACCCGCCACGACCATCACCTGACCGTCATCGGCAGCGGCAGCGAACTGCCGGCCCTGACCGCGCGGGTCGGCGAACTCGGTCTCACCGGCCGAGTCCAGTTCATCCCCTTTCTGCCGCGTGAGGACCTGTGGGCGCGTTTCGCCGACTTCGACGCCTTGGTGTTCACCACCGCTCAGCTTGAGGCGTTCGGGCTGGTCGCCGTCGAGGCCCAGGCCCACGGCCTGCCCGTTGTGTTCGGTGATCTGCCCGGACTGCGCGACACCCTCGGATCCGGCGCCCTGCCGTACACCCCCGGCGACCCGCACGCCCTGGCCGCCGTCGTCGACCAGATCGCCGACGCGCCCCACACGCGCCGGGCTCTGTGCGCAGCCGCGGCCGCCAATGCCCTGCGCCACGACATCGCCACGACCGCCAAGCAACTGGACGCACTCACCACCACGGTGATGGGAGACGCACATGCCTGACACTCCGCTGTACGCCAGCCAGTTGTGGCCCCCCGTACGCCCCCGGGCGGTGAACCCCACGGTCACGACGATGAACCTGCTCGAGGCCCTCGGCTTTGTCGGCAAGACCGCCGCCACCGGAGTTCACACGCTCCTGCCGCTCGGCCTGCGCGTCCATGACCGGCTCTCTCGCATCGCGCGCGACGCGTTCGAGGACCGGGGCGCGAACACCGTCGCCTTCCCCACGCTGCAAAGCCGCACCCTGTGGGACGAGTCGGGCCGCTGGGAGGTCTACCAGGCTGAGGGCACGCTGATGACGACCCGCAGCCGCAGCGGCGAGGACATGTGCCTGGCCCCGACGTCCGAGGAGATCGCGGTCGCGACCGTGCGCGAAAGCCTGCGATCTCGCCGCGATCTGCCCGTACGCCTCTACCTCAGCACCGCCAAGTTCCGCGATGAGCGCGGCCCGCGCGGCGGCCTCATGCGAGGCCGTGAGTTCGTCATGGGTGACGCCTATACCTTCGATGCCGACGCCGAAGGGATGCGCGCCTCGGTCGACTTCCTCAACGACGCCTGCCGCGCCGCTCTGCTGGGCATGGGCCTGACCGGCGTGTTCCAGGCCACCGCCGACGGCGGCTCCATCGCCGCCGGACCGTCCACCGAACACCTCGTGCTGGGCGACATCGGGCAGAGCAGCATCCTCGCCTGCGACCACTGCGGGCACCGCGGCGACGGCGCCGTGATCGCCGGTCGGCCCGCGGCCTGCGACGACCCCGTGGTCAACGTCATCGCCTTCGCTCTCACCCGCCCGGACGGCTCCACGGCTCCTGCCGCCGTGGCCATCCGCTCAGACCTGCACGTCAGTCCGCGCAAACTCGCCGCCGCCTCCGGCGCAGCCCGCGTCGACCTCCTTCAAGCCGACACCCTGCCCGGCCTGTTCGGAAAGCAGGCGGGGACCCTGACGCCCTGGGACTGCTCCCGCACCGAGCTCTACTTCGACACCTCCGTCGCCCACCTGAACGACTTCTCCATCTCCGACGGATCAGACGGCCTGCGCACTCACCTGTCCTGGGCCGGCGCACCGGGCCTGCCCCCGCTCAAGCCGGAAGGCACCGCCCTGCACCGTGCTACCGAAGGCATGGGATGCGGCCGCTGCGACAACGGCCGTTACAACACGATCCGCGCCATCGAGGTCGCCCATGTCTTCGAACTCGGCACGCAGTACTCGGCCCCGATGGGCCTGTCCGTCCCCGATCCCGAGGGCAACCGCGGCCCCGGCCACATGGCCTGCTCTGGCATCGGCATCAGCCGCTGCCTGCAGACCCTGGCCGACCTCCACCGCGACCAGCACGGACTGCGCTGGACACCAGGGTGCGGCCCCGCCGATCTCCACCTGGTCGTGCTGCGGGCCGACCTGCCCCAGATGCGCGAGCGCAGCGACCGGGTCGTCCGACAGCTGCGGCAGCACGGCATCCGCCTGCTCGTCGACGACCGGCCCGAAGCAGCCGGTGAGAAGTTCGCCTACGCCCGCCTGCTCGGCGTACCCCACGTCCTGGTCCTCTCCGAGCAGCAGACCGACACCACCGTCGAGATCATCGACCGCTGGTCCAGCCGACACGAGTCGATGCCTCTCAGCCACATCCCCAGCCTCGCCAGGCCCCGCTAACTGAGACACCAGACAAAAAAGACTCCCGCGTGATGCCGTCACGAACTACTTCGACGGCATCCAAACTCGCATGTCAAAAAACAATTCAATGTCGCATCAGAAACTTACAGAAGAAGTGGCCGAAATTTGCAGCCAATTACCCTCGCGGCGTTGACTGCCCGACCCCTTCAACCGTAATCTCGTGTGGCAACAACGGGTCGTAGCTTAAGTGGTTGAGCACGGCAAAAGTATTGCCGAGGAGCCGGTTCGAGTCCGGCCGACCCGACCAACCGCCGCAGCACAGCAGCACGATGGGCCGGCCTGCATCGCGAACCGGCACCATGCCCGCCGGGACGGACAGCCCTTCAGAAGACCACCAGCAACTGAACCGGACACAGTGTAATGAAAATTGGGATCACCGGCGGAGGCAGTGCCGGACACGTCGTCCCCGCTCTCGCGGTAGCAGCACAGCTGAATCGAGACGGCACACACGAACTCATCTTCTTCGGCCGCTCAGACAGCATCGAGCAGGAATACGCGAAGAACGCGAATATTCCCTTCCGACCGGTCCCCTCAGCAGGTCTGAAACGCTACGGATCGTGGAGCAACGCGCGCATGCCGTTCACTGTGCTGCGCGGCATCGGCGCTGCCTGGAAGGCCATCCGGCGCGAGCGTCCGGACGTCGTCTTCAGCAAAGGCGGATACGTGACCGTCCCTGTCGGCGTCGCCGCCCGGCTATGCCGGGTACCCCTGGTCATTCACGAATCGGATCACTCGCTCGGCCTCGCGAACACGATCCTCGCCCGCATGGCCACCCGGGTCTGCCTGTCCGTCCCGCCTTCCTCCGCCCCCCGCCGGCTCAACCGGAAAACAGTCGTCACCGGACTTCCCCTGCGCCACGACCTCGCCGACGGCAACCCGGAGCGGCTGCGCCGGCACCTGGGCCTCAAGCCCCACATGCCCGTTCTCCTGATCTTCTGCGGCAGCCAGGGCTCTACCCGCATCAACGACGCGCTGCGCCGCCAACTCCACCAGCTCTGCCCCCGGTTCTCGGTCGTCCACGTCTGCGGCACGGGCAACCTCGACCCCGCCCTTGCCGATGTCGAGAACTACCGGCAACTGGAGTACCTGCACGAGGAGATGACCGACGCGCTCTGGCTCGCCGACCTGGTCATCGGCCGCGCCGGAGCAACAACCCTCGCCGAGATCGAAGCCCTCGCCAAGCCGGCCGTCCTCATCCCCCTGCCTGCCTCCGTCAGCCGCGGCGACCAGCTCGACAACGCCCACGCCTATGCCAGCCGCCATCCCGGCCGGTGCCTTGTCATCCCCGACGACGAAAAACTGACGGACGGAACCAAACTGGCAGAAGCGTGCCTGCGGCTCGCGGCCACCTCCGGCGACCCCCAGGAGCCCAACCGCACAGAAATCCACCGTGCCGCGGGTCTGGTCGCCGCCGAGGCACTGGCCGTGGCCAGGCCCCGGCGCACACGCAACCAGTAGCGCTCAGCCGTCGTGGTGCCCGTACATCGCCAGGATCTCCTTCTCCGTCTCACCCCGGTGATAGACGTGCCAGTGCATGTGCTTCGACTCCTGGTACAGGCCCTCATTCGTGGTAATCGAAGCAGCGCCGTGCTCAGCCCTCACCTTCCCCGCGACTTCCCGCACGACCTCCATGACCTCCAGGAGGAGATCCGCGTTGTCGTCCCCGAGGTCCACCAACGACGGAACGTGCACCTTCGGCACCACCACGATGTGCACCGAATGGGATGGCCTGGTGTGGTGAAACGCCAGCACCCTGTCCGTCTCCGTCACGACCTCGATGTCCACCAGCCCTGGGATGGCCTGGTGGCAGTAGAAGTCTGAGATCGCGGTGGGAACGGCAGCAGCAGAGGTCACAGTCAGTCACTTTCCGTTTCAGGCCGTAATGGGGCCGCCAGATTACCGTTCGCCCCTGCAGTCTCAGTACTGACCAAGAAAACCAAGCCCCCCCCCAGAACCGTTGGCGCCGGGAGAGACGGCTGTCCAGCCGAACATGAATCCGGCGTGCGGAATCAAGCTGCCGGTAGGCAACCGCGCCCTGAGCGGACCGTGCGACTCCTGGCACTCGACCTCGTCGAAGAAGCCTGCACTCCGGAGTCGAAAGAGTGTTCCATTTGCGCCGGATGGCGGGTTAAGGTCACGTTCCGCGAAGATCTTGTACGGAGGTGCCTGGTATGGAGAGCAGCGCGTTCGCCCGCCGGGGCCGCCCACCGGGGCCTCGGACCGCCGAGGGTGAGCTGACGAGCCGCCAGTCGGCCATCGTCCGCTACATCACGCAGACGGTCGCCCGGCAGGGCTACCCGCCGTCGATGCGGGAGATAGGCCAGGCCGTGCAACTCGCCAGCACATCCTCGGTCGCCCACCAGCTGATCGCCCTCGAACGCAAGGGCGTCCTCTACCGCGACCCGCACCGTCCGCGTGCGTACCAGGTGCGTCCCTCGTGGGCGCCCGATCTGGGAGGCCGGAGTGAAGTGCCGGTCGAGGTACCGCTCGTCGGACGGATCGCCGCCGGCGCACCGCTGCTCGCCGAGGAGATGGTCGAGGACGTCTACTCGATGCCCCGCCAAGTCGTCGGCGAGGGCGACCTGTTCGCGCTAACCGTTTCCGGCAATTCCATGATCGACGCGGCGATCTGTGACGGCGATGTCGTGACTGTACGGCGGCAAGACAGTGCCGACCACGGCGACATCGTCGCCGCGCTCCTGGACGACTCGGCCACGGTGAAGGTGTTGAGGCGGCAGGACGGGCGGGTGTGGCTGATGCCGCGTAACCCGTCCTTCGAGCCCATCCCTGGCGACGACGTACGCATCCTCGGCAAAGTCGTCGGCGTCCTGCGGGTGCTGTAGATCCGGGCCACACGGTTGCCCAGCACTGCGGGAGTGCGAGAGTGGCGGTATGTGTGGTCGATACGCATCCACTCGCAGCCCGCAGGAACTGGCGCCGCTCTTCCAGGTGCCCGACGTCCCGGCGAAGGAGACGCTCGCGCCGAACTGGAACGTCGCCCCGACCAACGACGTGTGGGCGGTCCTCGAGCGCGCACCCCGCGGCGAAGACGACACCGGCATGGTGCAGCGGGAGTTGCGGCCGCTGCGGTGGGGGCTGGTGCCGTCGTGGGCGAAGGACGTGAAGGTCGGCGCACGGATGATCAACGCACGGGTGGAGACGGTGCACGAGAAGCCCGCCTACCGCCGCGCCTTCACCCGGCGCCGCTGCCTGCTGCCCGCCGACGGCTTCTACGAGTGGGAACAGATTAAGGACCCGGCCACCGGAAAGGCCCGCAAACAGCCGTACTTCATCCACCCCGAGGACGAGCAGGTGATGGCGCTCGCGGGGCTGTACGAGTACTGGCGCGACCCGGCCGTCAAGCAGGACGACGACCCGGCCGCCTGGCTGATGACCTGCACCATCCTCACCACCGAAGCCACCGACGCGGCCGGCCGCGTCCATCCACGCATGCCGCTCGCCCTCACCCCCGACCACTACGATGCCTGGCTCGACCCCGGCCACCAAGATCCCGACGAGCTGCGGGCCCTGCTCGGCCAGCCGGCCGAAGGCCACCTTCACGCCCGGCCCGTCTCCACCGCCGTCAACAACGTCCGCAACAACGGTCCCCAACTCCTCGACGAACTCGCCACGTGACGCCTGCCTGTTCTTGCGTTGCGCGGTGCAGGCGAGTTCGCGTCGATAACGAGCGCGTTGGGGCCGGGTGTGGCACGGTGGACGCAGGCTGGCTCCGTCGCTTTCCCCCGTAGCGACGGAGCCAGACTCACTCTGTGCTCCCGCGCGCCCGCTCCGTTGCGAAGCGTTCGTCGGATACCTGGCGCAGGTCGGCATACATCCGCAGCCGCACACCTGGCTGCCCTGCGTCCCGGGTGGTGGGCTCGGCGGGCGTCGTTGCCCAGAGGCGGGCGATCGCCGCATGGAATGCGAGCACGGTGTCATCGTCGAGGCCCGCCACGTCGATGACGAGCAGGCCCGGTTCGGACAGGTGAGATTCTTGGATCGGGTCCACGTCTGTCAGTACGTGCTCAGCACGTCGCAGGTTCTGCGCCAACCGCGGATTCACCCGACCGGGGCACTGTCAGTGGCGGCATCTACCGTCAGTGCATGACCAGTCCGCCGAACTCCCCTGACCACGGTTGGGTGTTGAAGGCCACCATCTGTGCGGCGCCAGCCGCCGCCCCTCAATGGAAAGAGCAGCTGAACCGGCTCCGCCCGATCGCATCATTCGACGACACCACAAAGACGTGGCAGGCCCGCCTTGGCGCCCTCGATCTGGAGGGACTGAACGTGCTGCAGATTCTCCTCGACGCCGCCAGCGCCCATGGCACCCGGGTGCGTCTGGAACCTGCGCCTGTTCCGGAATTCTGGGACGGTCCCGTCTTCACGAGGGAGCCGGACGTGGCCGCTGTGCTCGAGTCACAGGCCGACCAGGGGCGCCCGCTCGGTCAGTTGCCTCTGGACTGAGGAGACCGCGCCGGGGCGCCGCGCGGGTGCGGCACGCCTCCGCGATCGCGTCGAAGACGTAGATCAGCAGGGCGACGTCCTCGCGCACCAGGGTCCGCTGTCGTCTGGGACACGCAGACCCCGGTCCCCGTCTTCGACTGTCGCGCCTATGTCGCACCACCTCCCGACGCGCCGTCGGGGCGGCCCCCTCGGTCCCCGCGGTGGGCTGACGAGGATCGGGAGCTGATGGCGAGGGCGGCGGGATAGATCACCTGGCGTCCGTAGCGGGCCCGGGCGCGATCGGCGACGGCTTCGATCGCCAGGGGTTTGTCGTCGCCGGTGTCGAGGGTGAGCTGCCGGGTGGCCCGGTCGTCGGGCCGAAGGCCATCGGCACGTACCGCGATGGCGCGGACCCGGGCGCGCTGGAGGCCGAGGGAGTCGTACACGGCGTACGCCGCGCGGGCCAGGAGGAGGGTGTGCTGGGTGGCTTCGGGCAGGGTCCTGCTGCGCCGGGTGGCAGTGAGATCGGCGTAGCGGACCGTCAGGGTCACGCCCGTTGCGATCTGGCCAGAGGTGCGCAGGCGGGCCCCGAGGTCGTCGGCGAGGGCGAGCAGGACGCGCCGGTGGGCGGCCGGGTCCAGTTCATCGCGGGCAAAGCGGTGCTCCGCGCTGAGACTCGCCGGGGCCGGCGTGGGGTCGACGATGGTGGTGTCGCGGCCGTGGGCGTGCTCATGGAGGGCGCGTCCGGCCCGCGCGCCGAGCAGGCGCTGCAGGGTGCCCTGGGGGACGTCGGCGACGTCGCCGACGGTGTGCAGGCCGTACTCGGCGAGCGTGGCCGCCGTCTTCGCGCCCACGCCGGGAAGCTCCCGTACCGGCCAGGGCCGCAGGAAGGCGGCGATGGCCTCGGGATGGTCGTCGATGACGGTGCGCCGGTCCGGTGGGGTGAGGGCGCAGGCCATGGCGGCGAGCATCCGGTTGCCCGCACAGCCCGCGGAACTGGGCAGGCCGAAGTGGGCGAGGACACGCAGTTGGACCACTTCGGTCAGGCCCGGGCGTCGCGCTTCCAGTAGGGGAGTGCGCCGGTGAGGTCGAGGACGGCCATGTCCGGCTCGATCATCTGCACGCGGGGCGTGATGCCTTCGAGCAGGCGGCGCAGCCGCTCGGCAAGTTCGGCGTCCGGTTCGGCCAGGAGATCGAAACGCAGGTGGAGGATGTGACGGCCCATAGTGATCACCCCGCGCTTCCCTGGCTCCGGTGGCCGAGCCGGCGCAGGTCTGCTGAGCGGGTGCCGGCGGGCTGGAGGTCCGCGTACGGGTGCAGGTGGGCCCCGGCGGTGCCGTCGGCGAGGGTGCGTTGCGGGGTGGGCGAGCCTGCGGGGGTGGGGGAGGGGGTGGTGCGGCCGAGGAGGTCGAGGGCGGCCTGGGGGCCGTGGTCGCGGCGGGCCGCGGCCACCTCGTCCAGGTCCCAGGCCATCTCGCCGACCACGGTGCGGCGCGGGCCGCGGGCCTCCACCGTGCCGCGGACCAGCAGCAGCCCGGAGTGGAAGACGGTGTGCGCGCAGGCTTCGTGGGAGTCCTCGAAGAAGGCGATGTCCACCAGGCCGGAGCCGTCCTCCAGGGTGCAGAAGATGACCCGCTTGCCGGACGGGATGGGCGGCGTCTGCGTGGAGGCCCGCACGCCGGCGACCAGGACCTTCTGGCCGGGCACCAGGCCCCGCAGGTGGGCGGCGTCGGTCGCGCCGACCTCGCGCAGCAGCCGGTGGTGGTGCTCCATCAGGTGCCGGCTCACATCGATGGAGAGGACCTCGAGTTCGGCGCCGAGCCGGTCGCGGCTGGTCATCTCCGGCAGGCTGCTCGGGGCCACGGCCGCGAGCTCGCCGCCCAGCGGCAGCTGGCCGTCGGTGGCAGTGCGGTTGCGGGACTGCCGGTGCAGTTCGGTGGCCTGCAGCAGCAGATCGCGCCGGGTCAGGCCGGGAGAGAGGGCATCGAGGGCACCGATACGGATCAGGCGCTGGGCCAGCGGCAGGGACGGGCGGGCACGCAGCCACAGATCCTGCAGCCCCGTGTAGGGCTGGCCGGCCACCAGGCGGTCGGTCTCCGCCTCGCTGATGCCTTTGACCGTGGAGAACGCCAGGCGCACCCCGAAGCCCTGTCCGGTCTGTTCCACACTGTGAGTCCCGCGGGAGTGGTTGACGTCGACGGGCAGCACGGGGATGCCGTGGCGGCGGGCGTCGGCGACGATCACCCGGCGCGGCCACATCCCCGGATCGTGCTCCAGCAGGCCGGCGTACAAATACGCCGGGAAGTGCGCCTTCAGATAGGCGGACTGCAGGGCGGGCACGGCGAAGGCCACCGCGTGAGCACGGCAAAAACCGTAGGCGCCGAAGGAGGAGACCGTCTCCCACACCTCGTCCAGCACGTCCTTGGTGTAGCCGAGCTCGCCCGCGGTCCGGCGGAACCACTGCTCGACCCGGGGGAGACGGTCGGGGTCGGCCAGCGCGCGGCGGGCGACATCGCCGGCGGCCCGGTCGCACCCGGTCATCCGGGACAGGATGGCGATGATCTGCTCATGCCAGATCACCACGCCGTACGTATCGGACAAGATCGGCTCAAGGTCCCGGTGCGCATACACCGGTTCAGCGCCATGGCGGGCAGCGATGAAGAGAGCAGGCATGCCCCCACTGACAGGTCCGGGCCGAAACAGGCTGATGTCCGCGATGACGTCCTGCATATGGCGCGGCTGCAATCGGCCCACCAAATCCTGCTGCCCAGGACTTTCGAGCTGGAACAAGCCCACCGTGTCCGAGGCCCGGATCATCTCGAAGGCCTTCTCGTCGTTCAGGCTGACGTGGTCGGGGTTATCGAGATCAAGCAGACGTCCGGTCGTGCGGCGGATCTCGCACACCGCGTACGCCATCGCGGACTGCATGCGCACGCCCAGCACGTCGAGCTTCAAGAGCCCGAGATCTTCCACGTCCTCCTTGTCCGCTTGCACCATCGGGTAGCCGGCCGGGGTCGGCTGCACAGGAAGCCTCTCCAGCAGCGACGCATTCGACAAGATCACTCCGCACGGGTGCATCGCGTAGCCGCGCGGCAGCGCGTCCAGGCCTTCGGCGAGCTCCCACAGCGGCCCGAACTTCCCCGCCTCAGAGGCCAGTTGGCGTAGCTCCGGCAGTTCGGCCAGGGCGCCGCGGATGTCCCGGGCCCGGATGTGCGGAAAACTCTTGGCGATCTCGCCGACGACCTGGGGCGGAATCCCGAGGGCGAGGCCAGTGTCCCGCAGAGCGTGACGGGCCCGGTAGGTCTCGGGCATGCCGGTGACCGCGGTCCGCTCCTTCCCGAACCGCTTGATGATCGCGTCGTACACCTCCAGACGCCGCTCGGACTCCACGTCGAGGTCGATGTCCGGCAACGACGTACGCCGCTCGCTGAGGAACCGCTCGAACAGCAGCCGATGCTCCAGAGGATTGGCGGTGGCGACGAACAGCGCGTGATTGACCATGGAGCCGGCGCCGGAGCCGCGCGCCGCGACCCGGATCCCCAGCGCCCTGGTGTCCGCGACGACCTGGGCCACGGCCAGGAAATACCCCTCAAAACCCAACCGGCCGATGACGTCCAGCTCGTACCGAAGCTGCCGTACGGCGCGCTCGTCGCGGTCCAGGCCACGGGCGACCATTCCGGCCTCGCAGCGCTGCCGCAGCAGCCGCATCGCCGAACCCGGCTCCGGGCCCGCTCCCACCACGGCCGGTTCGGGGAAGTGGGGACGTCCGAGCCCGAGATCAGCCGGGGTAAGGGTGCAGGACCGGCCGGTGGCTTCGGTCTCGGCCAGCAGACGGACAGTGCGCGCGGGGTCGTCGCCGACGGCCTGGGCGATCCGCTCGGCGGCCGCCGCCATGACCTCGGGACCCTTCAGCCACCGTTCACCACCGTCCAGGCGCCGGCGATCGACGGGCCGCAACAGCCGGGCCGCATCAAGCACGTCCGCCAGCCGGTGCTGGCCGGGATCGGCGTAGCGGACCGCATTCGACAGGACGGCGCGGACGCCGACCTGGTCGGCCAGACCCACCGTGCGCGCGGCCAGCCGCAGCGAGCCCGCTCCCGTGCCCTGCCGGCCCAAGTACACGGCCTCCAGCCGCAGCCGCTCTCCGGCCAGCTCCCGCCACGGCACCAGCAGCTGCTCAGCAACATCCGGGCGGCCGGCGGACAGGGCCCGCACCGGCTCGGAGGCAGGGCCGAGAAGCACCACCAGATCGTCATCGGCGTAGGCGCGCAAGGTCGCCCACGACACCACCGGCGACGTTCCGTCGGCCACGGCGTGCGCGGCGGACACCAGACGGCACAACCGGGCCCACCCGGCCGCGTTCTGCGCCAGCAGCGTGATCCGCAGCGGCGGCTCGATCACGTGCGCCCCGCCGCGCACCGGCGTACGCGGCCGTGCGGCGGCCGGGGTGGGCGAGGTGAGAGGAGCGACAGCGACGTCCACGCCGAAGACGGGGCGGATACCGGCGGCCGCCGCGGCGTTGGCGAAGCGGACCGTGCCCGCGACGGTGTCCCGGTCCGTCAGGGCGAGCGTCGTCATCCCGCGCTCGGCAGCACGTTGCACGAGAGCATCGGGGAGGGATGCGCCGAACCGGGCCGAATAGCCGGAGGCAACGTGCAGATGAGTAAATCCACCGCTACGCACCTCCTGACTCTCGTTCGCCCCTCCCCTGCCCCGTGTCCCTCCAGGTCTTCACCATAACCGGAAACCGAAAACTTGTTCGAAGGTGGCGCGTCGCATTGTCCACGCGGTCACCCGGGTAGCTCCAGAGGCTTCGTCCATGTCGCGCCTCGTGCCGCTCAGCGTGCGGACGGCCGGAAAACGTGCAGGCGGCGGCGCGACACTGCCAAACCCGCCCCGCGCTGCTGCACTCCTTGCGGTGGTGGCGATGATGAGCGTGGCCAACGTATGGGGCCGACCACGGCCGGTCACTGGTGCCTCTGACGCTGGTAGATGAGGGGGCGCGGTTCAGGTGCCTGGCGCGGGTGGTGCTTTTAGGCTGGGAGGGCTCGGGGCGTACTGGAGGTCTGCCATGCCCCGAACTATTTGGAGCGGTGCCATCTCATTTGGCCTGGTCACCATCCCTATCCGCGTCGCATCCGCGACCGAGAATCACTCCATCCAGTTCCACCAGTACCACCTGGAGGACATGGGTCGGGTACGGGTGCGGAAGATCTGCGATCTGGAGGACCGCGAGATCCCCCAGTCCGAGATCGGCAAGGGCTACGAGTACGCCAAGGACCAGATCGTCGCCATCTCCGATGCGGAGCTGCAGGATCTGCCGCTGCCCACCGCGAAGGCGATCGAGATCCCTCATGCACCCGGAAACGCTGCCGGAGGCCGACCGCGAGCTCGGAGCCTCGCTGACGGCCATGGCGGAGTCCGGAAGGGTGCCCATCTCGCGGGGTCGGGTTTGCGAGCTGCCGGGGACCAGGCTCCGCTACCAGCTCGCCCGGCATCTGTTCCTGACGAACGACGACCTCGCCCCGCTGATCGTGCTCGGCGTCCTGGCCACGGGCTGGAACGGAGAGGCGATCAAGGAACTGCCAGCTAAGCACCGTGTTCTGGAAGGCCGGGCCGTGGTCTTGGAGGCGGTCAAGCGCCGCCGCGGCCCGACGCGGTGGTTCGAGGAAATGACCGTAGAGATCGGCAAGGACAGCGAACGGTTCACCACCGCCGGGGGCTACTACCTGTTCATCGAGCGCCTGACCCGTCGCGGCCGCCAGTTCAGTAGATCCAACCGCCTGTGGTCGATCTGGGTCGGCGACAGCCCTCGATACGGCAACGACGCCACTTTCGGGCACATCGATCCCTTCGCCCGCCGGCTGGGACGTTCGCTCAAGTTCGGGGCCTGGGCCCGTCAGCATGCGGAACTCGCGGCAATCGAGGGGTTCGAACTGAGCCTGAACCGGCTCAAGACCACCGAGGAGCGACGTTACACCCGCGCGACGGGCGGTCATCTGCCGTCCGCGGCCCGCACCAACTCCCAGGACGTGCTGTTCTCGAACTACCTCAGCGGTGATCCCGTGGTCCAAGAGTGGGCTGCCGACGTCGTCAGTATGTCGCTGGCCGACGCCGAGGCCGCGGCACGCGCGGAACACCGGCGGCTGGTCGAGGCCAACGGCAAAGCGATCACTGTCCTGCGCCGGGCCGGCGAGGAAGCAGGCCTGGACGGGCGGCAGGAGGCAGCCTTCACGGCCTGCACCGCCTACCACAACAGCCCTTTCAACTCCGGGCCTTGCGCCGCCTCGTTCCTGCAGTGCTTCGCCTGCCGCAATGCGCTGTCCACCGCCGACCACCTGCCGGCCCAGCTCGTCCTGCTGGACGAACTCGCTGCCCGCTGGGAGGCGATGGACCGTGAGATGTGGTGGCGGCGCTTCGGTCAGGTTTGGCTGGCGATCACCGAGGACATCCTCCCCCGCTTCACCGCGGCTGAATTGGAGGCCGCGGGCCGCCTCAAACCGGACGGCACGGTGCTGGAGTTGCTGGAAGACCCGGAGGAGGATGCATGGATCTGATCGCCACCTCGCCTCCCACTGTCGGCAGCCGGGTCCGACCGGACGCGCTGGTCCTGGGCAAACGCCCGCTGCGGCGGGATACGGCACCGCGGACGACCTCCCGCTTCGTCGATGACGTCTGGGACCTGACCCCAGCCGTCCTGCAGGACACCGCGAACTGCCTGAGGATCCGGTTCTCGACCCTGCCAGCCGTCTTCCGCCCGGTCGCCAAGGACCTCTTCTTCGCCTTGCTGGCCCACAAGCCGCCGCCCGGCCTCAACGAACTGACCGTCACCACCATTCACGGCCTGTTCGGCGCAACGAGAGCGTTCCTGACCTGGGCGCAGACCATGGGGGCCGACTCCATCAGCGGTGTCACCCCCGACCTGCTGCGCCGCTATAACCACGACCTGATTGCGCGGGGCGGCAGCATCGAGCGGCGGGACCACAAACGCCGGGCCGTCCGGCTGTTCTGGCTCTACCGCGACGCCCTGACGGAGGGCGACCGGCTGGCGCTGGATCCACTGCTGGTCGACGACTGGATCGAGGGCGGAGCTGGACGGCGTGGTCGGGAGAACACCACGCCCCGCATCCCCGAAGCGGTCATGGGTCCGCTGCTGGTCTGGGCTCTGCGGTTCGTCCACGACTTCTCCGACAATATCCTCGCCGGGCTGGCCGAATGGACCGCCCTGCACACCCGCCGACACTGCCAAATCAGCGCGGACGGTCGGGGCGCCCGTGAGCGGCTCGCGGTGTTGCTGGACCGCTACCGGGCGGCCGACAGGCCGCTGCCCGGGGGCACGAACGGCCCCCGCGGCCTGAGCATGCGGCATCTGGCCCGAGAGATCGGCTGCAGCCAGCGCAGCGTCCTTGAGCCCGGCGCCCGCCGGCTTGTCGACGCGACCGCCGACATCGTCGGCGTCGCAGATGACGTCTACCTGTGGACCGCGTTCGACGCGCCTCTCGACGGCCGTCCCTGGCAGGACAGCGTGGCGGCCACCGAAGTGCAGAACCTGGTCAGGCTGCTGCACGCGGCCGCATACATCGTCATCGCCTATCTGTCCGGCATGCGCGACAGCGAGGTCAAACACCTACGACGCGGGTGCTTGAGCCGGGAGACCGACTCCACCGGACGCATCAGCCGTTGCCGCGTGACCAGCCAGGCGTTCAAAGGCGAGGGCAGCCCGTGGGGCGTTGAGGCGACCTGGATCGTCGGGCCTCCGGTGGCCAAGGCCATCGAGGTCCTGGAACGGCTCCAAGGGCCCCGGCAGAAGCGGCTGTTCGCCATCCCGCCCACCTCCCGGCACTTCCACCGCACAAATCGGCGGGCCAAGACGGTCACCAGCACCAACACCGATCTGCGGTACTTCATCCAGTGGATCAACACCTACTGCGCGGCCCGCGGCCGCATCGACGGCATCCCGCTGGTCAGTGGACGCCAGTGGATTCTGCGCACCAGCCAGTTCCGCCGCACGCTGGCCTGGTTCATCGCACGCCGCCCCGGCGGCACGATCGCCGGCGCGATCCAATACCGCCACCTGTCGATCCAGATGTTCGAGGGCTACGCCGGCACCTCCCGTTCCGGATTCCGAGCCGAAGCCCAACAGGAACAGGTTCTCGCCCGGGGCGAACGACTCGCCGTCATGGTCGACGGCCACGAACACCAGCGGCTGCATGGTCCCGCCGCTGCCGAGACCGCCGCACGCCTGGAGAAGTTCGGCGACCGGATCCGGTTCCTGGGCAAGACACCCGACGAAGCACAGCTGCGCAAACTCATGCAACGCAGCGATCCGCGGATCTACCCGGGCACGTTCGTCACCTGCACCGACAACCCCGACCGCCGTCTTTGCAGGCCACCGGCCGACAGCGCCCAGGCTCCTGCACTGAACAGCTGCCAGCCCCTGGCCTGCAACAACGCCGCCTTCACCGACGACAACTGGGCGGCCTGGCACCATCGACTCGCCCAGATGGAAGCCCAGTTAGCGCGCGGCCACATCCTCGCTCCACTCGTCCGCGACCGGCTGGCCAGGCGCCGCGACGAGATCGCCTCCATTCTCGGCCATCCCACCCCGGCACCAGATCAGCAGGTGCGGACATGAGACGGCACGAACTGACCCCTCAGGCCGTCGATGCCGCCGTCGAGGCCCTGCTGGAAGGCATCGCAGACGGGCCCCGGGCCACCGTCTCCGCTCTTGCCCGTCGCCTCAGCGTCGCCCGCCAGACCCTTTACCGGGACTTCCCCGATCAGATCACCCGACTCCAGACGGAAGCAGCCCGCCCGGAGACCCAGCCCCGCGCCCGCAACACCGACAAGGACCAGCAGATCATCGCCCGCCTGCGCGCAGAGAAGGAGAACCTCACCCGCCACCTGCACATCTACGAAGACCACATCCGGCGCCTGGCCCTGGAGAACGAGGCCCTGCGAGTCGCCCTGCAGGCCCACAGTGGCGTCACCCTGATCAGCCCGAGACTGGAGACACCGCCCCCGGCCGACCCTGACCCCTGACGGCTCGGGACATTGGTCCGTACACAGATGAAGAGCGGCCGAAGTTCAGATGTGCGCCCCGCCGGCTCGGATTCCTGCCTGACCGCTACATGACAGCATCCGACCTGGATCAGCGACGCGCACGCGCGAGCAGGGCCGCATGCGGCAACCTCAGGAGACCGTCCTCGCCAGCAAACTCGGCGCTGAATAGATCGAAGTGACGCTTGATCTCGGCCCGGACCCGAGGCGTCTGGCTCTGCACCAGCTGTCCGCCGAAGGCCACTCCACTCGCAGGTCCGCTCCACCACTCGTCGGCGCTCGCGCGGTGATCCCAGCGCAAGGTCTCGCACACCGCCTCCCGCAGCCCTGCCGCATCCATCAGCCCCCTCAGGCCGCTCTCGTCGCGGGGAAAATCATCATCGGGGGCCAGCCCTGCGGGCAGGTGTGGTGGACGCACCGCACCCGCGGCTTGGATCGCGCGGCCGATCAAAGTCTGTCCCGCGGCCGGCGGCACCGCCCATATCGTCAACGCGATCCAACCGTTGGGCCTCACGACACGGCGCAGTTCGGCCAAGGCCACCTTGGGCTGGCCCACGTGGTTCAGCACGAAGTTGGCCACGACGGCGTCGAACTCTCCGTCGGTGAAGGGCAGCCGAGGAAGAGTGGCCACGCGCACGTCAGCCGTGGGTGCGGCCTGCTTGGCCAACTCGACCATGGTCGGCTCCGCATCCACGGCCGTCACCGTCGCGCCCCGGGCACACCCGGCAGCAGCGACCGTCCCCGGCCCAGTCCCTACATCCAGCATCCGCGAGCTCGGCCCGACCTCGGCGGCATCGAGCAACTGCGACACCGGATAGGCGCACAGCTTGGCGAAGCTTCCGGCATAAGCGGCACCCTGACCCGCCCAGATGAGCCGCTCACTCTTGTCGAACACCGTCATCGACACCGGCACCCTCCCCGACTTCAGTCAAGATCGGCATGTTGTTACGACCCTAACTCACCGTCTGACCAGCGCGGACAGCTCAGAAATAAGTGCTCATTCGAAGCCACTCACGCTCTTCGACCCCCGCTGATGACGCAACCCAGGAAGTGGACAACGGACACCTTCAAACACTGCCCATAAGCTGCACGCGATGCGCTGGCCGGACGAGATTCGCGATCCGGCCGCCGTCGACCCGCCGCACGAGAAGGTCTCCGAGGAGGAGATCAAGGGTGCGCTCGCCCTGATGGAGTCGATGGCGCGCGACGACCTCGACGGGCCGGAGTTCGAGGACGCCTACACCGACGCCCTGGCGAAGATCATCGAGTCGAAGCGGGAAGACAAACCCCTGCCCGAAGCCCCGGAGCCGGAGCAGCCGGGCAAGGTCCTCGATCTCATGGCCGCCCTGACCGAGTCCGTCCAGCAGGCCAAGGCCTCCCGCGGTGAAGACGCCGACGTCCACGAAATGCCGAAGAAGACCGCGAAGAAGCAGCCTGCCAGGAAGACGGCAGCGAAGAAGACCACGAAGAAGACGCCAGCACGCCGATCACGCAGCGCCTGACCGCATGTGTCCTGCCATGCACAGGAGAAGCCGGTGCAGAGGGAATGCCGGCCCAGGGAGGCGTGCCGACGCCGCTTCCGCGGCTCACCGAGACTCTGGGGCATCACCGGCACCAATGTCGCGCGCGCCATGCCCCGGCTACGCACACTGCAACTTGCCCGGCCAGGAGGGGGCGTGCCGCCTCCCCAGTACGGGTCGGCATCGTCGCCGTTCATAGCCGCAAGCTGCTTGGGGCGGAACAGATCCGCCCCAAGCAAGGCGAAGTGGCCTCTACTGCCTACACCCCGACAAAGTCGGCTGCTGATCTTGGTTACGCATGATCATCCGGAGGATCCCCCCTGATCCATACCGGACTCACCGACCGGACTCACCGAGTTCCGGCCGGTGCCGAGGCGTACGTCACGCCTCGGCGCCGGTGTCCTTCTTCGGCAGCTCCGGGTGGCGCGCCTTCTTCTTTACATCCATCTCGACCGTGGCCCTGTCGAGGTTCTTGGCCTCCGCGTAGGCCGTGACGCCGGCCTGGAAGCGCTAAAACCTACCCGCCCTCTTACGGCGCCGGGATGTAGTGGACGACGGTCATCTGGCACGGTCCGCCGGCGTAGACGTTGATGGTGTCGATCTCGCTCTGGTCGGCACTCAGGCCCCAGCGGAGCTTGGTCGCGGTCCATTCGGCGAGGTAGCGGCAGGTGGCGGCTGGGGCTGGCGGCATCCAGGAGCTCGGGTCCTGGTCGGCCTTTTGACGGTTCGTGCGCGCGGTGACCGCGACCAGACTGGCGGCGGCGTCCTGGTCGTTGGCGTACGCCTCGCGCCGTTCAGCGCTCCAGGCGGAAGCGCCGGAGTCCCAGGCCTCGGCGAGGGGGACCATGTGGTCGATGTCGAGCTTGGCGGGGTCGCTGACTTCCTGCTCGTCGTAGTACGACAGCCACTCGCCGTCGCTCAGCTTGCAGCCGGCCGACACGGTCGGCGCTTCGGACGCTTCGGCCAGGAGGACCTCGGCGCGGGTGTTGCAGCCGTCGGCCGGATCCAGGCCGGAGTTCCAGTGCTTGAACTTGTCGCGGGTGTAGCCGGCGCGGGACTCCTCGGCAACCGGCATCTGGCCGATCGCGTAGGAGAGCGGGAAGGTCTGCGCCGCCGCGGCGGCCGGGACGGCGTTCGCTGAGGCAGGCACGGCGAGCGGGGTGAGGGAGAGGGAGAGCGCGGCGAGCACGCGCAGCATGTTCTTGATCACGACGGCAGTCATAGCGGTGAACGACCAGGCCGGTCAGCGATCAGGTCTTCGTGTCGACCGGTCGGCTGAACGGTTTCACCGCCGAACCGTTCCGCCCCGTCACCCATTTGGCATCGTTGCCCGCCGGTTCCACGCCAGAGAGCAGCACGGGCGAGTTGGGCCGCGCAACGCGGCCGTACATCGGGCTCACCGCTGCTGCGCGCGGGGGGCCTCCGCGCTGCACCGCCCTCAGGGCGGCGGTGACGCCGGGCCGGGGACGTCGGCGGGGGAGAGGTCGGGGCGTGCGCGGTGCCAGCGTGCGGGGTGGCGCCACCGGCCGGAGGCGTCGCGGGCGACGTCGACGCCGACTTCCTGCGGCCTGGCCCGCGGTGAGGCGCCGAAGGCCGGCTGATCCCGGGCGGCGTCGTGTCCTATCCACGCTGCCTGCTGTTGATCGGTACGTGGAGACTGCTGAGCCGGTGACCGGCGATTACCCGAACGAGCCCCGGGTTCCTGTCCTGACCGCCACCGAGGCCCGCGAGGCGGTCGGGTACATGCGGCTGCTGGAAACGCTGGACCTCACGCCCCGCGGCCGCGCGGCCGGACAGCTCGCCGCGGACCTGGCTCAGCGGATCCCCGCCGAGTAGCGGGCGGCCTGCCTACGGGAACCCGGCGTCGGCCGGGCGCCCCACGCCCTGGACGGGCGGCATCGGGATGCCGAATCTCCGTGCCCGGGAACTGCTCGAACAACGCTTTCACGTCGAGCAGGCCGCCACCGCGCTCGTACTGGCAGCCGCAACTCCCCCGGTGCAGCATCGGCTGCCCCTCGACCGCGCGCGTCGGCTGGACCTTCCACTAGAGCGCGGTGCTCAAGCCGTCCAGCTTCGATGTCAGAGGATACCTGGGCCCTCCCCGAGGGCCACTGATCAGAGAGCCCGCCGGTCTCACACTGACGGAGCGTGAGCACAACACCGGCTGTCACGCGCCCCCGAAAGGCGACACGCCAACTCGAATGGTCATCAAGCGCGCTGACCGAAGTAGCAGCGACGCGGCTAAGCC
The DNA here is from genome assembly GCF_040612795.1 of Streptomyces sp. NPDC006335. Taxonomy (NCBI): domain Bacteria; kingdom Bacillati; phylum Actinomycetota; class Actinomycetes; order Kitasatosporales; family Streptomycetaceae; genus Streptomyces; species Streptomyces sp. NPDC006335. Next base: position 49,725 of record NZ_JBEXQX010000019.1, read on the forward strand.
TGACCGGTTTCGAAGCGGCTCACCTTCTCACCGTCGATCACAAACTGCCACCGGGTGCGCATGGCGCCCCAGATGTCGTTGCGGTAGTCCGCTACCAGAGACAGGCCGTCGTCCGATTCGGACTCGACATCCATGTGGCCGTTGGCGGAGAAGATTTCCTTCTCCGCCCACTGGCGCAGATCGCGGTCCGAGCCATCATCGGACATGGTGGCGCCTGGCGTAAGGGCGTCGGCGAACGCCTGCCGGTCGTGGGCATTGATGGCAGTCACGAGGGCGCGCACCGCGGGGTCAGACAGCTGGTCGGCGGGGATGGACATGGCGTGCCTCCGGGGATGTGGAGTTGCATCGAGGTGGTCCAGTGTCCCGGACCACAGGCTGATGTACGTGCATTTCAGACCATTGCGGACTGGCCGATTGCGTGAAACGACTTCTCCGGCCACGGCGAACGGGTGTTTCGGCCCCACTTGGTGATCTATCGCGAGCCGCATGGACCGGCATTTCTGGCCCAGCTCAGGGCCTTGCAGGCAGACCGCCGGGTGGGACCACTTCTCCGGGACGTCGGCTTTCGGATCAAGGGCCTGTGGCTGGCGGAGTCGTTCCGTTGGGGCAGAAGATCCGATCCTGGCCGTGCCGGAGATCTCCCGCTGTCTCGGTGGTGGCTCCGAACCCGCCAACGGCCTTTGTGCTTAGGCAGTCGCGGCGTCAGCGATCGCCTGCTTGGACGTTGCCACCGACGCCTGGACGAGCGACGACGGGACGACCCCGCTGTCCCGCTCGTGGAACAGGTCATGGGCACGCTGAGCGAACTGAATGGCCCCTTCTGATCCGGCGAAACCGCCTGTCGGCGGCTCGTCAGACACCGCAACCACCGTGTGGCAGTCCTGTCATGATCCGTTTCGTCTGGTGGTGATGTTTTCGGTGGTGGCGGATGGTTCGATCCATGAGCTGAGGATCCGGAGTTTCTCCTCGCTGGGGGAGCCGGGGGCGGGTGACCAGACGGTGAGGTGCTGGTCGGGGTCTCCGCTCCAGTAGAAGCTGTCCCAGTCGAAGGTGAACTCGCCGAGGTCGGGGTGGTGGATGGTCTTGCTGCCGAAGTTCTGGCTGGCGACGTGGCGGCTTGCCCACCACTGCCGGAAGAGGGGATAGCCGACCGAGAGTTCGCCGACGAGGTTCACGAGCCGTGGGTCCTTGGGGTTGTCGACGGCCTGCATGCGCAGGAGGGCGACACCGGTGCGGGCCATGCCCTCCCAGTCGTCGTAGAAGTCCTTCATGCGCGGGTCGGCGAACAGCATCCGGACGTAGTTGCGCTCGTGTGGGGCCATCTTGTCGATGTCGATGAGCAGCGCCGCGGCGAGGGGGTTCCAGGCGAGGTAGTCGAGGTATTTCCCCACCACGAACGCGGGCGTGAGGGTCAGCTGGTCCAGGAGGCGCTGGATCTGCGGTCGTACCGGCGTCGGCCGGCGTCTGGGTGAGGTGCGTCGGTCGGCCTGTCGGGCGAGCCCTTCGACGTAGGTGCGCTCGACCGGTGTGAGGCGCAGCGTGTGCGCGAGGGCGTCGAGTACCGGTGGGGAGGGGGCGAGGCGGCCCTGTTCGATGCGGCTGTAGTAGTCCTGGCTGATCGAGGCGTGCGCGGCGACTTCTTCCCGGCGCAGGCCGCTCACGCGACGCGTTCCGGGGTCTCCCGGGGGCAGACCGAGCGCGGCCGGGCTGAGTTCGCTGCGGCGGGCCTTGAGGAACTGGCCCAGCTCCTCCAGGTGCGGGTTCTTCGCGCTCACGCTCACATCTCTCATTGTCGCCGCTGTGCAGAACCGCGCCCGGGTCAAGGAGGGGGGCGGGCGCGACTCTGCCGGAGCGAAGTACGGGTGGGGCCGGCGGCGAGCGCCTAGACCAGGTGGGTGCGGAAGAACCGCGTCACGTTCGCGACGGCGTTGTCGATCTGCGCGGGCGAGTCGTAGTAGTCGTAGTGGGTTCCGTCGGCCCACACGAGTTCCTTCTCGCCCTGGACGCTCTCGTAGAGTGCCTTCGCCTTGGCCGGGAACGCTGAGCCGTCGGAGTGCACCACCATCGTCGGTGTCGTGACCTTCGGGGCCTGGCTGAGCGGGTCGAGGGAGAACCACGTGTCCCAGGACGAGACATCGAACTCGTTCTTGTACTGGGGGACACCTCCGCGTGCCGGGTTGGTGTAGTAGTCGTAATTGCCGGGCCTCGGGCTGTAGTTGGCGGCCTTCCGGTCGGTTTCGCTGTACACCGGGATGATCGTCGCCTTGCCCGTGCGCTCGAACTTGTGACGGGCGGCGTCGGCGTCCGCGAGACGCCGGGCAATCCCGTCCTCGCCGTAGGTGCCCTTGAACGTGTCTTCGTCGGCCAGGAAGGCCGCGACCGTCGCGAAGCCCTTCACGCGCGGGTCCTCTGCGGCAAGGTAGGTGCCGTTGCTGGCCGAGGTGCACACGCCGACCATGCCGACGGCATCCACGTACGGCTGCTCGCTCAGGTACGTGACGGCGGCCTGGAGATCGCTCAGCTTCTCGGCTGGAGACTCGAACTGACGCGGCGCGCCAGCGCTCTCGCCGTAGTGGGCGTAGTCGAAGGCCAGCGCGACAAAGCCCTGCTCAGCAAACTTCCGCGCATAGGTGCTGGACATCATCTCCTTCACCGAGCTGAGCGAGCCCTGAACGATGACCGCTTGGTAGTGACCGTTGTTGTTGAAGCCGTCGGGAGTGAACAGGTCACCCACCAGGGTCAGACCATCACGATCAAAATTGATTTTGCGCTGCACGGTTGTGTCTGCCTTCGAGGTGTCGGCGTTGATGGGGTTTGGCTTGGTGGCCGCCGTCGCGGCGGGGGTGAACGCGGCGCCTGCCGCTAATGCGCCTGCGGCTCCGATCAGGCCGCGTCGCGTGACGCGGGGCCTGGGGCGACGGGACGTGGGGGGAACGGTCATGGGGCGTCCTTACCTGCCTTACGTCTTCCTTGGAGATGCGCATTCTCCGGTCGTTCCTGATGCCTGCAAGGCATCCGTTCCCGCGCGCCAGCCCTACGTGAAGTCACAATGGAGATCACGGTTCCAGAGAACGTTGTCGACCTTGTGCTTCCCGGTCGGGTGTCGCCTCCGGCGAACGATGCCGCGGCGCGCAGCGACACCCCAAGGGTCTGCCTTGCCGCCGAAACCGACAATGGGAAAGAATTTTCCTAGGCAGCAATACGCAGGTCAGCGACCCATCACACTGCCGCGCGCCCCGCCTCGCCATACCTCCAGGACGTTCCGATCAAAGCCCGCGACTGGAGCCCACAACAGAACCCCGCCACTTCTGCCGCGCGGCTGCGGGACGAACGGGTTCCGGGGGGCGACGGCGAGGCCGACACCGAGATGCGCCGCCAGCCGGCCAACCGCTACACCACCGTGCGTCCGTTCCTGCCCTGCCGCGGGCGACGCGGTTGGACGATGCCAGTCCGGGGAGTGTGAAAACACCAACCAGCTGAGACACGTCTACAGGTCACATAACCTGGTCCAGCGCGGTCGCGTCCGGCAGCTGCACGGCCCCGGCCACGACCTCCGGAAACGTCGGAAGCATCTCGGTGCCGCGCCTGGAGCGCAGCACCACCTGGCCCGCATCGACGGAAAGCAGTGCCCGGAATCCGTCCCACTTGGGTTCCCCGGCCGACAGCGGCGGCAGGACAGGGCTGTACACCGTCTTGGTGAGCATCGGTTCCGGCAAAGTCCATATCACGGTGCATTCCTTTTGTCAATACCGGCGGCAGCAGCGGCTTGAGTCGTTCCCACTGAGCATCCGTCAGGTCACCTCGGCCAGTTTGATGGCCGTTACCCGCACGGGTCACCATTTCTCAGCCGTCAGGAAGGGCAGAACCTGGGACAGGACGTCGGCAGCGCGGGCCCAGCCGCCATGGTGGTCGGCCCTGGGCACGGAGAAGAAGCCGCTGCCTGTGCGTTCGGCAACCTTGCGCATCGGTTCGTGCCAGGGGTCGGATGTGCCGCAATACATCAGCATGGGGACATCGGTGGATGCCAGACCGATGTCGAGGGCGCGGTCACGGGAGAACGCCTCGTAGTTGGCGCGCAGGGCCGCGGGATCGGCTGCGTCGATGACGGCGGCCTGCGCGGGGTCGGCGTAGGCGCCCTGCCGCAGGATGTCGAACGCGTCGGTGTCAGGGGGCAGTCCGAGCTGCCGGAAGACGTAGTCGCGGGCGGAGGCGAAGCCGTCCACGGGGTCCCAGGAACCGGCGATGACCCGTGCACACCGTTCCGGCGCCTGTAGGGCCATGCCCAGCGCGGTCAAGGCACCCATCGAATAGCCCCAAATGCCAGCCCGGTCGGTACCGATGTCGTCGAGGACAGCGGTGACAGACTCGACGCGGCGCTCCAGAGCGTAGGCGGAGGGATTGTGCGGGTCGTCGCTTGCGCCCAGGCCCAGCGGGTCGACAGCCACCACCGTGTAATCGGCCTGCAGCCTCGAGGTGTATCCGGTATCCCTCCAGCTCGCGCCTGTTTGGAACATTCCCGGATGCAGAACCAGAACCGGTCCGTCCCCGGAGACTTCGTAGCAGATCTTTAACCGGTTGCTGCGCGCCGTCGGCACCCGCTGCTCCTTGTCCGCTGCCTCAGATCGTCCCCCGTGACACAGCCAAGTAGCCCTGCCACCAGGAACGTTACGACTTGTAACAGCAATCATCCTGAAGCATGCTCAGGCCCTGCGGAAGGAGGCACTTTCATGTCGCAACGGAACACCGAGGTAACAGACCAGCTCACACCGCCGCCCCCGGACGGCACACCGGAGATCCCCGACTGCCCGCTGAGAGAAGTCCTCGCCCTGATCGGGGACAAGTGGAGTGCTCAAGTGCTGGTTGTACTCGGCGAGGGTCCACACCGGTTCACCGAACTGGAGCGCGCCATCGACGGCATCAGCCGACGCATGCTGACTCTCAGCCTGCGCAACCTGGAACGGAATGGGCTGATCACCCGGACCGTCCACCCCGATGCACCGCCGCGCGTGGAGTACGCCACCACCCCCTTGATCGATGAGATCCGTGAACCACTGGAGACCCTGGCAGCGTGGGCTAACCGGAACCGATCGGCCATCGCCGCCGCACGGCACACATACGACAGCCGCAACTGAGGAACGGAAAGACAGGGAAACGCATCGGATCCTGCATGCGCAGGCAGCGCGACGCCTCAATTTCAAACACGGCCTAGGGAGCCTGCGAGGAGTTGGTTCGGCAGTCGCTCGCCAGCCTGTAGGGCGACGAACCGGCACGACGACGGTGTATTCGGGGGTAAGTCGCTTCGGTCGCTTGAGTCGCTTCCGAGGACTGGGCAGCGAGCGACTGAACGGCCAGCGACCGGGGGGATTCGTCGGTCGCTGAAACGCAGGTGGGGGATCTGCGCAGGTCAAGGAGCTGGCTTTGATGTTGAAGCGACTGAAGCGACTCGGGCTAGCTATATGCCAGCTCTCCAGTAGTGCTCGTGTGCGTGACAAATAGTGGGCCTCAGTCGCTTCAGTCGCTATCTGGGTTCTCTTGCCCATCTGACCTGCACGTTTCTTGGGTGGCTCCAGGAAGCGACTGAAGCCCGTCCGGTCGCTGGGCTGCTGCTCCGGTCGCTGACGGGCAATTTTGTCGGTCGCATCATCGACACGACGTCACCGTTGTTGCGCATGTACTCCACGACCACACCAGCCCCGTTCGCTAGGGTGTGTTCGTCGTTGAGTCGCTTCGGTCGCTGAAAGGGGATGCAGATGTCTACTGACCTGCAGGTTTCCCTCAGCGACTCAACGGACGCCCGCCGCTCGCCTCCGGTCGCTGGCTCTCTCGCCGTCGCGCAGGCCTGCGCTCGTCGCGGTTGGCCGGTGCACCCCTTGGCCGCGGGCCGCAAGACCCCCGCCGCGAACTGCCCCAACTGCCGTGAAGCAGCGCACGCCCCCGCTTCCTGCCCCTGCCTGGGCGAAGGACGCTGGTGCCACAGCTTCCACGCCGCCACTCTGAACCAGGAACGCATCGAGCAATGGTGGGGCCGGCACCCCGAGTTCGGCATCGGTGTCTCCTGTGGGCCGGCCGGCCTGGTCGTCATCGACATCGACGCCCACCCCAGCGAACCGCCCGCCCGCGACCGGATCCTGCCAGGCATCCGCATCGGCGACCAGGTCAACCTGACAGGCCTGGCCAATGGCTACCACACCCTCGCCGTTCTGGCCGCCCTCCGCGGCCAGCCCAGCCCCGCCGAGGACACCTCCACACTGCGCGTCAGCACCCCGTCCGGAGGGCTGCATGTGTGGTACCGGTCCACGGGCAACCGCCGCTGGAAGTCCTCCGCAGGGTCCAGCCCAGGCCGCGCTCTGGCCTGGCAGGTCGACGTCCGCGCGCACGGCAGCTACATCATCGCTCCCGGCACCACCACCCAGCACGGCACCTACACCCCGGTCGGCGATGTCCGCGAGCCGGCCGCCCTGCCCCAGTGGCTGGCTCAAGAGCTCGACCGCACCGGCCACTTGCCCGCCCCGACCATCCCCGCACCCCGCCCGGTCCCACCGCGTGCCCAGCAGGCCGTCCTTGCCGCCGGCGGCGGCCGCGGCCCGGCCGAGCGCACCCTCGCCGCGATCCTGGCCCCCGTCGAGGCCTGCGGTCAGGTCCCCGCGGGCGCCGGCTTCTCGGACACCCTCAACCGGGCCGCCTACACCCTCGGCGGTCTCATCGCGGCCGGCCGTCTCCCCCACCAAGAGGCTGAGCAGGCGCTCAAGGACACCGCAACCGCGGCCCGCCCCGGGCAGGACCTGCGCATCGAGCAGATCATTCGCAGCGGTCTTTCTGCCGGCCTGCAACGGCCCCTTCACGTTACGGGGAGGCGCCCGTGACCTCCCCCAGCAATGAGACGCTCTTCGAGTTCGACCCCGAGGCCGTCGCCGCCCAGATCCGCGCGCAAGGCCTCGCGCTGCCCCTCCCGGCACAGTCCGCAGCCGAACGCCCCGCCGCCGGCGGGGGAGCGACTCCCCACGGCCTCGTACCGGACACACTGACCGACCGCGGCAACGCCAAACTGTTCGTCAAGCTCTACGCCAACGACTACCGCTACGTCCCCAGGATCGGCTGGTTCAGGTGGGACACCACCCGCTGGCAATTCGACGAGGACGACACCGTGCTGTGGGCCGCAGGCGACCTCGCAGAGAACATCGCCGACCACGACCCCCGAGGCCGCTTCACCATGCAACGCCTCGACAAGCACCGCGACCGGGCCATGTCGACCGCCGGCATGAACGCCATGCTCACCCAGGCCCGCTCCGCCCCCGGCATGGTCCTCAAAGCCGACCGCCTGGACGCCGACCCCTACGCCCTGTGCACCCCCCGCGGCATCGTCGACCTGCGCACCGGACTCCTGCGCGCCCCCGACCCCAACAAGGACTTCCACTCCCGCTCCACCACCGTCGGCCCCCAGCAGACCCCCGTCCCACGCTGGCTGCGTTTCCTGCACGACACCTTCGGCGACGACACCGAAGGCCAGGAAATGATCGACTACCTGCACCTGCTGCTCGGCTACTCGATCACCGGCGACGTCGGCGCCCAGATCCTGCCCTTCCTGTGGGGCACCGGCAAGAACGGCAAGTCCGTCCTCCTCGACGTCATGATGAAACTTCTCGGCGACTACGCGGACGCGGCCCCGCCCGGCTTCCTCATGGCCAAGCCGTTCGAGGGCCACCCCACCGACCTCGCTGAACTCCACGGCCGGCGCGTGTACGTGTGCTCGGAGATCAAACCCGGCGACAAGTTCGACGAGGCCCGGGTCAAGCTGCTTACCGGCGGCGACCGCATCAAGGCCCGCCGCATGCGCCAGGACCCCTTCTCCTTCGAACCCACCCACAAACTCTGGCTGCTGGGCAACCACAAACCGGAAGTCGGCACCGGCGGCTTCGCGTTCTGGCGCCGCATGCGCCTGATCCCCTTCGAACGCGTCGTCCCCGACGACCGCAAGATCGACAACCTGGCCGACCTCCTCGTCATGGAAGAAGGCCCCGGCATCCTGGGCTGGCTCATCGACGGCGCCCGCCGCTACCTCAGCAGCGGCCGCGACCTCGCCGGCCCCGAACGCGTCCGCATCGCCACCACCGCCTACGCGGAAACCGAGGACCACACCGGCCGCTTCTACGACGAATGCTGCCGCCTCGCCCCCGATCTGCGCGCCGAACAGACCACGCTCTACGCCGCCTACACCACCTGGTGCCAGAATGAAGGCGCTCAGATCATCTCCTCCCGCGCGTTCGCCGCCCGCACCCGCGAACTGGTCGGACTCGCGTCCCCGAAGGAGATGAAGGTGTCCAACCAGCGCAAGTACTACCCCGGCATCGGACTGCTCACCGACGAGGAAAGGGAAGCCGGCACATGAGTTCCCTGATCGACGCGGACGAGATCAGCCACGAGACCGACATCGTCTGGCTCGAAGACATCGACGACCTCGACTACGTCCGCCAGAGCATCGACCGCCTCCCCACCCGCAAAGGCCGCCCCCCCTACCGGCGCCCCGGCCGCATGGTCGGCTACGCCATCCTCGGCCCCGACGCCAAAGCCTCCCGCGCCTCGGGTACCTTCCGCCGCCGCGTCTTCTGGCTCCAGCCCCACGACCGCGACAGCGAACCCGACGGCCTCTACGCCAACAGTGCCCCCGCCGAAGCCGTCGACCCCCGCACCCTCCAACCCCGCGTCAAGGGCTACAAGACCGAACGCTCCGAAGGCGGCCCACCCTCCGCCGCCATGCAGGAACTCGGCATACAACTCCCGCTGTGAGGCGCCGACTAGACCCACGGTGTCGGGCCGGTACGAGCCAAGGTGATGGGCCTGGCCCTGAAAAAGATCAGTACTGCTGGACTGGCACGGGCCCGGTGTATCGCGCAATCGTTGAGTGTATCGCCGCCCAGTGACAGAGGATCGCGGAGCGCCAGGTCGTTGTATGCGGTTCACAGCGCGTCGCTGACATGGCGATTCCACCCCCGCACCGCCACCGGAGCCGTCCTCACCAACATCCACCCCACCCCCGAAGGCCCTCGTACGCCACCCGCATGGACTTTGTCTACGGCGAGGACGTCACGATCGGCGACTGGCCCGTTTCCACGGAGAACCTGCCGCGGTACAAGGACTGACTCCGTACTCCGCGTGGCTGAGACGATGTCTCGGTGAACTCCTTCTCGTATGACCGCATCGGTGCTGGTCATGACCGGCTGGATCTCTCGGAGCCCAGGCGGGCCGAGCCTGGTGAGTGGCCGAAGTTCGAGGCCGCACTCGCTGTGGTCAACCGCGATGTGATGGCGACCCTGCCCGGTCAGGACGCGCTGATACTAATGGTTGCCCCGTCCTGGCAGCCGCTTTCTCCGAGCGGGATCGACCGGGGTCAGGTCTACGTGGCGATGCCGGACGGCCGTTGGCAGGGGAATGCGGTGAACGCGGTCAACCTGGAGGAAGGCGATCTGCCGGAGCCAGATGATGAGATGACGGCCCTGACGCTGGTCGCGGAAGCGGCGCAGGAGACCGTCATGGAGCTGCTCTGGCAGGTGTGGCCGGTTTGCCGGGAACACAAGATCGGAGTGCACGTTCGTCCCGCAGGGACCGCTGACGACTGCTGCGGGGGCAAGGGCGGACGCGTCGGAGCCAGTGGTGTGGTGGTGCCGGGACGGCACAGGCCACGACGTCTGCCTGGTGGACGAGTTGGCAGCCACCCTGCCGGGAAAGGAGCGTCGCGCACTGCGCCGCAGCGAGCGTAAGCGGGACAGTGGCCGATAGTGGTGCGGACAGCACGTACAGTTGTCGCGTCTTGTCGCCTACGCCCCGCTCCGGCTTTCCGCCCCGTACAGCCAAAGATTGCACCTGGCACCGCCCAGGCAACAGCGGCTTCCCGACTAAAGGTCTACTTGCGCCAGCGCCGCGTAGCGCGATCCCTCCGCATGGACGACTCGGCGCACAGAGGGGGTATCAAGCAGGCGCGCCGACCGTGACGGTCGAGCAGGACGCCGCGGCCGCACGAGATCGCATGCACCTTCGTCATCCGATAGTTCACCATGCCGCCGCTGGTTGCGGGCCGGGGGCTCCTCTCTTCACCGCACGAGGAGCCCCCACACCCTGATCGTCGACTCCCAGTCCGTCAAGGCGCCTCCACCGTCGGCCGCAACAGCCGCGGCTACGACGCAGCGAAGAAAATCAACGGCCGCAAACGACATATCACCGTGGACACGCTCGGCCTGCCCGTGATGATCACGGTGACGCCCGCCGACATCCAAGACCGCGACGCCGCCCGCGACGTGTTCTGGCGCCTTCGCCTCACCCAACCGCAGATCACCCAGGTCTGGGCCGACCGCGGCTACGCCGGCGACCACGTCGACTGGGCCCGCGAACGCCTCTGGCTCACCCTGCGCATCGTCTCCCGGCCCAAGGGCACCAAGGGCTTCGTCGTCCTGCCCCGCCGCTGGAAAGTCGAGCGCACCATCGGCTGGTGCATGAACGCCCGCCGCAACGCACGCGACTACGAACGCCTGCCCCAGCACTCCGAAGCCCACCTGAACCGGGCACTCATCACCATCATGACCAGGCGCCTCACGCGCAACAAGCCTGCTCCCCGTTGGGCGAAGAAGCCTATGCCGACAGCCTGAACCAGTCCTGCCCACCGGCGTCATCAGTCACCGGTGCCTCCCCCACCCATAGAGCCCCTCCTCAGACGATGTGGCGGTTGATGAACGCGTGCCAGACGGCAGGAGCGTGTTCCGGAGTACGGCGGTGTCCGCCCGCGAAGCCATGAAGTTCCTTGTCCGGGCTCGCGAAGGCGTCGAACAGCGGAGCTGCCCCGAACGTGGAAACACTTCGTCGTCCCACTGCAGATGGAAGAAGACTGGTGCGGTGATGGCAGAGGCATCGTTCAAGACGCGATCCGGAGCGTGAAGTCCAGGATTGATGATCGACTGCGTACCGAACTTCCCGAACACGGTGCACTTGAGCACTGGTCCGAGGGCGCGCGCCGCAGCAAGGCCGAAGCGGGTCCCCATGGACAACCCGAAGTAGGCCTGGCGAGTTCGGTCGGCAATACCCGCTTCGGTCAAAGCCTCGCACGTGGCGACCCAGTCGTCAGCCATGCGGTCCAGCACCTGACCGAGACCCTCTGCGGCCATCCGGCCCTGGTACTCCGCCGGCGTGAGAGGTGATGCCACCCGCTCACCGTGGAAGGGGCCATCGATCGCTGCGGCCGCGCAGCCAGCAGACGTGATCAGGTCGGCCATCGACAAGATTCGGTCGCTGTGTCGGTGCCCGCTTCCACCGTGCCCCAGCAACACCAAAGGGACTGGCTCTGACCGACCGCTCGGCGACCATACGGTGCCAGGAACTGTTGAGAGTGGCCGGTTAACCACGAACGAACGTTGCGTGGAGTGGCCAGAGATCTGCTGGCAGCCGGACCAGCCCACATGCTGACTCACGTCGCCATCAAAGCACGAGGAAGTCGAGAGTAACCGGGGGATCAAAAACACTCACTCACGCTGAAGCGCTATGAAGGACGAGGACTGCCTGGACCATCGCGGTGATGCGGCGCCACCCGCCAGAGTGGGCGCCGCCCGGGCCGCTGCCGCACTTTCGATCCTCGCCCGCGCCCTTGGCTAGGCGGTGCCACCACAGCCGCCCAGGGCCCGTTCCGGATTCCTTGGATTGGGCCCCGCCGGCAGGCGCATGGTGCTGCCCGCAACACGACTTGCGAGAATGCTTCCTGCACGCACGTTTCGATCAGGGGTGGGTTCGTTGGTCTGGTGGGCGGAGAGGTTCCTCTGGGACGGGGAGCGTCCTGAGTGGACATGGGTCCCATTAAAGTCCGTTGGGCCCATACGGTTCGGTCAGAGCAAGGAGGAAATCTCTGCCGCTCTGGGCGAGCCGATCACGGCATGGGACGCCAAGAAGTTCGCGCGATGGTATCCCTTCGAAAGGGTTGGCATCGACACCTACTACGACCAAGCGACCCAGACACTGGCTGCAGTAGCTGTCGACGCCTGCCGGGGCCCACAGGTCAGCCTCGACGGCACTCCTCTGGTTGGCCGGCTGCCCTCGGAACTCGAACTGTGGCTCGAAAAAACCGCGTCAACGCTTGAGGATCCGACTCTGCCAGAGTACGTCGATGGCCTGCGCTTCGGGCCGCGCGGGGAACCGTATCTCCTCAGTCTGGGACTGGTCCTGCGCTGCCAGCAGAACGGTGACCACGCCCGCTGCCGCCCAGTGTTCCTTGCGCCTCAGTGGGCCATGCAAGGCCAGGAATGGATCGAGGACTTGATCCCCGACACGGAGTGGCTGACGTATTGAGCGATGCCCAACCTCACACTGATGCGTAGTGAAGCACGAAGACGGCCTTCACCACGTCGGTGATTCAGTTGGTGCTGCAGCGGAGCTTCCGCAGGAGCCTCCAACATTTGAAGGTGGCCATGGCGCGTTCGCCCAGGCTGCGGATCTTGGCGTGATCGCGGTTGTGGCGCCGACACCAGCCGCGCAGGTTCTTGCCCCTGAATGGGACGCGGACAGCATGCCCTGCGCCCTGATACGCCTTGTCCGCCCAGCACTTGATGTGTCGTCGGGGCGAAAGCAGCCGGATTGCCGTGGGCCCGGGCCGCAGTCAGATCGTGCACGGCTCCAGGTAGCGCGTCCGAGACCCAGATCAGACGGCGGGCTGGATCCGCGAGGACCTGCACGTTCATCCCGTGGTGCTTCTTCTTCCCCGAGTAGTACGGCTGGTCGGCAGCGATGCGGTCGATCGGCAGCACGGTGCCGTCGAGGATTACGTACGCCTTCTTCCGCACGGACATCATGGCCTGTTCCAGCGTGGGCGCCAGAGCGGCCAGGAGGTCGACCGCCTCGCGTATGTACCGGTAGGCCGTGGCGATCCCGACGCGGAAGCCTGCGGCAAGACGGGCGTAGGTGTCGCCGCAGCGAAGGTGGGTCAGAACGAGCAGGGCCTGCCGGCCACAGGTCAGGCGACGCCACCGGGAGCCGATTCGACGGCGGTGACCTGCGAGGAGACCGGAGAGGTGCTGCAGGGTGCGGGTGGACAGGTCGATGCCGGATGGGTAGACAAGCACGCGCAAGCTCCTGGCGGACTGGTGATCTTGGTCGTGAACCCGTCTACCTGGGGCTTTCTTCATGCCCCCTGCTGGGATCGCCCGTCCAACCTCCCGTCAGGTTGAAAACTGCTCACTGTTTTCCCTACTCGGTCTGAAGGGCCGTCACCAGGCCCTGGTCGTGTACGCGCTGTCGAGTGGGTTAGCGCTCGGGGCGCATGGCAGGGGCCTGGACCATCTGGCCCGGGCTCCTGCACTCTTGAAGATCTGTTACTTCCATGCGCGCGTCACGACTGGGCCTTCCCTATGCCTTTTGAGGCGCAGAAAGCCGAAGGTGACGCAGGAGATGAACATCCATGACCAGTGCGCGGCGAACGCCGCTGGCGGCCAGGGCCGCACACCTCAGCCGGGGTGAAGGCGTCGACCGTCAGGGGTGCCGCTGGTGGTCATGTAGACCCGGACACGCCACGGCCTCGGGAATCAGCTATGACGGCCCCCATCGATTTCGACCTGAAAAAGGGAAAACCCGGCCCCGGGCCCGCCGTCGGTCTGCTGAGTGGTCGAGGCCTCGGCAGAGGGTGCGCGTGAGCTGGTCGGGGTCGGTGCAGGCAGGGTTGGCCATCGGCCCTCGCCGTAACAGGGAGCGGGCGCCTTCCACCGGGTTCAAGTCCGGGCTGTAGAAGGGAAGCTGGATGACCGCCAGCCAGTCGTGGCTGGCGGTGAACTTTGATCGGCCCTGCTGGGTGTCGGTGCAGCTACCTCTTCTTCATTTTCGTCACTTTCTTCGCGCTCTGTGCGTTGCCCTGACCTGTAGACGCCTTCTTCTTTCCTTGATCGGTCGATGCGCTCGCGGGCTTCGTCTTGACGTTGATTGTGTCCTGCCGAGGGGCGGCACTGCCTGGTGTCAGCGCCGCGTCGGTGACCGATTGCCCGCTCAGGTTTCCCGGTGACGGGCTGACGCTGTGTACAGGGGCGGAGATGGTGTGGCTGATGGACGGCTGTGGCGCAGGGGTGTCGCTGCCGTCTTCTGAGGTGCCGGGGGAAGAGGAGGTCACGGCTGGATTGCTGGTAGCAGGGGCCGCCTTGCTCTCGGCGTTCTGATGCGAGGAACCGTCGGCGACGGCGAGGGCGGCAGCCATGGCTGCGGCTAGTGCGGCAGTTGCCCCGGCCATCAGGACGCAGCTCCGGGGACGAGCAAGTGGGGAACCGGCCCGGGAAGCCGCTTCGGAAACGGGCCCCTCCGGGCCGGGCAGCAGCGTCCTGTGGGTGCTGGTGCTGCCACCTGCGGGGCGCCAGCTTGCAGCGGTGCCCGTGGTACTGGCTGCGGACCGGTGGGACGTCAGGTTCGTGCCGGTGGACAGATCTGCCAGTGTCCGGGCGCAGTCCTGTGCCGTCGGGCGTGCCTGCTCGTCGAGTGCGGTCATGTCGCTCAGCAGGGCGGCGAGTTCCGCGGGGAGGTAGTCCGGGAGGCTGGGCTGGCGGTGAAGCCGTGCTATCGCGGCTTCCAAGGGGCCACCGTCGTATTCGAGTCTGCCGGTGAGGCATTCAAGAAGCACCAGACCCAGGGCGTAGACGTCGGCAGGCCGTCCGACGGGCCGGCCCAGGACCTGTTCGGGCGACAGATAGGCCGCCGTGCCGATGAGGGTGCCGGTGGCGGTGCATGTGGTGGCGTCAAGCAGCCGGGATATACCGAAGTCGGTGAGATGGGGGTGATCGGATGCATCGAGGATGACATTGGATGGCTTGACGTCACGGTGGACGACTCCAGCGGCGTGCGCGTGGACCAGGGCATCGGCGAGGCCGGCGCCGAGCGCGGCGGTGGCTTCGGGAGACAGGTGGCTCCCGGCGATGCGCGCCTTGAGGGTGTGGCCTTCGATCAGTTGCATGACCAGATAGGCGTCACCGTCGTGCCGTCCCGCGTCGTAGGCGGTCACCAGCCCAGGATGCTGCAGGCGGGCCAGGATCATGGCCTCGCTCAGAAAGGCTTCCTCTGTGTCGAAGCCGGTGTTCGGCCGGAACATTTTCACTGCCACCGGCCGACGCAGCCGCAAGTCGAACCCGCGATGGACGTCCGCAGCACCCCCCGAACCGATGTGCGCGTCCAAACGGTATCGGCCCGCCAGTATCCGGGCGGAGTACCGGGAAGCCAGTGCGAAACCCGACTCACGGAACCCCATGCTCTCTCCCACTTCCGGCGTAGGCCCGCTGGTGGCGGGCTCCGCACGCAGGTACCCAAAAGGCACCGGACTACCCGTAGCCCCTCCCTTGCGGCGCCGACTCAGGCTGCTTAGTGGACACCTGGACAGATCACCCCGGCCCCCGCTGGCTCTGCCCGTCACAAGGGTCCGGCCGCCGGAGCACGCGTGGGTGTGCCCGGCATGCGACGAACTCGCCCGCGGGTTCAGCTGGGAGCCGTTCGGCGAGGTAGCGCGGATGCCGAAGACGGTGGTGACATGAGCGGGCTGCCCCGTGTCCTCTCTGTGGGCGGTGCGTTATCCGGTGCAGCGGTGAGGTGCCGCTGACACTGGTGGCAGTAGGGCAGACCGGAGCGCTGATCGCCCGCCACCAGATGCAGTTCACCGCCCGTCACGGCGAGCTGATGGGCGATGACAACGTCTGGCTCGCAGGCTGCGTCGCCGAGATCCGCGCCCTGCCGCAGTCCTCGTCGCCATGGACCAGGTCAGCGTCCACGAGGACGGGTAACTCCGCGCAGTTCGCGGGGCAGGCGCGACCGGCCGCCCCGAACCACGTTCCGTGGCTGACCCGGCGAGAAGCGGCGACTACGCCAAACACGCGGGTGGGCAAAGGAACGGCAAGAGGCTGGTGCGGTCCGGGAGGTGCGAACTGGATCGGCGAGGGTCGGCGATTGCTCCAGCGATGCAGCAGCACACTGCTGACGTGGTCAAGCGGCGGCTCGGGTGAACGCATCGAGCAGCTGACCCTAGTGGCTACAAGGTAAGTACAAGTGCGACAGGCGTCCGCGCACCCTTCGAGCGGTTCTCATTTCGCTGATCGCGCGAAGGGGCCAGCAAAGAGTACTGAGACCCGTCTGGGTTTCTCGGGATCAGTCGGGGCTCGATCAAGCAAGCGTTTTTGCGCAGGTCAGATCTCGTTCCTCCCTCCCGCTTTATGCGTCCTTTAGTTGAAAGTCGTTGATCGTTTAGGTAAATGATCCTTACGATCTTCACCTCGGGCATGATCCACATCATGGATGAAGTCCATCAATTCATAGGGGGGTTAATACATGTCGCAATCCCTACGGAGTCGACACAGACCTCTGGCGCTGGCCGTCGTCCTGTTCTCGGTGCTCGCGTGGCTCGGCCTGGGGAGCCTGACGCATGCGGGCGCTGCCACTTCTTCGAGTGGCGACTTCTTCCCCGTCGCTCCGGCCGCGAAGATCGTGGACACCCGTTCGTCCCTCGGTGTCAGCGCGGCCCTCGGGGCGGCGTCCACCACTTCCTTCCAGGTCCTCGGTCAGGGCGGTGTCCCCGCCTCCGGGGTGTCGGCCGTGTCGTTGGACATCACCGCGGCGAACGCCACCTCGTCCGGCAGCTACCTGGAGATGTGGCCGGACGGAACCACCCGGCCCTACCCCGCGTCTGTCATCAACTTCTCCAGCGGCGCCGACACGAGTAACTCGGCGATTGTCGCCGTCGGTTCGGACGGGAAGGTCGACGTTTACAACTCCAGTGGCACCGTCGACGTGATCGTCAGCGTCAACGGGTACTTCACCTCCGCTGCCGGCACCACCTCGCCCGGTGGATACGTCCCGGTGACTCCGGCGCGGATCGTCGACACTCGTGATGGAACCGGTGCGCCGCAGGCGACGATCGCCCCCGGCGGAACGCTTGACGTTCAGGTCGACGGCGTCGACGGCGTCACGGACGAGGTCTCGGTCTACGCCAACATCACCGTCCCGTCTCCCGGTGCCGCCGGCAGCCTTTACACCTACGCCACCGGCGCCTCGCCGGGCCAGCCAACGGTGAGCTACAAGAGCATCACAACCTCCCAGGGCACGGTCGTCCCCGTGGGCACGGGCGGTCAGATCACGCTGAAGAACGGGTCGTCAACGCAGTCCATCAACGTCGTCATTGACATCTACGGCTACTTCACCGAGGCCCCCTCCGGCGGCGGCAAGTTCACGGCCGTCCAGGACCGCCTCCTGGACACGCGCACCTCTACGGCCGTCGCGGCCCACAGCTCGGTCAGCGTCGCGGTCGGCGGGAATGACGGCATCCCGACCACCTTCGGTGCCGCAGTGCTCAACCTGACCACGACCAGCCAGCAGAACGGCGGCTTCCTGCAGGTCTGGGGCACCGGGCCGACCACCCCGCCGGGCCTGTCGGTCGACAACTTCCAGGCGAACACCACCACCGCAGATCAGATGATCGTCGCACCCGGAACCCAGGGCGCGGTCACCATCTACAACGACAGCGCCGGCACAATCCAGCTCATCGTCGACCTCCAGGGGTGGTTCTCCTCCGGCCAGATCACGGCCACACCGGACCCGACGGACACGGCCCCCGACCCGACGGCCAGCGACCCGGGCCCGAAGCCGAGCGGGGCCGTCGCCGTCTCCGCAGGCCCCACGGTCAGCGACGCCCCGACCCCGACGGTCAGTTCCGCCTCCGGCGCGGCGACCGTGTCGGGCAGGTTCACCAACGGTGCAGGGACGGGGGTGTCGAACCTGACGGTAACCCTGACAGCGTCCGACGCGCTGACCGACGATACCAGTGGTGAGACCACGCTGCCGGTCGCCGGCACCACACCCACCGCCTCGGACGGCAGCTGGTCATACACCCTGCCCGACCCCCTGCCGAGCAACCTGCAGACGCTTGCCGACGCCAACAACGGAGTGCTCAACCTGTCTGCCACCGTCAACGGCTACACCAGCGACGGCAAGTTGATGACGGCGACTGACAACATCAGCGCGGGCGTCGCCGAGGGATCGTCCACGACGCAGGCTTCTCAGGACGTGCAGACCGACAACACCCCGCACACCCAGGCCCTGAAGATCGACACCGACACCACGGCGTTGGACGCACCCGCCGATTCGGCCACGGCCTCAAGCCTCGCCCAGTCGATCACCGACTCCGCCGACCCGGACGCCGACACGGCCGCTCTCCCGACGTACCAGACCGCGACCGGCGACACGAGCGCCTACTCCGCCAACACCGCCGACGGCGTCAACTACAGCAGCGTCCTCCCCCTGGACAACGTGTGCACCTCCTCCGAAACCATCCTGAAGAAGCAGATCCAGTACACCACCGTTGGTGAGGCCCACGCCTACTGGGATGCCAAGGCGAGCTTCGACTACACCAACACCCTGTCCAGCCAGATCGGTATCGCCAGCAGCGTCAACGGCAAGAACTGGTCTATCACCGGCAGCGCGAGCGAGACCAAGAGCACTGGGCACTCCACAGGGTATGCAGGCAAGGGCCCGAACTTCGCCCGGCAGTGGCGCGTGCCCATCAACTACGCCTACGTCCGGACCAAGGTGACCTGCCTGCACAGCCCCACCACGTACGGATACGAGATCCGCCCCCTTGGCTACAAGATCCCCTCTGGTGGCTACGTCGGCGAGTACGGCAAGAACGTCAGCAGTTCCGACGGGTATTACAACTACCGCAGCTCGGCTGCCAACCGCCGGGGCACCGTGCAGCGCGGGACGTACTTTTCCCTTTCGTCAGGGCGTTCCGTGACCTACACCGTGGGGGCCACCGTGTTCGGCATCGGCATCTCCTCGCAGACGATGTACAACGGTACCCACACCCAGAAAATCGAGGCCGGAAATCAGATCGGAGAGCACGATATCTGGGGAGCGAAGGGGACGCTCTATGGCAAGCCAGGCACGTTTTACTCGTTTTAGCCGATCGATGCTGGTGGGTGTGATCACCACCATGCTCGGCTCTTGTGCGAGTCCGGCGAGCTCCTCGCCTGTAGCAGGGCACGCTCTCGCGGCGGCGGGTCCTCCCTCCGTCGGGATCCTGGGTGTTCCCAATGCCAAGATCGGAAGCGTCTGGAGATTCGCCTTCCCGTTGTTCGTCAACAACTCGAAGATGACGGTCCGGATCACCTCGGTACGACTGGACAACGTTACGTCCGGTGCGCGGGTCGAGGGATACCCGCTCTACTCCATGAAGGACACGAAAACTTATATCTTGGACAACCTGGAGGGAGATAAGGGATCCAAGGACATGACAAAAATACCAGACCACTCCGGTAAACCCATCGTGATACGCAGCCACCAGGACAGTGGTGACTACTACTTCATGGTCAAAATCAAGATTATCGGGCGCATCAAGAAGCACCTCAGCGGTTGCCGCGTGAACTACACACAAGGCAACCGCAAGTACAGCCAAAAGGTGCACTGTGAATACGCACTCGACATGAAGTAACCACCACAGGAGCTGTGGCGCGGCTGCCTCCGGGTGGGAGGCAGCCGCGCCACGGGTCCACGTGTGCGCTGGCAGACAAGCCTCATCGTCAAGGGCGTTTGCAACACAAGGCGCCCGGCAGCACGACTGTGGCCCTGACCGAAATTTGGGTCAGGGCCACATGCATACGCCTCCAAGCGCAGTGTCGTTGGTCGTGTCCCGCCAGGTGGTGCTCGTCGCGCACACCTATCCCGGCATCAACGCCCTACATGCACCCTGGGCTGGAACCGGCGATCGTCTTCCGCGGGAGCACCCCCGAGTAGGACGACAACGCGTACCGCGAGGAACTGCTCGACAGCGAGACCGTGGTGTCCCACCCCGCTGCTGAGGTACCACCGGGGCCGGCCCCTGCGCATGGCCACCGTGGACTCCACCAGCCAGGCTGCCTGTGACGTGGCCGACGGTCGGTACAACGGCCCCCATCACGAGTAGTCGCCACCCTCTTTGAGATCGGCGATGCCTGGCTGGTCTGGCAAGGCATCCCAAGGCATCCACGAGCAGCGGGGCTGGACCTGGATCGTGCCGGAGTCATGACTCGGCCTGCTGGGAGTCGATGATCACGCGGCGTCGCCCTCGGGGCCTCGAGGTGGCCGCGGTTCAGCCTCTGCACATCTCTGGCCTTGAGGTGCCAGGCGCCGTGGCAACATTGCAGAGCCCCGCACGACCGGTACGCCTGACCATAGTGGTTCGTCCCCTCATCTCCGTTTCAATGACTCAGTAGCGGTAATTCTCCATAAAGAGGGAAATATGGTGCGCACGTGAGTTGTGTTTCTCCAGCGGGCCGGCCTGGAGCAGGGGCTCGAAGACGAAGACAACATCGCAGCTTCCGACCAGATCGAGTGGATCGGCGGAGGCCCGAACGTCTGGGAGCGCTGAGCTCCCGGACCAGTCCATCGCGTGCTTGAGCTGCTTGTTCTCTGCGTGCAGCCGGACGAACTCCATTAGCGGGTGCTGGCGAAGCGCACGTTTGGTCCCCAGCCCGCCCTCACCGGCTCCATGCACCACTGGCACAGCGGGCCGCCGCCGGTGCCGTAGCGGTGGGTCTTGCGCTGGCAGCTGGTGCAGGGGCCGACCTTGTCACCGGAGCAGACCAGCGCCGACGGGTCCGGTTCCGTGATCGGGGGCGGGGGAGTGGTCATGGGGGCGGCCGTGGCCGGCTCGTGCGGCCGTGTTCGGCTTCTGCCTCGCGGCGTTCCAGCAGGGCGATCTTCGCGTCGATGCGGTTCAGCCACAGGGCATGCCACACCCGTATTCTGTGGAATCAGGTTTGTCAATCTTCTGCCGCGCGAGGAGGGGACGGCCCCTGCGGCGGGGCTTGAGTCGGCATTCACTCAGCTCACAGTGACGTCGGCTTGTCCACCGAGTACACCGTGACTGGATTCCCGAAGAGCTCGTCCTCACGCAGAGGGGCCAGCCGAGCCGTTCCGCCACGCACGCCGAGGCGGTGTTCCCGCGACGAATCAAGGAGATGGAGTAGGACTCGTCCAAGGTGCGAACGCCCAGTATTTACGCGTCAGGTTCTCGGGGGCAGAGCGCGGATGGAGGGTGTGGCGACCATGGTGAGGGTGGCGAGGAGGATGAGCGCGGCGGCCGCGTAGAGGGTGGCGTGGAGGCCGAGGAGGAGTACGGCGGGTCCGGCGGCGAACTGGGCGAGCGGGAGGCGAGGTAGGAGCCGAGGTCGGCGTAGGCGTAGACGCGGGCCAGGCGGTCCTCGGGGATCTGCTCGTTGAGGGTCGAGTACCAGGCGACGCCGGCCTGTTCAACGCCCACGCCCGCCACGAAGTTGGCCACGACCAGCAGCCAGCGAGGTGCCAGGGCTGTTGACCGCGCCCACCCCGACGGCGGCCAGAACGACGATCCACAACGCGAGGAAGAGCCGTCGTCGCCGGAAGGCGAGTCGGCCCAGCCGGTACAGAGAGGTTGCCACGGTGTACTCCCAGCGAGAGACGGCCGGCGGACCTTACCGTGGTACCAGTGACACTCATCCTCAAGGCCCACGGCGCAGCCTGAAGGCGAGGGCGGCCCGGTGGCGGAGCGGTCCTGTAGTTCGGGCGCTACCGGCCCAGAGCCGTCCCTCGGCACTGTCCTGACCCGCTGGCGAGGGTTGTCAGTCGACGGAGGCCATGAAGTTCAGCATCCTGCGGTTGATCTCCTCGGCGTGGTCGATCTGCGGCCCGTGGCCCGTGTCCGAGATGATCTCGGCTCGGGCGCCGGGGACCAGGCGCGGCACCCGCTGCGCCTGCCTTCGCGGGTGCACGAGGAGGCTTCGCCGGCCGAGTATCAGATACAGCGGGGTCCGGACGGTGGACAGTTCCTCCTCCGACAGGGGAAGCGGCGCCGGGCGGCGTATGCGGTAGGCGCGAACGGCCGTTCTGCTCATCGCGCGCAGTGCCGGCACGACGAGGGCCGGTTGTTCCAGCCAGGCCGCCAGCCGCGGGCGCAGCGCCTTGGGCGCGAAGGTCGCGAAGAGGCTGGCGAAGATCCAGACGAAGAAGCGAAGACCCACTTTCTCCAGGCCCCCCGGGTCGAGCAGGGTGACCGAGGCGAGGCGGCCGGGCTTGCGGTGCGCCTGGTTCAGGGCGAGCCACCCGCCGTAGGAGGAGCCGACGAGGTGGACACGGTCGAGCCCGAGCCCCGCGAGTGTCTCGTCCAGCCACTGCGCCGCGTGTTCGGGCTGGTGGATGGGCTCGCGCTGCACACTGCGCCCGGGATCACCGGGGGTGTCGAGGGCGTAGACCGGACGCTCGGCGCTGAGGGCGGGGGTGTTCGGGTACCACATGGCGGAGCAGGAGCCCGCCCCGTGCACCAGGACGACGGGGATGCGGGATCGGGCGGCCTCGTTCACGGGGCCGTAGCGGTAGACGTGCGTGGTGCCGAACGACGTCTCCACGTCCTCTTCCGACAGCGCGGGCGCCCCCAGTGCGTAGACCTCGTCGCAGGCCGTGAAGTAGCGCTCTCTCCAGGCGTCACTCACGTAACGGCCGACATCGGCCCGGGTGCGGGCAGCGGTCTCGGTCATGGTCACCTCCGGCGTCCCAGTTTCGTGATACGAACGTATCACGATGTTGGTACAGCTGTATCATCAAAAGGGGCCCGCCGAGGCCACAGCAGGAACGACGAGCGGAGAACCGTCCGATGCCCAAGCGCGTGGACCACGCAGAACGGCGCACCGAGATCGCCGAGGCGCTCATCCGGATCGCCGACCGACGGGGGCTGCACGCCGTGGGGATGCGTGATGTGGCAGCGGAGGCCGGCGTATCACTGCGCCTGGTGCAGTACTACTTCCAGACCAAGGAGAAGTTGCTGCTCTTCGGGCTCGAGCGGCTGGCGGAGAGATTCGGGCAGCGGGTCTCCGCCCGAGTACGGGCCGCCGGGGACAGCCCTGGTCCGCGCGCGATGGTCGAGGCCCTTCTGATGGCGGCGCTGCCGACGGACGACGAGAGCCGTACCTTCCACCACCTCTACACGTCCTACGCGGTTCTGGCCATGACCGACGGGGCGCTCGCGGACCAGCCCTTCATCAAGAATCCCGATGCCGCCGAAGACGCCCTGACCGGACTCCTCCGGCAGGCACAGGAAGCGGCCCTGCTCGAGCCCGGTGTGGACGCACGGTCCGAGGCGGCCGGCCTGCTCGCCATGTCCGCGGGACTCGGCACCGGCATCCTCGTCGGCCAGCGCAGCCCCCAGTCCGCGACCACCGTGCTGAACCACCACCTGAACCGGGTCTTCCGCAGCGGTGACGAGGTCTCGACATGAGTGACCGGAGCCCGGCAGCCGTGGAGTTGCGGACCGACCGGCTGCTGCTGAGCCGCCCGACCCCAGCCGATGTCGACGCGATCCTCGCCGTCCACCGCGACCCCGAGACCTGCGCCCACAACCCGTCCGACGCACTCGCCCGGTTCGGGGAGGCGGAGGCGCTCTACCGCCGCTGGGACGCCCAGTGGCAGCAGCACGGATACGGGTACTGGGTCGTCCGGCGCCACGGCTCCGCCGAGCAGCTCGGATTCTGCGGAATCAAGCCCATGGAACTGCACGGAGCCCCGGTCCTGAACCTCTTCTACCGCTTCGCCACCTCAGCTTGGGGACAAGGCTTCGCCGGTGAAGCCGCGGCCGTGGTGGTCACCTGGGCATCCCGCCACCTGCCCGACCTCCCGCTGATCGCCCGCGTGCGACCGGCCAACCTCGCTTCTCAGCGCGTGGCGATCCGCGCCGGTCTCAACCGGGCCCAGCATCTCGACACCGAGGGGTACGACGGCTTCGACTGGATCTACATTGCCCAACGGGCGAACACGGCCCCAAACGTGCGCGATCACAGGCCAGGACCCCGAGAATGAAACGAAGTCTCCCGAATTGATGGGCGGCCGCATACCCTGTCGAGCCGACCTCATCGCTAACTGGCCAAAGCACTCTCCACACCCGCACCCGAGCTGACTGACGACCAGCGCAGGCTCGTCGAGCCAGGCGGATCGATCCGTTCCAGCGAGGTCGAGGACGCCTGCCGCGAGCAACACATGACTCTTGCCCGCACCGGGCTCCGGTTGTTCCACCACTGAGGTCACCGAGGTCCCCGCATCAGCCAGCGGGGACCCCAAACCCGGCTAACCATGTCAACCAGAGCACTCTGTGAGAGCTCGGTTCCCGCAGGTGCGACCGTTTCACCGGTCTTCCGCGGTGTCCCTTCGCACCTCGATGATCGGCAGCAACTGTCGAGGAGTGGGGCCGGAGGGCGTGGGGATGTCCGCGAGACGATCCAGGAGCCGGTCCAGTGCGGCTTGGCCGTCGTTTACGGCGGCTTGCTCTTCGTCGGTCAACGGGATCGAGGCCCGCATGCGCTGGAGGTTGTCCTTCGCCTCCAGGAGTTGGGCCTTGCTGGAGTCTTTTGGGATGTAGAAGTCGCAGCGAGCGCAGGCCATGCGGTGCGGGCATTGTTCGAAGAAGGTGTACGTGCAGTAGCCGTGGCCCAGGTCGTAGTGCTGCCACGGTTGACCGGTTGTGGCCGTTCCGGAAGTGACGGCGTCGCGGTCGACAAGGACTTCGATGGTGCGTACGTTGCGCGCGAAGTACCCGGCGTCCTTGTAGGCCTTCGTCAACGTGTTAGGGCTGATCTTCGCGTAGTGCTGCGTGGACTCTGGCGAACGGTGCCCGAGCCAGGCCTGCAGCTCGAACAGGGTCATGGGCTCCTTGGCGTTGTACAGCTGGCTGGCGATGGTGGAGCGGGCCCGGTGGCTGGTGATGCTGCCGCGGACATCGGCTGCCGGGACGCTGGCCTTGTGGCAGAGCATGGGGATGATGGTGCTGTTGATGTACCCGCTTGAGACGGCGCGGGCCCGGTAGGAGAACAGGAAGTCGACCTGCTCTCTTGTGCGCTTGTCGACTCGCTTCGGCTGGAGGGGGCGGATCACCTCCCAGGCGTTGATGGCCTGCCCGAGCAGCGGATCAACCGGTTTGGTGAACGCCGTTCCGGTCTTGTGATCGGGTACATCCAGCAGGCAGACGGCGTCCTGGGCCAGGATCTGCGCGGAGTTGCCGGCGACGGGGGCGCCGTCGTGCTGCCAGCGGATGCATCCGAGGCGCAGGCGCGCGATCTCGTTGCTGCGCTGACCGGAGAACAGCCAGGTCAGTGTGATTGCTCGGACCAGTTCCACGGGGTAGATGAGGCCCGCTTTGCCCTGGGGGATGTCGGCGGCCTCAAGGTTGAGTCCTGCCCAGAGAAGCTTCGCCCAGATGTCGTCGGCGATCACGCGTGGGTTGGGGCCGATCATGGCGTTGATGCTGCGCGGCAGGGCAAGAGCGCGGAGAGGATCGAACTTGCGGGGCAGCCACTCCCAGTCGTGGATGTCCCGGAAGAAGACCCTCACGGCGCGCACGAGGCCGGCCTTCGATTCGGCTTGCAGCGGCTGCCCCAGGCGCTCTTGGAGGCTGCTGGTGCGCACGGCATAGTCGCCGATCTTCATGCGGTCGACGGCCGCGATCCAGGCCGCGCATGTCTGCCGGCTCCATGCGGCAGGATCAGCGGCTGGTCCGCGGCAATCCATCGTCCGGCCTTCAGTAGCGCGGCCCGGCTGTTGAAGCGGGACCGGTGCGTCATGGTCGTCGTAGCCGTCCACCGTTCCACCCACTCGGCCCATACCGGGGGGACCCCGGCGTGGCCGACCACCGCAGGCGTGGAGCGCAGAGTGGGCGGGTCGCAGAAGCCGAGGGCGGCAACGGCCCGTTGGACTGCGTACAGGACCTTCATGCCCTCGCCGGTCAGGAGATTCTCCTGCCGGACACGATCGAAGAGCGGGGTGGTGAGGTCGCTGGTGTGAGGGCTGCGGTTGAGGAGGAAGAGCTGGCTCATCACCGAGGGCGTGCCTTTGTCGTGCTCCTGGCCGTATCGGTAGCCCCAGCCGGTCAGCACGGTACGAACGTGTTTGATCTCCTCTTCGACCAGGCGGCGCCCGAAGATGCGGCAGGCGAGTGCGGGCCGGTCGAAGTGCCCCAGCTGGTTGAAGCCTGCGTAGCCTCCCAGGTGGTAGGCGTGTCCGCAGAGGAACGGCCGTACGGCTCCTTCGGCCCAGACGGGCACTTGCTTCTGAAAGGCCTTGTGGTTGCGGCCGAGGAGGTTCAGCCAGTCCTGTTCGGTCCAGTCCCAGTAGGTGCGGCCGGAGTCTGCACACCGCAGGAGCAGTACGGCGGTCGCGTCGTTCATGGCCCGCCGAAGGTGCATGGTGGGTGGTGTGTTGAAGCTGGCGTTGACGTCGTGCAGGGGACGCAGGAGACGCCCGATCGCAGTCCACTGCGGAGCGTCCGCGTTGTGATAGCGCAGTCTGCGCAGGTCCCGCAGGCCCAGCTCGCGGATGGCGCGCTGCTCTGCCTTGGACAGCACCGGCGAACGGTCGTAGCGGCGCAGGTCGATTTCGGAGCGCCAGGGCCCGACGGTGTTCTCGGGCAGGGGAGCGGTCGTCATGACGGAGTTCCTCCCGCCGGGCCCTGCGCCGTGTCCGCGTCGGCGAGCATCCGGACTCGCCAGGCGTGAATGTGCTCCATCCCGCTCTTCAACTTCTCGGCGAGGTCACGGCCCGAGAGGTGTATGTACTGCAGGGTCGTGTCGGTGTGGCGGTGCCCGGCGAACGACGCGATGGCATGCAACTCCCAGCCCATCCGCGCCAGATCGGTCAGGCACAGATGGCGGGTGGTGTGGGTGGAAAACCGCTCGACACCGGCCGCCAGCGCGAGACGGCGCACCACCTTCGACCACGTCCACAGGCTCAGCGGTTGAGCGTGGTTGCGTCGGGACTCCGACAGGAACAGCGGCCCTCGCGCCCTGCTGATCGTTGCGCGATGCGCGAGGTAGTCGGCCAGCAGCACACCCGTGGGCGCGGAATACGGCACCACGCGTTCCAGCCGGTTCTTCGTCGTCTCCGCACGCACCCGCACCGTCCGGTGCGCCGGATCCAGGTCATCGGTCCGCAGCGAGCACAGCTCCTCACGGCGCAGCGCCGCGTCGTAGGCGAGCGCCAGCATCACCCGGTTGCGCACCGGTTCGCACCGCGCGACGCCCAGGAGGTCCAGCCACTGCTGCTCGTCCGGGATCCACGGCAGCTTGGAGAACCGGGGCACCAGGCCCCGCTGCTGACTGGTTCTACGTCGGCCAGGTGTGTAGCGTCCGCGGCCCACGGGGTTCGACTCGCGCAGGCCTTCCTCCACCAGGAAGTCGTAGAACAGGCGTACCGGCACCAGACGCTGCTGGATCGTCGCGTTCGCCAGCCCTGTCCCCGACTCGATCGAGACGACGTTCGCGCCGCGCCGGTGAGGCCGGGAAGACAGCTCGCGTACGAACACCGCGACGTGCGTCCTGCCCACGGTCAGCGGATCCACGTCCTCCCGCTCGCACAGCGCCAGATATTCCGCCAGCCCACGGGCGTACGCGTCCAAGGTCCGCGGCGCGCGCCCGAGGTCCTCCCACGCCTGCAGCCAAGTGGCCGCGTGATCGTTTCGTGCCAGCACAGGCCACTTGGTCATGAGCGCAGATGTACTGCTCAAGCCGTTCTCCAGGTTCGTGGATGAAGCCGGGCAACATGATCAACCGGGCAGATTCCACGTAACTTCTAGGGTGCGCAGTCGGTCCAGGTCGGACGGCAGATCATCGAACACATTTTTGATTTTAGGCTCAGGATCAAGGTCGCGCCCTCGCGTGTTCGATTTTATGTTCGATAACGTGGTGGGGGAGGTGAGCACGATGAGGACGCGGGCGACGGCGGGCGGGCAGGGCGTGGTGATGCATGTGCGCCGTGCGGACCGGCTGCCGGAGGAGACCTTCCGGCAGGTCCTGGAGGAACTGTCCGGGCTGTCGCCGGTGGTGCAGGCATTGCCCCCGACCGCGGCCCTGGTGGACCTGCGCGGGGCGCTGCCGTACTACGGCGTCGATGCCCGCCGGCTGGGAGAGGTGCTGCGGGTACGGACGGTCTCCCGTCTGGGCACCGATGTCCGCGTCGGCATCGGGCCCTCCATCACGATCGCCGCGACCGCCTCCGAACAAGTCCCCCTGCCGGGCGGCGTCCTGGCGATCGCCCCCGAGGACGTCACCGGCTGGCTCGGACCGCTGCCGGTCGAGGCCCTGCACGGGATCGGCCCGCGGCAGGCGGCGGCGCTGCGGGACTACGGTGTGCACTGCGTGGGCCTGCTCGCCGCTATCCCGCCCGCGACCGTGCAGCGCCTGCTGGGCGGGAAGGCCGGCCGCCTGGCCGCCGACCGGGCCCGCGGCATCGACCCCCGCCCCGTCGTGCCCCGCGCCCTGCCCGCCACGGCGAGCGTGCACCACCGCTTCGATGAGCACACCCTGGACGGCGCCGCCGTGCGCGCTGCCCTGCTCGATCTTGTCGTCCGGCTCGGCACTCGACTGCGCGGCCGCAGCCAGGCCGCCCGCGCCCTGACACTGACGCTGAAGTTCGCCGGCGGCAGCAGCTGGGAGAAGACCCGCCGCCTGACCGCCCCGTCAGCCCACGAGGACGACCTGCGCCAGCTCGCCTACCAGCTGATGGACGCCGCCGGCCTGCAGCGCGGCCGCCTGACCGGAATCGCCCTGAAGGGCGAAGACCTCATCGACGCCGACCAGGTCGCGTGGCAGCTCTCCCTCGATGACACCCGCGAGAACCGCCTCGCTACAGAGAACGCCGTCGACCGCGTGCGCGACAAGTTCGGCCCCCGCCTGATCGGCCCGGCCGCCGTCTTCCGCCGCGCCTCATAACCCCCACCCCCGACCTGCTCCCGCTGGAGGTAGACCCGTGCTGCTCGACCCGCCAGGACCGCGCGGCAAGCCCCAGGGGATGCCGCACTGGCCCTACGTGAAGGCCGTCGACGACGCCCTCACCGCACGCGGCATCCCGCCGGGCACCGTACGAGCCAGCCACCACGGCCCCGAGCGCGGCCTGACCACCCACATGACGCTCGCCTGGGACGTCAGCCGCACCGGCGGCCGCGGCGGGATCCGGCTGGACTGGGAGGAACGCCAGGGCTGGTACTACGCCCTGACCGACCTGCATCCCTATGACGTCCTGCTCTATACCGTGATCACGGTGCTGCGCACCCCGATGGCGGCCCCCGAGACGGTGGCCGATGTTGCCGAGGAACTGATCCGCCACCGGCGGCTGCCCGACAAGGAGTTCTGGGCGGAGTGGGATGGCGCTCGGGAGGTACGGGCTGCCGCCATCGACTTCCGACGCGCCCGCCTCGGGCTGGGGCCCGCCGGACATCCCGGCCGCGACCGAGGCTCCGCTACAAGGGAGGGTGTGCAGCTGACCATCGACACCGAGGCCGACACCTATGAGCAGGCGGTTGCGGCGCTGCGGGCCGCGTACGGGCGCGGTCCGCAGGCCTGACTCTGGCGGCCCCAGCGGCCTCGCGGGACAGGACTGGATCAGTAGTTGCCGTTGGAGAGGATGTCGCCGTGCTTGTCGTAGACGGTAACCAGGCCGTTCTCCGATTCGTAGCACGACGCGAATGCGGCGGCGATCAGCGTGCCGTCGGACGCGTGCGCACCCGCGATGCCCCCGGTGTAGTCAGTGAAGACGTCGGCTGTGTCGAGGATGTTGTTGCGCTTGTCCGCGCCGGTGATCTTCGTAACGTGTTTGACGGCTTCCTTCTCTGTCGGGGTGCCCTTCTTGGCGACGCACTCCTTGAACACGTCGGCCTGGCTCCTGGCGGGCTGGTCCTTCTTCTGCCCTTCCCCGGTTGGCGAGTCCTTCGGTTTGGCCGAGGAGGTGTCGTCGGAGGTGACTACGTCTTTCTTGCTGCCGGAGTCGTCCGAGTTGGTTGCGACGACAGCGATGATGACGATGAGAACAGACAACAGCAAGACGCCGAGGCATCCGAAGCCGAGGACCTTGCGCCCCGTGTGCTTCCTCGGAGGCTGCGGCCCACCGCCGCCGGGCTGGTCGGGTCCTCCCCAGGTGGGCTGCTGCTGTGGATCTTGCGGATAGCTCATCATGCCCCCCTTCACCCAGACTGCACAAATAGGGCAAATTCAGTATATAAGGAGAGTGTAAAAGTGGATGTAGATGATCTGCACGAAAGAGTCACGGGGCGGGGACGCTGCGGCTCCATGGAACGCCGCCCCGGTCGTTCTTCGCGCCCCGCATGAAGCGGCTCTCCTCGCGCATGTGATTCAGGCGCACGAGAGCGATTGCTTCTGCCAGCACCTTGCCCGCCTTCCGTTTGACAGCGGCGAGCAAGGTGGTGAGTGACCGTCAGCGTGCGCGCACAGACGGTCCGGCGGAGCACCCGCGTCGACAGACCGGCCCCGGGCCGCGAGTCGTGATCAATGTGACTGCTTGAGTCCGCCCCGAGGTGCCCGCCAGCGTGGGAGAGGGGCAGGTCACGTCACGCGCCTGGCCGGGACATAGAGCATCGCCGGTGCTTCTCGGGGTGCCATCGTTGGGCCGAGTAGGAGCCCGCGGTGGCGCACCCTCATCTCGGCTGCGGAGAAAGTGCGTTGACGTTCCTCGGACGGTAGTCAATCATCGCTGCTCATGCTTCAAAGTGAGATTTGGGATGACCAGGCCGCTCAGAGCTATGACACCCCCGGGACCGGCATGTTCGCATCGGAGGTGCTGGGGCCGACGGTGGACCGCCTGGCGGAGCTCACCGAGGGCGGGCGGGCGCTGGAGTTCGCCATCGGGACCGGGCGGGTGGCACTGCTGCTCGCGGAGCGCGGAGTCCCGGTCAGTGGCATCGAGCTGTCGAAGCCGATGCTCGATCAGCTCCGCACCAAAGCGGACGATACGGTTATTTCGGTCGTCGTCGGCGACATGGCCACTGCGCGAGTCCCGGGCGAGTTCCAGCTTGTCTACCTCGTCTACAACGGCATCTCAGTCCTGCTCACGCAGGCCGAGCAGGTTGCCTGTTTTCGAAACGCCGCACGCCACCTCGCGCCGGGCGGGCGGTTCGTCATCGAGCTGTGGGTCCCCGAGCTTCGCAAGTTGCCGCCAAGTCAGCAGGGCGTGGTCTTTGGGTCGGCGCCGGGCTATATCGGGCTCGACACCTACGATGTCCTGCGCCAGCAGGTCGTCTCGCACCACTTTGGGTTCGACGCCGAGGGTGGCGCTGAGGCCCGGCTGTTTCGCAGCCCGCACCGATACGTCTGGCCGGCTGAACTCGACCTGATGGCCGAGCTGGCCGGAATGACGCTGGAGTCCAGGCATGCCGACTGGTCGGGAGAGGAATTCACCGCAGAGTCGCGCTCCCATGTCTCCGTCTACAGGACTGCCGGCCCGCTCTGACCGGGCAAGTCTCCGATGCCAGCGGCTCGTGGCTGTCAGGCCACCCGTGTGTCGAGCTGTACTCACTGGGTAGTGCGGGTGAGGTCTTTGATCCAGATCATTGAAGCGCGTAGGTGCAGGCCGGCGAGGTAGCTGCCGGGGGTCTTGTCATACCGGGTGGCGATGCCCCGCCAGGCCTTGAGCTTGTTGATCAGGCGCTCGACGGTGTTCCTCCCTTTGTAGAGGTCGGCATCGTGACCGAGGGGTCGGCCGCCTCTGGAGCCCTGCTTCTTACGGTTGGCGGCTTGGTCCCTCTTCTCCGGGATGACCGCCTTGATGCCGCGTTGCCGCAGGTGGGCCCGGTTTCCGCGCGACGAGTAGGCCTTGTCCCCGGCGACCGTGTCCGGCCGGGTGAGGGGGCGGCCGAGGGGCCCGCGGACCCTTATCTTCCCCAGCACGGGGATGAACTGCGGGCTGTCCGCGGCCTGCCCCGCGGTCAGGACGAACGCCAGCGGGCGACACCTGCGGTCGGCAGCGAGGTGGACCTTGCGGGTCTGCCCACCCCTGGAGCGACCCAGGAGGGCGGCCTTCAGTTGGAGCTTCCGCCGACGCCGGATCCGCCGTCGCTCCTTCTGCGCGGGATCACTCTCGACTGCCTGCCCGTTTTGTTCTTCGAGGCCGCCCCCTTTGGCTTGGCCTTCTCCTCCTGGGTGGCAACCTGCTCCAGCGCGGCGAGGACGTCCTCGTCCAGGTGCATCCCGGCAGCGTCGTGGTGAGCCCGCGCGGTGATGGAGTCGATGCTGACCAGCGACAGGTCCACCTCGCCCCGCTTCGCGGCTTCGGCGATCAGCCCCTCCAACAGGGCCTCGAACACTCCCGCGTCCCGCCACTGGCGGAAGCGGTTGGAGACGGTCGACCAGACACCGAACTCCTGCGGCATCTCTCGCCACTGCCCGCCTGTCTTGAACCGCCAGATCACGCCCTCGAACTGCTGCCGCAGCCGCTCGGGATACGGACCGTACTCACCGATCGGCAGGTACGGCCCAATGAACTCCCACTCTGCATCAGTCAGTTGCACTCGCGTCACGCAAGACGATCTACCGGATCACGCCTCGCAGCGAGGGCGTTTCCCGCAGATTGATCATGACTCGATATGCGCCCTAGGTGGAGCCGGACGTAGCGACAAAGATGATCGCTGCGAGCACCGCGCGGTCGTCACGACGGCGCCGCCCACCCGTTCGCATTGCGCCGGTACTCGGCGCAATGTCGCGCTCGCCATAGATAGGGCACGGCATGCCGTGCTGTTGGGACTCTCCCCTTGCTACCCGTGCAACGGCTGCCAGCGGAAGGCTGGCTTGGCGGAGGTCTTCAGATCAGTCGAGTGGATGAATGACACTGGTCCTTGGCGTACTCGTAGCCCTTGCCGATCTCCGACTGGGCGACCTCACGGTCCTCCAGCTCGCACACCTTCTTCACCCGCACCCGGCCCATGTCCTCCAGGTGGTACTGATGGAAGGCGATGCTGTGGTTCTCGATCGCGCTGACCACGTGAATAGGTACGTTGACCAGGCCGAACGAGATGGCACCGTTCCACACAGTTCGGGGCATGAGGGACCTCCGCGTGAGCCCCGAGCAGCACCAGCCTACGAGCACCACCACTGACCCGCATGCGCGCACGAGCCCTCCACCGCACGCTGGTGCCATGACCACCACGAAGCCCGTCATCATCTATCCGCCGGCAGAGGACGGCGGGCGACGCGTACGCGTCGACGACCGGTTCGTAGGGCTCGCGTACGGTCTGCTGGACGTCGTCGAGTTCCTGCGCCTCGCGGGCCTGGACGACGTGGACGATGTGTGGGTGCAGCAGTCCGCGCTGATCGAGTGGCGCGGCGACGGCGCGCAGGACTTGCCCCCGAAGCCGAACGAATTAGGGCCTGTTGGGAAAGTGGGTAGTGAGACTCCTGGCTACGGAGCTGGGTGAGCTTTCGTTGTCGGGTGCGCTCCTGCTGCCCTGAGGATCTCGGCAGTGTCGGGGTGGGGGCCATTGTCCGCCCAGTCCAGCGGGGACCAGCCTGCGCCATGGTCTTCGCGGAGGGTGGGATCGGCGCCATGCGCCAACAGTTCCCGGACCGTTGCGGTGTGTCCCCAGCAAGCAGCTGCGCACAGCGGTGTGCCCTCCGAGCCGGGGCCGCTGCTTTCAGTGTCAGGGGAAGCGCCGGCCTCCATGAGCAAGCGGGCCACCTCGGCCTCTCCCTGCACCGAAGCAAGGTACAGAGGAGTGGTGCCGTCAGTGTTCCTTCTCTCCGGACTTGCTCCACTGCGCAGCAGGGTCTTCGCGCTCCTGGCATCACCTGACAGGATTGCCTCGAAAAGGCGGTGGGAGAGCTTCTTCTGCTGCCGCTGCTTCATAGCCGGTGAGGCTAGCGATCATGGGTACGCGAGAACCACTCGTATCCAATCGTTGATCATTGCGACCAGCACAGTGGCCTCGTAGCGAACGGCGAGCTTGTGGTATCGCGTGGCCGCGGCCCGATGGCGCTTGAGGCGATTGATGCCGCACTCGACGGCATGCCGCTCGCGGTAGGGCACCTTCCCCGTTCTCCACGGCCCCCGGCACCTCTTTGTCGCGGGAGTGACCGACAACGGGAACTACCTTTTCTGGATCACCGAACCCGAGTCCGAGCCGGATGCGTGGCGCATCGCTATCAACGAAGCCCGCGGCCACGACTGGTACATCTTCGACGGCACCCTCACCGACCTCCTCACTGCACTGCTCAGCGGCGAACTCCACGTTCCCCTCTTTCCGGCAGATGTCCTGCACCGGGGCGCCACCTTCACGCCCTCCCGCCAAGACAACACAGTCCAGCCTGCGCCCCCCGCTGGCTGGTCGGTCGACACCAACACCATCCGTGAATGGGCCCGCGCCAACGGCTACGAGGTCCCCCCGACGAGGACTCCTGTGAGTACCATCGACGACCTCACCCGGCTCGGCCCGCCACCCGCGGCCCCACCCGCAGTGGACTGGACAGCCGCAGAGGGTGGTCTCGGCCGCACGCTTCCCCGGGACTACAAAGAGCTCGCCGCCGCGTACGGGCCGGGCAGTTTCTGCAACTTCCTGCACGTCTACCACCCGTCCGGCAGCCTCGCCGGGCCCCTGGCCTCAAGCGTCCAGGAACAACTCCAGCGCGACTGCGACCAGGGCACCTTCCCCGTTCCCCACGACCCCCGACACCTCCTCGTCGCGGGAGTCACCGACAACGGCAACTACCTCTTCTGGATCACCGAACCCGAATCCGATCCAGACCACTGGCGCATCGCCATCAACGGCACCCTCACCGACCTCCTCACCGCCTTCCTCAGCGGCGAACTCCACATCCCCAGGAGTTCCGCAGCAGATGGACGACGCAGGTCTGTACGGTCGTTCGCGGCCAGACCGCCTCCACCGCCTCGGGCAGGCCCTTGAGCCCGTCGCAGACCAGCACTGCCCTGACAGGCATCCCCCACTGCTCGAAGGCCGGCCTCGACGGGGGACACGAGGCGGGCCTTCGAGCAGTGGGGGATGGGACGCTTTCCGTCATCGGGCTTTCGCCCGGCTGCGGGCCAGTTCTCATACTGCTTGAGAATTCGGGCGTTCGCCTCAGGCGACAGCAGCGGCGCGGGTAGGCGCAGGGGGCTGGGGCGGGTTCAAGCACGGGTCCCTTGCAGCGATTCGTTCGCGCGGGGCGCTGTGACGTCGGTGTGCAGGAGACAGACATCGATGGTGTGCCCGTCCTGGACTGGTGCCACCGACCATCCCAGCCAGCTAGGGAAGACCAGTACGTTGCCGGGGCGGGGGAGCAGGTGATGGTGGCGCCCCCAGGGCAGGCCGGGAAGGAAAACCTTGTTGGCGCCCACCCGTGGATCGTGAAGGCTGATCTGTCCCGACTCAGGGTGTCGGGGGGTGCCTGAGGCGTTGAGGACGACGATGGCGTGCACGTTGCCGGGGCTGTAGCGCAGGCCGGCGTGGTAGCCGGGCTTCCATTGTTCGGTGATCCAGTGCCATGAGGGCTCTGGAGCGTTGTCCTGGGTGGGCACGAGGAGGGGGGCGGCTGTGGTGAGCGCCTGCGCGAGTTGCTGGGCACGCTGGTTGCGCGAAGTGGCGTGTGCACTGGTGATGTCGATCAGATGGGGGATGTCGTCGGTGGACAGGGATCCGGTGAAAACGGGGGTCTGCCAGAGATCGTGAATGGCGAAGGTCATGTGCCTCACCGCTCGAAGCCGATGTTGAAGGCGACGCAGATGCGTTCGCTGCCGCCGATGTAGGGGGTGACCCAGTGCTGGAGCCAGCTGGGAAAGGCGATGAGGGTGCCGCTGTGGGGGGTGAAGGATGTCAGGGGGGAGTAGCGGGGCTGAGCTGATGAGGCTGCGGGGCGTGGGTCGACGAGCTCGAGGTTGCCGGTGCCGGGTTCCATGGTTTCGGTGTGCACGTAGTAGACCCCGGACCACGCGGCGTCGTGATGGGCATGGATCTTGTGGTGGCCCCATTCGTGGTAGATGACAGCCCAGGCTTCAGCGATCATCTGGGCTGGCGCGCCGGTGGTGGTGAGGCCGGCTCCCGTGTGGCTGTTCATGGCTTCGCCGACGTCCAGGATCCAGCCGCGCAGCGGATCGATGAGGGGATCGTTCCAGCGCAGGACGTCCGATGTCGTTTTGGTCGCGTCGATGATGCCGACCTTGGTTCCGGCCGATGAGCGTTCCCGCTCGAGGAAGAGCTGGCGCAGGGCCTCGTTGTAGCCGTCGGGGGCGTCTACCTCGTGTACCAGGAAAGGAGTTGCCCAGAGGTTGGCGTGTTCTCCGGTGATCTTCATGCGGCTACGGCCTCCTGGAGCAGTCGGTCGGCGAGAGCCTGACCGTCTTCGGTCAGACAGGTCCGTGCCGCGTCGAGCAGGGGCAGGCATCCTTCGAGGTAAGTGTCCAGGTCCTCTAGGCGTCGCTGGCGCTGCTCGTCCGGCACGGGAAGGCCAGACCACAGCCGCCGGACGTTGAGGACGACGTGGACGGCTCCCAGGATTTCGTCGGGGTCCCGGCCCCCGGTGCCGGAGGGCAGGGTGAGGGTGTGTCCGCAGTCGTGGTGCTGCAGGGCGCGGAGTTCTTCCACGAGGTACAGCCAGTTGTGGGAGATCTCGTGCAGCACTTGCTCGGCGAGTTCGCAGGGTGAGGCGAAGGCATCGTCGCCGAGCAGGATGTGCTGAGGCCAGGCGTAGCAGCTGGCGCCGATGGCACCGTTGGCATCATCGAGACGGAGGAAGCGCACCGGCAGCTGCAGCAGTGGCTTCCATTCGGGAATGGTTTCGCTGATGGCTGCGAGAGCCTCGTCGATGCGGGCCCGGTGGTCTGCCGGCAAGGGGCTGCCCGGGATGGGCAATTCGAGTTCCCGTCGGCGGATGCTGAGCGCGGTCTGGGGCCGCAGAACGTCCTGGAGCTGTTCGGTGTTCGGCGCGCTGTCGGTCTGAGAGATCAGATTCCAGCGGACACAGGCCACCGCGGTGAGCAGGCGGCGCTCGGAGAAGGCGAGGTCGAGGAAGGGGAATCCGCAGAACTCTCGCTGGATGAAGGAGTCTACTGAAGCCAAGGTTCCTCCTTGAGGAACGCCGTCAGGTCACGGCTTTTGACGCGGTAGCGGCGAGGAGCTGGCAGGGCGGCGCGCAGTCGGTCGGCGGACTCGTCTTTACGCAGGCGCCGTGCCAGGTCGATCAGGTGCGCGAGTGAGCGGTGCCCGAACCAGGTCGCTGACAGCTGGTTCATGATCTGCGCCGCCTGCCGCCGGGTCACCAGTTGTTGGCTGCCCCAGATCGTCAGGAGTTCACGCAGGTCGACGAGTGCTTCGGTGACGGGCCTGTAACTGGGGGCGGGCCCGTGCAGCACAGCGACTTCGTCGTCTGGGGCCATGGTGTCCCGCAGGTGGGAGAAGACCTGGCCATATCCGAGCATGCCGAAGGAGTGCAGTTCGGCTGCGCGTAGAGCGCCCATGGAGCCCAGACCCCAGACGCGGCATCCGCGGTCCAGGGCGTAGAGGAGTTCCTTGTGTCCGACCGACAGCACATCGCCGAAACGTCCGTCGACCAGGGCAATGTTCAGACGTTCGTCAGGGTGCTCGTCCAGCAGGACCTGGATGGAACCGCGTTCGGCCGGTGGATGCCGGATCACCTGGCGGGCTGCGGCGAGCTCTGCTTCCATGCCGTGTCCAGTGGAGCCGACCATGAGATGCAGGTGCGTGGGAAGGCGGATGCTCATCGGGCACCTTCCAGGGTCCGGGAGATGCGGCGCAGCGAGCCGAGCCGGTTGCCGAGGCGGTGGCTGGCGTTGTTGAACAATTCGGCGTGCGGCACGGTCACGCGTACCACGCAGAAGGGCCGGGCCAGTTCCTCGTAGTGGTAGGCGGCGATGGAGGGGAAACCGGCGGCGCGGCAACGGCGCACGAGGGCTTCGAGGAGCACTTCGGGCTCGGCCGGCTCTTGGGTGGGAACGCTGGAAAAGGCGACCGTTCGGGCGCCGTCGGCGTAGCGTCCGACCAGTTCCTTGCGGTACCCGTCCAGGACTTCCGCCGGTGCGTCGCGAAAGAGGGCGTAGCTGTCCTCCAGGCTCTCCCGCGCCCCTTGGATGTAAGCGAGGCGGCTTTGCGCGGCTTCGGTAATCGCACGGCTGGCGGCGATGGCAGCGACGGGGTGAGCACCGTATCCGCCGTTGCAGAACAGAGGGGTGGGGAAATCGGGGTCTTCGATCAGACAAGTGAAGTAGGAGATGCCTGCCGCAGAGGGGACCCAGCGCAGCCAGGTCCGTAGGCCCGCACGATTGATCATCTCGATGAGAGAGCCAAGCTCTGGTGGCAGGGTCTCCGGCAACACCAGGAAGGACTCGTCCTGCACTGTCTGAAAGGAAGTGATGTCCCGTTCGAGGACTTCGCACAGGGCGTGCAGGAGAGCTTCCGGGTATGTGCTCCCCGAAGCAAGGCCCGTGGTGGTAGAGCCGAAGTAGCCGGTCAGCAGGTCCTCTGGGCAGGGAATGAAGACTAGCTCCGCAGGTACCGGCACCGGGCAGTCACGGACCAGGTCATGGGCGATCACCCAGGGCAGGAGGCGGTCCACGTCGAGAGGGGCGTTGATGTGCGGGCAGAAACTGCCGAGCGTGGGGCCGCCCTGACGTACCACGGAGCGTGCGGTCATCCATGAGATCTCGGCGCTGTGGGCCGTTCTCTCAGCGACGCCCTGCTCGATGCTCTCCATGAGGGCGCCGATGTACGCCTCGACGGGCCGTCGTCCCTTTCCCGCAGTCACCCGGAGAATGCCCCCGCGGGGGCGGGTCGCGCAGCTGACCGGAATGCCGATGCGATCGAGCCGGGTCACGTCGGCGACCCGGGTAACGCCCAGACGCTGGGCCACCTCCCAGGCCTTCGACGCCACGTCAGCCGAAGACCGTGCCCGGACGCTGCCGCTGAGGACGTGCACAACTACACCTCCTGGCCGATGAGTACGGCGCTCTGTGCCGGAACGGACGTCCAGGACGGCATGCGCACGCCGGGATGCAGGGGGATCCGTCGGAACATGCTGCTTGCGCGCAGCGCGGCCGGCTCAAGATCACGAAGCAGGAAGGCGGTCCCTGACCGGCGGCCTGTCTGGAGACAGGGGTAGGGGTATACGGCCTCAGGATCACCCACATAGATGTCCCGCTGATCGGGCAGAGCCTCGGCCACCAGTTCCGGCCCGCACCGTACGCCGTCGTAGGCGTCGAAGGAGAAGCGGGGGTGGCCGATGTCGAAGTCGTCGATGGCCACCACCGCGTGCTCCAGGACCGAGAGCTCCTGCTGGAGAGGCCACACGTCGTACCAGTGCGCGTCCAGGTAGACGAAGGGCCGACGCATGCCCGCGATCATGTCGGGCAGCAGGTCAGCGGAATTCCCTGTCAACACGGCAGCATTCGTGTGGGGGGCAAGGCGCGCTCGGGCGAAGGAAGCGTAGTTGCCTGAAACGTCGCAGGTGCGCAGCGGGAGATGCGGATACCGAGCCGCCATATAGGAGGCGGTGTCGCCGAGAAAGGAGCCGGTTTCCACGATGCCGTCACAGCCGTAAGAGCGGATCAGATAGTCGACCTGCAAGGCCGTGGTGATGTCGAAGCCGAACGGGCCGCCTCCGTCGCTCAGGCGGAAGGCGCCGGCCCGCTCAGTTGTGTAAAAGGTGGCGAGAATCCCGTCGGGATCTGTGAATGAGCCTTGCAAGCGGGTCTTTTTACCATTCCGGGACATGAAGCTCCCTGCCGTCATTCGAGATATCGGCACGCCAGGCTGCGCTCGGTGGAACGTTACCCAGCACTCGGTGACGGCAGAAGCCGCGAGGGTCGTTTGACCTGAACAAGATGCCAAATGCATCTAGATTGCACCCCGATTGCGCAAAGATTATGCAATGCGAATGGTGCAATAGCTATCAATTGGGACAAATAACATCCTTGTGGCAGTCGCTAAATAGCCAACCATCCGATGCGCCGTGTCCATGACCTGTGGCAATGGGTCAGGGTGGATGGCGGCCGCATCGCGGTTGGGGCTATTCGCAGCCCCTAACACGCCATCAGCTTGTAGACGGAGGACCACATGTCCCATTCGCAACCGAAGCTGACTCGTTTCACCACCTCGGAGGAACGAGAGAACATCGTTGGCATCGACCTCGACCCCGCCGACGTCGACCACTACATGGACGCCGTCCGCAAGGGCCTCGTCGAGGCCGCATCCGCCGCTGACGAGGCGGTTCAGGACAACTTCGGCCTGCGCGCCGAGGTGAGCATCCGCCTGAGCCGGCCCGTCGCGGACGGAGACGACGTGAAGGAAGTCGTCGGCCGGCATACCACCGAGGGCCGCTTGCGCGCCCGCAAGGTCTACATCGACCCGGAGAAGGCACCCAAGGTCGACTGACCGCACCCGGCGGGGCCCGAGCCACCTTGGGCCCCGCCCCTGCATATCGGACCACCCCCACGGAATCGGATGAAATGCGCCACCAGGCACTTCCGCGCTGGAACCTCGAGACCCTGCTCCCTGGCAACAGCCCACGCCACACCGAACTGAGCCGGTTGGTCAGCGGGATCGCCACCCTGGAGGCCCATTACAA
Source organism: Streptomyces sp. NPDC006335 (assembly GCF_040612795.1). Taxonomy (NCBI): domain Bacteria; kingdom Bacillati; phylum Actinomycetota; class Actinomycetes; order Kitasatosporales; family Streptomycetaceae; genus Streptomyces; species Streptomyces sp. NPDC006335. The sequence continues at coordinate 90,101 of NZ_JBEXQX010000019.1, forward strand.
CCAGCACGGCATCAGCACCGGAGCAGCACTGCCGACCTCACCGGAGCAGATCACCCTCTTCGACACCACGATGGCGATGACCAGCGAGATCGTCGAACAACACCGCATTCTGTCCTTCTACTGGGCGGGCCGGTGCTGGGCTGACGGCACCGACCGGGAAAGCCGTACCCAGGCCGCAGCGCTCCGGGAAGCCACCAGTACCCTGCCCCCACTCCTCGCCCGCTTGCGCCAGTGGGCCACCCGCTTTGACCGGGCACGCCTCACCGCCGCCAGCTCCATCGCGGCATCCCACACCTACTGGCTGGAACGGGCGCAGAGCCTTGCACAACACCAGCTCTCCGAGGCCCAGGAATCCCTGCTCGCTGAGCTGGCCCCCACCTCCGCAGACTCCTGGCGTGCCTTACACGGGAACCTGATCAGTACCCTCACCGCCAGTGAGGGGGGAGGCGCAGAAGTACCCATCTCGGTTCTGCGCAGCCAGCTTGGCGACCACGATCCTGACCGCAGACGCGGTGCCCACGACGCTCTCCAGCAGGCATGGAGGTCGATTGCCGTCCCGGCCGCAGCATGCCTCAACGCAATCCGCGGCGGCACCCTTGTCCTCGCACGACACCGGGGCTGGGCAGACCCGCTGGACATCTCGCTGGATGCCAACGGCATCGATGCGAAGACTCTCGACCTCGTTCACGAGGCCGTCCATGCTTGCATCCTCTCCCTGCGCCGCTTCGCCGCAGCGAAGGCAGGAATACTCGGCTGCCAAGTGCTTCGCTACTGGGATATTCAGGCGCCTCTTCCCAGCGAACCCCGGATCTCCTGGGAAGAAGCGCTGGACCTCATTTCCCGGGCTGTGGCTCCCGTTTCTGGAGAATTCTCAGACCTGGTCAGAAGGGCAGATCGGGAATCTTGGATCGACGCCGAGCCGAGACCACACAAGCGGCAGACCGCGCTCACCATGCCAACGGGCCGAGGAACATCAAGAATTCTCGTGAATTTCAGTGGAACCATGGACGACGTGCTCAGCCTTGCACACGAGCTAGGCCATGCCTACCACTACCACCTGCTCAGGGATGCTGGCCCCTTGCAGCGCATCCCCTCGCTGGCAGTCGCCGAAACAGCAAGTCTCATGACGGAACATCTGCTCCTTGATGCCGCTGAATCCACCCCGCATGCCGTCTCCCTCATGAACGCCGAACTCATCGGGCACTTCCAAGTGATCGTTGATACTCACAGCCGCTATGTATTCGAGTCGGAATACATCAAGCAACGTACTCACGCTCCCCTCGCACCCGAGGAAATCAGCGCGCTCCTGCACCAGGCGCAACTGTCCACCTACGGTGACAGCGTCGTCGCGGAGACCCTCGACCGCTACGGGTGGATCTCGAAGCCGCACTACTACGCGGACACCCCGTACACGAACTGGCCGTACTACTTCGGCCTCCTGTTCGGTCTTGGTCTCACCTCGGTCGCCCACCGCACCGGAAACTGGTCTGCGGTCACGCGTCTACTGGCAGGGTCCACCCGCAACGCTCCGGACCGCCTCGCCGCTGAGTGCGGAATTGATCTCCGGTCCCAGGATTTCTGGATGGCTGCGGCCAACCAACTGCAGGAACGAGTCGCCCGGTTCGCAACGACCGCAAGCCTGGAGCAACAGGATCAGGAGATCAACCCCGGTGCCCCCCACGACCACTGAGGAATCGCTCCAGGCCGAGCCATCCGTCCGCCTGCGGACCGAACGAGACTTCCTCCGCCTCGCCACGGCCCGTTTCGTCTCCGTCATCGGCAACGGACTGGTCCGGGTCGCCCTGGCCTTCGGCATGCTCAGCCTGCCCCACGCTACTCCCGGCCGCCTGTCCCTGGTTCTGACGTGTCAAGCGTTGCCGCAGGTCGCCTTCATCCTGGTCGGCGGAGTCATCGCCGATCGGGTGCGACGCTCACGACTGATCCTGGCCTCCGAGTACACAGCCGGCTGCGCGTACGCGCTCATGGCCCTGCTGATCGTCACCCGGCATGCGCCGCTTCTCCTGCTCTGCCTGCTAGCCGTCATATCAGGTACAGCCTCAGCCCTTCTCTACCCCGCGCTGGAGGGACTTCTCCCTCTCCTCGTCCCGAGATCAGCCTTGCAAAGGGCCAACGGAGCTCTGAAGACGGGCACCAACATCGCCAATCTCCTGGGCCTCGGAGCCGCAGGAAGCATAGTGGCCCTCGCGGGCGCTGGCTGGGCCCTGGCAGTCAATGCCCTGTCCTTCCTGATCAGCGGATTACTCATGCAGCGCATAGACCTACCCCGGCGCCCGGCCCCCAGCAATTCCAGCTGGGCCGACTTCCGCTGCGGATGGCGTGAGTTCCGCTCTCGCCCATGGCTGTGGGCTCTCACCTGTCAATATGCGCTGGTCATGGCGGCAGTCAACGCCACGGCAGGAGTATTGGGCCCATTGGTCTTCCACACACACGACCACGGGGCCCGGGGGGCTCGGGACTGGTCTTTGCTTGTCGCCTCCCAAGCCGTAGGCAGCATCGCAGGAACGATTCTGGCCTCCCGTAGCCGATTCAAGCGGCCCATGCTCGTAGCCAATCTCGCCGCCCTACCCGCGTCACTCCCCATGGTGCTGCTCGCCGCCGCGGCACCCGATCCGTTCACCGCAGCGGCGATGTTCCTCCACGGCCTCTCCTTCAGTCTGTATGGCGTCGTGTGGGCCACCACGCTGCAACGACACGTGCCGGAAGCCACACTGTCGCGCGTGAGTTCCTTCGACTGGTTGGGCTCACTCTCTCTGGCAACGGCGGGGCTTCTGGCCGCCGGCCCTTATGCCGAACTCACCACTCCGCCGACCGCGCTGGTGTCCTGCGCGATCCTCGTGGTGGTCGCGACATCACTCTGTACAGCGGTACCGCAGGTACGGCGTTTCGCTGATCGGGCTAGGTAACGTCAGGGGCCGTCGATACAGGTCGCCCCTGCTGACACTGACGTCCAACTTGCGTGCGGTCGGCCACCTGCGTAGGAGATCTCGGCAAGTGCACTTCTGCTGCAAGCGGGACATCCGGCCGGGCCAACCCCTGTGGGGCAGCTGACCGGGGACGTCAACCTCCTGTGGGACGGCGCGGCTGAACAGGCTCAGGCGCTGCACAATGCGCTGACCGCCATGGGCTGCGCAAACCAGCGACCTCGAACGTTCCCAGGCGCCCTACCAAACGGCCAGCGTCAGTGCGGCTGCCCTCCCACATCCCTGCTTCGCCAGGCTGCGGCCTTTCCGTTGCATCTTGCTCATCCACCATTCCCTGCAGTCTCGAGTTGACGGACCGGCAGGTCAGGGTAGGCCTGAAGCCGTGTGGATAGGGTGTCCCGGTGATCGGGACGGAACGACTCTGCTGCGGCCTCATCGATGCGCGGATGTCGACGTGTTCGTCGAGCCGGATGCCGACGAGCGGGTGACCTATCTCGTCGGTGCCTGCTCGTACCAACAGGCGTGGGAATGGCTGGCCGCGGTAGAACAGCAGTGGGCCGAACTGCACTGCCTGGACGAAGACCTCCGTGGCTACAGGAAAGCCGACCCGCACAGCGCCCGGGACACGGCTCAGATCCTCCATCCGGGCAAACGCGTGCAGACGTGTCGGACACTGCGATTTCCCCATCTGACGGCAAGCGTCGCGGAATGACACTCCCAGATCTGTACCAGCGCCTGTTGAAGGACGTCCTGGATAGCGGCCGCTCCTACCGCCTGGTCCTCGCAGGAGGCTATGCGATCCAGGCCCACGGCCTGGTCAGCCGCGTCAGCAAGGACTTGGACCTCGCCACCGAGGCGCATGCGGACATGAACGAGATCACCAGCAGCATTGCAGCTGGCCTCCGCGGCAAGGGATGGACCGTCCGCACCGCCGAGATCGCCCCGCGTATGGCTCATTTGCGCATCACGGACACCAAGACCGGTGAGGACTGTGACCTGGACATCCTCAAAGAGATCTTTCACCAGCCTCCGGTGCACACAGCGGCCGGGCCGACCCTCTCCCGGGACGACGCCGTAGGACTCAAAGTGCGTGCCCTGCACGATCGCGGCCTCCCGCGCGATGCCATCGACGTCTTCGGCGCCCGCGACCTGTACACGGTCGCGGAACTAGAGCACCTGGGTGCCCGGCACAAAGAGGAATTCGACCGGGAAGAACTACGGCACCACCTTGAGGGCCTCGAGTTCACCTCTGATGAGGGGCACACAGCCGACGGCGTCCAGGAAGACGACCTTGCCGAGCTGCAAAACTGGGTCCGGTGCTGGCTCGACGACCTCGGGCAACGCCTGGCCGAGCCATACACCGAAGACCCAGACAGCGACTGAGCGACTAGAGATCTCCCTGTCGCCATTGCTCGTGCTCGGCAGTCAGGAGATCCTCATCCACGGTGCGCTGCCGGACCGTCTCTACCCAGGAGGCCGCCAGCGCTCCCAGCGTTGGCAGGTTGCCCTCTGTCACCCCGCCGTCGACGGCGAACAGTGCCATCAACTCAGCGGCAGCAGGATCCGCACGATCACAGGCCGCGCACAGGACAGCTTCCTTCAGACCTCGGACGTCTTGGCCGCGCCCGTTCTTCCACGTGCAGGGGAAGCGGACCACCATCTCCGTCGGGGCGGAGCAGCGGGGGCAGGGCGGTGTCTGATCAATATTGAGGAGGAACTCGTCCTCATGCTGAGGTTCAGCCGCTTTTACGTCGCTCACGACACGCCCTGCCACGCTTCTTGTCCGAAGCTGCCCTTGATGTCCGAGGCCACTGTTGCTGCGTTCACTGAGGAGGCGAGCTGGTAGATCGTGGTCTTTCTCGGGCCGCGGACGGTCAGGCGTACCGGGTTCTCCCCGGGATGAGCGCCGATGATGCGGGCCAGTTCCTTCACGGTTCGCTCGTTAATGCGGTGATAGGGCAGTGCCAGCTGTACCGGGGCGGCGCCAGAACGTTCGGCTGAAGACACGTCGAGGACCTGCAGCTCCTGGCCGAAGATGGAGATGGTGCCGTCGCGATCGTTGATGCGGCCTTGCACTGATACGACGCTGTCTTCCACCAGGGCGCCCACGACAAGCTGGTAGACGGCGGGGAAGAACAGCACTTCAATGGTGCCGTCACGGTCGGCGAGTTCCACGATCGCCCAGGGACTGCCCTGCTTGGTCATCTTTGGCTGGACGCTGGTGACAAGTCCGGCCAAGCGGACCGTTCCTTCGGTTCGGCCGGATGACACCAGGTCGACGATGGTGGTGTCGCGGTTCGCGGCGAGGATGTGGTCGGTGCCGTCCAGGGGGTGGGCCGAGACGTACATGCCCAGCATCTCCCGCTCGGTGGACAGGAGCTGCTTGCGCGGCCACTCCTCCTCGCCGATCTCGACCTGGATGCCGAGACCACCCTCTCCGCTGTCGTCTCCTCCCAGGCCGGCGAACAGGTCGTCCTGGCCGTAGGCGGCTGCCTTCTTCAGCGGCACGACGGCGTCGATGGCCATTTCATGTGCTGCCGAGAGCCCACGACGGGTGTGTCCCAGGGAGTCGAAGGCACCGGCCTTGATGAGCGATTCGATGGCCCGCTTGTTTAGTGCTGGCAGGTCGACCTTGTCGAGGAAGTCGGCGAAGGAGGTGAACTTTCCCTTGGACTTGCGGGCCGCGATGATCGCCTCGATGACGTTCTCGCCGACGTTGCGCACTGACAGCAGACCGAAGCGCACGGCGTCGCCGACGGCCGCGAACTCTGCTACTGACTCGTTCACATCGGGTGCCAGCACCGTGATGCCGAGCTTGCGGGCGTCGGCGAGATAGACGCCGGCCTTGTCTTTGTCGTCGCCGACGGAGGTCAGCAGGGCGGCCATGTACTCAGCCGGGTAGTTGGCTTTGAGGTAGGCGGTCCAGTAGGAGACCAGGCCGTAGCCGGCGGTGTGGGACTTGTTGAAGGCGTATCCGGAGAACGGGAGCATGACGTCCCAGATCGCCTTGATGGCCTCTTCCGAGTATCCGTTGGCCTGCATGCCATCGTGGAACTTCTGCCACTCGGCTGCCAGCACTTCGGGCTTCTTCTTGCCCATGGCGCGGCGCAGCATGTCGGCGCCGCCAAGGGTGTATCCGGCCAGCTCACGGGCGATGGCCATGATCTGCTCTTGGAAGATCAGCAGATGGTGGGTGGAGCCGAGAATCGGATCCAGGACTTCTTTGAGCTCGGGGTGGATCGGGGCGGGTTCCTGCTTGCCGTTTTGGCGCAGTGCGTAGTTGGTGTGCGCGTTGGCGGCCATCGGACCGGGCCGGTACAGGGCGAGTGCGGCCGCGATGTCTTCGAATCGGGTCGGTTCCATCAGCTTGAGCAGGGCGCGCATGCCGCCGCCGTCGAGCTGGAAGACACCGAAGGTGTCGCCCCGTCCGAGCAGTTCGAAGGTCTTCTTGTCGTCGAGGGGGATGACCTGGACGCTGTTGTCGCCGTTGCCCGGGTCGACCGTGGCAAGTTTGATCCCGCGGTTTTCGCGGATGTTCTGCAGCGCGTGGTCGATGACTCCCAGGTTGCGCAGACCCAGGAAGTCCATCTTGACCAGCCCCATGTTTTCGCAACTGGGGTAGTCGAAGCCGGTGATCTTGACGCCGTCCTTGGCGCGCATGTGCAGCGGGATGCGCTCGGTCAGCTTCGTCTTGGACAGGATGACCGCGGCCGCGTGCACGCCGGTGCCGCGGGTCAGGCCCTCGACACCCTTGGCGGTGTCGATGACCTTCTTCACGTCCGGCTCGTTCTCGTACATCGCCCGGATCTCGCCGGCCTCGTTGTAGCGAGGGTGCTGCGGGTCGAAGATGCCGTCCAGCGGGATCGACTTGCCCATGATGTCCGGCGGGAGCGCCTTGGTGATCCGCTCACCATGGGAGAAGGGGTAGCCGAGGATCCGTGAGGAGTCCTTGATCGCGTTCTTGGCTTTGATCTTGCCGAACGTGTTGACCATGGCGGTGTACTCGTCGCCGTACTTCTCAGTGACGTAGCGCACCATGGTGTCGCGCTGACGGTCGTCGAAGTCGAGGTCGACATCCGGCGGGTTGATGCGCTCAGGGTTGAGGAACCGCTCGAAGAGCAGGCCGTGCTCCAGGGGGCACAGCTCGGTGATACGGGTTGCGTACGCGACGATGGACCCGGTGGCCGAGCCACGGCCGGGACCGACCGGGACCCCGTTGTCGCGGGCGTACTTGCAGATGTCCGCGACCACGAGGAAGTACGAGGAGAAGCCCATAGGGCCGATGACCGACATCTCGGTCTCGAAGCGCTCCATGACCTCGGCCGGGATCGGGTCGCCGTACCGCATGGCCAGGCCCTTGAGGCATTCCTTGCGCAGCCAAGACTCCTGGGTCTCGCCCTCCGGGACGTCGGGGAACTGCGGCATCTCGTCGACGTTTTCGAAGACGCTGTCGTAGGACTCGATGCGCTCGGCGATCAGCAGCGTGTTGTCGCAGGCTTCGGGAATCTCCGAGAACAGCTCGCGCATCTCAGCCGCGGTCTTGAGGTAGTAGCCGCTGCCCTGGAAGCGGAACCGCTTCTCGTCGGCTTTGTTCTTTCCGACGCCGATGCACAGCAGGTTGTCGTGTGCGTCGGCCTGGTCCTCGTGGATGTAGTGAGCGTCGTTGGTGGCCAGGAGCGGGATGTTCAGGTCCTTGGCCAGCCGCATCAGACCGTCGCGGACTTCTCGCTCGATGGCCAGCCCATGGTCCATCAGCTCCAGGAAGTAGTTCTCCTTGCCGAAGATGTCCTGGTAGGCAGCGGCGACCTCACGGGCCTCGTCGTACTGGTTCAGCCGCAGGCGGGTCTGGATCGCACCGGAAGGGCAGCCCGTGGTGGCGATGATGCCCTCGGCGTGCTCGCTGATCAGCTCCATGTCCATGCGCGGCTTGCCCGCGGGGAACTGGCCCGTGTAGGAAGCCTCGGTAGACAGGTAGAAGAGATTCCTCAGGCCCTGAACGTTCTGCGCCCACATGGTCATGTGCGTGAAGCGGCCGCCGCCGGAGACGTCCTTTGAGCCCTCGCCGTCGTCCGACATGGCGCGTTGCCCGCCGGGACCCCAGAATTCCTGCTTCCGGTTGCGGCGTGAGGAGGGGGCGACGTACGCCTCGATCCCGATGATCGGCTTCACGCTGCCGAAGCTCTTGGACACCTGATGGAACTCGTACGCTCCGAACATGTTGCCGTGGTCCGACATCGCCACGGCAGGCATGCCCTGACGGTCGACCTCGGCGAACATCGGCTTGAGCTTCTGTGCGCCGTCAAGCATCGAGTATTCGGTGTGATTGTGCAGGTGAACAAAGCTGTCGGCCATCCGGGCGGGCACCTCCGAAGGCGGTCGTGGAAAGCCTTCACCCTATCCCTCTGACGAAGATCAGATCCTTCGCCCCCTCGTTGTGAAACTGCCGCCCAGGGTGCCTACAGCACGCTACCTCGGGTCATCACATAGTGAGATCGATTGGCTACGCGGTGTCTTTCCTGGGAGCTACTGTCGCTGTAGCTAGAAGGCGGCGGGCAGTCTGGAGCTCCCGGGGAGCGGCATCGCGCCGCGCTGGGCACACAGCCCGCAAGAACGGGCCTGCACTGGCCGACACCGAGCTGATCGCCGCGCTGGCCCAGATCCGCGTGCCGCCCGCAGCCGTACGGTGGATGCCCTCGCACATGGCCAGGTCCGCCTCGGCGTGTCAAAACCTCTTTGTCACGCCGCAACCGGCGCTGCCGGCGGCACCAGATCAAGCACCCTCTCCCGGAGCACCGAGGGACAGCGGGCTCGGCTGGTTCGCCAGGAGGTTCAGCGGCTGGTGGCGCGGATTTTGTCCTCTGGCTCGGTCGTCAAGGGGGGAACGGCCTGAAGGTTGCGGACGCTGGGGAGGAATAGAAGGAGCACGTTCGTCAGGAGAATGCCGAGGGCGCAGATCCACATCACGGTGGGTGCACCTAGCTTGTCGGCGACGCTGCCGGCGAGGACGTAGCCGAGAGGGACGAGCGCATTCTCGCCGAGCATGGTCAGCGAGGTGATGCGGCCGATGAGGTGCTCTGGGACCTGTTGCTGCTTGGCGGTTTCGAAGAAGACGACGGCCAGTTCCAGGCTCAGGCCGCTGACCAGCATCGAGATGAGTAGCTGGGGTAGTTGCGGTGACGTGGCCAGAATGACTAGGGGCAGGGGCCAGATCAGCTGCACTGCTACGCAGGCCAGCATGAGGTGCCTGGGATGCCAGTGCAGGGCGACGATGGAGCCGGCGACCATGCCGGCAGAGAACGCCGAAACAGCCCAGCCCCAGTAGGAGGCACCGCCAGACGTCGTGGAGAGGATGAGCGGGCCGAGGAGCTGGTAGCCCGCGAGCCAGAAGGGGACGGCAAGGGTTCCGGCGAGTGCGTACCCCCACATCCAGGGGCGGGTTGAGAAGTCTTGCCATCCCGCGCGCCAGCTATGGCGGACAGACGTGTGGGGGAGGTTTTGGATCTTTGGGCGGAGGCCTACGAGGATCAGAGAGCAGGTGGCGAAGGCCAGGGCCCCCGCTATCAGTACCTGCCCGAAGCCGAATGTGGCGCCGAGCAGGGAGCCGAGTCCGGGCACGGCGATGCGGGCCAGGTTGAGGACCAGGCGCAGGGAGGCGTTCGCTTTCTGCAGTCTGGCAGTAGGGACGAGTTCGACGATCAGCCCTTGGAAGGCCGGCTGGACCGCAGCGGTGGCGGCGCCGTTGAGTGCGGCGGCGGCCGCGAACATCCAGAGTGCCGTGTGCTCGGGCGCTGCGGTCAGGAGCGTCCCCAGGAGTGCCTGGACGCAGGCAAGAATGATGTTGGCCCCGATGGCGAGAGTTCGGCGGGGGATGCGGTCGGCGAGTACTCCGCCGTAGGGGCCCAGCACCGTCTGCGCGGTCACGGAGCAGCCCAGGACCAGGCCGGCCGAGAGGCCGCTGCCTCCGGCCTGAAGGACGGCGAAGGCCATCACCACGTTGACCAGGTTGGTGCCCGCGGTGGACAGGCCCCGGCCGGTGACGTAGCGCATGTAGGGCCCCCGCCAAGGGCGGTGGCGGGCCGCGGGGCGGTTGCCGTAGCGCATGCAGCAGCAGACTCTCGTGTGAGGGGATGGAGAACTAGGCAGACGGTGCGTAGTCGGGCCGGGGTATGACGTGACGGGTGGTGTTGTTCAAGCCAGGACAGATGACCTTGACGACGGCGAAGTCCGGGTTGGTACTGAGGTCGACTGCGAGGGGTTCGTGACCCGTTGTCTCTGCCACAGACCGGCAGATCCAGCGCAGTTCGGTGTCGATGTCGTCGAAGGTGTCACAGGAGTTGTCCACTGCGTCGTGATAGGGCATGGCGCGGGGGTCGGCGACGGGTTCGCGGGTCGATGCCCTCAGGACGTGGGAGTACGTCGCGGTCAGGTCGTCCCGGGCGCCGTTGATGATTGTCAGGCGGCTCTGTACTGCTTCGGTCAGTGCCCGGGAGAGGGCGACGCTGGGGGAGGAATGCGCACCTGACCCTGCCGTGAGCAGAGCGAAGTCCTCGCTCCACACGAATGCGGCGAAGCAGGGGACCTTCCACCGGTTGGGAACCACGGCTACGTCAAGGAAGACCCCTTTGCCCAGGATCTGTTCGATCAGGGGGGTGCACATCGGGTCGGAGACGGTCTCCACCCGAATGGCGCGGCGCGGGTCGTCCGGCGCGCTCGTGAGTTGGCTGAGAGCATCGCGTTCGATGACCTCATACACGGCGTGCAGGGCAGCCTCCGCGAAGGAGTTGCCGGACGCCAGGCCATTAGTGGAGACCAGCAGGCCCCGCGGGTGCCAGGCCTCGCCGGCGACGCTGGTGAGCTGGACGCACTCCCGGGGGAGGGGAACCGGACGCCCCGAAACGAGACCTCTGGCGCTCACCCAGTCCAGAGGGCTGTTGTCGGTGAGGAGGCTGCCTGCGTGCTGGGCAAGGTCCGCCAGTCTGTACGGCAGGTCCAGGCCGTGCGCCGGGACGGCGCTATGGATGGAGGTGGGGCAGGCGAACTCGGCGTGCCACATCTCCACGGACTCCATCACGGCGGAGATCTTTGCGAGGAGAAGGGTGTGCCCCTTGCCCTGAGAAACGGAGAGGGTGCGCGAGAGCGGCCGGTAAGCCACGGCAACGGGGATGCCGATGATGTCCAGCCCGGTCACGTCCGCGACGCGACTGATACCGAACTCGGCTAGCCGCGGGGCGATGACATCCCAGGTTTCCTCGGGGGTGCGGACCCTGTGCGTTCCCGTCGTGAACACCTTGCGCTCGGCAGGCGCGGCCGTTGCGTCGGGTGATGTCATGTCACGCTCCCTTTCGCAAACGGTCGTTGTGATCTTTGAGGAAGAACGGCCGGAGTGCTTCTACGGCTTCGTCAGCGGAGGCGAATCCTCGGTCCCGGGCTGCGGCGTCACGTTCCCATCGGTCAGCCCTCGCTCCCAGGTTCCACAGGAGATTGAGGTGCCGCTCAAGGACACTTACCTTCAGGTGATCGATGTGCTTGCTGAAAGATGTGAGAGCTACCTGCTCGTTGACGTCCAAGCTTGATGAGACGAGTTCACTTATGTTCATTCCTTGGGGGAGAAGCCAGCGATTCAGCTGTTCGTCCCCGAAGTCGGCCGCCGGTCGTGACGAGCGAACGAACACGGCCAGCATGCGCTGGCGCGCGGACAATTCCCGCCTTTCCCGCCCGGTCAACCAGTAATCGGTCCCGCCCGCCGGCACCGAACCCGCGTCCAGGTGCTGCTCCTTGGCAGCTGTCACGAGTGCCTGGTCCTCGAGATCCTTCAGGGATGCATCGGGCGGCAGCCCCGTCATCACGGACAGAACGTAGCGGCGCCAGCGCTGGGTCTGGTCGTGGCCGAAGAGCCGCTGGTAGTCGAACTGGGAGGCCCAGCTGACGAGGCGGTCGTTCACGCGCACGCCGGTGAACTCCAGGCACCACTTGCGCAGGTAGGTGGTTCTCCAGCCCACAGACCAGCTGTCCGACGGAGAGGAGATCTCGGCCCGACGGCCTGGCTCCGCAAGAGCTTGGGCGTAGCGCAGCGCTGCGCAGGCGTCCTGGTACTTGAGGTTGAGAGACTGCCTCGCTCCGTCCTCGAAGTGCAGGATACGGCGGACTGCTTCCTCAAGCTCCTCGTCGCCCCGGCAGGCTTGCTCCACGGCCCTCCAGGAGCGCCGTGGGTAATGAAGCGACCGAGCAACTTTCAAAAGCCGGGCTTCTTCTGACGGCGACACCACCGAGGCCTGCCGAGCCCTTTCCAACACATATCGCATGTTGACAAGTGCTTCACTGATCACTTGCCATTCAGGCCCTTCAGTATGGAGCACTGCCACTTCGTCGTCGGCTTCGATACGACCATCTCGGAAGTCTTCGAATATCTGCCCTACTCCCACCATTCCGAAGCCGTGAAGCTCTGCGGCCCGAAGTGCTCCCATACTTGCGGCGCCTATGACGGTCGATCCGCCTTCGATCGTGTGGAGAATTTCTTTGTGCCGAATCGGTGGATTTCCGTGATATAGGCCGTCGATGAGGACGACAATGTCGGCGGCGGTAAAATTCCTTCGAATAAAGTCGCCATGTTGCGCAGGCGGATGGATCAAGCAGTCGGGCAAGACTTTCCGGACGGCTTCATGCGCAGCCGTCGGTCCTATGAATGCATGAACTTGCACAGGACTCCCTACTCCTCGTCACGACTTCGGGCTCATCGGGATGAGCCCAGGTGAATGGCCTGAGCGTAGACCCAAGTCCATCCTCAGCCAAGGACGGAAGATAGCTCTTAAAAGGGACAAAAATCTCTTTTGCCTTACTAGTGGTGTGTTACACCCGGATTGGTGGCCAATCACGGCGCGCGCGCTTTCGAGAAATGTAAACGGACTATTTCTGGACACGGATCCAGCCAGTCTCCTGCGACGAGCTTGGCCTTCTTTGACCTGCACCCTTATGTGGCCCAAGGGAGGGTGTACCGGCCTGCACGAATGGGTTCCTGGCGCATTGATGATGGCTTGAATGTTATTGACAGCCTTTCAAATCCGCTTGTAGCTTCGAGGAAGTCAGCCGCCAACAGAAAGCTGCTGGCGGCAGGTGGCGTCAAGGGATATACACATATCCATTACGTCGTCTCCATCAATACATGCGAGGAGATTGCTATGCGCACCGAGCACGAGATCGAGGCCTCCGAGGACCTGTTCGATGAGGCTGTGCCCACCCTCATCGCCCACGAGAACGCCTCTTACACCGACGAGTGAGCGGGGCCTCTCCTGACGCTGTGAACCGGTAATCCAGCGGATCGCAGCATTCCAGTTGTGGGGGTGGTCGTTCGGCGCTCAGCGCCGAACGACCACCCCCACGGCACACAGCCACCAGCCTGGGTGCGGTCTCGACAGCCGCCCGCAGCCACATGTCTCAGAACGACGAAGAGAGGGCCGTACGGTGGGTCAGCCCCTGGCAGAGACAGACTTCAACACCACGGACGCGTCATCGGACGAGCCGATCCTCGGAGCCACGCACTACCCAGCGGGCACAGAGGTGGCAGCCAAACTCGTCAAGACGATCGGCTCCCACTGGGGAAAACGCCCCCTCCATGCCGAGGGTGTCGTCGACACCTCCGCCCTGCTGACCGCTGAGGACCTCGACCGTCTCATCGACTCGCGCACCCTGCGCGTCTCACAACTGTGGGTGTGCAACCAAGGCCGAAACCTGCCCCCGTCGACATACATGAGCGTCGGCGAACAGCCGCGTAGCCGAAGCGTCAGCAGCACAGCGGACGTTCGCCGGATCATGACTCTCGCCAGCGAAGGCAGCCCTGACCCGGTCAAGGTGGCACAACACGTTGCCAACGGGGCCTCACTGACGATCAACCAGGTCGATCAGTACATCCCCAACCTGCGCGCCATGTGTGAGCAGTTCGAGACCGAGACCCACATCCGAGCCGGCGTCATCCTCTTCGTGTCGCCCCCCAGCGCTCAAGCCTTCTCCCTGCACGCTGACCCGCACGACATCATCGTCATGCAGACGCACGGCACCAAGCAGTGGGAGATCCACCCCACCGTCTGGGAGCGGGAGAACGACCCCACCGCTGACATCCGCCGGCTGGTGATGAAACCCGGTGACATGCTCTACGTCCCCGAGGGCACACCGCACGTGGTCCGCACCAACGAGGACGGACTGTCGATCCATCAGACGATCCAGTTCAATGTGCCCCGCTACGACAAGCTGGCCACCAAGGTCTTGACGCAGGCGTTCGAACAGTACTGCCAAGAGCAGCGTTTCTCCGGCGCGGCGCCCATCCTGCGCGGGGGTGGATCAAGGATCGCCGAGGACCTTGCACCCCGTATTGCCGGCTTCGCCGAGGCTCTCAAGAACATCGACCTGGGAGCCCTCGTCGACCAGCATCTCAAGTCGGTCGTCCCGAAACAGCGCACCCTGGCCACCGGGCGCCTCGTGGCCATTGCAGCAGCAGACAAGGTCACAGGCGACACCCTCCTGCGCCGCACGGTGCCGTTCAACATCACGGTCCAGGACGGAGCCGTCCACACTGTGTTCGGCAGGCGGCAGCTCAGCAGCCCCCTGACCACTGAGAAGGCCCTCACGGCTATCGCAGAGGCCGACGACTCCTTCACCAGCGACGCCCTCAGCGATGAACTCGACGCCGCCTCACGTCTCCTGTTGTGCCAGCGCCTGGTGCGAGAAGGTGCTCTGGCCCTGGCCTGACACCAGCCGCTCCGCCGTGTCCCGGACATCAGCCCAGACACGGCCGAGCGGCTCCCGGGCCCGACACACTCGAAAAAGCCACTGCCTGGAGCCCGTTCATGCATGAACCGCTGCGTCACCTTCCCCCGCAAAACGGGGACGCCATCGGACATCTCCTGGCACGAGCCTGGAACCTCCAAGGAAGCCCAGGTCAAGTCTTCGAGATCATCGAGCGCTCGGACGGCTTCGTAGGTGTGTGTGACGCCGCCGAGTACTTCGCACCGTACGCGCAGTGGCCCGAACGCGAGCAAGAGCTCCTTGAGGCCTGCCGCGGGAGAGTGCTCGACGTAGGCTGCGGCGCTGGCCGCCACCTCGTACACCTTCAGGAGCGAGGGCACACCGTGCTCGGTCTCGACAGCTCACTCGGCGCCGTCGAAATCTGCGAAAAGCGAGGTACCCCCGCTCAACTCGGCACTGCGCAGGACATACCGTGCGCCGACAAGACCTTTGACACCATCCTCGCCCTGGGCGCCAACCTAGGTCTGCTCGGCGGCCGAGAAGAAGCACAGGCCACGTTGCAGGAATGGGCACGGGTTGCCGCCCCCGGCGCGCAGGTCCTGGCCACCGGACGCGACCCTTACGCCTCCCAAGGACAGATCCACAGCGACTACCACCAGGCCAACCGAGCAGCCGGCCGAATGGCTGGCCAACTCCGCATCCGTATCCGCTCCGGCGCCCTGGCCTCGCCCTACTTCGACTACCTCTATGCCTCTCTGGCCGAGCTCACGCAACTGCTCGCTCCCTCGCCCTGGGCCCTGAAGCACACGATCGAGGACACACACGGCGGTTACGGGGTCATCCTCACCCTCAAGGACTGACGCCTCCCGACGTCCCGCACAGCATGATGGAGAAATCATGAAGGACGGCTACTACCTCTCGGTGTACGTCAATCCCACTGGCCTGCAACGCGTCCTCAACGTGACTTACCGTCACGACGCGAACATCTCCTTGTGGCGGAAACAGAAAGACGAGGTCACGCTGATCGCGCTCTGGGAGGTCGAGCGCATCAGCGGCCAGAAGCAGCACCGCACGCCCTTCCTCGACGAAGCCCATCTCAGAAGCTTCCTCGAGGAGCGCCTCGCCGAGTACGGCCTCACCCTGGACGACATGACGGAGGTCTGGGGAACTCCCGACGTCCACACCAGCACCGACTACCACTTGGGCGACGACTATCCCCAGCTGTCGTACCACGCCCTCTCGCACCTCTACAGCGCCCTCCTCCTCGATACCGAGAAGTACTTCAGCGGTACCACGCTGGGCTTCGCGGTGGACCGGGGCCCCGATTTCGTTATCGAGCGTGTCATCAAAGACAAGTGGTTCGTCGGCGGTCTGGTCCGTGACGGGGACGTCACTCTCTTTCCGGTGGAGTCGCCGGCTCCCCTCTACGGTGCAGCCAAGGACCGCTTCAAACAGCGTGAGGGCACCCTGATGGCCCTGGCCACCGCTACCAAGGCGCACGGCAAGTGCGACCGGGAAGCCGTCCTCAGCGACTTCGTCTTCGACGACATCACCTCGATGACCACCCCGGCCACGGCCCTGACGGACATCGTCGCCCAAGTCACCGAGACCCTCGTCATCGACCCGGAATTCACCCAGACCGAGTCCCTGGTGAGTGCCGTCATGAAGGAAGTCCAGGCGATCTCCGTCCGCATCATGGAGCGCAACGTCGAGCGCGCTCTAGAACAACACCATGTCGACCCGACAACCACCCGGCTGGCCATGGCAGGGGGCTACGCCCTCAACTGCCCCACAAACAGCCACCTCATGGCCAAATACCGGTTTACGGAGCTGATGGCTCCCCCCTGTGTCGGCGACAGCGGTCAGACCATGGGCATTGCATTGTCGGCCTTCCTCAAGAAGAACGGCGGAAAGAAATTCTCCTTCCGCTTCCCCACCGCCTACCTCGGCCCCGGCGACAACACCTTGGACGAGGTCCTTCACGACCACGAACAGTTCGTCGCCAGTGTGAGCGCCTACGACGATGCAACCGCCGTCGCCGACCTGCACGAAGGTCCAATCGTCTGGTTCAACGGCCGCTCCGAAATCGGCCCCAGGGCCTTGGGGAACAGAAGCCTCCTCGCCGACCCCACCACATACACGTCAAAGGAACGTCTCAACCAGCACAAACAGCGGGAATGGTGGCGCCCCGTCGCCCCCGTGGTCCTCGAAGAACATGCACCCGAGTGGTTCGAGGACGCACGCCCATCGCCCTACATGCTGGAGACCTTCACCATCCGCGGAGACCGGCGTACTCAGATCCCCGCGGTCGCCCACCTGGACTACTCAGCCCGCATACAAACGCTCACACAAGACCAGAACCCCGCGCTTCATCGGCTCATCCGAGCATTTCACAGCGCTACCGGTGTGCCGATGCTCTGCAACACCTCCCTGAACGACAAGGGAGAGCCGATCATCGAAAAAATTGTTGAGGCAGTGAATTTCTGCCTCCGTAAAAGTATAAAAATCGCCTACATCAACGGCATGCGCGTAGAGTTCACCAATTTTGAGGTATACCCGGAGCGCGAGCCCCACCCACGAGCGCATGAACAGTTCACCGCAGTCCCAAAGGAGGCTGACACAAGGATCCGCGCAACCCTCAACCCGCATCAACTCCCCGATGTATACCTCTACCGATACCTGCACAACAATCTCATGATGGACGCGATCGATATCAAGACACCTGAAGGCGCCCAGGCCGTCATCGAGGCGGTGGATTCCCAGTTCGCAGCCGATCCCACTCTGCGCGCCTACTCGGAGAACCGCATGCAGGAGCGCAAGGAGAAATTCTCCTCAATCGGGGCGAAATATGTGTTCTGATACAGCGGTCGGACCTCGTGATCTGACTCAAATCGACGCAGTGAATATCGGCGGCCAGCCGTCATCCCGGATGCGGAAGCGTGGCTGGTCAAGTCCACGGTCTTCACGGACGCTTGCAGCCGCATGCTGTACTGCAGCCCGGCCGAGTCCGCGAACTGTGCGGACATCACTCATGCCCGCAAATTAGGGCTTGTCAGGCCCCTGGCCGATGGCTTCGCGGTGAAGATCCTCGCGGATGCCAGCTACCAGGGCCTGGGTGCCCAGACCGGCGGACGCGTGGTGACCCCGCAACACCGCAAGTTCGAGAAGAACGCCCCGGACTGGTACAAGGAGATCCATGAACAGCGGCGCAAGGCCCACTCCTCATGCCGGATCCGCGTCGAGCGCGGTATCGCTCACCTGAGGGGATTGCGCAGGCGCAGCCCGCCTCCTCCAAGACTGCCCGCTTCAACGCGGCGGGTATTCCGGTCTTCCTTGAGCCATGCCGGCAGGCTGCGCGCATCACGAGTAGTGGCCCCGGCTGTCCACGACAGCCGGGGCCACTACCTGACCTCGCCGATGCCAACGGAGCAACTGCGCTTCGGCCGCTGCTCCCGCCCAGGAGCCAGATCGAAGTCTGACAGCGCCTCGAGTCAGCGAAGCAGAGCCGATCGCTACCGCCACCCAGGAGATAAGGCTCAATGCCACTGATGTACGCCACCGCAGAATGGTGGCTAGTCTGAGGTCATGGCTGTTACCACGATGACCCTGCGGATCCCCGATGAGCTGGCTCCTTCGATCAAAGCGGCTGCCTCAGAGGCGGGCTTGAGCGTGAACCAGTACGTGGTGCGCGCTGCTCGCCGTGCCGCCACTCTCGACGCCGCACACCAGCTTGCCGCGCTGGGTCTCGGCGACGACCTGGCGGGCGAGGGAGACACTCTGTGAGACGAGGAGAGATCTGGGCCCTCGGGGACGGGCGAACGGTCCTGATCGTCTCCCTGACAGGCTTGGAAGAGGCCTATGGTGCGGTGGTCGCGATCGTGTTGCATCCCTCCGGCCGCTATCCCGACACGGCCATGTCGGTCGTGATCGGAGACCCGATCCCGTACACCGCAGTCGCCGTCAACCTCCAGCAGCTGCGGCTGACCCGCTTCGACGGCGCGAAACTCCTTGGTGAGGTCGACCCCGCCGCGATGGCCCGCGTCGACCAGGCGCTGCGCGCCGCCCTGGACCTGTAAGCCCCGGCCGGGAGGACCGGCCTGGGCTACGTTGCGTCGCCTCGCGGCATCACCTCGTGCCGCGGGTGCGGGGAGCAGGGTCAGTGGTGGTGGCCACCGCCGTGGTGGCGACCGCCGTGGTGGCGACCCCAGGAGGCGTCGTCGATGAAGCGGTCGTGGTCGTTGCGCAGGGTGGCGGTGTCGGAGTCGTTGTCCCACACGTAGTTGCGGCGGTCCAGGTAGAGGTCGCTGTCGGTGTCGCGGCTCTCGCCGGTGTGGACGCGGACCGTGGCACGGCCTTCCAGGCGGTAGTGGTCGAAGGTGTAGGTGTGGCCGGGTGAGTTCCTGCGCGCAGCCGCCCAGCACGCAGAGCCGGGTGCCGGGGTGTTGCGCTGCGTCCAGGGCGCGGTTCACGTCATAGCCAGGGTGACCCTTGCCCGGACGTCAAGGGCTGTTGAGACGATGGTGAAGCGGTAGCGCTTACCGCATAGCCTGCGGGAGGCGCAGGGGCGTCATTCTGTTGCCCCAACGGTGCTGTAGAGGTCGGCCGCTGCGCCGCGATCAGCGTTACTATTCGAAGAGCATCGAAAGCCTTGCGTCATCCCTCAAGAGCGGCCAAGACTGCGTGGCAACACGAGTTCTCCGACGTATCCACCGGTCCTCACTCACAGAGAGATTGATGCATGCGAAAGCCCAGGTACCTGCTCGTAGCGAGCATGGTCGCAGCCACGCTCTTCACGTCCGCAGGGGTAGCCGCTGCTGCCGCACCGGTCCAACCGGCGGCGGGCTCCCAGGCATCCACGCTTGGAGGGCCGCCGGGGTGGGGGTACATCGCTACCTTCCAATCCCCTTACGACTGCAGTAACTATGGAGTATGGGGCGAGAATGCAGGGCACTGGTCCGCATTCGTCTGCGTAGCCGCTGACGGTGCTCCCGGACGTTGGGAACTCTGGGTCCCCTAGTACTCCCGCCTTCGCAAGCTTGTGGCCGTACCCGTCCGGAAACCGGTACGGCCACTGCGTGATCATCGCTTGGTACGTGGACAAACGAAGATCGTAGAAGCGATCCCTCTTTGGTCAGCGCCATGCCCAGATCCTGACGGCGGCGAGGTGGAGTCCGGCCTGATAGGCGATGGCGAGTACGTCGATTCGCAACCAGTTGTCACCGGGCGATAGGCACGACGAGTCCCATGCCAGTCATCTCCACCGAAAAACACCCCAATCTGCGGCCTCAAGCGCCTCACTGTGAAGCAACGGCCATTTACTGCCCACAGCCCACCTGGGTCCTGGATTCTTGACACGTCGGCCAAGATTTTTTGGTGTGGGATCCAGTGAGCCATTTCCAACTTGCCTCTGAAGTAGGGCGGTTGGGCTGACAACGTGGTGAAGCCCCTGGTAGATGGGTTGGCGGTGGTCAGTGCGGCGTGCAGGGCCAGGCGGCGCTGGTCGCGGGGGGCGATGAGGAGGCTGAGGCGCTCGGCGGGGTTGGGCGCCGGCAGCAGGCAGTGCATGTCCTGCCCAGCGGCTGGTGGCCAGGCGGTCTCAGCCGGGCCGGCAGCGTAGGGGTCGACGAAGGTCTGCGGCGTGTGGTGTTCCAGGGTGATGCTCACGTCGGTCTCCTTCAACAGCGGGTGGATGTGCAGGGGGAGAGCCCCCGCATGGCCGTGTGCGGTTGCGGTTGCCGGGTGATGTCACGCCGACGGCGTCATCGGTGGCTCATCGTCTTTTTCGACCAGCACAACTGCAGGCAGGCCGCGCGCGGCCACCCGCTCGCAGTCACCGGCAGCGGCGCGGAGTCCGAGCGCTGTTACGCACTTTCGAGTGACGGTCCCGCAGTGGCTGGGGGGCGTGTCCTGGCGGTCGCGAGGGACGGCCAAGCCCCGTACGGGATGTCTGCATGACGGAGTGTCAACTTTGCGCATACACCGCACGAATGGACCTTACGGGCGAGAGTCACGGCAAAGTGGGCGAACAGTAACGGAGTGCACTTTTTGCGTTCGCAGCCTGCACGGCACGGCCATGGTGTGGGTGGACACCTACACCCCAGCCCACCGAGAAGCCTCCCGCCGCCGCATCAGCGACCAGCTCCACGAACTGCGCTGGATGCAGACGCTCACCACCCCCGTCGGTTCCGCACCACGCCGCCCGCGCCCGCCCCTGCTGCTGCACCAGCGGGCCGCACTCGAACTTCGCGCGCTGTGCCAGGGCATCATCCACGACAACGACGCCGCCCGCCGCATCGCCCGTTTCGACACAGCCCGCGACCCCGGCGGCGCCCTCGCCTTCGTCTGCCTGCTGGTCCTTGCCGACCGCGAAGAAGGCGCCCAGTTCTGGCTCCAGTTCGCCGCCGGTGGCGGCCAGGCCACCGGCGCCATCTGCCTCTACCTCTTACACCTGACCCGCGGCGAATGGCGCGACGCCACATTCTGGGCCCGCCAGATCGAACCCTTCGAACACGAACCCTGCCAGTACGCCCCCGTCCCACACGAAGTCGTCGACACCACCACCGGCCCGGGCGGCGCCCTGACCGTCTTCCTCGATCTGCCCGACAACGCGGCCGCCGTCCCCGAAGACGCCGTCAAGGAAGCCGTCGACGACCTGGCAGTCGACCGCATCGACGGCCTAGGCGCCATCCCGCAGCCCAACGCCGATCTCGCCCACCAACTCGAAGACCTCGTCACCACCCACTGAGCTAATTCTTGCCTGACAGGGCTGCGGGGTCGGGTCTGCGGCACGAGTAGTGCTCTGGTAGCCCTTCGGGTCCTTGGAGGCTCGCGGGCTGACCGCAGCCGAAGCGGCAGAGCGGGATCGGTTGATTTGAGGCGTCGAGCGGAATCCTGGCAGCCTTGATTTCCGGAGGGCGGGACTCGAGGACGATCGAGCGGCTGCCCCGTTTCTGCTTCGCCTCAGCCCGAACCTCCGAGGCCGGATGGTCATCGGTGCGCCTGTCGCGCCGGCCCCCTTTGGCGTACGGATGGCTGGCGTTCTTTGGCGTCCGGGGCGGGCCCGTTCGCCCCGGACGCCCTCGCCGGGGCGCTGCTTCGGCCGGTCCAGGAGCGGGGTATCTGAGACCCGCTCGGGCTGCTCCAGGAGCGGGCGCAGCCGGAGGAAGGCCTGGCTGAGTTCGCGAGCCCTGGAACACCTGGGGATTGCCCCAGATCGAGCGCTAGCTACGGCCCTACCGCCTGCGCTATGTCGTCCGCCCCTGGCACGATGTGGCTCGCCGCGAGCATTCACCCGGCCCCTCGTCGGTGTCGTGCCGCACCGGCCATTCGGGTTTGCAGGCCAGCTACGCGAGCGCGGCACGAGTGTGTGGATGGTCTTGCCAGTGCTCCACAGCGCGTGGACGAGGTGCAGCAGTTCGCCCGGACCGGGCGGGATCGCCGATGGGAGCGCCGGTTGGTGCTGACGAAGCTGCACCGGGGGCCGGGGAAGCAGGGGCTGGTCCGTAACTGTGAACTGGCTGTCTGAAAAAGCGAATTGGTCCACAATGTGATCGTGGCCACCGCACTGCAGTCAGAGTTCGACGACGGTACGCCCGTCAGATTCCTGCTTTCTCCCATCCCACCCAGTGGTGCCGCGGGACGGGACGAGGATCTCCCTGCGGGGATGGGGACGTCGACGCCCGTGGCCGCTGGACGGCGGGGCGTCGCCGACTTCGCGGCCGGTGCCCTGCGTAGTGCCCTGGCACCGCTCGGTGCGCTGCTTCAGGAGGTGCACAGCACCGTCAACGCCGTGCCGGAGCCGCCCAGCGAGATGAGTGTGACGTTCGGAGTCCAGGTGGGGCACGACCTGAAGTTCGGGATCGTGAGCGGCAACGGGCAGGCGCATCTCACGGTGACCGCGACCTGGCACCCGCCACGGGCCGACGGAGGCACGGCGGCCCCGGGCGCGGAGTGACCAATGGGCTGGTTCCTCCTGGCCGAGACGGTCCCCGACGACGCCCCCTCCCACCATGTAGTGACCGTACGGCGGACGAACGACGGCCTGACCGCAGGAGCGGGCCTGGTCGTGGGCGTGGACACCGTGCTCACGTGCGCCCACGTCGTCAACGATGCGCTGGGCCGGCCCCTGTTCGACCCCCGTGATCCGGAGCGGCGGCCGATTCTTGTCCAGCTGCACGGGAAGCTCGGCTCCCGTCAGTACTTCGCGCGCGTCGAGCACTGGATCCCACCGCGTTCCGAATATGGCGGGAGAGTACTGGAGGGAGACACGACCTGGCTCGGCGACCTAGCGGTGCTGCGGCTCCAGGCGGCAACCGGTGAATTGCCCGCACCGCCGCGCAGGACCACGATGTCGCAGCAACAGAAGGTGCAGGCCTGGCACGGGAGCGGGAAGGAGGCGACCTTCGCCGACCTCACCGTCACCCTGCTCGCCGGCCCCATCGGCTACATCGACGGAGCGCCGACCGGTATGGCGGTGGGCCCCGGTTACAGCGGCAGCCCCTTGTGGTCCCCGCGCCACCGGGCCGTGGTCGGACTGGTGGCCGCCGCCTTCCTGCTGCCCGGCCAAGACCCCGACTCCGGTGCCCCGCTCCCGTACCATCCCCAGCAGATGAACCGGCGTGGCTGGGCCATCCCCTGGCAGCGCGTCGAGGCGGAACTGCGGCCGCTGGGTGTCCTGGACGCACTGTCGCCCGAGCCCGTCGATCCCGAAGACCCCGCATTCGGGGTGCTCGCGGACCTTGTCGCGGACCTCCTGCCCTCGGGGAACGGGCGCGTCGACTTCGGTCGTCGGCTGGCCCGGGCGTGCGGTGTCGGCTACAGCAGCGACGTCACTCCACCCACGCCCGAGGAGTTCGCTGCGTTCCTACTCTCGCACCCGCGTGCCATGGCCGCCCTCACGGCGGTGCTGCGCCGCGAGCCCGGCGGGGCTTCCCGGCGCGTCCTAGCCGTCGCCGGTCTGGTCCGCGCCGCCCGGCTGCTGACCCCGCAGGAGTACCTCGAACTCCGCGACCGGCTTCAGATCCTGGACCCCGGTGTGCTCGCCCGGCTGCCCGAGACAGTGCGGGCCGCGCTGCCGCACCTGGCCGTTTTCCCGGACGGCACAGATCTGGACGCGCTGCTCGACCAGTTGGAGGCACTGCCGGGTGACGGTCGCTCCGCCGACGGGGAGGCCAGGGTCCCGGCGCTGCTGCGAGTTATGGAGTACGTCGCCGCGCTCTGCGTGGAGCCGCGTCAGTCGGAACTGCGCCTGTGGGCGAACAGAGTCGTGGCGCGGCTCGGCGTCCCGCGGGCTGCGCTGGCTGAGCGGCGCTGGGACGCACAGGTGTGGGCCCGCTCGGTACGGGACGGGTCCCGGCGCGCACGGGTCCTGGTAGAGGTGACTCGGGCGGAGCGCGACCGGCACCGGCTGGGCATCTGGTGCGACGAAGGCTCCGGGCCCCGGCGGGTGTCGGTCAAGAGCGTGGGGTCCTACTCGGCCTCCGGGGCGGCCCGGGAGGTCCTGCGGGTGGTCACCTCGCTGACGCCCGACGCCGTGGACGCTCGGCCGCCCCTCGTCGAGGTGCTCGTGGACCGCAAGAGCCTGAACCTGCCCATCGACGAATGGGAGGCACGGGTACCGGGCGAACTCGTGCCCGGTGTGCTCGGCGTGGAGTTTCCACTCGTCGTGCACTGCCCTGAACTCCTGCGCAGGCACGGGCGGTTCCTGCCCCACTGGCGCACCAGGTGGAACCGGCTCGACTCGGGGAAGACTTTCGTCGTAGACGAGTCCATGGACCCGGACACGCTCTACCCGAAGCTTGTCAACCAACTCGACACCGTACGCGTCTCCGTGGACGTACCGCCTGGTTCGCCGCGGGACAGCATCGTGCAGACTTGCCTCGTCCTGGGCATTCCGGTCGTGGTGTGGGACCGCGGACCAGACGGAAGGTCCCACGCCGTCAAGCACATGGCGGACGTCGCCACCCGTGAACTGCCTGAGGGAGTACGCGGATACCGTGCGGGCTCACTGGCCAGTCCGCCAGAGTTCCCCGGCCGGCCTGTCCTGGCCTGGGCCGACGCTGACCGGACCACGCCCCGACTACAGCTGACTGAACCACAGGAGGGCGCATGACTTCGGCTCCCGAGGCGGACTGGCGCCTCTTCCGCGGTGACGGCGTCCCGAGAGCCGTGGCCCTCCCGTCTGCACCACCGTGGCGCCGCTTCACCCCGGTGCGGACGATGCGCGCCGAACTGCCGTACCTCATTGAGCGGCAGCACGCGGACGTCGTCAACGCCGCGCTGCATTTGCGCCGTCCCCTGCTGGTCACCGGGCCGGCCGGCACCGGCAAGTCGTCGCTGGCCCGCGCGGTCGCGCACGAGCTGCGCCTAGGTGAACTGCTGCGCTGGTCGGTCAACAGCCGCTCCACCGTCAAAGACGCGCTCTACCAGTACGACGCGATCGGCCGGCTGCGCGAGACGACACTCAGCCGGGATAGCGGTGAACGCGAGCCGTCCATCGGCTCGTTCGTCCGGCTCGGCCCGCTCGGCACCGCCCTGGTCCCGTCGGCCACCCCGCGCTGTCTTCTCGTGGACGAGATGGACAAGGGTGACGTCGACCTCCCCAACGACCTGCTCACCGTCTTCGAGGAAGGCATCTTCGACATTCCGGAGCTGACCCGGCTCCCGGAGGACATGGCCGACGTCGAGGTGCAGACCTACGACCACGGGGGCACGGTTCGGGTGCATCAAGGGCTCGTGCAGTGCGCGGAGTTCCCCGTCGTCGTCATCACCAGCAACGGCGAGCGGGACTTCCCGCCCGCATTCCTGCGCCGGTGCATCCGGCTCCAGCTGCCGGTTCCGGACGAGCGGCGGCTGCGGGCCATCGTCGAGGCGCACCTGGGCGCGGACGCGCTGCGGGCGGCCGACGATCTGATCGAGGCGTTCCTGCGCCACCGCGCCCCGGGCGAACTCGCAACCGACCAGCTGCTTAACGCGGTGTTCCTGCGCACTGGCGGGGTCGATCTGAACGCGGAGGGGCTGCTCGACGCCGTACTGCACCGGCTCACCGGGGCGATGTAACCATGCCGGGCGGGGGCCGCGACCGGTTCGGCGAGATGCTGCGCGTGCTCGCCGCTTGCGGGCACGACCTGGACGCCGATGAGGTCCTCGACGTGTTGTGGCTGGCGCGCCGGCTGCCCGTGGGTGAGGACGCGCCGCTGCACCTGGAACCGTCCGCCGAGCGGCCGCACCCCACCCCGCAATCAGCCGCCCCACCGGACCCGGCTGCTCCCGAGCCACCGCCGCCCGATCCCGACGACCCGGGACTGCCCGACCTCATCCCGCCGACCTTGTACGCGGCGGCCCGCCAGACTCCGGCGCCGCAGCCGCGCGCCGAGTGGCCCGGCGCGACACCGCGCCGGGCCATGTCCGTCAGGGTGCCCGAGAGCAAGGCCCTCGCCGACGAACTTGCCGTCAGTCGGGCGTTGCGGCCTCTCCGGCGCCGTCTGGACAGCCGGCACCGTCTGGAGATCGACGAGGAGCGCACCGCCGCCCGGTTCGCCGAGGCCGGGCTGCCCGACATGGTGCTGCGCCCGGCACGGGAGCGCTGGCTGCACCTAGTGCTGCTCGTCGACGACGGTCTGTCCATGCTGCTGTGGCACCGGCTTGGGGCCGAACTGCGGGTCCTGCTGGAGCGGTTGGGCGCCTTTGCCACGATCCGGGTGCTCGGCCTCGACACCCGCGCGGGACGCCGGCCACGGCTGCACGCGGGACCGTTCCGGCCCGACAGCCCCGAGCTGCCGCTCAGCACCGTCAACGACTCCTCCGGCCGCACACTCATCCTTGTCGTCAGCGACGGCATGGGCCCCGCCTGGCGGGCAGGCGTGATGCACGAGCTGCTGACCGAACGGGCAGCGCACGGACCAGTCGCGGTGCTGCACACCCTGCCGCCGGAGATGTGGGAGGCGTCCGGCATCGCAGCCGAGCACTGGCAGGTCACCACCCGGCGGATCGGCGGCGCCAACACCTCCTGGGAGATTTCCGACCCCGTGCTCCCGGCGGGGCTGGGCGAGTTCGACGGCGTACCCGTGGCGGTACTGGAGCCGACGGCCGCGTCACTGCGCAGCTGGGCTCACCTGCTCGCCTCGCCCGGTACCTCCGCGGAGCTGCCGCTGCTCACCCGCCCCGGCCAGGCTGGCGCCGTCGCCGCCTCACTCGATCCGGACAGCACCCAGCACTTCCGCGACGCGGCCACTCCCGAGGCCTACCGACTCGCCGCCCATCTCGCGGCCGTGTCCCCTCTCTCGGTGCCGGTGATGCGGCTCGTGCAGGGCGAGGTGCTGGCGGCACGGCCCTCGCATCTGGCAGAGGTCTTCCTCGGCGGTCTGGTACGGCCGCATCCGGCACCCGTACCGGGCCCACTGCCAGCCAAGCACCGGGTGTTCGACTTCTCGGAGGAGGCCAAGGCAGTGCTCTTGGACGCGGTGCCGCAGGCCGAACTCCTTCGCACCGGGAGACTGATCGGACACCGCCTTGAGGAACTCGCCGGAAACTCCCCAGACTTCCCCGCCTGGCTGGCCCATCCGGACGGCTCCGCACAACTGCCCGCCTCACACCAGCCATTCACTAGTATCGAGCGACGGCTTCTCACCCGGTTCGGGGTGTCCTTCGACCGCGTCTCCCCGCTTCCCGGGCCCCGGCCGGTGCCGGTGGATACCGGGACCGCGGACGACTGGGTGCCGCTGACCGCCCAGGACCCCGTCCGGCTCGGTCCGTACGCTCTGCTCGGGCGTCGCCGAGGCCGCCGTACGGTGGTCTACCGCGGGGTCACCGCGGACAGCGCGGAGGCTGTGCTGCGGGTGCCGCGTCCGGATCTGCCCGCAGCCAACGTCCGGTTGCTGGAGGTGGAGGCAGAGGCGCTGGCCCGGCTCCAGGGACCGTACGTGCCCGCGCTGCTCGCCACAGGGTTCGACGACTCGCCGCCCTGGCTGGCGATGGCGCCGATCGCGGGCACCGAGGCACCGCGGGCACGACCTCCACAGCTCGTCGACTTCGTCAACGAGGCGATCCCGACCGGGGCCGCGCCCTTCGACACGCTCCGTGGGCTCCTCGTCGCCTACCATCTGGCCAGCGCGCTCGCCCTGTGCCACGCCTCGGGACTGGTCCTCGCGGACCTCAACGCCGACGACGTGTACGTGCTGCGCCGCACCGTCATCCTCGGCGGCCTCTCGGACTGTGTCGTCGACGGACGCCACCTGGGCCCCGGACCGGTCCCGACGGCCGCGGACAACGTCCGTTCGCTGGGCGGGCTGCTCCAGCTCGTCAGCACCAAGGCGGGGTTGCGTCTGGCGGGCCTGGCCGAGGGCATGCACCTCTGGCAAGGCACCACCTGGGAGCCGCTGCGGAAGCTGGTGCTGCGCTGCCTCGACGACGATCCCGGACTGCGGCCGACGGCGAGCGAGGTCGCCGACCTGCTAGCCCGGTACATCGCCCAGAACCGGCTGACCGGCCCACGGAGCGGCGCAGGTGTCGACGGTGGTGTGCGCGCGGCGGCCCGGGTTCACCTCACCCCGCCCCGACGCTTCGGACCACTTTCCCCGGAACCACCTTTGCTGCGGCTGCCCCGTTTCGGCGCGGGCCGCCGGGACGGGGAGGCCCGGCTGGAGCGGCTACGCGTCCCACTGACGCACAGCAGACGGCTGACCTTGGTCGGCGCCTACCACTACAGCGGGCGGGCCACGACGACGGTCGCGCTGGGCTCCCTGCTAGCCGCGGTGCGCGGCGAACCGGTGATGGCCCTCGATGGTGCCGCCTCGGAGGGAGCGCTTGACGAGTTACTCACCGACCGCAACCCGGCTACCGTGCGGGATCTCGCTGACCTGCCACCGCACCCGTCGTACGCCTCGGTGAGCGCCCTCGCCACGAAGCTCCCGTCCGGTCTTGAGGTGGTCGCCCACCGCGCGGGCCGCTACGGCCCGAACCCCCTGCATGCGCAGGAGTACGTGCGCGTGCTGGAACACACGGCACGCTACTACCCGTTGGTGCTGACCGACTGGTCGCCCCAGCGTCTGGACCGGTCAGCCGACGTGGTGCTGGACCATACGGACCAGTTGATCCTGTGCTGCGGCACCACCGATTGGTTCCTCGACGCGGCGCTGCGTTTGCTCGACGGAATGCGGGAAGAGGGACGCCTAGAGCTGGCCGACACGGCGATCCTGGTGGCTGGTCAGATCGACGGCTCGTACCCTCCGCTACCGCGCGACAGCTTCATCCGCCGACTGGGCATTCGGTCGGACCGGATCGTGCATGTCCCATTCGACAGCGCGCTGCGCACGCCCGGCTGGGAGGTGGGCCAGCTGCGGGTGGCGACGACCAACGCCTTCCTGGATCTGGCGGAACTGGTCGTCACGCCGTGACCCGCGAACGTGGGAAACCCAGTTCCCGCGGTGCGTCTGACTGCTCCTGACTACGCCTGCAGTCTCTGCGCGAGTACACGGTCCGCGTCGACGAAGGGGTTGGTGCTGACATCAAGGCCGAAGAGCGGATAGATGTGTCGCAGTGCCTCGTACGCGTCGCGTTCCGGGTCGCCCGAGGCCTGCCAACTGTGGTTCCAGCTGTCGCTTGTGGCGGGCTGCGGAGCCCCTCGGTAGGGAAAGGTCGGATCGTCGCCAGCGGCCAGGGTGCGGGCCAGGGAACGGGCGAAGTCCGAGGCGACGATCCGGTGCGTCCACGTGCCGGGGACCAGGGGAAGGATGTGCTGGTCGATCAGTCGGAAGTATTCCAGCGTGATCTCGGTCAGCACGAAGACGCTGATCCTGCTGGCTTCGATGCCGGACATGGTGGGTTCCATCGCCCAACCGAGCATGTCCGCGTTCGCGGCCGCGGCCCCGGTGACCGCTCCGTCCGACTCGATCAACAGCCCACGCCGGGGATTGTCGTCCAGCAGGAGGCCGCCTTCCCGCGGTTCAGGGCGGTTGCGTTCCGAAGCCCAGTTGAAGGCGTAGACCTCACGGAGTGTGTCCTGGTTGCTCAGGATGTCTCGCAAGCCGCCGTTTGCATACATGCCGGAGACGAGTCCGTGCGGATGATCGGGGACGCTCTGGAAGAAGAGCACCGGCGTCTCCCTCATGCCCACGGCGGCGCGCACGTCCTCTCTGGCCTTCGCCCGGTCCGCAGCCGGCGCGGGCTCCACGGTGGGCCCGCGCCGCGAACGCAGGCCATCGTTCACAAGCCGGTAGACCTCATCCGCCGAGAGGTAGGCAGTGGTGTCACCGTTGCGGATCGGGATCGTCCAGCTGTTCCTGATGAACTGGCCGTTCTCCGTGATCCCCCGGCTGACCATCGCCCACCGGTCGACCTCGGCCAGCGCCGGTACCTCGATCACGAAGTAGTGCCCGGATGCCTCCGGGTCGCCCTCGGGGCGGTTGTACCAGTAGAACTTCACGTTGAGTAGCGGGCGCACATACTTCGTGATGACGTCCTTGTACTTCGTGCTATCGACCACCTTCTTGTCGAAGGGTGTGACCTCTCCGCGACCTCGTGTAGCTCGGTCTGCTTCTTCCTGGCCTTGAAGCCGCACACGATCAGCCCGCCGAGGGCATTCGAGAACGCGGCGACGTCCTTGGCGAGCTCGAACTTGCCCTTGTCGGTGCTCAGGTCGTACGGCCCCTCGGGCGGGACGCTCTTGAAGTCGACCCACTCGCTCTCCGGCGTGCCCAGGATCTCGCGTGGCTGCTGTTCGGCGAGATAGGAGACGAGCTGAACCATGCTGTCGGCGGCCATGACGTCGGAGCCTACGCGCACGAGTGCGTTTCCCACGCGAGGTATTGCGCCGCGCCGGACTGAATGAGGTGGGCCGAGACCTTCATTTCGGTGCAGCCGAGTTTCCGAACTTCAGGGCATGTGGCGGCACTTCAGTGTGGCCTTGGCTGCCTGACGCTGCTGGGCAGGGCCGCCTTCCGCCACGTTTGCGGTATCACTCTGGGGTTTCTTGTAGTTCTGTCAGCAGTGCTGGCACGGTCCGCCGGGTGGCCTTCTTTCCGGCGTACAGGAATGGCCATTGGGGCCCATCGAAGAGGCCGGGTACCAGGCCCATGCGCTTGCACAGTCCACGACCGACGGGGAATGCGGAAGTCAGCAGGCCGAGGAGATCGTTGATACCCGGGGATCCCGTTGTGAAGGGGCTGAGGGTGAGCCAGAGGTCCAGGCTCGCGACGGCCACGGAGGTTGCCTCGCCCGCCGTCCAATGCCGCCCGAGTTCGGACAGCGCCAGGCCCGGGAATCCGGCCTGTGCGAGTTGGCCGGCCAGTTCCCCGGCGACATCCATGTTCGCCGCGGCGACCCCCTGGGACTTGACCCGTTCGCAGACCGCAGCTGTCCACGTCACCAGGGCGGAGTGCTCCTGGGTGCCGACAAATTTTTCTATATCGGTCTGGTTTGTCTCGATGCTGCGCAGGACGTCCAGCAGTTGCCCGGTGACCTCGGCGAGATTGATGGGGACCGGTGTTTCGCCGTCGGTATGCGCAGGGGCATTCAGATGCGGGACGGCCGGCGGACATGACATGGCGGCGATTCGGGTGATGAAGGCACGGTCGGTCCTGCGCATCAGGAAGGGGATATCGGCGTCCGATTCGCGAACCGCGTGACCGTGGTTGTAGGCATCACGGAGCACTGCGATGACCTGCCGACGCGGATCGTCGCCCCCGAATCGCCGTGCCGTCTCCAACGTACCGGGCGGGATGACCTGTTCGGCCTCTCCCGATGCCAGCAGCCGCTCCCATTCGGCGGTGCCTTCCCGGTCCTCTTCGACCATCGCCTCCGCAAATTCCCACCCCTGCTCGTCCTCGGCCGCCACGACACGGCGCAGGCTGCGGTCCCTGATCGACAGGTCGTCTTCCATGATGCTGCGGATCGCCCCATCCACCGAGGTGTCCCACCGGGCCCCGGCCCACGGGTGATTATCACGGGCTTCGCGGTCGATCAGCCACTTGCGCCGCGCGACGATCCGTATATGGCCCTTCTCGACATGTGCGACGAAGTCGGCCGGTGTGATCCGGCAGTCCCGATCCTGCAGAAGTGCGCTGGACGGAGCCCACAGCGTCAGCGGCTTGCTGGCCGCCAGCATCCTGTGCAGTTCTCCGTACCCCGGGACGCCTAGTTCACTGATATGGCAGAACGTCGCTAACCGTGCCGACGAGGACGTCATCGAGCCACCACTTCCCTTGAGTACGTATCGGGTGCCGCAGGGTCATAAACCCGGTCTGACAGCCCGGTGATCTGCAGTATGGCGGAGCCCTCGTTACGCACGGCGTGGGAGACCATGGGCGGCACCTCTATCAGTACTGCCCCACCTCCCTCGAAAACCCGGCTGTGCACAGGCGTCCCCTCGCTGCCCTCATCCCAGTGGGCCGACCAAGCGTCCTGATGGACAATGATCAGCAGCTCGCGACGTGCCCGGTGAAAGTGGTTCCCGCGCACGGCCCCAGGCACAAGCGTTGTCACGTGCACATCCACAGATCCGCTAGCCGACCCGAGCCAGGTGGCAGGCAGCCCGAAACTGCTCCCTCGCTCGTCTCCGCCGTCCGGCAGTACATGAAAAATCAGACTGTTCGCACCCATCTCTACAGCCTGACAGGTCCGTCCCGGAAGGCCAGCAAGTTCGCAAGCACCCGCCCCGAATGCGGGCGCCACCCTGAGGCGTACGGCGGTCGGATCGGACACCGTCCTGGAGGGCCGGCGCCAGCACCGCCACCCTGCTGGTCGGGCCGTTGTCGGGAGCCGGGCATCCCCTCTACGCCCCCGAGTCGATGCCCCACACAGCAGGAAGAGAAAGAGAAGTGGGTGGGACAGGACCTGCGCGACGGGCGAGGGGAAAGGGCGCCCCAGGTGATGCGCGACGCCAGGGTCGGCCACATCGCCCGCCCCCACCCCATTCCGGAAACGCGTGGTAACGGTAGGGCGGTCGCCCTTACTGAGCGTTTGGTCCGTGGATTTGTGTTTGGTCCCGGGTCAGGTTCCGCGCCAGTTCGGGGTGGCTTCGCCGGTGAGTCTGCGGGCCATGAGGTTGATCATTGCGAGGTGGATCATGGCTTCGGAGCGGTGTGGGTGGGGCTCGTAGTCGCGGGCGAGGCGTCGGTGGTGCATGAGCCAGCCGATGCTGCGTTCGATGGTCCACCGTCTCGGGATGATCGTGAATCCGCGGGTGCCGGGCGGGCGGTGGACGGGGTGGACGTCGATGCCGAGGCGGGCGCCGTGGTCGATGGCGGTGGTGCGGTAGCCCGCGTCCACCCAGGCCTTCGTGATTGTGCGGGTGGGCGGTGGCGATGCGGGACAGCAGGGTCACGCCGGCCGCGGTGTCTGAGACGCTGGCGGCGGTGACCAGCACGGTCAGCAGCAGCCCGAGAGTGTCACAGCCGAGGTGGCGTTTGCGCCCGATGATGCGTTTCCCGACGTCCGTGCCCTGATCCGCGAGGTGCACGTTGGCGGAGGTCTTGACGGTCTGGGAGTCCAGCACGCAGGCCGACGTTTCGGCGTCACGGCCTTCGGCTTCGCGGACCAGGCGTCGCAGCAGGCCGGTGAGCTGCTCGAAGACTCCGCCTTGTTGCCACTTGGCGAAGTATCCGTACACCGTGGCCCAGGGCGGGAAGTCGTGCGGGAGGTAGCGCCAGGGAATGCCGGTGCGGTCCACGTACAGGATGGCGTTCATGATCTGGCGCAGGTCGTGTTCGGGCGGTCGGCCGATCTCCAGCGCCCGGGCGCGGCGCTCGTTGCGCCAGGACGTCAGGACGGGCTCGATCAGTTCCCAGCGGGCGTCCGACAGGTCGCTGGGGTAGGGGCTGTGCGATGTCATGTTTGCGAAGTAGTCGACCGTGGCCGGGCCCGCCAGCGGTCAAAGGGTGGCGCTCGGGGGCGTGTTGGGAGCAGACAGGAGCAGTCGGAACGAAACGATCCCCAGGCGTCACGCACGCGTCGACTGTCCCATGAAGCACAGCGACCCCAGCGCTGCAGGACTCTGGAAACGCCACCATCTTGACCGAGACAGGACCAAACGCTCAGTAAGAGCAGGTGGTCGAGGCCGGTGCGGGCCGCGTACGGGCGTGGATTACAGACGTGAGCCCGCGGAGCCAGGATTGTGACCACGGGTTGGCGCCAGCCTGAGCCCACCTTGGTGCGGATGCCGGGTGGTCCGCTCCTGCCTTTCTGGATGAGGACTGCGCGGCTCAGCGGCCTCCCCAGATCCTGAATGGTCCGATGTAAAGAGCCGCCGCGCCCTGGAGGCCATCGACCACCCCTTGGGGGAAGGAACTAGGGCGCACGGTGGACTGCTCTACGTCGATCAGCGGGAACTGCACACACCGCACCGGCTTTTCCTCGCCGTCGATGAGTACCGTCACCGTGACGGTCTGGCCTTTGCGGAGGAGGCTCGGCTTGATAATTAGGCCTCCGCGCTGCGTACCTCCGGTGCCTGGGATCAGTTCCTGCCACGTCTCGATCTGAGGAAGAAGAGTGCCCTCCGGATCTGTCGTTACGTTCAGGACGGCCGCTACCTCGTGGTCGAAGTCGAACTTGATCGACTCTTCCTCGTGGAACATCGATGCAGTCACATCACGGCGTCCCGAGTTGGAGAGGACCAGCTCGATGACGCGAGGGCTGGACAGTTGCCTGGATCCGAGGGTGACGTTCAGCAGAGCCCCGTTGCCGGCAGGCCTGTTGAACAACGGAGTGTTGGACTGTAGCCACCAGTTGATCTTCCGCTTGGGATTCGTGGACCTCAAGGCAGCCCAGGCCGCCAGCGCACCGACTAGCAGACTCACTGAGATCGTGATGGCGAACTGCCACCATGAGCCGGATTCCCACCACTCGCCCGCCAGCTTCTTCATGGCCCGGATTCAATCACCTGCCGCAGTTACTCAAAGGTGCTTTGGGGCAGGTCAGAGCGGCTCTCTCAGGGAGTCCTCTAATGGCGCTAACCCCGCGATCCGCCTGAAGTTCCCTCATGTTGCGCTTTATGACGCGTGGCTCAGCCAGCGCTGCAGGGTCGTGTTGATGCTGGGGGCAGGGTGCTGAGCTGGTCGATGGCGTCGCGGTCTTCGGGCCGGGGCGGGATGCCGGCGGCGGTGAGTGCGGCGTGCAGGGCCAGGCGGCGCTGGTCGCGGGGGGTGATGTGGATGCTGAGGCGCTCGGCGGGGTTGGGCGGCGGCAGCAGGCAGTCCAGGTCCTGCCCGGCGGCCGGGGGCCAGGCGCTTTCCGCCGGGTCGGCGGCGTAGGGGGCGACGAAGGTGTGCGGCGTGTGGTGGTCAAGGGCGATGCTCACGTCGGTCTCCTTCAGCAGCGGGTGGATGTGCAGCAGGAGAGCCCGAGATGGCCGTGTGTGGTTGCGGTCGCGCCGCGATGTCACGCCGACGGCGTCATCGGCGGCTCATCGTCTTCTCCGACCAGCACAACTGCAGGCCGGCCGCGCCTGACCAGCCGCTGGCAGGCACCGGGGCCTGCGCAAGTCCGTGGGGCTGTTACGCACTTTCGGGTGAGGGCCGTGCAGCTGCCGGGGTGGCGTGTCCTGGCGGTCACGGGGGACGGCCAAGCCCTGTACGGGGTGTCTGCATGGCGGGCCGTCAACTTCGTGCATACGCCGCATGAATGGACGTTACAGGCAAGAGTCACGGCAAAGTGGGCGAACAGTAACGGAGCGCCCGTATCGGGTTCACAACCTGCACAGCACGGCCATGGTGTGGGTGTGCGGCCGACCGGCCGCCACCCGCACACCGCACCCCCCTCCCACCCGCCCCTGCCGGGGCTCTGGGATGGGCGGGTGCCCGTACAGCCTGGGGGCCTTGTGTCTTCTTCCACGGTGACCGCCCGTCGTCTGTCCGCTGCCGCTTTGGCGGCTGCCGCGATCGTGGGGGCGGTGGCGCTGCCGGCGTCGGCCGCCGACCACGCCCGGCCCGACCGGCCGAGGGTGGAGATCAGCGCGGTCCAGTACGACTCGCCCGGCCGGGACGACCGCTCGCGGCGCTCGCTGAACAAGGAGTGGGTGGAGCTCACCAACACCACGCGCCGCACGGTCAACCTTGAGGGCTGGACCCTGCAGGACGAGGACGGCCACACCTACACCTTCGACCACTACCGCCTCGAGGGCCGTGCCACGGTCCGCGTCCACACCGGCGAGGGCCGCGACAGTGACAGCGACCTGTACATGGACCGCCGCAACTACGTGTGGGACAACCACTCCGACACGGCCACCCTGCGCAACGACCACGGCCGCTTCATCGACGACGCCTCCTGGGGCGGCCACCGCCACCACCACGGCAGTGACCGCCACCACTGACCCGCCCTCCCGCGCCCGCGGCACGAAGTGATGCCGCCAGGCGACGGAACGTGACCCCGGCCGGCCGGGGTCACCCAAGGCTTTGGACCAGCGGGACCCAGGCCGTGCGGAGAGCCGGGCAGAGCATCGTGGCGAGGTCGGGGGCTGGGGTCCGGTGGTTGGAGGCGCAGGTTCCACTGCCCGCCGGGCCCCAGCTATGAGGCCCGGTTCCCGGGAAGGTGGCGGTCACACCGTTTACGGGAGATTTGTCCTGATCCGGGACATGCTTGTGGCTCCGGAAGTATCCGGAGCCACAAACATGTTGCTGGTTAACGGTTACCAGCGATACCAGCGTCCCTTGCGCCCGCCTGCGTCCGCGGAGCGCAGGACGAAGCCGAGCAGCCACACGACCAGCACGATGACCGCGAGCCACCACAGTGCCTTCAGCGCGAAACCCGCGCCGAACAGGAGCAGAGCCAGCAGAAGAACGACAAGCAGGGGAACCATAGTTATCAACCTCCGTCGCTCCTCGTGCCCGGCGAATGCAAGAACACACAGTGGATTTCCCTGGTTTCTCCACTCCTCCTGCGGGCACTGGACTCAGTTCCTCCACGACGTTCGCCCACCGCGGGCTGGTGGTTGGCGCCGGTTCAGCCGAGTCCGGGACTGATTCCCGCACCGCCATGGCCGACGGCTGGTCTGCTTCCACGGTCGGGTCCCGGCGGTGTTGCGTCGCCAGGACGACTTCGGTGACCAGCGTCGCCGGATGGCCTTTAGTTGGTGGCCTCTGCAGGAGACGCAGCCGCGGAACCCTCCGCCCGTTGCGGCGATGGCGTGTGAGGGGTCCGCTTCCGCCCGGCGCGTGGGCGGCCGGGCGGAAGCGGGGCGGTGTGCCCTCCGGTGGTTCTTGAGCACGAGGGGACCCGCCGTGCCTTCCAGACCTGGAAGGTGCGACGCCAGGGGAGGCGTGCAATTTCATGGTGCCCCTTCCGGCGGGCGTCGCAACCCTCAGTACGGTTTCGCCATCAAAAGGGTTCATTCCGCCCTGATCTGCCGGTGTTGATGCCCGTCGTGTACTAACGGGTGCCCGGGGACGGCCGGGTGACAGGGTGTCACCGGCACGTTCTGGCATGGGCTGGCCGGGTGGGGGTGTTGCGCCGGTCCACCATCATTGTTCCGCAATCTCATGATCACGTTGAGTGGTGTGCGCGGGCGCACCATGCTGTCATGCAACTCCTCCGGGGCGCGTGAGCACCGCCCCGGAGGGGCCTTTCCAGACGCTGTTTTTCCTTCAGGGAAGGTGCCATGACAAGTAGGCAGGTGATGACCGTGGTCTTACTGGCCGCGGTCCTCGCGTGGAGCACGGTGATGACCGTGCTGGGGCAACTCGCGGCCGTGGCCGCGCTGCTGCCCTCGCTGGGACTTCTCATCCAGCAGATCGTGTCCGCGCTCAGCGGCACCAGCACCAGGACCTCTGCCGCGGCAGCCGGTACCCCGACCGAGAGGGCGGCCGGCAGCGAGGAGCCCTCCCGGTGACACCGTCTCAGATCCCCGAGCAGCCCGCCGGGGACCCACCGCATCGCCGGGGCCGGCGCCCGGAGCCGATCTGCGAGAGCGCCGGCACCGCCCACCGCACCTGGCTGGAGCCGGTCCGCAGCCGGTTCGTCGCCAGCGGCCTGACCCTGGACGACCTCGTGGGCCGTTCCGGGTACTCCAAGACCCGGCTCTCTGAACTGCTGCGCGGCAAGGGCTACTACCCCGGCTGGGAGATCACCTACAGCGTGGTGCGCGCCCTGGACATCCCCGTCCGCCCGCTGCTGCGACTGTGGAAGGCCGCCGCCGTCGAGGCCGCCAAGCCCCCCACATGGATCGACACCCGTATCCGAGCGGTCCAGTCGGGTGGCCGCGACGAACAGCCGCTCGCCCATGTGGGGCTCACCCAGGCGATGTGGCAGCCCTATTACGCCTATGCGCAGGCCTTCCTGCAGTCCGAGCAGCGCGCCCGCCAAGCGGTCGGGGAGACCTTCGACATCCTCTGGCTGACCTGGGACGAGGCGACCGCCAGCCCCGACACCCCCCGCCACGCCTGGATGCTGCTGCGCACCAAGGTCCTCTCCCGCACCCCCCGGCGCCCGGCCGGGCACTACGACCTGCGCGCGGCCGCGTTCTCCACCGCCGCCCAGGCCCAGGCCCCCGACCTGGTGGAGCGCCTGGCCCGCATCGACGTCTTCGCCCGCTTCTTCGACGCGATCGCCAGCCTGCCCGCCGACCAGATGGACGTCACCGTGCTGCGCTACCTGTGCGGCATCGCCCCCGACGCGATCCCCGGCATCGTCGGCCTGCCCCCGGCTCTGACTCACACCCTGGACCACCACGCCCGCTGGGCGCTGACCGACCTGTTTCCTGACGCCGACACCCAGGAGTGATCCCCCCGCCATGAGCACCATCGACGACCTCCTCGCCCAGTCGCTGCTGCTGCCCCGCTCCCGCGTCCCCGCCGACGTCGTGCCCTACGACGACGGCGCCGACGACGACCTGCTCCTCTGGGACAGCTACGGCTACGACACGGGGGACGACAGCGCCGCGCAGAGCCTGGCCGCCCTGTGTGAGGCGGTCGTCACCCACTGCTTCGCCGACCAGCTCGCCGACTTCCTCACCGACCAGGTGCCCCAGCCGCGCACCGCCCGCATCCTCGGCTGCGTCCTGTACCTCGCGGGCATCGACACCGGCGCCCGCTTCTGGTGGCAGTACGCCGCCGGCGCCGAAGACGCCCCCGCCTCCTACTGCCTCTACCTGCAGCACCTAGCCCAAGGCGACCCCCACGCCGCGGCTCTCTGGCAGGCCCAGGCCGGCGCCTACGCACCACAGGACGACGCCGACACCGCAGGGCACGTTCCGGCCCTGGACGTGATGACCCCAGACACCAGCCTCACCACCGTGCTGCGGGTGTTGAGCCACCTCACCCTGACCGCGCCGCCCCGGCACACCCCCGCCGCCCGGGCCGTCATTGAGTTCGTGGCCTCGGCTGTCGTCGGCGGCTACACGCGCCACCCCGACCTCGAAATCCCCCTGCCAGGTCAGTACTTCGCCGAACAGCTGGAGGTCGTCATCGCCGCGGTCTCCGTCACCAGTGAACACCGCCGCCCCACCTCCCAGACGGCCGCGGACACGCATACAGCCACGCCGAACGACCTTCCTAACCGGCTCGATCCAGACGAGAACCGCAAACGCGTACCCACCAAGGCCACCCCCCCCGAGCCCGATCAGCTCCTGGTTGAGGTCAGCGCCCCAACCACCAGCCACGAACCGGCCCCCGCGCAGACCCTGCACACGTTCTTCGAGAAAGCGGCCGCCGTCTGCTGGAAAACCGCCACCGCCACCGGCACCGACATCCACGGCAACCGAATGGCCTACCATCTGCGTCGCTTCGCCCACCGGTACACGCCCGCCCCCTCCGGATTCGGAGAGCGCAGAACAGCTTCTCCGTCCGGTACCGCGCCAACTTCCTTCCACCGGTTGTAAAGGGTGCAGATGAGCTTTGCCCGCCTGCTCATGGCGCAGGGCGGAGCTGTCAGGCAGCGGGTGTGTAGGTGACGGTCTGGTCGGGGCAGGCGGTGGCGAGGTCGTCCAGGGCGGCGCGTTCGGTGTCGTCGGCGGTGAGGTTCCAGCGGAGTTTGGTGGCGGTCCATTCGGCCGCGTACCGGCAGTGGACGTCGGCAGCCGGGGGCATTCACTGGGACGGGTCCTGGTCGGCTTTGCTGCGGTTGGAACGGGCTGTGACTGCAACCGGGCTGGCCTCGGCGCCCTGGTCGTTGGCGTACGCCTCGCGGCGCTGTGCGGTCCAGGCGAAGGCGCCGCTGTCCCAGGCCTCTGCGAGGGGCACCATGTGGTCGATGTCCAGGCCGGAGGCGGACGTGACTGTGGTCTGGTCGTAGTCCGACCATCAGGTGCCGCCGGTGAGCCAGCACCTGGGGCCGACGGCCGGCGCTTCGACGGCTTCGTGGATGAGGACTTCGTTGCGGGTGCTGCAGCCGTCGGCCGGGTCGTCGCCAGAGTTCCAGTGCTTGAACGCATCGCGGGTGTAGCCGTCGCGGGACTCGGTGGCCAGCGGCAGGCGCGCGACGGCTTCGACGAGCGGAACGGTCTCGACGGCGTGGACGGGGGTGGCGGTGGTGAGGGACAGGACGGTGAGGAGCGCGCGGACTGGCCGCTCAACACAGCGGTACGCATGTCCCTGCTGGTAGCGGCCCATCTGGGGCGCACGTGGCGGGGACGGCGGTTGCGCCCCTCGTGTGGCTGCACTGGTCGGACCGGAGAAACGACACAGCGACATCGAAACCCTGCTCAGCAGCCACCAGCAGCCCCGCAGCCTGGGCCAGCCCGGCCACCGGAACCGGCTCGAATCGACGCCCAACCTGAAGGTCACCCTCCCCGAGCACCGCGCCGGGCTCGTCAAGGCCATGAAGCAGGAGGCTGCCCGGGCAGAGCTGGCCCGGGCCATCATCACCGCCCAGCAGAAGATCGATTCACTCCGGCGCAGCGAATGAACACGACTGGGACCGCCCGAGAACGGGGGGCGGCCCCACCGGGCCGCTCTCCGCCGCCCCGCCCCCGCTCGGCCCGTCCCGGGACCGGATGTGCCCGAAATTGATCGGGGCTGGTATGCGCGTTCAGGGGGCTGATCCGAAATCCTGGCGGGGCACACCGTGGCCACCGCCCTCCTGGACCACGGACACCGCCGACACCATCTACGTTTGCTGATCGCTGGCGGTCCCACCCGCGCTACGCACGCAATGAGGGCATCGGTGAACTTCCCGGCTCTGGAGCCGAGTTGCGACCGTGTACGCACACCATCAACTATGACGCCGACGCGGTGTCCCGCGTGCTCCTACCGACGCTCCCCGAAGGCGTCTTTGTCGGCGGCGTCGACGACGAAGGGAGCCCGCTGGCACAGGACGAGCTCCGATGAGGACACGCATCAACCACACCGATCTCGCTCATCGCATCGCGGCCGCCATTCCGAGGGAGCCAGTCGTGAATCTCGGTACCGGCGCTCTCGTCAGCGCTCCACCGCCGTGTTCCCCCACAGTGCCGGCGGAGTCGGGCCGGGCCTGCGCCAGGGTGTGCACCAATACGGGAAGCCGGCCAGACAGGTGCAGGACGACCGGCCTGTACCGCGCCGGGCCCCTCGGCATCAGGCCCATCATGCCAACACCGGCGCACCACTACGCGGCCTTGCGCCGCTCCAACCCCTGGTGGTCCCAGAACAAGCCGCCCTTCGGAGCCAGCTCGGGTCGCCCGATCTTCACCAATCACTTTCAAGCTGGGGCCAGTTTGGGTCGCGTGGTGGGGCCGTTGAACGCCGCCCTAGCCACTCTCGGGCGGCTGCCATGGGCTGCCTGCCGAATTCGCCCGCACAGCCACTGCCGGCAATTGCCACAGCCGCAGCACCTGACGCACGCGACAACAGCCCTCCGCAGTGCGGGCCATGCAC
Source organism: Streptomyces sp. NPDC006335 (assembly GCF_040612795.1). Classification (NCBI taxonomy): domain Bacteria; kingdom Bacillati; phylum Actinomycetota; class Actinomycetes; order Kitasatosporales; family Streptomycetaceae; genus Streptomyces; species Streptomyces sp. NPDC006335. The sequence continues at coordinate 131,553 of NZ_JBEXQX010000019.1, forward strand.
TACTTCCTCCGAACGCTCTCGGTCACGAGCGCAGCTGCGAGACATGCCGCTGAAGCAGCCATCGAGCCGAAGAAGATACCTTCGAAGATCAAGCCGTTGGCTCCCTCGACGGTGCCGTCCTCGTGCGTACACGACTTCTCGAAGGGGAAGCGGGCCGTGTGCAGATCCCCGCAGCGATTTTGCAGGTCCTCATTGAGCACAGTCGCATTGATAAAGGACAGCGCCCACAGAAGAAAGAAGATCCCGGCGAAGGCGCAGACGGCTCCCCAGAGCCGGTTCAACTGTGCATCATCCAAGCTGGCGATCTTCACACGCAGGATCGTACCGTGTGGCGCTGACGGCGGATCAAAAAGTGCGCGAAACGGAACAGGGACGTAGCCAGACACGGGGTTGCCCAACGGAGCAGCTGTTCCCGCTGCCTGGCTGGCCCTGATGCCTCACTGCGAAGATGTGACACGCCTTTCTGAGCAACTTCTTCAACGTTTCGACGCTCGGTGGTCAGACCTGATCAGAGCTTCAGTGGTCCGTAGGTGCCGTTCTCGAAGGTGAAGATGGTTGGCTCGGGGTCGTACTCCTCGCGGCAACTGCCGCCAGGTGCAGCCCGAGGAGGCCACAAAAATGATCGCCGCGAGGGTCTCGCGGTCGCCGGACCGCCGTCGGCCGCCTCCCTGTGGACGCGTCACCTCCGTCGGCGGCACCACCCGCTGGAACAACACCCACAACTCGTCCGGCACCAAGGGCTCAACCAGCCTGTCATGCACAGTTCTACATCGATCACGCTCTCGGAAGCGGTGTCCAGACTCTAGTGCTGTGACCGCATTGGTTCACCGGTTGGGTGGTCAGGCCGGGACGGCGAGCGGTCGGCCGCCCCAGCGGTTGCCCTTCTCACGGATGCGGGCGCGTTCGCGGCGTTGGGCGGCCAGGACGTCGGGGTGACGGGCGTGCTCGTTGCGCCAGCGCAGGTAGCGGTGCAACTCCCGGGTCTGGACAGCGTGGTTGGGGTGGTGGGAGTTGGCGAGGGTGAACTGCCGCAGCGGCCCGAAGTGCGCCTCGATCGGGTTCGCCCAAGAGGCGTTGGTCGGCGTGAAGCACAGCTCGACCTTGTTCCTGGCCGCCCAGCGCAGGATGCGCTGGTTCTTGTGCGCGGAGAGGTTGTCCAGGATCACGTAGATCGGGGCGCCGTCCGGACGGGCCGCACGGATCGACTTCAGGGCGGCCCAGGTGGGTTTGGTGCCCTTGCGGAGCCGGTTGATTCCCCACAGGGTGTCGTCGCCGACGGAGTAGCAGCCGTGGAAGTAGCGGGTGCCGTGGGTGCGGTGGTAAGTGGCCGGCAGCCGGTCGGGCTTGCCCTGCCTGGCCCAGCACGAGCCAGCGGTCGGGCGGATGCCCAGCGGACCGAACTCGTCAAAGGCGAAGGTCCGATCAGGCCGCTCGTTCAGGGCGTACTCGATCCGCTCCAGCTTGGTATCGAAGTCTGGATCGGTGGACTCCTTCCACGTCTTGGTGCGCTGGAACGTGATCCCGCGGCGGGCCAGCAGCAGTCGCAGGGCCTCGCGTCCGATGCGTATCGTGCGGGCGATGTTGCAGCGCAGGTGGTGGCGAGTTTCCGGATCGACCAATGGGTGTAGGGCTTGCCGAGCTTGGTGGGGCGAGTGGTGGCCGTCTGGATGGCGAAGTCCTCCTCGTCAGCTTTTAGCAGGCGGGGACGGCCTCCTGCCCACCGAGGGTCCGGGCAAGCCAGCCCGATCTCGTTGAAGCGGTGGATTACATCGCGGACGGTGTCCTCGTCGGCCTGCACGAGCCGCGCGATCACCGGAACGCTGTTACCGCCCGCCGAGGCCAGCACCATCATCGCCCGCCGGAACCGCACCGTGCTGGTAGTGCCCCGGCGCACGATCCGCTGCAGCTTCTGCACCTCCTGCTCGGTCAGTCTCCGTACTCTCACCGGCTGCACCATCCCGTCTCCCCGCGTCGATCGGACGTGTCGTCACGTCCAACCGACGCTCAGTAGGGATCGGCACGATACGACGGGAGTGTGACGCGGCTCACCGGGAAACAGTGACAGGACGCTGTCGCGGACGGCTGCGACCGTCGACAGCATGACGATCACAGACGAGGACTGCCTCACCGAGACCCTGGCATTCAACGACCAATTCGAGGCCACCGCCGCGAACCGACCGGTGCGCGAAGCGGCGCCGGACGCAGCCCTGCTTGCCAGCCTGCGGCGTAACCGGCTCGGTGGCGATACGCCACCGGTAAGACTGCCGTATGGCCAAGACCGCGTCGTTGAGGGCGGGGTGAAGGTACGGGTCTTCGTGCCGGACCACGTTGACGGCGTGTACCTGCACATCCATGGAGGCGGCTGGACATTCGGATCCGCGGACGGGCAGGACGAGAGGCTATGGCTGCTCGCCGAGCAGGCACGGCTGGCCGTGGTGAGCGTGGATTACCGTCTCGCACCGGAACACCCGTTCCCCGCCGGGCCCGACGACTGCGAAGCGGCCGCCCGGTGGCTGGTGCAGCACGCCGTGGCCGAGTTCGGCACCGAACGGCTGCTGATCGGCGGTGAATCGGCCGGTGCCCACCTCAGTGTCGTGACGCTGCTGCGCCTGCGCGACCGGCACGGCATCACCGGGGCGTTCCGGGCGGCCCACCTGCTCTTTGGCCCCTACGACCTGTCGATGACGCCGAGCCAGCGATCGTTCGGCTCCAAGCGGCTGCTGAGCAATACCGACTCGCTGCGGCGGACCTATGAGCTGTTCACGCCGGGCATGGGGGCGGAGCAGCGCCGTGATCCCGAGGTCTCACCGCTGTTCGCCGACCTCGCCGGCATGCCGCCGGCCCGGATCGTCGTCGGTACCGAGGATCCGCTGCGGGACGACTCGCTGTTCCTGGCCGGGCGGTGGCAGGCGGCAGGCGCGCCTGTGCAGCTCGGTGTCGTCGCCGGGGCCATGCATGGCTTCACGCTGTTCCCGCTGACCGTCACCGAGCGCGAACTGCGGCGCGAGCGGGACTTCCTGTCCACCGCGGGACGGTAGCGTCGCCGACATGAACCGCACTGCCCGGTTGTACGCGCTGGTGGAGGAGTTGCGCGCGGCGGCGCCGCGGCCGCTGACGGTCGCGGCGCTGGCGGGGCGATTCGAGGTCAGCACGCGTACGGTGCAGCGCGACCTCCAGGTGCTGATGGAGACCGGTGTCCCGGTACGCACCACACCCGGGCGGGGCGGGGGCTGGTCGATCGACCCGGATATGACCCTGCCCCCGATCCACTTCACCGCCGATGAAGCCTCGGCGCTGGCCGTCGCCCTCGCCGCAGCCGACGCCGCCACCCCTTACGCCGGCGCGGCCCGCACAGCAGCCCAGAAGATTGCGGCCTCGATGACCGGCCCCGCCGCGGCGGCGGCACAGCAACTCGCCGCACGGATCGTTACGCGGCCCTCGCCGACCGACTCCACAGTCCGCGCCGCAGTGGAACAAGCCCTCACCACCAACACGGTGCTACGGCTGTCCTACAACGACGCGGCAGGACGCGAAAGCGACCGCGCGGTGGAACCGGCCGGACTGCTCACTGTCGACGGCCAGTGGTACCTCATCGCCTGGTGCCGCACGCGACAGGCCGGCCGGGGTTTCCGGCTGGACCGCATCACAGCAGCGGCTCCAACCACTGAACAGGCTCAGCCCCACGACCTGAACGAACTGCTGCGCGGATCGGCCGCAGCCGACGCCGTGCAACCCACCACGCTCGCTTCACTCACGCCCCCGCCTTCAGTAAACCAAAGGCACCACCCCGGTGAACCTTCACGGTCACGGCACTAGTAACGGTCCAGGCGGTGCGCGTACGGCGTCGGCAGGACCGGCGTGCCGCCACCGGGGAACCACGCCGTGAACAGATCCCGATGCCGTGCCGGGACTGGCATGCCATGCGTGTCAGCGTCTTCGGCCGACCAATGGCCCAGGAGCAGCCGGACAAGCACCCGGTTGTCGGGGACCAGGTTGCCACGTCGTAGGGCGCCGAACACCGTGTCATGAAACGGATCGGGCCCCCGGCCGACGGCCCTGCGGCGGAGCTCGGGTTCCAGCCGGGTCACCAGAGCCGGCCGATTCAGAACGGCGGCCATCATGCCGCCGCTGGACGGGAAGCGCTGCCGGTAGACGCAGCCCATGCCGCGTGCCACCCGGCCGACAAGGCTGTCGGCGGGCTCTCGCACGGTGAACTCGGCGAGGCGCCGCTGCCAGCACAGCCGGGCGAGGGCCACGAGCAGTAGACGGGCCGCGGTCGCGTCCTCAGCCGCGAGTTCGTCCACGGTCACTGAGCCCACGGGGTCACCGAAGGCCCGGCCTTCCAGGACTGCGTATCCGGCGGTTGTGTCACCGGCCCGCAGGACGAGGGTGCGGGAGCCGGGCTTCCACGTGGCTGGGGGGACGAGTCGGTTCCAGTCCCTCTGGCGCTCAAGGGTCCACGGCCGCCGCGCGTGCGCGGTGTTGTAGAGCCGGATCATCGCCGGGAGGTCGGCCGCCGAACCGTCCCCGATCCCTGGCACGTCCGTCTTCAGGTCGGCTCCAGTTGCGGACTCGACGGCACGCACGGGAACGACCAGGCTGCCTTCGGCGAGCGCCCCGACGAAGCCGAACTTCTCGTACAGGCCCTCGATCGCCTCGGATACGAAGGCAACATCCACGCGCTGCGCCATACCGTCCAAGGCCCGACGCAACAGCCGGCTCATGTGGCCCTGGCGCCGAAACCCGGGCTGGGTCTCCACGCCGCCAATGCCCTCCGCGGCAACGGCCACCGCCCCGAAGCGCAGCCGGAAGGACACCGCCTCCAACTCAGCGACCGGCTCGCCGTCCCCGGTCCGCAGCCGGCACAACCGAGTCCGCAGACTGCGCACTTCCTGATCGGCGACTTCCGCATACCCGTCAGCCGTCTCACGCTCCGACACGCTCGGCAGCATAGGACTTCCCGGCCTCTCGGGCGATACGGCACATACCCGGATACCGCCCTCCCAAACGGCGGCCCCCAACAAGGCGCGCACCGCCGTCGCCGATCCTCTGCCCGAGCGTGTCGCCGCCGACGCCGCCCCAGTCCCGGAGCTGCTCGGCACACCCGGCAAGTCGCCGACTTTCTTCGCCCCGACGAGCGGGACGTCGCCGAGCGGGCCGCGGCGCTGTCCCTGATCGGAGCGTTGAAGGTGAGCGAGGCCGAACATTGACGAGAAATATCATAAGAAGGTGTTAAGACGTCGTTTCACTTGGCGAGTCAGCGATAGTTGATCAGGCTGGTGTCTATGACGGTGAAGGCGAGGAATTGCTCGGGCTTGCACTCGTAGCGTCGGTGCAGCCGGTGGCAACCGGAGATCAAGGACATGGTGCGCTTGACGAACCGGCGGTGTCCGTCCAGTCGCTGGGACTTCGATGCGGTGGCTGGCTGGTCCGTGGCCGCACCGGCCGGTCGGCGCGGCCGATCAGCCGGTCTTGGGGGCGCAGCGCATGCCGATGTAGACGCAGCGTGTGCCGTCGGGCAGGGTGAAGAAGACCACCGGTGTGTAATCCGTGCTGAAGGCTGAACCCACGCCCGTGCCCGCGAAGGCCGTCTCCGTGACCGGCAGCAGGTTGATCTGCAGGGGCTTTGAGAGGTCCTTCATGCCGTCGACGAACTCGTAGAGTGCCTGCCCGGAGCCGTCCTTCTCGGTCACCGTGATGATCACACCCTCGCGCCGGTACGTGCCGATGAGCGGTGTCCAGTCCACCACGGGTGGCGTGGCGGACGGGGCGAAGGGGTCCGGCATGGTCACCCAGGCCAGGTCGGCGAGAAGCTCGCGGTAGAGCGCTGCGTACACCTCACGCGCACCGCCGCCGTTGGTGAGCAGCGCGACGGCGACGTCGGCCGAGGGCACCACGCGCAGGTAGGCGTACTGCCCGATGGAGGCGCCGTCGTGGCCGTAGCCCTCGACGCCGTTCCAGTCGTACAGGGTCCAGCCCAGACCCCAACCGTCCGAGCTGACCGTCCACTTGTCGGGGCAGTCCACCACCCGGCGTTGCATCAGGGCGACCGTCTCCTCGGAGAGCACGCGGGTGCCGTCTTCGGCCACGCCGCCGGCAAGGTGCATCCGTGCGAGCCGGGCGAGGTCGCCCGCGGTGGCGATGACCCTGCCGTACGGGCCCGCCGATCGCGGCATCATGTCCCACTCCGGCGCCGGGTTCGGCTCCTGGCCGGGCTCGCCCAGGTGTCCCATGGCCGCGCGGAAGCGCAGCGCCTCTTCGGGCAGCGTCATGGTGCGGGTGAGGCCGAGCGGGGTCAGGAGCAGGTCCTTGAGGGCCTGGTCCCAGACCTTGCCGGTCACCACCTCGATGATCCGGCCGAGCACGTTGTAGCCCACGCTGCTGTACGAGATCGCGCTGCCGGGCGGGCAGTCGAGCCTCACGTCCTTCGCGGCCTCGACGTACTTGGCGAGGCAGTCGTCGCCGCGCCCGCTGTCGTGATTAAAGTCGCAGGTGAGACCGCTCGTGTGGCTGAGCAGCTGGCGGACGGTGATCATCGCGGTCGCCGTGGGGTCACCGACGGAAAACTCCGGCAGCACGTCCGTGACCGGCGCGTCCAGGTCCAGCAGGCCGTCCTCAACGAGCCGCATGACCAGGGTGGCCGTGTAGATCTTGGCTATCGAGCCCATCTGGAAAACCGACTCGGTCGTCGTCTCCACACCCGTGCCGCGATGCAGGACGCCGCTCGCCAGCTCGTGGACGGTCCCGTCGACGAGGACGGCCAAGGACGCTCCCGGCACGTGGTGTTCGGCGCAGAGCTGGTCGAGGCGGGCCTGCCACCGGGCGAGATCCAGCTTCTGCCCGGCCGAGTTCCGGGTGCCCCACGCCTCTTCGACACTCCAATTGCCCTTTTTGTCAAATTTCATACCGTTCAGCACAGCCGACTCTCCTTCATTGCGCACGCTGATCCTCGATGCGAACACTGTACGCATCGAGGATCAGCGTGCGCAATACGCGTACGGTGTCGCCTATGGTGAGGGATGAGAAGCAAGCAGATCGACCGACGGGAGTGAGCGCGCATGCCTCGTGACGCCAAGCCGATCACCTCGGTGTGGACACGTCCGCATCGCCCGCAGCGAGAGCATCTGACGCGGGAGCAGATCGTGACCGCGACGATCGAGCTGCTGGACGTGGAGGGGGTAGAGGCGCTCAGCATGCGCAAGCTCGGCACTCGTCTGAAGGCCGGGGCCACTTCCCTCTACCGCCATGTGGCCAATCGGGACGAGCTGATCCAGCTGGCCGTAGACGACGTGTTCGGCGAGCTGGACCTGCCGGCCGCCGCCACCCACAGCACATGGCGCACGGCGGTCGCCCGCGCCGCCACCGACCTGCGGGTAATGGTCCTGCGCCACCCCTGGGTCGGCCCCGAACTAGGCCAGGTCGGGCTACTCCACGTCGGACCGAACGCCGTCCGCATGACATCGGGTCTCCTCGCGCAGTTCAAGGCGGCCGGTTTCCCTGCAGGTGAGGAGGACCAAGCCGCTGGGGCGCTCATGTCCTACGTCGTCGGGATCGCCACCAGCGAGGCCGCGTACCTCTCACTGATCGCCCGCAGTGGTGTCTCCGAGCGCGAATGGCTGTCGGACCACAGCCCGGACTTCGGCGAGGAGGTAGACCCGCGGCAGGTGCGCGAGGACCGCTTCGCATATGGACTCGACCGGATCCTCGACGGCCTCGCCGGCCGGCTCGCGCCAGGCAATGACGGTGGTTCTCGCCCCACCGGACGGTGATTCGCGAGCGAGCCCTGGAGAAGCCGCTTGACGATCTCTGAGCCGCATTGGCCGACCCGCCAGGACCCGGGTCATACGAGAGGCTGCACCACGTGAACCGCTTGGTCAGCGCAGCCTCGACTTGGACCTCGCTTCACTTGGCGAGTCGGCGATAGTTGATCAGGCTGGTAGCTATGGCAGTGAAGGCGAGGAAGTGCTCGGGCTCGCACTCGTAGCGTCGGTGCAGCCGGCGGCAGCCGGCGAGCCAGGACATGGTCCGCTCGACGACCCACGGTGACGTCGCAGTCGCTGTGATGTCTCGATCCCTCGACGGGCGATCCGAGGTGCGATGCCCCGCCCACGGAGCCACCGCCGCAGGTGGGGGTAGTCGTAGCCTTTGTCCCCGTGGAGCTTGTCGGGCCGTCGGCGACGGGGGCCCCGGCGGCTGCGGATCGGGGGTATCGACGCGACGAGCGGCTGCAGAGCGAGACCGTCGTGGGTGTTCGCTGCAGAGATGGCGACCGCGACCGGCAGACCGGACCGGTCGGTGACGAGATGGATCTTCGATCCCTTCTTGCCGCGATCGGTCGGATTCGGTCCGGTCAAAAGCCCCCTCTGAGGGCCCGGACGCTCACCGAGTCGACAGCGAAACGCGACCAGTCCAGCTCTCCCCGGGCGCCGAGTTCATCCAGGATGACCCGGGGCAGGCGGGCCCAGACCCTGACCTTGCTCCAGCGGGCGAAACGCCGGTAAACCGTCGGCCAGGCCGGCCCGAACAACGGCGGCACCTGCCGCCACGTGCACCCCGTGCAGGCAGGGCTCCGTAACCGCCGTGAACCGACTTTCAGAGGAGAGCTGCTGACGAATGAGTCGTACATGACGGGAGCGGAAGACGGCAGGCAGGCCCCGGAGACAGTCGAGGAGGAGACGTCAGCGACGACGGATCAGGCGAGACGGGCTGCGGCGAGGTGCTCGCCCTGGCAGCCAGCGCGGCCATCCGGGCTATCGAATCCCGCAAGACGCGAGGAGGCATGGCACCATAACGCTTCGTTGATGGCCACTTCGCTGCGTCATCGACCGGTCGGCAGCCTGCCCATGCTTTTGTGCCACCGCATTTCCTCATGATGTGTTCTGCGATGCTTCGTGCGGCGGAGGGCGCCGAGGATGGCGAACAGCGGGAGGATCACCATGCTGGCTCTCCGGGTTGCACGGATCTTTGACGGCCATGCCCTGGTGCGGGACGCGGGTGTCGCCTTCGTGGAGGGTGGCCGGATCGTCGGTGTCGAGTCGACCGGGTTCGACATCCCTTCCGGCTGCGAGATCCTCGATCACCCCAACGGCACGCTGCTGCCCGGCCTCATCGACACCCACGTACATCTGGTCGGCGACTCGGGGCCGGGAGCGCTCGAGCGACTGGCCGCTTTCTCCCCCGAAGATCTGTCGCGCACCATTGAGAGATCACTGCGGGTCCAGTTGTCGACCGGTGTCACCACCGTCCGCGACCTCGGGGACAAGGCGTGGTCGGTCGTCGACTGGCGTGCTCGTCCCCTCGCGGGACTGCCCACCGTCCTTGCCTCCGGACCGCCGATCACGAGCCGCGGAGGGCACTGTTCGAACATGGGCGGCGAGGCGGGCGGCGTGGAGGAACTGCGGGCCGCGGTCCGAGAGCGAGCGGAGCGCAGCGTCGATGTCGTGAAAGTCATGGCGAGCGGGGGGATGATGACCCCCGGGTCCGATGCGGACCGGGGCCAGTTCACCGCCGAGGAACTCACAGCCGTCGTCGACGAGGCGCACGCCGCCAGACTCCCGGTCACGGCTCACGCACACGCCCTGGTCTCGATCCGCGACGCCATTGCAGCCGGCGTCGACGGGATCGAGCACTGCACGTTCCTGACCGCCGACGGCGTGCATGTGCCCGAGGACGTGATCGCGGCGATGGCCACGCAGGGCATCGTGGTCTGCCCGACCCTCGGCCGGACACCGGACGCCGTACCGCCCCCGCATCTGCTCGAGCGCCTACACAAAGCCGGCATGGACCTAAAGACCCGCGCCGAACAGGTCGCTCAAGCACACCGCCAGGGAGTCACCATCATCTCCGGCACCGACGGAGGCATCAACCCGGGCAAAGCCCACGGCATCCTGCCCCTCGCGATCGCCGATCTCGTGACCGGCGGCATGTCACCTGCCGACGCGCTCGCCACCGCCACCTCGGTCGCGGCCGAGGCATGCGGGCTGGGCGACCGCAAGGGCCACATCCGCGCCGGATACGACGCCGACCTCATCATCGTCGACCAAGACCCGCTGACCGACATCAGCGCCCTGCTGCGCCTCAACACCACCGTCCTGGCCGGAAAGGTACTCCCGCCTCGCACCTAAGCGTCAGTTGGAGCCGCGGAGCCTTCGTTGGCTACGCTTCCTGGCATGAATCCCGTGATCGACGTCCTGGCTCCTTCCGAGGTGGACTGCCTGGAGCGCCTGTGGGGGCAGCTCCTGGTCCATCACAGTCGGGAAGCGGCACACCTGGCGGCTCTCGGCACGGTTCGTTCATCCGAAGAATCGTGGCGTCTGCGGCGGGGACAGTACCTCGAATGGCTGCAGGAGCCGCTTGCTGCGGTACTGGTGGCTCGGAGCGGGAATCACCTGCTCGGCTATGCGTTCGTACGCATCCTGCACGCCCCTGGGGCATGGCAGTGGGGGGATCAAGTCGGCGTGCTGGAAACCCTCGTGGTCGATGATGAGGCACGCGGCGCCGGTGTCGGGCAGGCCCTTGTCAGGGCCGTGCGTGAGCGTCTCGCCGAGTCGGGTGTCCAGGTCATGAAGATCTCCGTTATCGCGGGAAATGATGGCGCCCTGCGCTTCTACCGACAGGAAGGGGCCGTCGACTTCGTGAAGACGCTGGTCATGCCTGTCTCGAGGTGACGGCGCAGACCGAGCGGTTCCCGCAACGATGATGTCGCCGTATCCGCGGGAGCAGAGCCCCGGCTGACCCCTCATGCGGCCTGGCTGGGTATTGAGTCCAAGTGCCGATGGGTGAGTCGGGGGCGAAGTAGGTCTTCGGTTCGCGCGTGCGTTGCGCCAGCGCACATAGGCGGCGATGGCGGCGTTCTGCTCGGCGTGGGTGCGGTAGTCGGTGTCGTTAAGGATGAAGGAGCGCAGGGCGGCGAACTCCGATTCGAGCCAGTTCAGCCAGGATCCGTAGGTCGGCAGGAAGACCAGCTCGATGTTGTTGGCGGCGGCCCAGGTGTGGACCTCGGAGCGCTTGTGCGGGGAGAAGTTGTCCAGCACCAAGTACAGCTTCTCTCCGGGCCAGCGGGTGCGCAGGGCTCTGAGCAGGCCGAGGAACTCGCGCCACCGCTTGCGTGTGCCGATTCGGTAGTAGATCTCTTTCCGGTGGCCAGGTCGAGAGCGGCGAGCAGGTGCGTCACGCCGCCGTAGCGGTTGTAGGGGCCGTAGCCGGCGGGGACTGCCGGCCGGACTCCATGCTTGGCCCTTTCGGGGTATCAAGTTGAGCGGTGCGAACTCGTCGAAGCAGATCACCTGTCCGTCGGTCGGTGGGGTGTCGTGCAGGGCCAGAACCCGGTGCATCTGGCGATGAAGTCCGGATCGGTGGACGCCTTCCAGGTGGTCGTGGTCTGCCAGGAGACCTTGCCGTCGCGCAGGATGCGGCGCAGGGTCTCCCGGCTGATCGTCATAGCCACGGGCCGTTCGACCAGGTGGGCTGCGAGGTTGGCCAGCCTCCAAGCGGAGACGGCGACCATGTTCCAGTCGGCAGGGGACGTCCGGGCGTATCAGGCGGAAGTGCTCGCGCGCCCGCTCACTGATCGACTGGGGGCGTCCCCCGCTCCATTTGGGGTCCATCGCGTCTGCCCGGAACCTCCGGGCCACTCCGCTTTTGGCCTGTGCCCGCGGTGGATGGGTTCCGTCGACTTTGCACTGTCACTAGCGTCCGTGTAGCGGATGCCGGTCGTACGGGGCTGTCAGTCTTTGTGCACGGGACGCAAGGTCACCAGGTCGTTGCCGTCGCAGTAGGCGAGCGGCCCGCCGGCGGCTTTGTCGGCGGGGCGGAACGCCTGGCAGTCCGATGTGCCCCGCCAGAGGGTGTTGCCCCGGTGGTCCAGCAGGAGCAGGCGGCGACCGTCCTGCCAGAAGCCGCCGGTGACGGACCGCGCCGCGGGGCTCAGCCCGTGGGGGCGGACCAGTTGGTCGGCGCCTGGGTACAGGAGCCGATCCGGGCGGCCGGGCGCGCGGATGATCTCGTTCATGGTGCCGTAGGTGACCAGGTACTCGCCCGGGGCCAGTCGCCGGGAGCGGCGCAGGGTGCCGAAGTAGGGATCGACGACCAGGGTGCCTTTGGCGTCCGGCAGTACCATGTGGTAGCCGACGATCAGGGGGAGAGTGCGGTCCCAGCGGCATCCGGTGCGCGCGTCGCGCGGGGCCTGAGGCTGGTCCCAGACGAAGGTGTACTGCCAGCCGCGGTCCCCGTCACCGGATTCCACCCCGCTGGCGAGGACGGTGGCGCGGCAGCTGCCCTTGGCCGGTGCGGTGACCATGATGATCCGGTCGTTGTCCTTGATGATTCGATCGACGGTGCCGTCGGGCGGCCGCAGCGCCGCCTGCCAGTGAAGCCCGCCGTTGCCCGGGTCAACTGTGCCGACTCGGTCGGGGGTGACCAGATAGGGCCCGCATTGGTCCCTTCTGCGGCCGTCGGCGGTGGCGAGCGCGTCGGCCTGGCAGACGACTCCTACCGCCCCGGACACTGCGTGCGTCCACTGGAGTACACCCGACCAGGCGTCCCAGCCGGTCAGGCGGCAGGATTTGGGGCGGCAGACCGCCGTCAGTATGACGGAGCTGTTCTCCATCAGGAAAACCTGGCTGCCGAGCGGCAAGGCCTGACGCCAGATCAGAAGCCCCCGCTCCGGGTCGAGCCCGGCGATCGCACTCGGACCCCGGCGGCCGTCTCGGCCGCCGACCAATATCACCCGGCTACCACCGCCGAGCACGGAGTGCGCCGCGCCGGGCTGGTGCGAGGTCAACGCGAATTCTGCCGGCAATGCCAGCCGCCAGCCCCCGTTCTCTGCGCCATCCAGGCGGACCAGCGTGCGGCCCTGGCCGAGCAGCCCCGCCGCGGGGTCGTTCAGCGCCCATGTGCCATCGGGGCCCGGCCGCACCGGCAGTGGAACACGCGAGGCTTCTACGGGCACCGCCTCCCCATCGCCGAACATCGGCGGCGACGGGGCGAAACAGCCCGCCACCAGCAGCCCCACCACCACGGCCAGTAGCCCTCGCCGCCACCGATGCCTCATCGCCCCCCCCGGATCCGCCCACACGGTAAGCGCCCGCAAACGTGCTCACCACTCTTCCGCCTCCTTCGTGATGACCTCGTAGCACGAGAGGGTCGGATCAGCTGTATCCCACAGCGACCGTCCGCGCTCACCACGACGCCGCCGGGATGCTCGTTGGCGCGGACGTCATGGAGGCTCTTGAGGAAGCCGCCGCAGAGCAGGAGAAGGCCCGGCAAAAGGGGGACGCGAGGCGGAACAGAACGGGCGGAACGGCGGAAACGGGCCCGAGCGGGAAGAGCGCGACACGTCCGCCGACGACGAAGGCTCCGCCTCAAGGAAGCCCAGCTCGGAAGGTCACGCGGCGGGCTGACCAGCAAGATTCACCTCGCTGCCGACCGCAGGCGCCGGCCTCTGTCGTTCCTTCTGGCCGCCGGGCAGGCTGCGGACAGCCCGCAATTCATCCCCGTGCTGAAGGGGATCCGCGTCCGTCTGCCGGTCGGCCGGCCCCGCACCCGGCCGGGCGTGGTCGCCGCCGACAAGGCCTACTCGTCCCGCGCCAACCGCTTCTACCTGCGAAAACGCGGCATCAAGGCGGTGATCCCTGAGAAGAAGGACCAGGCCGCCAACCGCAAGAAGAAGGGCAGCCGAGGCGGCAGGCCCGTCAGCCACGACGTCGACCTCTACAAGGAACGAAACGCCGTCGAGCGCCTGATCAACCGGCTGAAGGACTGGCGGGGCATCGCCACACGCTTCGACAAGACACCCGAGAGCTACCTCGCCGGCCTCGAACTCCGTGCCTCGATGATCTGGCTCGAAGAACTGTTGCGAACAGCCGATTGATCACGACATCACACGGGCCCTTTAGTTCCAACTGCCCCGGCACGGCCCCGAGTCCTAGGTCCAATGCCTGATCGGCAGTCACACTTCTTGCTGCTAGCGTGCATCTGCGCATCATTCGCAATTATGTCGGAGGACGTTGGACATGCCGGTGTACACGCTCCTGGAACTTCCGTACGACTACTCGGCGCTCGCTCCGGTTATCAGCCCCGAGATCATCGAGCTGCACCACGACAAGCACCACGCGGCCTATGTGAAGGGCGCGAACGACACCCTGGAGCAGCTGGCGGAGGCGCGGGACAAGGAGGCGTGGGGGGCGGTCAACGGGCTGGAGAAGAACCTGGCCTTCCACCTGTCGGGGCACATCCTGCACTCCATCTACTGGCGGAACATGTCCGGCGACGGGGGCGGCGAGCCGCTGGAGGCCGACGGCGTGGGCGAGCTCGCGGATGCGATCACCGAGTCCTTCGGCTCCTTCGCCGGTTTCAAAACCCAGCTCACCAAGGCCGCCGCCACCACCCAGGGCTCCGGCTGGGGCGTTCTCGCCTACGAGCCCGTCAGCGGCCGTTTGATCGTCGAGCAGGTCTACGACCACCAGGGCAACGTCGGCCAGGGCTCCACCCCGATCCTCGTCTTTGACGCCTGGGAGCACGCCTTCTACCTGCAGTACAAGAACCAGAAGGTCGACTTCATTGACGCGATGTGGGCCGTCGTCAACTGGCAGGACGTGGCCCGGCGCTACGCCGCCGCCAAGGAGCGCGGCGACAGCCTGCTGCTCACTCCGTGACGCCGTAGCAGCGTCACACAGACATCCTGCTCGTGATCGTCTTCTCACCCTTCACGTAGCAGGCGGTACAACGGGAGGCTCCCGCAGGCCCGATGCCTGCGGGAGCCTTCCTGTTGCTGCGGCTGGCTTGAGGGGCTGTTGTGTGGTCTCAGGCGGTGGTGAACCGCAGCTCGGGACGCTCCCAGTCGACCTTCGGCGGTGAGGGGGCGACGGTTCCCACACGCACGGCGCCCAGACGGCGGTAGAACTCCTCGGCCGGGGGATGGGAGATCACCCGTACCTCGGTCAGGTCGGCCGCCCTGGCTTGGGAGAGCATGTGCTCGATGAGGAGCCGGCCGACACCCCTTCCCTGAACGTCGTCTGCCACGAACGCCAGGTCCAGCTCCGGTGGCTCCAGCAGCAGAGCGTAGAAGCCCTGGAGTCGTTCGACCGCATCGACGGCCACGAAGACTCGGTGACGGGTGATGTAGTCGGCGGTGACCCGGTAGCCGGAGATGATCGAGGCGTACGGTCCCCGGTAGGCGCCGGAGTTCTGGATCAGCCTGGTGAGGCGGTCTGCGTCCTGGGCAACGGCACGCTTGATCGTCGTGGACTGCATCCGCTTACTCCCCGACTCCTGTGGCGGTCAGTTTCTCCCAGTGGACGGTGCGGTCGCACCAGCGGTCCAGGAGCACTTGGTCGTGGCCGACTGCGAGGAGTCCGGCGCCGGTGGCGGTGCGGTAGTTCTCGACGGCTGCCACCAGGGCCGCTGTGGTGGAGGCGTCGAGCATCGCGGTCATCTCGTCGCAGATCAGCCAGCGCGGCTGCAGGACCAGGGCGCGGGCGAGGCAGGCGCGCTGGAGCTGGCCGTCGCTGACCTCGTGGGGGCGGCGGTCCAGGAGGTCGGGAGTGAGGCCGACGGCCGGGGCCAACTCTGCCAAGCGAACTGGGATTTTGTCGCGGCGGCCGGTTGCGCGCAGGGGCTCGGCGATCAGGTCGGTGAGCCGCAGTCGGGGGTCGGCGGAGAGGCGGGGTTGCTGGAAGACGACGCCGATGGCGGTGCGCAGGTCCCGTGGGGCGCGGTGCCTCCAGCGCCGTGCCGGTTCGCCGTCCAGGACAAGGGTGCCCGACTCGGGGCGGTGTAGCAGGGCCGCGACGCGGGCGAGGGTGGACTTGCCGCAGCCGCTGGGGCCGAGCAGGCCGACGGCCTCACCGGGTGCGACGGTCAGGGAGGCGTCGCGGACGACGTCGCCAGGCCCCCGGTGCGGCTCCGTAGCCGCCGCTGAACTGCATGCCCAGGATCATCTGTCGGCTTGTCATGGGTACTTCTCCAGACCGGGCCATGAGAAACGGAGATTACCTCCGTTTACCTTCTCGAGAACACGGAGGCATCCTCCGAATGGTCAAAAGCTGTGCAGGTGCTGATCTCCGACCGAGTGGTGGGCCGGGACCAGGTGCCGGATCGCTCCTGCGGGCGAAGGAACTACGGCCTGTCGAGGACTCCACGGGGTGTCGTGCAGGACCACGCCCTGCTGCAGCGGAACCCGCTCCGTGCGGAGCTTGTTCACGGGTGCCGCCGGGTCGGCCGTGCCGAAGGAGATACCGAACAGCAGCTTGAGTTCCGCGGGGACACCCAGGAACTCGCGGACGGTGTCGGCGTAGACGCCGAGCACGGTCTGCGGGATGCCGGCCAGCCCCCCCGGGCCGACAGTGAGAGCAGGAAGTTCTGCGGCGTACATGCCGATGTCGCCGGCAGTCCGCACCCTGTCTCCGAGCGCCGGCATGAACAGGAAGGCGGCATGGGGGGGCGCCGTAGAACTCCAGGTTCTCGCGGGACCGTCGCCCTCCGGCCGTGCAGGTCCGAGCGCTCGACGCCCCGTGCCCGGTAGATGGCGGACCCTGCCGCCCTGTTCCGGGATATCGAAGTTGGCGGCCCACCACAGATTCCGGATCCAGCCCTGACATCCGGCAGATCCCTTCCGCCTCTTCTGAAGAGCCCGCGTCAGGGGGCGAGTCGGATGCGTTCGCCGGTGGTTGCGGCGCGTTCGATGCTGTCGAGGAGGCGGTGGCGGCGTACGGCGTGCCCGAAGTCGGGTGCGGTGCGGGTCCCCTCGGTCAAGTCGTCGTGGAGGTTGGCGTACGCGTGGGCCAGGGCGTAGCCGGGTTCGTCGGAGCGGCCTGCAAGGGAGGGGACGCACTCGTAGGTGTCAGGGACGGCGAGTGCGGTGAGTCGGGCGTCGTTGCCGCGGGCGCCGTGCAGGGTGATGGGTGCCAGCTGCAGGTGCCCGCTGGGCGCGGTGACGATGAGATCGCCGTCGGTTCCGTTGATCTCCCAGTGGAAGTTCGTCCCGCGGGAGGAGCCTCCGCGGTAGTGGACGGAAGCGACGGCCCCGGTCTCCAGGACTCCCGTGACCGCGACCTGGTCGGCCGTCGTCATGGTCGTGCTCTCGCCGGTCTCGGCGTTGGTGACGCGGGGGCGGCGGACCGCCGTGGTGGCGGCGATCTCGGTGAACTCACCAAGGACCGTCGACAGCGCGTCGATGGTGTGTCCGAAGGGGATGGTGAGCATGGTGGCCCCGTTGTCCCGGTCGAGCAGGTACTCGCTGCCGGAGGAGAACGTGGGTCCCCAGGCACCGCCGGAGGCGATCATGCTGGTGGACAGCACCTCGCCGACGTAGCCCTCGGCGACCAAGTCGCGCGTATACCGCAGGGCAGAGCTGGCACGGGCCTGGAGGCCCACGAAGCCGCGTACGCCCGCACGGGCGGCGAGCCCCGCCAACTCCTCCGCTTCTGCACAGCCGTTGGCCAGGGGCCACTCGCACAGGACGTTCTTGCCCGCGTGCAGTGCCGCCTCGACGAGCCTCCGGTGGTGGGGGACCTTCACGGTCACCACCACCAAGTCCACTTCGTCGCGACGCACCAGTTCCTCGGCGCTGCCGAAGGCCAGTGGGATGCCGTACTTCTGCCCGGCAGCTCTGGCGGACTCGGCGCTGCTGGCGCTCAGGGCGC
This sequence comes from Streptomyces sp. NPDC006335, assembly GCF_040612795.1. Classification (NCBI taxonomy): domain Bacteria; kingdom Bacillati; phylum Actinomycetota; class Actinomycetes; order Kitasatosporales; family Streptomycetaceae; genus Streptomyces; species Streptomyces sp. NPDC006335. The sequence continues at coordinate 149,195 of NZ_JBEXQX010000019.1, forward strand.
GCAGTTCGAACTTTCCCTTCAGCGCTTCCAGGGCCGGCACATGGGCGCGGGCGGCCCAGCCGCCGCGCGCGCTCAACCCGATGATGCCGACGCCCACGGGAGATTGAAGTGGTTCGGCGGCTGAGACGCTGAATGACATGGTGGTGGGTCTTCTCTTCCTGCCGGTGACGAGCGCAGCGGGCTCTTACGCGTCGAGGATGCTGGGGGTGTCGTGCAGGACCACGCTCTGCTGCAGCGGAACCCGCTCCGTGCGGAGCTTGTTCACGGGTGCCGCCGGGTCAGCCATGCCGAAGGAAATGCCGAACAGCAACTTGAGCTCCGCTGTGACGCCCAGGAACTCGCGGACGGTGTCGGCGTAGACGCCGAGCACGGTCTGCGGAATGCCGGCCAGCCCTCGGGCCGCCAGCGAGAGCAGGAAGTTCTGCGCGTACATACCGATGTCGCCGGCCGTCCGCACCCCGTCGCCGAGTACCGGCATGAACAGGAAGGCGGCATGGGGAGCGCCGTAGAACTCCAGGTTCTCGCGGACCGCCGCCCTCCTGCCGTGCCGGTCCGAGCGCTCGACGCCCCGTGCCCCGTAGACACTCGCGCCCAGGGCTTTCGACCGCTCGAGGTAGATGCCCTCCTCGCCGTAGCCGTCGGTGAAATCTGGGGAGGTCCGCCCCTCCTCCTCGGCCCGGAGCAGCTCTTTGGCCAGGGCGTCGCGCGCCGAACCCGAGACGACGTGCACGGTCCACGGCTGGGTGTTGCTGTTCGAGGGGGCCGTCTGTGCGTCTTCCAGCACGCCGCGGATGTCGGAAGGGGACAGGGCGGTGGGCAGGAACCGCCGGGGGGAGCGTCGGGAGCGTGCGATGTCGGTGAAGGCTGATGCGGTGCCGGGCAAGGCGGTTCCTCTCCATGGCGCGCAGTCCCCGCTGCGGCCACCGCGGCGCGGCGCAGTACGGCAGGCCGCGCAAGGAGGCAGCTGGCGTAAGGGCCGGGTGCGGACGCACCCTTGCGGGCACCGGCAGGCTTGCGGATGCTCACAGGCAGCGGCGTGCCGGGACTGCAGGCCGCAGCGCGGGGGACTGTGCGCTCTTCGTGTTCGTCGTGTGTGTTCGTGGCGGGCCGGCGCTGCCGCCCTCGTGCCGTTGCGTGCACGAGAGCCCTGTCGGACTCAGCGGTGGGCGGCGCGGTTCATCTCGACGATGTCGTCCAGGGTGGCCGTGGCCGGGCGGGCGGCGAGGCGCTCCGGGAGGCTGTCGCGGATGGCGGCGTCCTTGGCGCGGTCGGCCGCGGCCAGGGCCGCCGGCAGCTCGTCGAGGGTCAGCTCGGTGCAGTAGGCGGGGCTGTTCGGCTGCTGGCGCCAGGAGTCGGCCAGCGTGCCGGCGTCGTAGGGGTCGAAGCCGGTGTCGTCCACAAGCTGCATCGCCACCCGCCGCGCCTCCTCGGAGTCGCCGGCGACCGGAATGGCGAGGCGGCCGGGCGTTCCGGCCGGCACGCCCCGGGTCCGCTGGGTTTCGGCCAGGGCGGCGTTCCACGCCTTGACCACGGGGCGCCCCAGTTGCTTCGCGTTCCACACGCTCTCGACCTCGCCGTTGTCCACGGCCTCGATCTGCCCGCTCAGGAACGGATAGTAGTTCGAGGTGTCGATGACGACCGTCTCGGCGGGGACCGAGGCGAACAGGCCGGCCAGCTCCCCCGCCACCCCGAAGGGGATGGCCAGGACGATGACGTCCCGGCCCTGGACGGCGTCGGCGAGGTCCGTCGCGCGGGCCCCGGATTCCAGCACCTCCGCCCGGACGGCCTCGGGGCCGCGGGCGTCGGCCACCTGGACGTCGTGACCGGCCGTGCTGAGCTTGGCAGCGAGGTTCCCGCCGATGGCGCCAGCGCCTATGACAGTAATTTTCATGATTTGTCCTTTGGGAGGTTGCACTGCCCCTGAGGGCAGCGCAATGTGAAGGCCGGGTGGGGGTACCACCTGGTGTTGCGGGGGTCAGGGCTGGGGCCCGGCGTCTACGCCTCGGTGTCCCGCTCGCGGTAGCCGCTCGCGATGAGCGTGCGCAGCCGGTCGAGCGGCTCCCCCTCGGTTCCGGTGCCCTTGATCCAGGCGACGGAACAGGCCGCGAGGAACAGGTCGTGCCCGCGCACCGACGCGCGCACGCGCCCCGCGAGCTGCGCGGCTCGCACGTACTCATCGGTGGCGGAGATGAGGATGGCGCAGGGAATCGTGAGCGGGCTGTCCGGCTCCTGCGCCCTGGCCGCGGCCATGAGTGGTTCCGGAAGGCCGCTGTAGGCGCTGAAGTAGTCCTCCATCGCCCGCAGCCACTGCTCCAGCGCCTCGGCGGGGTCGTCGAGCTGCTCGATGTCCGCCTGACGGGCCACCAGCTCCTCGGAGCGCGTCTGCAGCACGGCCGCCAGCAGTGCCTCCCGGGTGGGGAAGTGCCGGTACAGGGTGGCGGGCCCGACGCCCGCCTCCTTGGCCACCGCCTCGAGGGAGGTGCCGACTCCGTGCTGCAGGAAGTGACGCTGCGCGGTCTCCAGGAGAGCAGCGCGGTTGCGCTGGACGTCCGCGCGGGGCTTGCGTCCCCGCAGTTCACCGGCGCTCATGCGCCCTCCTGCCTGTCCTGATCCTGCGGCCACATCAAAACGGATGCTACCTCCGTATGTATTCGAGAGTAAAACGGAGGCAGCATCCGGTCAAATCGGCGGCCCCACCACGGGCCCCGGACATGACAGGGGGCCCACCTGTCCGGCCGCAGCGCGCAGAACAAGAGCCGTACGGAGGTGGGTGGCATCACCAGCGCCCCTGACCGGGTCCGGGACACAGGTCTCCAACTTGTTCGGCCCCTCCTGCGCCGAGCCCTGACCCGTCTCCCGGCCCATGAGGTCAGGGGGTGAGCTGCTGGTGCCCTATGACAGAGAGCAGTTCGAGCTTGCTGTGGCTCTCCGTGCCAGGGCGAGTGGTCAGCACCACCAAGGTCTGTGCGCGGTTCTCGGTGAACAGAACCTGGGCGTCGACGTCGATGCGGCCGAGTTCGGGATGAACGATGGTCTTGCAGTCGTCGTAGCGTTGGGCGACCTCCTGCAGGTCCCACATGCGGACAAACTCGGGGCTGTGTTCCTGGAGTTCGGCGAGGATCCGGGCGGCTCGAGGGGTGTCGCTGCCGGCTGTCAGCGCGGCCCGCAAGCGAGCCGCCTGAGCGCGGCCGTGGCGTTCCTGGGTTTCCTCGGGAACCATCAGCCGTTCGGCCGGGTCCATGAACCAGCGGTAGTAGCCGCTGCGGGCCAGACCGGTGTGGCGGGTCTGGTCGCCGAGCAGCGCCACGGCCAGGGGGTTCATCGCGAGGGTGTCGAACAGATCGGTCTGCACCATGGCCGGGGAGTCGTCCAGACGGTCCAGGACCCGCATCAGCGGCGGGCCGACATGCTCGGAGCGGTGGAAGCGGGCCGGGGCGTTGTGGCCGATGAGGACGAAGAGATGGTCGCGCTCGTCCAGGGACAGCCGCAGCGCCCGGGCGAGAGCCGTGGTGATCTGGACGGAAGGCTGCGGAGCACGCTGCTGTTCCAGCCGGGCGTAGTAGTCGGTGGACATGCCGGCGAGCTGCGCAACCTCCTCGCGGCGCAGTCCCTGGGTACGCCTGCGCGGCCCCTCGACCAGCCCGACGTCGCGGGGCCGCAGCGCTTCCCGCCGGTGGCGCAGGAATTCCGCCAGTTCCTTCTTGTCCATGCCCCCATCCTCGCCGTATCCAGGCCGGCTATCCAGAGACCGCCGATCCATGGCTGAGCACTCCTCTCCCGCCCGCGCGAAGCCGCTCATGAGGCCGACGCCGAGGGCGCTCGCGGCGGGACGACCCGATGGTCCCTTGACCTGCATGACCCGCTGGGGAATTCGCTGACCGTCGGCGGTGCGCCGCAGGCCGCCGGCATGGAAGACGGCCTGCGGCGACGGTCCCCCGTCGACGACGCCCGAGCCTCGTCGCCCGGCCTGGCCGACACGACGACGTCCGCCGTGTCGGACGGGCGCTCGCGTGCCCGTCTGCGCTCAGGACGGAGCCGGGTCGCCTCCCGTGCGACGACCGGGGCGACGCCGAAGACGCTTCCCCTGCCGTTCCGCGTCTTCGGTGAGGCCCTCCCCGAGGCGGTCCAGTCCGCGTTCGTCCATGATGTGACCCGACAGGACCTGCCTGCGTGCCGTTGTGCCGCGTCGGTCACTACAGGTCGGTCAGCTGCTGCTGATCATGGCGAGGACGTTGTCGTAGGAGCCGGTGGCCACCGCGTCGCGGATGAACCTGGCGCCCTCGACGACCAGCTCATTCGCGTCGGGCTTCTCGCGCAGCAGGTCGAGGGCCTGGGTGAGGAAGTCGTCCAACGGCATGGCGTGGTCGTTGTCCTGCTGACCCAGCAGGGTCGTGCGCACGCCCGGCGGGACCACCTCGATCACCTGGACACCGGCACCGGCGAGCTGGATGCGCAGGCTCTCGGAGAAGGAGTGCAGCGCGGCCTTGGTCGCGCTGTAGGTCGGCGTGCTCGGGTACGGGACGAACGCCAGCGCGGAGCTGACGTTCATGACGACCGCGTCGTCCTTGCCCGCGAGCAGGGGCAGGAAGGCGTACGTCATCCGGATCGTGCCGAGCAGGTTGACCGTGACGTGATCCTCGGCGACCGGGAGGTCGGCCGGGTCGAGAAGGTTCTCCCGCAGCATGATGCCGGCGTTGTTGACCAGGACGTTCAGTCCCGGGTGACTCGCCGCCATGGTCTCGCGGGCCCGGGCGATCGAGTCGGGGTCCGCGACATCGAGGACGAGCGCGTCGATGCCCGGGTGCTCGGTGGTGATCTCGTCGAGGAGCTCCTTGCGCCGGCCGGCGACGATCACCTTGTTGCCAGCCTCGTGCAGGCGCAGGGCCAGGCCGAGGCCGATGCCCGAGGTTCCGCCGGTGATCAGGATCGTGTTGCCGGTCATCTTCATGGGGGTCTTGCTCCTTCGGTACGGCGGGCCGGTGAGCGCCCGCGACCTCGACCGTAGGGGCGCCCGCACAGGGGCAGGAGAGGAAGGTTTATCCATGGATCGGAGGTCTCTGCCTGGTGGAGAGGTCCCTGAACCGCCCAGAGGATCCGGTGTCGCTTCGGCGCCCGACGGCTACTTGTCGGCGCCGACCTTGGCGGTGTCCACCTCGCTCTGTGGCGGCGTGGTGGTGCCGGAGTGCAGCACCTTGCGGGCCTGTTCGGTGTCGAAGTCGTTCTCCCACTTGCCGATCACGATGGTGGCGACGGCGTTGCCGAGGACGTTGATGAAGACGCGGCCCTCGTTGAGGATGCGGTCGATGCCGACGATCAGGGAGAGGGCGGCGAGCGGGATGTGGCCGAGCGCGGTGACGCTGCTGGCGAGGACGATGAACGCGCCGCCCGCGATCCCGGCGGTGCCCTTGCTGGTGAGCATCATGACGCCGACCATGATCAGCTGCTGCTGCCAGGACAGGTCGATGCCCATGGCCTGGGCCAGGAAGAGGGAGGCCATCGTGAGGTAGACCGCGGAGCCGTCCAGGTTGAAGGAGAACCCGGAGGGGATGACGATGCCGACCACGGGCCGGCCGACGCCGAGGACTCCAGTTTGCGTACCAGCTGGGGCAGGACGGCCTCGCTGGAACAGGTGCTGAGGGCGACGAGCAGTTCGGCCTTGAGGAAGCGGATGAGGCCGAACAGGCTCAGGCGGCAGGCCCGCATGATGGCGCCGAGGACGACCAGGACGTAGACGACGCAGGTCGCGGTGAACAGGATGATGAGGTAGCCGAGCTGTTTGAGGCTCTCGGCGCCGTAGGTGGCGACCACGGTGGCCAGGGCGCCGAAGGTGCCCAGGGGCGCGAGCCGCATCACCCAGCCCACGATGCGGAAGACGACGTCCGACAGCGCCTTGATGCCGCGGGTCAGCGGTGCCCCTTCCTCGCCGGCCATGTTCAGGGCCACACCGAAGACGATCGAGACCATCAGCGCGGACAGGATCGCGTCCCCGGTGATCGCGCCCAGCAGGGAGGCGGGGATGAGGGAGGAGATGAAGCCGGTGAAGGTGGCGTGCTCGGTGGCGGTCTTGGGCACGTCGTCGGCGTTCAGTGACGAGGGGTCGACGTGCAGGCCGGAGCCGGGCTGGAAGATGTTGGCGACGACCAGTCCGATCAGCATGGATACCAGGGACAGCACCAGGAAGTAGCCGATCGCCTTCACGCCGATCCGGCCGGCCTTGCGCAGGTTGTCCATAGAGGCGATGCCGGTGGTGACCACGCAGAAGACGACCGGGATCACGATCATCTTGACCAGCGCAATGAACCAGTCGTTGAGTGGCTTCAGGTCCTCACCCAGGCCGGGCGCGAGGATGCCGACGGCGATACCGAGGACGGCGGCCAGGACGACCTCGAACCACAGCTCCCGTATGAGACGGCTCAGCCGTGACCGCTGTGGGCGGCCCGTGGTGGTGCTTGTCATCGTTGGTGCTCCTTTGCACGACGATCGTGTGTGGCCCTGTCCCGTGGGGGGGTGCGGGGGACGCGACGCGGCTCGCGGGCCCCCGATCTCGTGTGTGGCGCCCCTATCCGGCTCTATCCGGCGGCGCCGGCCGACGGCGCCCGCCCGGTGGCGGGCGCGTCCGCGGTGGGGTGGCGGTCAGCTGTGCAGGGCGCGCAGCACCTTGTAGAAGGCGGCCTTGCTCTCGAAGCCGATGCCGGGGGTGTCGGTCAGGCCGACGCGGCTCTTCTCAACGACGGCATCGTCGGCGAAGCCGCCGGTGGGCTGGAACTCGCCCGGGTAGGACTCGTTGCCGCCGAGCTTGAGGGCGGCGGCGATGTGCAGGGAGAACTGGTGCCCGCCGTGCGGGATGCAGCGCCTCGATGACCAGCCGTGCTGGCGGAGCATGTCCTGGATGCGCAGGTACTCCACCAGACCGTAGGAGAGCGCGGGGTCGACCTGGATGGTGTCGCGGTCGGGGCGCAGGCCGCCGTAGCGGATCAGGTTGCGGGCGTCCTGGAGGGAGAAGAGGTTCTCGCCCGTGGCGATGGGGCCGGTGTAGTGCTCGGCGACGGTGGCGTTGAGGTGGTAGTCGAGCGGGTCGCCGATCTCCTCGTACCAGAACAGCCCGTAGGGCTCGATGGCCCGCCCGTACTCCAGGGCCGTGTCGAGGTCGAAGCGGCCGTTGACGTCGACGGCCAGCCGGGAGCCGTCGCCGTCCAGGACGTCGATGACGGCCTCGATACGGCGCAGGTCCTCCGCCAGGTCGGCGCCGCCGATCTTCATCTTGACGACGTCGTAGCCCAGGTCGAGGAAGCCGCGCATCTCGTCCTGGAGGTCGGTGAGGGTCTTGCCGGGGGTGTAGTAGCCGCCGGCGGCGTAGACGAAGACGGAGTCGTCGGGCTGCCCGTCGCCGTAGCGCTCGGACAGATACCGGTACAGCGGCTTGCCCTCGATCTTGGAGGCCAGGTCGAACAGGGCCATGTCCACCACACCGACCGCGACCGAGCGCTCGCCGTGCCCGCCGGGCTTCTCGTTGTTCATCATCACGTCCCACGCCTTGGCGTGGTCCAGGCCGCCCCGCTCGTCGAGCAGGCTGCCGGGCTCGGCCTCGAGGAGGCGGGGCAGGATCCGGCGGCGCAGGATCTCCCCGGCGCTGTAGCGGCCGTTGGAGTTGAAGCCGTAGCCCACCACGGGCTTGCCGTCCCGGATGACGTCGCTCTCGATCGCGACGATCGAACAGTCCATGGAGCTGAAGTCGATCCAGGCGTTGCGGATCGAGGAGCTGATCGGAACGACGCCCTCGTAGACGTTGGTGATCTTCACTGCGAAGCCTTTCTCATATCTTATAAGATGCGACGCCTGTTAGACTGAGCCGGTCCGATGCGGGATGTCAAGGGGTGGGAAACCTCCGGAAGGGCACGGTCAGGGGGCTATGGCAGGGCAGAACCTGTTCTTCAGCAAGAGTGACCTCGCCTACGCGGAACTCCGCGATCGGATCCTCTCCGGCACTCTCCCTGCCGGGTCACGGCTGGCCCAGTACGACCTCGCCGAATCCCTCAACATGAGCATCACGCCCCTGCGCGAGGCCATCCGTCGCCTCAGCAGCGAGGGACTCGTCACCGTGGAGACCCATCGCGACGTCCGGGTCTCGGTCATGAACTCGAACGAAGCCCGCCAGCTCTTCGAGGTACGTCTGTCCCTGGACCCGACCGCCGCCGAACTTGCCGCCCAGCGGCGGACCGACGACGACATCGCCACGATGCAGGCCGCCGTTGACAAGCTCCTTCCCGTCACCCGTCAATGGGGGGAGGAGGCACTCACGGCCCACCGCGCCTTCCACCAGGCGCTGTACCGCGCCTCGCACAACGACGTACTCATCCGTCTCCTGGACGACCTGTGGGACAAGTCCGATCGCTACCGGCGCCTCGGCCTCGAACTCCCTCCCGGTGACGAACCCCGCACCCGGGACCTACAGGAACACCACCAACTTGTCTCCCTGATCGTGGACGGCCGTGCCGCCGAAGCCGCCCAGCTGATGCGAGGCCACATCACCCACAGCCTCACTGCCACCGCCATCAGCGCCCTCGAAGACCGCGAGGGCATTCGCGTGACGTGACGCGTGGTGAGCCGGCCTCCTGACACCACCGGGCCGCCGGGTGTGGGTCCAATCGTCCGGCGGGCGAATAGTGCAGCTCTCGAATACTGACACTCCACCAGTGCTCCCACACCACCGCCGAAGGGCTGATCGGCGGCGTCACCGGCGCCCTGGCCTCGCCGGCCACGCTGCTCCTGCGCCGCTACGACGCGCTTGGGTACGGCTCGGGCTGCTCCTGCTGTTCGGGAACCTTTGGCACTCTCTACGCAGCCAGGACGCTGACACGACACCGCCCGGCGTGGTGCCACGTAGCGACAGGGATGCCGAGGTCGGTGAACGGGCCACGGTCATGCGGACAACGGACAAGATTGAACCCTGTCCATAACTTCGGCTCCCCCGCCCAGCCCGGCCGCAGCTCGGGTCCGGCCACGGGAGTGCTCAGCATCGGTTCTGGCAGCGTCCACGTCACCCCGGATCCCTTCCACAGGGCACTGCGATGCTGTCGCGCCTGGAGTCGCCAGCGGTGCGGCCGGGTATGTCGAATCACCCGCGCGTGGCTGTGTCACTTCCCGTAGATGCGGTTTCGAGGTGAAGTCGGGAGTCACTCCGGCGACTTTTTCATGATCAATGTCAGTGAGAGTGTCGCTCGGCTTGGGTGAGGCGTTCGTTCGTCACGTTTCCCAGACGGTCGGGCCTCCGCCGATCCACTCGACCAGATCCGAGGCGGCGATCTCGTCCTCTTCTCCCACGTCGAGCCCGGCGCGATGGAGGAACACGACTATGTCCCACAGGCCGTAGGCGCGGCCGACGTCGTAGTTGTGGATATGCACCAACCGGCCGCCCCGACTGTCGGGTGGGCCGACGGTCACCGGTCGCATGGGTGCCATGGTGAACATTTTCCGCCGTGATGGTGCCGGGCATCGTGGCTGACGGGTTGTAGCCGTGATGCGGTCACCGTTCTACGGCTCAGGGGCTGAGCGCTTCGCGAAGGGTGGCATGGCAGTCGATGAGGGCGTCGAGGCCGACGATCTGGATGGTGCGTATGACGGAACTGGTGGGTGCGGCCAGGCGTATCCAGCCACCGGCGTCGGTGGCGCTCTGGTGGGCGGCGATGAGGAGGTTGATGCCGGTGGAGTCCATGAAGGTGACCTGGCGCATGTCGATTACGAGGCGTGGCGGCGGCGTGGCGGGGACGTCGAGTGCCTGGCGCAGCGTTTCGCATGTGTCGTAGTCGATCTCACCGGCGACAGTGAGGATGCGGATGCCCTCGCTGGAGGTGTCCACGATCGACAGCTGGTCTGGCTGCGGAGCTTGTTCGGTGTCCGGCATCTCGTCCCCAGTCATGGCGGTGATCCTGGCACACCAGCGCCTTCACCTGCAGTGCCGCCCCTGGAGAGAGCGGGTAATGCCTTGATGTCGAAGGCGTAAAGCGCGTGCTGGGGGTACGCGTGGGGTGTGAACGGGGGAGAGAGGGACCACGATGCCATCAGTTCCCGTGAGTGAGCACGTCCCGGCGCCGGGGGAGCAGGCCATACAGACCACGGTGGCCCTGGAAGGCGACGGTACGTGCATCGCCCGCGCCCGCCATCTCGCCGCCGGCTTCCTCACCCGTGTGCAGGCCGAGCACGGCCTGCCGGTCTCGCAGCGCGCCATGGACCTCACCCAGCTGGTGGTCAGCGAACTGGTCACCAACGCACTAAAGTACGCGCCGGGACCAGTCCTGCTGGACCTGCGGATCGCCGGCGACGCCGTCGAGGTGATGGTGTGGGACAGCGATCCGGTACTGCCGGTGCCCCGGGCCGCCGACGTAGGACGCGTAGGCCAGCACGGCCTGGAGATCGTGATGGCCGTCGCCCAGGGCTTCCAAGCGCAGCGCGAGCCAGTGGGCAAGCGCATCACCGCCCGCATCGCCCTCCTGGATGAACCCGGCAGCGCCATCGCCGGATCGCGGCCCCTGTAGAGGCGCGGGCCTGCCCCGGTCAGGCAGGGCGTGAGGCGGCCTGGCGGGCCAGCGCCGCGTGCAGTTCTCCGAGAAGGACATCGGGCAGCGCCGCGCCCTGACCGTGGTTGAGGACCTGTTCAGCGACCTGGGTGAGTTTGATGTTGGTGTGCTGGGAGACCTCCCGCAGCACCGTGAAGCCATCGCCCGGCGGTATCTGTCCCAGGACGGTCAGGACACCGATGGCCTGGTCGACGACGGCGTGCGAGGCGAGGGCCTGCCGCAGCTGCCGGTTCTCCGCCCGCAACCGTTCCCGCTCTTCCATCAGCTCATCCGCCGACACCGATGCGGACTGAGGACGGGGAGGGACGGACGAGGCCAAGGCAATCACCGGAAACGACAGCGGACAGGGGCACGCTCACACGCCTGCCCGGGTTTCCTGTCAGCATCCATCCGATTCCAACGCGTCACTACGCGGGGGCGCCCCGGCCGTAGCGTTCCGGAGGACACCCGCGAGGGCTTGCTTCCCCGCAGGGTGTGTCTGTCGCCTAATCCACCCGTCGGGGGGAGCTTTTCAGCCCGTGCCGTTGAGAAGAGCTCACCTCGCGGAGCTCGCTCTGGGCACCTACCGGTGCCGGGCGATCCCGGAGGCGGCTGCCCGTGCGGCCGCCTCCGGCGCGCAGTGGATCAACACTCCCTGGCCCGCATCCTTCGGAAACAGCCGCTCATCGGCGGAGACGAGCGTTCCAACCTCCGACTCGCCAACTACCGTGCAAAGAAGCCGCCATCCATAGATCGAAGCCGCCCTCTGACCAGCAGCGCCGTACGTGCGGCCCGCCAGGTAACGCTCAAAGTCACAGCTGTCCTCTGACATCGGACGTGGACCGATTGCCATTGGAGTCGGACCAGCTCTTGCTGGTATTGGCGTGTTCATGTGGAGATACAGCGTGGACGGGTGGTTGATGCGCGGGAGGCAGAGGCGGATTTCGCTGCTGTCGTAGGGTCGGTGGTCGAGGACTGGGCGCTGGGACCGGTTCCGTCGCGAAGGACAGGAGCCGAGCGATGGCAGGTGCCCCCGAGGCTTCGCTGGATGAGCCGCGGCTGAGGCGAATACCGCCGGCCGCGGTGGAGGCGGCGCGGATGGAAGCGGTGCGCCGCTACGACATCCTCGACACGCCGCCCGACGGGGCGTTCGACCGGGTCGCGGCGATGGCCGCCCGACTGTTCGATGTCCCCGTGGCCAGCGTGACGATCGTCGATGCCGACCGGATCTGGTTCAAGGCCATTCACGGCCTGGAAGGGGTCGCGGAGATTGGGCGGGACCCGGGACTGTGCGGGTCGGCGATCCTCCGCGATGACGCGCTGGTGATCCCCGACACCCTCACCGATCCGACCGCCTGCACCAATCCGCTGGTCACTGGTCCTCTGGGAGTGCGGTTCTACGCGGCGGCCCCGATCATCACCGCCGACGGCTACCGGCTGGGCACGGTCAACGTCCTGGACACGAAACCGCGTCTGATCACCGAGGCCGACACCGAAACCCTGGCCGACCTGGCCGCGGTGGTTCTGGACGCCATGGAGTTGCGACTTTCGGGCCTGCGGCTGCTGCGCGAGGAACAGGAACGCCGCAAGGCGCAGGAGGAGGCGCGGACGCGGGCCGAGCGGGACACGGAAGCGATCACCGCGTTCGCCACCACCCTCCAGCGCACCCTGCTGCCTCCCGTGCTGCCGCCGGTTCCGGGGCTGGAGCTGGCCTGCCACTACCAGACCGCCTCGCCCCGGGACGTCGGCGGTGACTTCTACGACGTCTTCTCCCTGGGCGGACAGCGCTGGGCGTTCTTCCTCGGGGACGTGTGCGGCAAGGGCGCCGAAGCCGCCGCCGTCACCTCGCTGACCCGCTACACCCTGCGCGCAGCCGCCCAGCACCACGACGATCCCACTGAAGTCCTCGACGCCCTCAACAGCGCCCTGCTGCTCGATCCGTCGATGGGCAGCCGGTTCTGCACCTGCGTCTTCGGCACCCTGCAGCCCGCCGCAGACGGCGGTTTCAGCGTGACCGTGGCCACGGGAGGTCATCCCCCCGTCTTCCACATACAGCACGGGGATGACGGCGCGATGGTGGTGAACGGGGTACGCCCCAAGGGCGGCATGCTCGTGGGCGCACTGGAAGGCGCCCGGTTCGCCTCCCACACCTTCCACCTCGCCCCGGGCCAGGGCCTGCTGCTCTACACCGACGGGCTCACCGAGGGCCGCCTGCCGGACGGGACCATGCTGGGTGAGGAAGGCGTGGCCGCCTTCCTCACCACCCGCACCACCCCCGGCGCCGGCCGCCTGATCGAGGACACCATCGCCCTCATCAGCGACCTGCCCACCGGTCTCGGTGACGACGTCGCCCTGCTCGCGCTGTCCGTACCCCTGGCACAGGCCACTGAGCAGACGGCCGCCGCATCGACGGCCCGCACCCTGGCCACGCCCATCGCTGGCGCCGCCCGCGCCGACCAGGAGCGCTGACCCGTGACCGACAACCTCACCCTCACCACCACCCACACCGACGGACACCTGGCGGCCCTCTGCGTCGGCGGAGCCATCGACACACAGACCGCTCCCGCCTTGCGCAAAGAAGCACTGGACCTCATCGCCCAAGGACACCCGCACCTGATCCTGGACCTGACCGAGATCACCTTCTGCGACTCCTCCGGCTTCAACGCCCTGATCGGCATCATGCGCTGCGCAATGGCCGCAAACGGCTCCCTGACCCTGGCCGCGGTCCCCGACCGCCTGTACCGAATGCTCGATCTCACCGGCCTGAGCACCCTCATGCCGTCCTACCCCAGCATCGAGGCCGCGATGAACGCCCGCCTCCCTGCCACGCCCGAGCCGGCCTGACCCCGCCAACCCAGCGGCCCGATCCAACCTCAGTGGCAAACCGTCCAAGTTCAACGGCAGAGGACAGCCGCTGATCTGTCGCACCGAGGTTGAGCGTTCTCACCGAAGGTTGAGCGCGTTCCCGGCCACCTCGATACTCAGCCCGTGCGTGGCCGAGAAGGCGGTCGAGGCTGTCAGCGGGTGTTTCTGGCATGGGTCTTTTCAGGGCGGTCACTGGGCGCCCTTGGTGAATAGGGATCGTTCGAGTGCGGATCGGATGGAGCCGGAGGCGCTGTCGCTGGCCGGGGTCAGGGCCAGTGCGGCTGTCATGAGTAGCAGCACGCGAACGCCTCCGCCGGTGGCGCTGTCCACTCCGGGCAACAGCGGGACGGCTACGGCGAACGCCACAAGGACGAGACTTGAGCCAGTACGGCGCACGAGCCGGGTGCCCCGTGACGTCGGCGGCTCAGCAGCACTGTGTTGCATGAGGGCCGTTAGGTCGCCCGTTGCGAGGGCGAGGACACCCGCCCGCAGCGAGGCCGCGATCGCGTCGTACTCCTGAGATGTGCGCACCTGAGTGATCGCGCGGTCGTGGCGTCGGATCAGCTCTGCAAGGGCTACGTGGAACTGTCTCGCCTGGCGTCTTGCCGCGACTTCCGTGATCGAGGTTCTACGTCGAACGGTAGCGGTGTCGTTGGCGGCTTCGATTGCGATGGCAAGCCGGATCTTGATGTTTCGCGGGTCCCACCACTGGACCCGCAGTTGGAAACACGCCGATACGGCCGCCGTTAGTTCGACCAGCACAGCGTCGAGTGGACGAGGCCGATTTTGCTGCCGATATCTGCGGCTGAGGAATTTTTCAACCACGCGAAGCCAGCGGACCTCTTGCAAGCCCAGGAGCGCACCGAACAGCCCTGTTGCAGCAGTGATCAACTGCTGACCTGCGGGGGCGGATAGCGCGCTCTCAATGGTCAGCCAGGACGCCACAGCAGCGACGAGAACAGTGGCCAGCATCATTCCCGGTACAAACCAATAGGCAATCTGTGGATGCGCAACCCGCCGCGTTATGCCTCGGAGGCCGAGCCGACGGAAGAGAGACAACCTCGCGCACGTCGTTCCGGGCAACGAAAGTAACGCTCAGACATATGGCAGCCCAGGTGGCCGTGGGAAAGAGCCACCACGGCGCGCCGTTGGAGCCGCCGGTGCCCGTCGCAAACAGCGCGGCTACCACGCCGGCGGCGGCAGCGGCTGCCGCCATCCCGACGGCCGTAACCACGGTGGCGACGTAGTTGGCAACGAACTGCAGGCTGACTGGGTAGCGGAGGCGGATCCAGGCGTGCAGTACGGCCATCTGGACACTGTGTCGCTCTCCGTCGCTGAGATCGGGAAATGCCTGGGCATACGAGCGCATCTCTGATGCAACTCTCCGTAACCGCGTTGCTTCGCGGTGGAGGAGCTCGTCGTTGCTCATGATCCGCATGCGGCTGAGTCTCCCCAAGGTGAGCCCGCCACAAGCTTGTTGAGCGACCTGGAGCTGAACGACGCGTAGCCCTACACAAGCGAGCCTTTGGTTGGCTGCTATCACCGTGGGCTCGAAGGTGCTGGTACAGCGCGTGCTGGACTGTGTTGCCTGCCTGGCAAACCCGGAACTTGATCAGGTTGCTCAACCTTCGATGCGTGAGACGGCCACCGACCAGTCTTCGCTGCGAACGCTCAACCTTCACTGCGACAGATCAGCCGTGCCCGCCTGACGATCACGGCTCGGTAACGGCACTCAGTGGAGTGTCACACCGTCGACTTTCACGACACCTCTAGCAGGTGATGGGGGATTCCATCCGGGCCCCCGCGTCACCTGCGTGAGGAGCCTTGTCATGACGGACACCAGCAGCGCCCGGCAGCCGCGCCTGACCTGGTCAAGGGGTGCTGAACGCCCGTCGGGCGGCCCGGAATCCAGTGCCGTGAACGGTGCCGCGAACGATTCCAACGTCGTTCCCATCACCGCAGCTCACACCGCCCGACAAGGGGCCTCCCGGCACGCTGACACCCTCTCCCTTCCCCTGAGACGTCAGCGAAGGGGAAGAAGTCCACTCCGGCCAGGAAGGTGCGTGCCGATGCGCTGCGGATGCTGGGGTGCATGCGGATAGCCACGGTCCGGCAGATGGCTCAGGTGATCACCAAGGAAGACGCCGACGGCCGGTCGTACGTGCGCAGGGCGATGAACAAGCTGGCGGAGCTCGGCTTGGCGGAGACGAACGGCAAGGACGGACGGCACCCGATCTGGAACCTGACCCCGGCGGGACAGAAGGCTCTGGCCGACGGCAACGAGCTGCCTCCCCGCCCGAAGGCCGGCACCGGAGCGAAGGCGGTGAAGGCAGGGTTCGGTCCGCACGGCGTCGCGGTGACGGACATGATCCTCGCCTTCGGTGGTCGCAAGCACCTGACCGACTGGCAGGTGGAGGTCAACCACGCCATCAAGGAGACCGGCCTGAGCTTCAACACCGACGCCGTCCTCACGCTGCCGACCAAGAGCAGCGAGGTGCGCCTCTTCGAGCTCGACAACGGCACCATGTCCCAGGCCCGGCTCGCCAAGGAGGTCTGGGACTACGAGCGCTACGCCGGGCACCGCGTCTGGGAAGGCGCCCGCGGCACGATCGGCAACACGTTCCCGTTCTGGCAGCGCCACCGCTACACCCGCTCCCAGACCTTCCCGCAGCTGCACGTCGTCCTGGCGGGCAAGGAGGAGCACCTGCTCGACAACCGCCTCCAGGCGCTCGCCGACGACGTGAAGGGCATCGCCGTCGCGGTCTGGGTGAACACCCTGCCCCGGCTCCAGCGTGGCCAGCCCTCGCCGTACGTCAGCCAGGTGTCCGACCGCTCGGACTCGGGGAGCCGGCCCATGAGGGCGTCGGCGGCGGTGAGCGCGGCGCGGGCCTGCTCGCTCTGATGGTTGAGGGCGTAGGCGCGGGCGGCGACGGCGGCCGCCAGCACCGCGGCGGCGGTCGGCCTGGTGCCGGCCGCCTGCCGGGCCTGTTCGGCGAGGCTGGCCGCTGCCCTCGGGGCGCCGTAGTTGAGCGGCACCATCGCCTCGCGGGCGAGGACCCAGGCGTGCAGCTGCTGGTCGCCGGATTCGGCGGCGGCCCGGGCGGCGGTGGCGAACCAGGCACGGGACTCCCGGCGGCTGCCCAGATCATGTAAGACGATCGCGGTCATCCCGGCCATCTGCCCGGCCGTCCGGCACAGCCGCGCCCGTGCCGGTGCGGGCTGCGGGACGGTGAGGAGCGGGCGCAGGGTCGTGAAGTCGGTGACCAGGTCGGCCAGTACGCGGGTGGGCGCCTGGCCGTGGTAGCCGTACCCGTAGCTCTCGGCTGCAGCCTCGAGGGCGGCCAGGTCCTGGGGAGTGCCGGGGGAGAGGGTCTGGTCGACGTCGGTCCGGGCGGCGGTGAGTGCGGCGAGAGCCGGAGCGGTGAGGCCGGCGGCCAGCGCGCCACGCAGCAGGTTGCGGCGCTTCATCGGATCGTCTCCATGGTCGGCTCCGTGCTGTGAACGGAGGTGTCCTCCCAGGGTTGCGCAGCAAGCCCCAGTAGGACACCGGGAATGCGCAGTCCGCTGGAGATTCGCTCGACAGTCGTCAGCGCGGTGACCGATGTGGTGCCCCGGGCGATCTGGCTGGCCCGCTCGGCTGGTGAAGTCCCGTTCGCGCAGGCCGACAGGGGGAAGTGATCAGCCTGCCCATCCGATGTCGGGGACCTCGATCGCGCCGGCGTGCGGCATGTACTGGAGCCAGCACTGGCGCCCGAACGCCTCGCGGATCTCCTCCACGGAGCCCGGATCGCGGACATCGGGCCAGGCCTGCGGATCTATCCGGGCGACCTCGACGAGCGCCATCACCTCCTGGCGGGCCCGGTCGTTGGGCAGCTGCGCCATGACCTCTACCGCGAGTTCCTCCACCACCACGCCGTACCGCATTCCGCGCACCCCCGTGTGATCGACTCGGGCAGCAGCGTACGGAGGAACCGCCGATCGCGTTCCGGCCTGTGGCTAACCCGCGTTCGTGCTGCTCAACGGTTTCGGAGCGCGGCGCGGATGGCTTCGACGTGGGGCCGGATGAAGGCCCGTGCCCGCTGTTCGGCCTCAGCGTGTTCTTCGGCGGTCAGAGCCCGCCGTACGCAGAGTTCGGTGATCTCGACTTCGTACGTGCGGTAGTCGTCCGCGGGCCGGGGCAGCGGGACGGAGTACAGGTGCCAGCCGTGCGCGGTCGCCCGCCACAACTGGCGGTCGCCCTCGGCGAGGCTGCCGTAGTGCTCGATGAACATCGCCACGACGTCCGCGGTGAAGTACGTCGACGGCTGGTCGCCGCCTCGAGGCGCGGTCTGGCCGCGCTCGGGCTCACCGCGGGGGAGACGGTGACGGAGCGGCAGATGGAGCTGCTGTTCGGGGAAGGCCGGCATCCGGACGCCGACCGTATGGAGCGTGAGCTCCTGGACGACGGCGAGGACCCGGAGATGGCGCGGCTGGCCACTGTCCTAGGTCAGCCGATCGAGGAGATCGAGCAGCGCAAGCAGAAGCCGCTGCTTGCCCTGGACTTCGTGTTCCGGCCGCAGGCGTCGCTGGTCGTGCTGTGGGCGCTGGGGGATGAGCGGACGCGCCGGGTCATCGAGCGAGCGCACGAGCGGGCCGTCGCCGCGACGCTGCGCTGGCTGGAGGATGAGGTAGCGGAGACCCGGTGGGCGTCCGGCCGGGAGCGCGCGAAGGCCCCGGCCCTGGTCGTCGCGGCGTTCCGGCACTACGACAACAGGAACGGATTCCCCTCCTGCATGAGCACTGCCTGATCGCGAATCGGGTGCAGCGCCCGGATGGCTCCTGGTATGCGCTGGACACGGTCCGGCTCTACCAGCACATCGTGGCGGCCGACGCGCTGTACTGACCCCGGCCCCGGATCAGCTCTCCTACACCGCCGACTTCGCCTGGCCCATCCGCTGGTGGATCGCCGGCACCGACGGGAAGCCGCCGCGGGAGTCATCCCGGTACGAGCGGGCCCGGGTCGCCAGCCTCGCCCTGCAGAACGCGATCCGCGCCGCCCTCACCGCCCCGCCCGCCGTACGGGATGAAGCCCCGGCCGCGACCGCTTCAGCCACGCCGCCGGGCGCCGAGACTCCAGCACAGCAGGCCGCCGCCATCCAGGCCCACCAGCAGGCCGCGATGCCGCAGGAGTATCTGGAGGGCCGTACGACGGACCCCGCGACGTGGATGACGCCGCAGAACCTCGCCCGAATCGCCGCGCACACCCGCGCAGCAGAGGCCCGAGGCCGCATGGTCGAAGAGCAGGTGGACCAGACGAAGCAGACGCAGCTGGCCCCGGCCGCCGCCCCGGGCCGTCAGCACCACACGCCCCGGCCGGACCCGGGCAGGGGAGCAGCCCCCGGCCAGTGAGGGGACGCCAACCGATCGTCAAGTGAGGAGCACGAAGAGATACACGCCGCGCTCACTCGCTAAGGCAACGTCGGGACCGCCCGGCCCCCAGCCGCATGAGTGCAGCCGTGCATCTGCCCTTGCGACGGCCACGGTTCGTTGCCTGCTGACACTCCAGATCCGCAGTTCCCCATCGATGCTGGTGGTGGCGAGCCAGGTGCCGTCCGGGCTGATTGCCACGGACCCCACTGGGTTGGTGTGGGTGAAGGTGGCGGTGCATCGTCCGGTGGCGCGGTCCCAGATCCGCACCGTCCGGTCGCGACAGGCGGTGGCGAGCCAGGTGCCGTCCGGGCTGATCGCCACGGACTCCACCGAGCCGGTGTGGCCGATGAGGGTGGCGGTGCATCGTCCGGTGGCGCGGTCCCAGATCCGCACCGTCCGGTCGCGACAGGCGGTGGCGAGCCAGGTGCCGTCCGGGCTGATCGCCAC
>NZ_JBEXQX010000019.1:168565-169220 GCF_040612795.1 Streptomyces sp. NPDC006335
CACCGACTCCACCGGGTTGGCGTGTCCGCCGAGGGTAGTGGTGCATCGTCCGGTGGCGCGGTCCCAGATCCGCACCGTCTGGTCGCTACTGCCGGTGGCGAGCCAGGTGCCGTCCGGGCTGATCGCGACCGACCCCACCCGGTCGGTGTGTCCGGTGAGAGTCGCAGTGCATTGACCGGTGTCACGGTCCCAGATCCAGACTTCCCTGTCGCTACTGGTGGTGGCGAGCCAGGTCCCGTCCGGACTGATCGCCACCGCATGCACCGTGTCGGTGTGGCCAGTGAAGGTGGCGGTGCATCTGACCGCGGCGCGGTCCCAGATTTGCACCGACCGGTCGTGGCTGGTGGCGAGCCAGGTGCCGTCCGGACTGATTGCCACCGACTCCACCGCACCGGTATGTCTGAGAGGCGCGGGATCTTGTGCTCCGACCGTCCGGTCCCAGGTCCGCACCGTCCGGTCGCTACTGGTGGTGGCGAGCCAGGTGCCGTCCGGGCTGATCGCCACGGACTCCACCGAGCCGGTGTGGCCGATGAGGGTGGTGGTGCAACGTCCGGTGGCGCGGTCCCAGGTCCGCACCGTCCGGTCGCTACTGGTGGTGGCGAGCCAGGTGCCGTCCGGGCTGATCGCCACGGACTCCACCGAGCCGGTGTGGCCG
>NZ_JBEXQX010000019.1:169317-173036 GCF_040612795.1 Streptomyces sp. NPDC006335
CCGCCTAGGGTGGCGGTGCAACGACCAGTGGCCCGGTCCCAGATATGCACAAAACGGAAACTACTGGCGGTGGCGAGCCAGGTGCCGTCCGGGCTGATCGCCACCCCATGCACTCTGTCGTTGTAGCCGGTGAGAGTGGCAGTGCATTGACCGGTGGCGCGGTCCCAAATTCGCACTTCTCGATCGTGGCTGGTAGCCAGCCAGGTGCC
The DNA here is from genome assembly GCF_040612795.1 of Streptomyces sp. NPDC006335. Taxonomy (NCBI): domain Bacteria; kingdom Bacillati; phylum Actinomycetota; class Actinomycetes; order Kitasatosporales; family Streptomycetaceae; genus Streptomyces; species Streptomyces sp. NPDC006335. The sequence continues at coordinate 169,527 of NZ_JBEXQX010000019.1, forward strand.
GTCCGGGCCGATCGCCACTGCACGTACCAGGTCGATGTAGCCGGTGAGGCTGGCAGTGCATTGACCGGTGGCGCGGTCCCAGGTCCGCACCGTCTGGTCGCTACTGGTGGTGGCGAGCCAGGTGCCGTCCGGGCTGATCGCCACCGACTCCACCGTGTCGGTGTGGCCGATGAGGGTGGTGGTGCATTGACCGGTGGCGCGGTCCCAAATCCGCACCGTCCGGTCGCTACTGGTGGTGGCGAGCCACGTGCCGTCCGGACCGATCGCCACTTCTCGCACCCAGCCGGTGTGACCGATGAGGGTGGTGGTGCACCGTCCGGTGGCGCGGTCCCAGATCCGCACTTCCCGTGCGTGGCTGGTGGCCAGCCAGGACCCGTCCGGGCTGATTGCCACCGACCCCACCGTGTCGGTGTGGCCGGTGAGGGTGGTGGTGCATCGTCCGGTGGCGCGGTCCCAAATCCGCACCGTCTGGTCGCTACTGGTGATGGCGAGCCAGGTGCCGTCCGGACCGATCGCCACTTCTCGCACCCAGTCGGTGTCGCTCGTGAGGGTCTGCTCCAGAGCCTCGTGAGGGGTATCCGGCAGTGGCAGGGTCCGCTCTAGGGCTGCGTGGGGGGTATCTGGCAGTGGCCACCAGATGCCGAGACAGGGGCGCTGGGTGGGATCTTGCTGGCGGGCGGTGATTTGGGAGTGCCAGTACGGGTGTTCCTCGAGCCGTTGATGCAGGACGCCAGTTAGGGCTTGGGAGGGAACGGTTGGAGTCAGGAGGTGGGCGCTTTGGGCGAGGGGGCGTGCCAGATTACGGCTGTGGGGAGTGTCAATTTGGATGAGGTCGTTCCATGGGGCACTGGGGCCTCGGTGCATCAGGCGTGTTTCAACCCAGCGCACGTCACCGGCTACTTCTTCGGCATCGGCGGTGCGCCCCGAGGCCAGGAGGTGGTCTATGAGGTGGTCGAGGAGGTAGCCGTCCTGAAGCTGCCACCAGGCGCGTTCGGGATCGGGTGCGGCGGGCGCAAGCGGCTGGGCGGGGGGCAGTGTGGCGGCGACGGCGTCGATCAGCAGTCCGTTGAGGTGGCGAAGGCGGCTTTCACCGAGGCTGTTGCGGAGGTAGTCGCGCAGGACATCGTGCAGGCTGATCCTGCCACCGTGATGCGGGTCGAGGGTGATGAGGGACAGCCGCTCCAGCTCCTGGCACAGCCTCCGCCCTTGGGCGTCGGTGAGCCCGCCGGTGGTCTGCCACAGCAGCGCAGCGAGGGAAATAGGGATCGATTCGTCTTCAGCGAAGATACCGAGTTCGCTGAAGCGGTCGGCGCCGCCGGGCGGCAGAAGGGTAGTGGCGGCTTCAATGGAGGCCTGCACGGCTTGGTTGCGCAGGCGGGGATCGTCCATGTTCCAGGAGCCGGTGGGATCGTCAACCGTGGCAGGGCCGTGTACGCGCAACCGGTGCAGGATCTGTTCGGCTGTGGCGACGGGGTCGGCCCCGGCGGTTGTCTGCTCGACGATCAGACGGTTGGTCAGGCGCAGCAGCAGCGCCCAGCGGCCGGTCGACCGCAGCAGTCCGTCGACCAGGTCGCCTGGAAGCGGTGGTAGGTCCCGCATCAGCAGCGTTCTGGCCTGTGCGGGGGACAGTTCATCGACGTGGACGGAGCGTGCCCCTGGGGGCAGCAGTTTCGGGATGCGAGTGGTCACCAGCCGCACGCAGGGCCGACCGCCGTAGAGGAAGGGAGCGAGTTGCTCCTCCTCCCAGACGTCATCCAGGACTAGCAGGGTGCGCGGCCGCAGCTCGAGCAGGCGGCCCAGATGACGGCCAGCCAGGTCGGGATCGCTGAACTCGGAGGTGTCACCGGTGATGAACCGGGTGACTTCCGCGATTTTCGCCGCCATGGCGGCACGTCCGCGGACGTCCCGGCCGATGGTGATCAGATAGATCCTTCGACGAAACCGCCACCGCACGCGCCAGTGCGCGCACACTGCCGTGGCCAGGGTGGTTTTGCCGAAACCACCCGCTCCCCACAGCGAGGTGGTAATGCCCACCGTGGGAGCGCCGCGGTGGCACACTGCACCGACCGCCTGGCGGGTCTGTTCCCGGTCCACGAACCACGACGGAACCGCTACAGGCGCAGGCGGCGGCGGGTCATCCCGCACCGGCGGAGGACGTAGCTGCATCCAAGTCACGACGCCAGCAACGACACACGCCAGCGCGCCGAACACGCCCACCCACGGCCACGGATCCTGCCGCAGCGCATCCACAAGCGGCCAACGTGCAGTCGCTGTGGCGGCGTTGCCCACCAGTGCCAGCAACAGGGCCAGCAGTGCGCTCACACCAGCGAGCGACACCAGTCCCGCGGTCCACATTCGCCCCCGCACCTGCGCCCCCCGAAACCGCTGTCCTGCGCGGACCTTAACGACATCCTGACCACATCGTCAGTGATACAACGGAAAACCCTGAAGAGCTGGCCAGCGCCATTTCGGCGCGGTGCTCCTCGAATTTCCTCATGGCGAGCTGACCGTCGACCGCGCCGGCGTCCACGGACTGCCGGCCGGTCTCGAACGGCTCTTCCGGCAGCGGCATCAGCAGCGGCTGCTCGATTGCGAAGTACTCGTCGACGGTCCGCGGCCGCGAACCGATCCGGCGATGCGCGTCGTGCAGGTCCCACTGGTCGACCATCTCGTTCAGCTCGGCGAGGGAGCCGACTTCCGGGACCGGTGTGAAGTGGTTGCGGCGGAAGTAGCCGATCATCCCTTCGACGCCGCCCTTCTCGTGGGCGCCTTCGATTCCGGGGCGGCAGTAGAAGCTCTCGATGTTGAAGTGCGAGCGGAAGGCGATCCACCGGTCGGTCTCCACCCGGGCCCGGCTCAGCCCCAGTACCTGGGCGACGGCCGACTTCAGGTTGTCGTAACGGATCTTGCTTCGCGGGACGCCCCCCAGCGTGCGAAGCGCGTGCACGTGCCCTTCGAAGAAGGCTTCCTGGCCGCAGGAGGCGAAGACCCGGTGGACGGCCTTGCCCGAGTAGGACAAGCGGAGCGAGAACAGATAGCAGGTCACCAACTCATTGGCCAGGCGCACGGTCACGTCGCCGAAATCGACCTCCGCCTCGTGGCCCGGCAGATGGGTCTGCGGCACGAACGCTTCCACGGGGGCCTTGCCCGAGGCCGCAAGGATCTCCGGCTTCCGGTCGGAGACATAGCGGCGGACCATCTGGTAGGACACATCGGCGCCGTGCTCCTCGATGAGCCGGTGGAAGATCCGCGTGATCGTATGGCGCTGCTTGCGCGGCGCGTCAAGGTCCGTCCGCAGCATCTCGTCGACCACTTGCTTGTACGGATCCAGCGCAGTTGGCCGTGGCGGCAGCTTCTTCCGGGGCTCCGGCCAGACCGAGTCCACGGCCTTCTTGACCGTCCTCCACGACGCGGACTAAGGTCCGTCTTCAAAGATCATCAGGTGGTGGATCATGGTGGGGTGATACCTCGTCATGAACTCACCGATCAGGAGTGGGAGTTACTCGCTCC
>NZ_JBEXQX010000020.1:0-166034 GCF_040612795.1 Streptomyces sp. NPDC006335
CCGCCGTCGTCGCCTCCCTGCCCGCCACGGTCATCCTCGTCCTCGCCCAGCGCTACGTCGCCGCAGGCGTCACCGCCGGCGCCGTCAAGGACTGAGGCCCGCAGCGCGCCCCTCCCCACGATCCCCTGCCCGACGATCACCGACGATCCCTGCTCGAGAAACGAGTGCCTCTCCATGACCGCCGACCGCTCCGGCCCGGCCTTCTCCGTCCAAGACATCCCGTTCAGCACGCACGGGTCCTGGTTCGGCATCTCCCCCGTGCTCGCGGAGAAGACGCGCTCCGAGGACCTCCACCTCGTCTCGCACCAGAACGGCATGCACGCCGTCCTGCGCCTGGTCCCCCTCGACCCCGCGACGGGCGAGCGGGCCGGGACCCGCGTCGAGGCGACACCGGGCCTGCTCACCTGGACCGGCGCGGACGGCCGCGTCGACCTCGCCTACGAGACGCCGGACACCGTACGACTGCGCGGTGCGGGTCTGCCGCTGCGGATCTCGGCGGCGGCGCGGACGCTGACCCCGTTCAGCGGCACCTACTTCTACCGCGAACCGGCCGCCGAGGCCTACGTGTTCACCTCGTACGAGACGGGCCGCCGCTACCGTGTCACGCTGCTCTCGGGCACGGCCGACGTGTTCGGCAGCCAGGCCCTGGGCAGTGCCGACCGCGGTGTCACCGTCGCCGCGGACGCGGACGGCGGATGGGAGATCGCGGTCGAGGAACTCGACACCGCCCGCCCTCCCTACGCCTCGACGGCTGCCTTCGGCAAGGTTGTCGAAGCCGAGCGGAACTCCTTCGCGGACTTCGTCGACACCGTGGCCCCCTGGCGTTCGGACGACACTCCGGCCGCCGAACTCGCCGCCTACGTCCTGTGGTCGGCGACCGTGCGCCCGGCCGGCCTGGTCACCCGGCCCGGCGTCCTGATGTCCAAGCACTGGATGGACAAGGTCTGGAGCTGGGACCACTGCTTCAACGCCCTCGCCCTGGCCCCCGGTTGCCCCGAACTGGCCTGGGACCAGTTCCACCTGCCCTTCGACCACCAGGACGACAGCGGGGCGCTGCCCGACTCCGTCACCCACTCCGAGGTGCTCCGCAACTTCGTCAAACCGCCCATCCACGGCTGGGCGTTCGGCCATCTGCACCGCCGGCTGCCCACCGCCCCGGACGGGGCGGAACTGACCGCGACGTACGACAGGCTGGAACGCTGGACGCAGTTCTGGCTCACCGCACGGCGCACGCCCGGCGCCGCCCTGCCGCACTACCAGCACGGCAACGACAGCGGCTGGGACAACGCCACCACCTTCGACCCCGAACGTGTGGTCGTCACCGCGGACCTGGCCGCCTTCCTCACCCTCCAACTGCGTGAACTCGCCGACCTGGCGACGCGGTTGGAGAGACCGGAGGACGCCCTGCGGTGGACGCGGGCCGCCGAGGAGACCCAGCGGGCGATGCTCGACCAGCTGTGGACGGGCGACCGGTTCGTCGCCCAGGGCGTCGACAGCGGCGACACCTGGGGCACGTCCAGCCTGCTGGACCTGATGCCGATCGTGCTGGGCGAGTATCTGCCGGACGACATCAGCGAGGTGCTGGCCGGCCGGATCGAGGCCCATCTGACCGCGTACGGCCTGGCCACCGAACTGCCGACCTCGCCGCACTACCTCTCCGACGGCTACTGGCGCGGCCCGATCTGGGCCCCGGCCACCGTCCTCGTCGAGGACGGCCTGCGCCGCGGCGGCCACCACCGGCTGGCGGACGAGGTCAGTGCCCGTTTCCGTGCCCTGTGCGAGCACCACGGCTTCGCGGAGAACTTCGACGCCCTGGCCGGAACGGGCCTGCGGGACCGCGCCTACACCTGGACGGCCGCCGCCTACCTCCTGCTCGCCGAGGCACACGCGCAGCGGGACGGCCGGTGACACCGCTCAGGCCAGGGTGACCTGGACCGGCAGCTTCTTGATGCCGTTGACGAAGTTCGAGCGCACCCGGGGGACGTCACCGACCAGGCGGATGTCGGCCAGGCGGGGGATCAGCTCCTCGAACATGATCCGGATCTCGGTGCGGGCGAGGAGGTTGCCCAGGCACAGGTGCGGGCTGCCCTTGCCGAAGGTGACGTGGTCGTTGTGCTGCCGGGCCACGTCGAAGTCGTAGGGGTTCCCGAAGACGTCTTCGTCGCGGTTGCCGGAGGCGTACCACATGACGACCTTGTCGCCCTCCCTGACCTGCTTTCCGCCGAGTTCGACGTCCCGGGTCGCGGTGCGCCGGAAGTGGTAGACGGGGGAGGCCCAGCGCAGGAACTCCTCGACCGCCGTGGGGATCAGCGAGGGGTCGTCCCTGAGGCGCGCGAGCTGCTCGGGGTGCTGGAGGAGGGCCAGCATGGAGTGGGTGATGGTGTGGCGGGTGGTCTCGTTGCCGGCCACCACCAGGAGCAGGAAGTAGTTGTCGAAGTCCTGCGGGGAGAGCGGGACGCCGTCGCGCGGGGTGGTGTTGACCAGCTTGGACACCAGGTCGGTGCCCTCGCCGCCGCGCCGCTGCCGGGCCAACTCCCTTCCGTACTCGAAGACTTCGAGGGAGGCGGGGGAGCGGAAGGGCAGGTCGCGGTACTGCTCGCTCTCCGCGCTGTGCAGCAGGACGTCCGCGTAGTCGGGGTCGGTGTTGCCGATGATGCGGTTGCCCCAGTCGATGAGCCGCTGGTTGTCCTCCGGGGGTACGTCGAGGAGGCGGGCCAGGACGTTGATGGGGAAGTCCGCCGAGACCTCCTTGACGAAGTCGAAGGTCCCCTTGGCCAGGGCCGCGTCCAGGGTCTTCGCGGTCAGACCGCGCAGGAAGTCGGTGTAGCTGTTGATGACCCCGGCGCCGAACTGGCGCTGGATCACGCTGCGCAGGGCGCGGTGGCGGACGCCGTCCAGCTCCAGGATCGAGGCGCGCTTCTTTATCTGGTCCTCGTCGACCTCCTCCAGGTTCACGAACCGCGTGGAGGTGAAGGTCTCCGCGTCCCGGTCCACGCGCGCGATGTCGGCGTGCCGGGTCACCGCCCAGAAACCGGAGTTGGGCGCCTCCTCGGGCTGCCAGTGCACCGGGTCCTCGTGGCGCAGCGTGTGGAACATCCGCCAGGGGGTGATCCCGTCGGTGAAGTGGTCGAGGTTCGCGAGGTCGACGTCCGCGAGGCGCATCGGCTCGACGGTGGTGGCTGCTGTCGTCATCCGGGAGTCCTTCACAGGTGGTAGGCGTACTCGGTGAACTCCCAGTCGGTGACGTGCCGTTGGAAGCGTTCGACCTCGTTGCGCTTGTAGGTGAGGTAGGAGGTGGTGAAGTCCTTGCCGAGCAGTTCGGTCAGCGCGGTGTCGGCCTCCAGGGCGTCCAGCGCGGCGGACAGGTCTTTGGGCAGGACGGCGGAGCGGGCGGTGTCGTAGCCGTAGCCCTCCAGTGGCGCCGGCGGCTCCTCGCCGGCCTGGACGCCCAGCAGGGCGGCGGCCACGGTGCCGGCGACGATCAGGTACGGGTTGGCGCTCGCGTCCCCGAGCCGAAGCTCCAGGCGGGCCCCGGACCCGCGCTCGGGCGGGACGCGCACCATGGCGCTGCGGTTGTCCAGCCCCCAGTCGATCAGCCAGGGGGCGAGCGTGTCGGGCCCGAAGCGCTTGTACGAGTTGACCGTCGGGTTGGTGAGCGCGGCGAGCGCGGGAGCGTGCGCCAGGATCCCGGCGACGGCGTGCCGGGCGGTCGCCGACAGGCCGTAGGGCCCCGCGGGGTCGTCGAAGGCGTTGGCCCCCTCCGCGTCCTGACAGGACAGGTGGAGGTGGAAGCCGGAGCCGCCCGCGTCACCGAAGGGCTTGGCCATGAAGGTGGCCAAGTTGCCCTCCCTGCGGGCCAGTTCCTTCACGGCGGCCTTGAAGCGGAAGGCCCGGTCGGCGGCGTCCAGGGCCTCGGAGTGGGTCAGGTTGATCTCGTACTGGCCGCCGTCGAACTCGTGGTTCCCGGTGACCACGCCCAGGCCGAGGTCGCGCAGGTGCCGCAGGGTGCGCAGCAGGTGGTTGCCGGGATCGGCGCGCAGCCCGGCGGTGTAGACGGCACCGGACACCTCCGGGGAGCGGCGCCAGCCGGTGGGGGTCCCGGGAGCGGGCTCCAGCAGGAAGTACTCCAGCTCGGGGCCCACGACGGGCCGCAGTCCCTGGACCGCGCACCGGGCCAGGACGGTACGCAGCAGGTCGCGCGGCGACTCGGCGGCCGGGCTCGACGTCGCCGGGTCGGTGACCTCGCCCAGACAGGTGGCCACGCCCGGTTCCCAGGGCAGCACGGACAGGGTCGACAGGTCGGGCCGTACGCACACGTCCGGCAGCCCCGCGTCCAGACCGCCCGCGACCGGGACCACGTCGCCCTGCGGGGTGGTGTGGTAGACGGCCCTGCAGAAGGCCAGGCCGTGCTCGCAGGCCGAGGGCAGGTGATCCACCAGGACGTCCCGGGCGCGGTCCGTGCCGATGAGGTCGGGATAGATCACCCGCACCACGTCGATGCCGTCGGCGGTGAGCCGCTCGACGTGACGGCGGATGTCTGGGGTGTCGTGAGCGCTCACCGATGCCTCCTTGGGCGGCTGGAGCAGCCTCGGGTATTCGTTTGAACCCGAACGTTATGGAGGAGGTCGTCCGCCCGCAAGGGGTGGACGCGAATAATTTATCCACCTGGATAGGTATTGACCAGGGGGTGCCGTCTGCCTACCTTGTTTGAAGCCAAACGAGTTGGGGGTGTGGACCTCAGTGGTTGTCCGCACCCCTTTGGCCGGGGCCCGGCCCAGCCGGCCGGGCCCCACTTCACCCCTTCGCTCCCGCTCCCTCAGGAGGACCGGCCATGAAGGTCGTCGTCGACATGAACAAGTGCCAGGACCACGGCCAGTGCGTCTTCGCGGCCCCCGACGTCTTCTCGATGGACGAGGACGGCCGTCTCCTGTACGTCCCCGACCCGGACGACGCGCTGCGCGACGAGGTCGAGGAAGCCGCGGACGTGTGCCCGCTCCAGGCGATCCGGATCGAGGACTGACGTGGCCGCCGGCATCGTCGTGGCGGGCGCCTCCCTGGGCGGCCTGCGCGCCGCCGAACAACTGCGCGCCGCCGGCTGGAGCGGCCGGATCACCGTCGTCGGCGACGAGCCGCACATGCCGTACAACCGGCCCCCGCTGTCCAAGGAGGTCCTCGCCGGCAAGGCACCCTTCGCCTCGCTCGCCTTCACCCCGAAGGCCGCCGCGGCCGACGTGCAGTGGCGGCTGGGCACGAGGATCGTCGCGTCCCGGCTCGCCGAACGGACCGTCTCGCTCGACGACGGCTCGGTCCTCCCGTACGACGGTCTCGTCGTCGCCACCGGCATGCGGCCCCGCCGGCTGCGCTGCCCGGGCCCGCTCACCGGCCGGCACACGGTCCGCACGATCGACGACGCCCAACGCCTGCGGGACGAGCTGACCCGGCCGGGCGCACGCGTGGTCGTCGTCGGCGCCGGGTTCATCGGCTGCGAGGTCGCCGCGACCGCCGTGGCCCTCGGAGTGGCCGAGGTGACGGTCGTCGATCCGCTGCCCCTGCCCATGGTCGGCCCCCTCGGTGAACTGCTGGGACGGGCGCTGCTCAAGAGGCACGAGGAACGCGGAGTGCGCTTCGTCCTGGGCACCGGCGTGTCCGGTTTCGTGGGCGAGAGCCGTGTCACCGGGGTCGTCCTGTCCGACGGGACGGTCCTGGAGGCGGACGTCGTCGTCGAGTCCGTCGGATCGGTCGCCAACACGGAGTGGCTGGACGGCAACGGGCTCGACCTCTCCGACGGTGTCCTCACCGACGACCGGCTGAGGGTCGGAGGCCGGCCGGAGGTCGTCGCGGTCGGTGACGTCGCCCGCTTCCCCAACGCCCGCTACGACGGCGTGGCCCGCCGTGTCGAGCACTGGTCCATCCCGGCCGACACCGCCAAGCACGCCGCCAGGACCCTCGTCGGCGCCGAGCCGGCGCCCTTCGCACCGCTGCCCACCTTCTGGAGCGACCAGCACGAGTTCCGGTTGCAGTCGTTCGGCGCGCCCGCGCTCGGCAAGGGCGACGTACGGATCCTGGACGGCGACCCGGAGGGTGACGTCCTGGTCGGCTACCACACCGGCGGCCGGCTCGTCGGTGTCGTGGCGCTCGGCGGGCACGCCGTCGCGACCGGTGCCGCCCGCCTCCGCGCCGAACTGCTGAAGCAGCCCGCCCTCACCGCGTAAGGAACCCCGTCATGTCTGCTGTCCGCGGCTTTTTCCACCCCAAGACGGCGAGCGGTGCCTCGTCGTTGATTCCCGCGCCCCCGTGGCGCTACTCCGGCGACCTGCTCACGATCGAGTACCGCACGGATCCCGCGCGGGTACGCGAACTGCTCCCCGCGCCCCTGGAGTTGGCCGACGAGGACCCGGGCGCCGTTGCCCTGATCTGGGCCGACTGGCAGTCCTGCTCGGCCTCGGCGGACGAACTGCTCGACCCCGTGCGGGCCCAGTACAAGGAGGCCTTCGCGGTCGTACGGTGCACGTACCGGGGTGAGACCTATTCGCGGTGCGTCCACATCTGGGTCGACAAGGACTTCGCGATCGCGCGGGGGCTGCACCAGGGCTATCCGAAGAAGCTCGGGTCGATCCACCAGACCCGCCCGCACCCGTACGGGCCCGCCCCGCGGATCGAGGCGGGAGCGCGGTTCGGGGCGACGCTCGCCGCCGCGGACCGGCGGCTCGCCCAGGCCGTGGTGACCCTGCGGGAACCCTCCGAGGGCAACGGGTTCGTCAACGCGCACCCCATGGCCCATCACCGGTGGCTGCCCTCGATCGAGAACGGCAAGGGGCTGGCGCTGGACGAGCTGATCGAGACCGGGGCGGCCTCCTTCGAGGGAGGCCAACCCTGGGTCGGCGACGCCGAGTTGGAGCTGTTCGAGGCGCCCACCGAGGAGCTGGCCCGACTGGAAATCCGCGAACCGATCGCCGCGTACTACCGCCAGGTCGGCGTCGTCTGGGACGGCGGCCGACTCCTGGAGTCCGGAACCTCCGGAGCCGAGTAACTCCCTCATACCGCGCAGCACTTGGAGACCGGACATGACCGAACACACCCTCACGGTGGCCGGGGTCGCCGTGGACACCCGGCACTGGATCGGCGGCGCCCGCGTCGCCTCCGCCGACACCTTCACCGACGTCTCACCCATCGACGGAGGCGTCCTCGGCGAGATCGCCCGCGGCGGTCCCGCGGAGGCGGCCGCCGCCGTCGCCGCCGCCAAGGCCGCCTTCCCCGCCTGGGCCGCCACCCCGCGCGCCGAGCGCGCCCGCATCCTGCACGCCGTCGCCGACGGAGTCGAGAAGCGGATCGAAGAGCTCGCCATCGTCGAGACCACCGACAACGGGGCGCTCCTGCGCTCGCACCGCCGGGGCGTGATGCCGCGCGTGGCGCACAACTTCCGTTTCTTCGCGGACTGGCTGCTGAAGCTGGAGCACGAGGACTTCACCACCCGCGGCCACACCAACCACGTCTCCTGGGACCCCGCGGGACCGTGCGTGCTGATCACCCCGTGGAACGCCCCGCTGATGCTGGCCACCTGGAAGGTCGCCCCGGCGCTCGCCGCCGGCAACACGGTGGTCCTCAAGCCCGCCGAGTGGTCGCCGCTCACCGCCTCCCTCCTCGCCGACATCACCGCCGAGGCCGGGCTGCCCGCCGGAGTCCTGAACGTCGTCCAGGGCTACGGCGCCGAGATCGGCGACACGCTGACCTCGCACCCTGACGTGCGCCGCATCAGCTTCACCGGGTCCGTGCCCACAGCCAAGCGGATCAGCGCGTCGGCCGCCGCCAACCTCACCCCCCTCAGTCTCGAACTCGGCGGCAAATCACCCCTGTTGGTGTTCGCCGACGCCGACCTGGACCTCGCGGTCGACCTCGCGGTGGAGCAGTACGACAACGCCGGGCAGGTGTGTCTGGCCGCGACGCGCATCCTCGTCGAGGAGCCGGTCGCCGAGGAGTTCACCCGACGATTTGTCGACAAGGCAACCCGTCTCCGCCAGGGCGACCCCCGCGACGAGGACACCGACATCGGCCCCACCATCCACCCGCGCCAACTGGAGAAGATCGACGGCTTCGTCCAGCGGGCCCTGGCGGCCGGAGCCCGGGCCGTCATCGGCGGACACCCCGGGGACGGCCAGTACTACGCGCCGACCCTCCTCGCCGACGTGGCCCAGGACTCCGAGATCGTCCAGGAGGAGGTCTTCGGGCCGGTCCTGACCCTCCAGACCTTCACCGACGAGGACGAGGCGGTCCGGCTCGCGAACGACACCCGCTTCGGGCTCGCCGCCACCGTGGCCACCGGCGACCCCGAGCGCGCCCGACGCGTCAGCGCCCGGCTCGTCGCCGGCACCGTCTGGATCAACTGCTTCTTCGTCCGCGACCTCCAGGCCCCCTTCGGCGGCTCCCGCCACTCCGGGGTCGGCCGCGAGGGCGGCACCTGGAGCTTCGACTTCTACTGCGACCTGAAGAACACCGTCACCGCACCGAACGGATGGCAGAACCATGGGTGAGATCGTCGGGGCGGGCCTCCTCGCCCACGTCCCCACCATCGTGCTCCCGCAGGAGGAGCGGCTGGAACTGAACGGCGGCAGGGAGATCACCCTCGTCACCGGCCTCCAGGAGCTGCGCCGGGAGGTGTTCGAGCGCGACGACTACGACACCGTCGTCGTCCTCGACTCGCACTGGGCGACCACCGTCGAGTTCGTGGTCACCGCCCAGCGGCGCCGGGCCGGCCTGTTCACCTCGGAGGAGCTGCCGCGCGGCATGTGCAGGATGCCGTACGACTTCCCCGGCGACCCCGAACTGGCCCTCAACATCGAGAGCTTCGCGGACAAGCACGGCACCTGGATCACCGCGATCGACGACGAGTACCTGCCGATCTACTACGCCACCATCAACCTCTGGAAGTACCTGGGGGAGGGGCTCCCGGACAAGCGGTGGGTGACGATCGGTGTCTGCCAGACCGGTGACATGGAGGACCACCTGCGCCTGGGACGGGCCCTGGCGGACGGTATCGCCGCCACCCCCGGCCGCCGTGTCCTGCTGATCGCGTCCGGCGCCCTCTCGCACACCTTCTGGCCGCTGCGCGAACTGCGCGACCACGAGGCCAGCGACCCCGTGCACATCCGCACCCCCGAGGCCCGCGCGGCGGACCACGAGCGCATCGCATGGTTCAAGGAGGGCCGCCACGACAAGGTCCTCGACACCATGGACGCGTTCTGGAAGGTCAAGCCCGAGGCGAAGTTCTTCCACTACCTGATGATGGCCGGCGCCCTCGGCGAGCAGGCCTGCACGGCCAGGGCCCGCCAGTACGGCGAGTACGAGAACTCCGTCGGCACAGGCCAGGTCCATCTGTGGTTCGACCGGCCTGCCGAGGGCTGGACCGGCACCGGCCTGGCGAACAGCCCAGGCACCCTGCACAGCCGTAACTAACCGTAACTAGCCGTGTCCAGCCGTACCCAGTTGCAGCCAGGAGCCCTCATGCCCGAGTACCGCCGCATCCTCCTTGACGGCGCCGCCGTCCAGGTCACCGTCGACGGCGACGAACTGGTCGCCGGGGACGGCCGCCGCGTCAAGTCCGGCGAGGCCCGGCACCTGCCGCCGGTGGTGCCGTCCAAGGTGATCGCCGTCCACCTCAACCACCGCAGCCGCGTGGACGAGTTCCGCATCGACCTGCCGGACACCCCCACCTACTTCCACAAGCCGACCTCCTCCCTCAACTCCCACCAGGGCGCGATCGTCCGCCCCGAGGGCTGCAAGTGGCTCAACTACGAGGGCGAAGTGGCCATCGTCATCGGACGGACCGCCCGGAACATCTCCGTTGCCGAGGCGGGGGAGTTCATCGCCGGCTACACGATCGCCAACGACTACGGGCTGCACGACTTCCGTGACACCGACGCGGGCTCCATGCTCCGTGTGAAGGGCTCCGACACCCTGTGCCCGCTGGGCCCCGGCCTGGTCACCGACTGGGACTTCCACGGCAAGAGCCTGCGCACGTACGTCAACGACGAGGTCGTACAGGACGGTTCCACCGACGAGATGCAGTGGGACATGCACTACCTCGTCGCCGACATCGCCCGCACGATCACCCTGTACCCCGGGGACGTACTGCTGTCGGGGACGCCCGCCAACTCCCGTCCCGTGCGGCCCGGTGACGTCGTCGAGGTGGAGGTGGAGGGTCTCGGCCGCCTCACCAACCACATCGTCACCGGCCCCACCGCCGTCCGCACCGACGTCGGCGCCCAGCCCACCGAGTCCGAGGAGGTGCTGTCCACCGCGCTCGGCGGCGACTGGGAGTTCCGCGGGATCCGTCCGCCCCGGCGCTGACTCGGTCGAGGACCGCGACGGCCTCGATCTCGACCAGGTGATCGGGGACGTCCAGCGCCGCGACGCCCAGCAGCGTGGCCGGCGGGACCGGGGTGACGCCCAGTCTCGCGGCCGCCCGGGAGATCCCCTCCAGGAGCCGGGGCATCTTGCCGGGTGTCCAGTCGACGACGTGGACGGTCAGTTTCGCCACGTCGTCGAAGGAACCGCCGGCCTCGGCCAGGGCTGTGCCGATGTTGAGGTAGCACTGCTCGACCTGCGCGGCGAGGTCCCCCGCGCCGACCGTGCGCCCCTCGGCGTCCGGTCCCGGGATCGGTGGCTCGGCGGCCCCGAACTCGGTTGTCCTGACCGGCCTGTTCGCTCCTCGCGGCGGTCTGCCGCAAAGCCTTCCCGTAGACGTGGCCGGGTAGGGTCGCCGACATGAGCGAATCCGCGGACGCCCCCAAGAGCCGACGGCCGCGCAAGCGAGTGCACTACGGGGAGGGACGCGAGGCCCTGCTGAACGCCGCGGTGCGGGTGGTGGCCCGGGGCGGGCTGCGCAGGCTCACCTACCGAGCGGTCGCGGAGGAGGCGGGGGTCACCCACGGCCTGGTGGTCCACCACTTCGGCTCGCGCGACACCCTGATCGAGGAGACGCTCGCCCACACCATCCGCACCTCGCTGAACACCAGCGCGCTCGAACCCGGCACGGGCAAGGTCGACGACTTCTCCTCGGGCGTGTCCGAGATGGTCACGGCGGACCCGGACAAGCAGGCGTTCCAGTACGAGCTGCTGCTCGAATCGCGCCGCAGGCCGGAGCTGCTGCCGCAGATCCGCGCCCTGTACGACGAGTACTTCGACGCGACCCGGCGCGAGCTGAACCGCATGCTCCCCGCGGGCGCCGACCGGGCGCTGGCCCGGCTGGTCTTCGCGGCCCTGGACGGCCTCGTCCTGCACCAGCTCGTCCTCGGCGAGCCCGACGTCACCGACGCCGCGATCGAGGAACTGCGCGGCCTGCTGCGGCTGCTCGACGCCGACGGCACGCAGGACCCCGGCGCATGACTCGCTGACCTGTGCGGACAGGGCCCCGGACACCAGGTCCGGGGCCCTGTCTCGTCGTGCCGCGGTCACAGCCCCGCAGGAAATCGCCCACCTGACCGGAAACACCCGCCGACCCCCTTGCCAAACGGATAGTTCCGACCCACCATGAGGCAACTCGTTTGGCTCGAAACAATTCCTCGCCCCTTCCCGCTCCCGGCAGGTGATTCGAGTGGACAGTCAGACAGCGGTCAGTACGCGGACCGCTTCCGATCCATCCACGGCAGGCAGGCTCAAGCCCAACTCGCTCGGCGTCCTGGGCATCCTGTTCTTCGTCCTTTCCGCCCAGGCCCCGTTGACCGGCATCGCCGGCGCCGTCCCCATCGCGGTCGGCATCGGCAACGGACCCGGCACCCCCGCCGCGTACCTCGTGGCGGGCGCCGTGGTCCTGCTGTTCTCCGTCGGATTCGTCGCCATGGGCCGCCACGTGGTGGACGCGGGCGCCTTCTACACGTACATCGGCAAGGGGCTCGGCCGCCCGGCCGGCTCCGGCAGCGCCGGTGTGGCCCTCTTCGCCTACTGCGCCATCCAGGCCGCCATGTACGGGCTGTACGGCGCCACGGTGAGCGGCCTGGTCGAGCACTACACCGGCACCCACGTGGCGTGGTGGGTCTGGACCCTGGTCACGATGGTGATCGTCCAGGTGCTCGGCGCCTCGGGCATCGAGATGGGCGCCAGGATCCTCGCCGTGTTCGTGCTGGCGGAGTTCAGCATCCTGATCGTCTTCGCCCTCGTCACCTTCTTCAAGGGCGGCGGTCCCGAGGGGCTCGGCTTCACCGACAGCTTCTCCCCGTCGGCCGCGCTCCAGGGCGCCCCGGGCGTGGCGCTGATGTTCGCCGTCGCGTCGATGTTCGGCTTCGAGGCCACCGCGATCTACGGCGAGGAGGCCCGCGAGCCCCGCAGGACGGTCCCCAGGGCCACCTATCTGTCCGTCGCGGTGGTCACCGGCTTCTTCGCCTTCACCTCGTGGATGCTGGTCTCGGCGCACGGCGCGTCCCACGTCACGGCCGAGGCGGGCAAGGCGCTGGAGAGCGGTGACGCCACCGGCTTCGTCTTCGCGCCGATCGCCGCACAGTTCGGCGGCTGGGTCGACGACGTCCTGCCGATCCTGCTGGCCACCTCCCTGTTCGCCGGCATCCTGGCCTTCCACAACTCGGCCAACCGCTACCTGTTCTCCCTGGGCCGCGAACGGCTCCTGCCGCACGCGCTGACCGCCCTCAACCGTCGGCACTCACCCCGGACGGCGGGCGTCGTGCAGACCGTGATCTCGGTACTGCTGGTGATGCCCTTCGCACTCCTGGGCAAGGACCCGGTGCTCACCCTCTTCTCCTGGTTCAGCGGCGTGGCGGTGCTGGCGATGATGCTGCTGTACTTCCTGACCTCGGTCTCCGTGGTCGTCTTCTTCCGTCGCTCACGCGCGGACACCCGCCCCTGGAACACGGTGATCGCCCCGGTCCTGGGCGCGCTCGGTATCGCCGGTGCCATCTGGCTCATCGTCGAGAACTTCACCACGCTCATCGGCGGCGACCTCACCACCGCGATCTGGCTCCAGCTCACCGTCCCCGCGGTCCTGGTCCTCGGTCTCGTGGCCGCCCGGGTGAGCAAGGGCGGGGCGACCGCCGACGGCTGACGCCCGCGACGAGGTGCGGCCCGGACCTCCCCACCGGGCCGCACCCACCACTCCCGTGAGTCGTCACACCGAGGTGTTCGCCACCCGGTCGAGGAAGGCGTCGGTCAGCTGTGTGGCGTTGTCCCGTGCCGGGGTTTCCATGGCGCGGCTGCGAGCGAGCAGGTGTTTCGGATCCAGACCGTGCCGTACCCACTGCTCCCCACCGGGCCGCACCCGCCGCTCCCCTGTGAGTCGTCACACCGAGGTGTTCGCCACCCGGTCGAGGAAGGCGTCGGTCAGCTGTGTGGCGTTGTCCCGTGCCGGGGTTTCCATGGCGCGGCTGCGAGCGAGCAGGTCCTCCGGATCCAGACCGTGCCGTACGCACTGCTCTCTGCCGCCGAGGTCGAGATACCGGTGCACGACCGTCGTGGTGATCTCCGGGTGGAACTGCACCCCCAGGCTGCGACCGGCCAGGAAGGCCTGCGCGCACACCTCGTTGCGGGCGACCTCCACCGCCCCCGGTGGCGGGACGCAGCGGTCGTAGTGCCACTGGAACCACGGACCGTCCGGTATCAGCGAGGGGTCGTCGCTGTCGACCCGGGTCCAGCCGATCTCGGGGTGCGGCGCCGGCCCGACCGAGCCGCCGAGCGCGGTGGCCAGGGCCTGGGCGCCGAAGCAGATGCCCAGCACCGGGACGCCGAGGTGGTGGGCCTTGCGGAGCAGGGCGAGTTCGCCGCCGATCCAGCTCCCGACCGCCGTCTCGTCGTACACCGACCAGGGCGCGCCGAGCGACACGATCAGGTCCCAGTCGTCGGGTGCGGGGAACGTGAAGGAGACGTCCGGCGAGTGGTGGCGCTCCGCGGGCACGACGGTCACGCTCGTGAGGTCGTACCCGCGCTCCTGGAGCCGCTCGCCGATGAGCCCGGGCTCGGTCGCGTGGTCGTGCATGAGGGCGAGTGCGCGCACGGCGGGCGCTCCTTTCCGTTGCCGAGGCCCTTGTGCCGGGCCGCTCACCGATCATATCGTTTGAATCCAAATAATATCCCTGGAGGTCTCCCATGCCGGATGTCACTCACGAGGAGTGGCTGCGCCGCGCCAAGTCCCTCGACCCGTCCGGCGCCCACCACGTCGACGGGGCCGACGAGCCCGGCGGGGGAGCGGCCTTCACTCTCGTCTCACCCCGCGACGGCCAGGCGCTGGCCCGGGTCGCGGACGCCGGGCAGGCCGAGGTCGACCTCGCCGTGACCGCCGCCCGCCGGGCCTTCGACACGGGCCCGTGGCCACGCCTGGCCCCCGCCGAGCGCGGCCGCATGCTGCTGCGCATCGCCGACCTGCTCGAAGAGCGGCGCGAGGAACTCGCGTTGACGGTCAGCCTGGAGATGGGCAAGCCCGTCACGGACGCGTACGGCATCGAACTGCGCGCCCTGATCAACACCTTCCGCTGGTACGGCCAGCTCGCCGACAAGCTCACCGACGAGTCCCCGCACACCGCGCCCGACGCCCTCGCCCTCGTCACCCGGGAACCGGCCGGTGTAGTCGGCGCCGTCGTGCCCTGGAACTTCCCGCTGACGCTGGCGGGTTGGAAGGTCGCCCCGGCGCTGGCGGCCGGCTGCACGGTCGTACTCAAACCGTCGGAGAACTCACCGCTGTCCGCACTGCTGCTGGGCCGCCTCGCCACCGAGGCGGGACTGCCACCCGGCGTCCTCAACGTGGTGAGCGGCAACGGGCCCGTGGCCGGACGGGCGCTGGGCCTGCACCCCGACGTCGACGTACTGGCGTTCACCGGATCCACCGCCGTCGGCCGGCACTTCCTGCGCTACTCCGCCGACTCCAACCTCAAGCGCGTCTGGCTGGAACTGGGCGGCAAGTCACCCAACATCATCCTCCCCGACGCCCCCGACCTGGAGCAGGCGGCGGCCACCGCCGCCTGGGGCATCTTCTTCAACCAGGGCGAGATGTGCACCGCCCCCTCCCGGCTCCTGGTGCACTCCTCGATCGCCGAACAGGTCACCGAGGCCGTCGTCACGCGGGCGCGGGAGCTACGGGTCGGAGACCCCCTCGACCCGGCCACCGAGATGGGCGCCCTGGTCACCGAGAACCACCTGGCACGCGTCGAGGACCACATCGCCACCGGCCTCGACGAAGGGGCCCGGCTGCGCGCCGGCGGCGGCCGCACACTGGCCGGCACGGGCGGCAGTTTCCTCCAGCCCACCGTCTTCGACCGGGTGGAGCCCGGCATGCGACTGGCCCGCGAGGAGATCTTCGGCCCGGTCCTGTCCGTGCTCACCTTCGACGACCTCGACGAGGCGGTACGGCTCGCCAACGCCACTGAGTACGGCCTCGCCGCCGCCGTGTGGACCTCCGACCTGTCCACCGCCCACAAGGTCTCCCGGGCCCTGAGGGCCGGCACGGTCTGGGTCAACTGCTACGAGGAGGGCGACCTCACCGTCCCCTTCGGCGGCATGAAGCAGTCGGGCAACGGCCGCGACAAGTCCGCGCACGCCCTGGAGAAGTACACCGAGCTCAAGACGACCTGGATCCAGCTGTGAACCGTACGAGCAGCTCCGCGCGGCCTCTGATCGCGATCCCCGCCCGTTTCTCCGCCACCACCTCCGCCCTGCGGTACGCCGCCGAGGTCAACGCCCGCGCCCTGATCGAGGCCGTGTGGCGGGCCGGCGGCGAACCGGCGAGCATCCACCCCGCCGCCGGAGACGTCCCGGCCCGCCTCGCCCGCTTCGACGGCGTCCTGCTCCCCGGCGGCGGCGACCTCGCCCCGCACCGCTACGGCGCCGGCGACACCCACGCGGCCGTCTATGACGTCGACGACCTCCAGGACACCTTCGACCTCCAAGTCGCCCGCGCCGCACTGGACTCGGGCCTGCCCCTGCTGGCGGTCTGCCGCGGCCTCCAGGTCGTGAACGTGGCCCTCGGCGGGACCCTGGAACAGCACATGGACAGCGACCACCGGCATCTCGTGCACCCGGTCACGATCCGGCGCGGCACCCTGCTGGAACGGGCCACCGGTGCCGAGAAGACCGACGTGTCCTGCTATCACCACCAGCGGGTGGACCGCCTCGGCGAAGGCCTCACGGCCACCGCACACGCCGCCGACGGCACGGTGGAGGCACTCGAACTCCCCGGCGCACAGGGCTGGTTCACCGCCGTCCAGTGGCACCCCGAGGACACCGCCCACGAGGACCGCGCCCAGCAGGGCCTTTTCGACGCCCTGGTCCGGGCCGCCCGCTGAGGCCGCCGGCCCGGCGGGGCCGAACCGTGCAGTCCTCGTGAAAACCCGGTGGAAGCGCTGTCAGTGGTGCCCTTTATGCTGCACCGGACGATCACGCGGGACCAGGGGAGGGCGCGGCATGTTCGGCAAGCTGTTCGGTGGGGGCCGGGAGAGACCGACGGCGGATTCGCACGCCCTACCCGCCCCGCGCAGGCAGAAGAACGGGACGTACGTCCTGCGCGCGCTCGGGGACACCCGGGTGCTCGCCCTCGTGGAAGCGGCCGACGCGGGTGACTGGGAGGCGGTCAAAGCGGCCCTCGCCCCCTTCGACCTCGGCCGCGAGCAGGAGGTCCTGGGGCAACTGACCGAAGTGGACGGTCTGGAGGAGTGGATCGTCCGGGCCGCCGAAGAGGACAGGAACGACACGGAGCTCCGGGCGACCGCGCTGCTGATCTCGGGCGCGCGCCACGTCTCCTGGGGCTGGGAGGCGCGCACGTCCGCCCGTGCCGTGGACGTCAGTCGCGAGCAGTGGCAGATCTTCTACGAGCGGCTGCGCATCGCCGAGGAACACCTGCTGGAGGCCGCCGAGTTGCGGCCCGACTGGGTCACGCCGTGGCGTCATCTGCTCACCTCGGGGCGCGGCATGTCCGTCGACGACAGCGTCAAAGAGGCCCGGCTCGCGGCCGGTCTGCGCCGTGACCCGCTGAACCTGGACCTCCACCTGGAGTGGGTGTCGCAGCTCCAGCCGCGCTGGGGCGGAGAGCCGGGCCAGGCCCTGGAGTTCGCCCAGAAGGCCTTCGCGGGCGCGCCCGACGGGCACCGGCTCGGCTGTGTCATCGCCATGGCGCATATCGAGGACTGGGTGGAGTCCGACGACCGCGACTGCCTGCAACAGCCGCGGATCCGGGCCGAGTTGAGGGAGGCCGCGGAGCGCAGCATCCTGCACCACGCGTACGAGCGCCGTCTGGGCTGGCAGGGCGACTACAACATGTTCGCCATGGCCCTCTCACTGGCGGGCAGCAGCACGGCCTCCAACGTCTTCCGCGAGCTGGAAGGTGCCTACACCGAGTGGCCGTGGACCTTCATGGCGGACCCGCAGAAAGCGTACGCGCGCTTCCGCAAGGCCTTCTGAGCCGCCGACTGCCCCGTCCCGACCGTCCTCGGCCGTATCCCAAGGACAACCGCGCGACTGACTTCGGCCGGTCCTGTGGACAGCCGCACGACCGTCCTAGGCCGTCCCGTGGACAACCGCACAACCGTCCTCAGCCGGTCCCGCAGACGACCGCCACCCCGCCGTTCCCTTCCCTCACCCCGGACTGCCCCATGCCCCTGCGTCACAACGCCGCCGACCACGCCCCCACGGACCGCACCTTCCAGGTCGACCTGCGTGGCCTCGTCGACCTCCTCTCCCACCACCTCTACTCCAGCCCCCGCGTCTACCTGCGCGAGCTCCTGCAGAACGCGGTGGACGCGCTGACCGCCCGGCACGGTCTCGAACCGGGCGCCCCCGCCGACGCGTTCGGCATCCGCCTGTACGCCGACGGCTCCGTGGTGCGCGTCGAGGACGACGGCGTCGGACTCACCGAGGCCGACGTGCACACCTTCCTCGCCACGATCGGCCGCAGCAGCAAGCGAGCTGAGCGGATCGCCGAGCAACGGGCCGACTTCATCGGCCAGTTCGGCATCGGCCTGCTCTCATGCTTCCTGGTCGCGGACGAGATCCACGTCGTGAGCCGCTCCGCCCGCACCCCCGACGCGCCGGCCGTGGAGTGGCGTGGCCGCGGTGACGGCAGCTACACCGTCCGCACCCTGCCCGCCTCCGCCCGCCCCCGGCCCGGCACCACCGTCACCCTCACGCCCCGCGCCGACGCGGGCGAGTGGACCCGCCCGGCCCAAGTGCACGCGCTGGCCCGCCACTTCGGCTCCCTGCTGCGCCACCCGGTGACCTTCGACGACGGCACAAGCGGTCCGGGCGGCTCAGGCGCGTCCGGGGGCGTACCCGTCAACCCCGAACCCGCGCCCTGGGCGCAGACCCACCCCACCCCCGGAGCCCGCGCCCGCGCCCTGGCCGCCTACGGCGAGGAGGTCTTCGGGTTCACACCGCTGGACACCATCGAACTGGACCTGCCCGCCGTGGGCCTGAAGGGCATCGCCTGCGTGCTGCCCGAGGCGGTCCCGGCCGGCCGTCGCCACGGCCACCGCGTGCACGTCAAAGGCATGCTGCTGTCCGAGCAGGCCGAGGAGATCCTGCCCGACTGGGCGTTCTTCGTCCGCTGCGTCGTCGACGCCGAGAGCCTGCGCCCGACGGCGTCCCGCGAGTCCCTGTATGAGGACGACACCCTCGCCGCCGTACGCGACGCCCTCGCCGAACACCTGCGCGCGTGGATCGCCAGGGCCGCCGCCAGCGACCCCGACCTGCTCGGCCGTTTCCTCCAGGTCCACCACCTGGCCGTGAAGTCGCTCGCGGTGCACGACGACGAGATCATGCGGATGTTGCTGCCCTGGCTGCCGTTCGAGACCACCGACGGACACGCCACCCTCGACGAGCTCGCCCGCACCCACCGCACCGTGCTCGTCACGTCGAGCGTGGAGGAGTTCCGCCAGGTCGCGGCGATCGCTTCGGCCGCCGGGCTCGGCGTCGTCAACGGCGGCTACACCTACGACCGCGCGCTGGTCCACCGGCTGCCCGAGGTCCGGCCCGAGGTCACCGTCGACGACCTCGACCCGGCGACCCTCACCGCCCACCTCGACCCCGTCGACCGGGAGACCGAACTGGCCGCCGCGGCCTATCTCGCCCAGGCCCGCGACGCCCTCGCCGTCTTCGACTGCGACGTCGCGCTGCGCACCTTCCAGCCCGCCTCCGCCCCCGCCCTCCTCCTCGACAGCCGCGAGGCCCGGCACGAACGCACCCGCTCCCAGCTCGCCCGCGAGCAGCACGGCGGCGTGTGGGGCGACATCCTCGGAGCCTTGCGCCAGGAGGCCCCGAAGGCCCAGCTGATCCTCAATCAGCTCAACCCGCTGGTGCGCACCGCCGTCACCATCGACGAGCCCGAGCTGGCCCGCACCAGCGCCGAAGCCCTCTACGGTCAGGCCGCGATGCTCTCCCGGCGCCCGCTCAGGCCCGCCGAGTCGAGCCTCATCAACCGCTCCTTCCTCGACCTCCTCGCCCGCGCCCTCCGCAAGGACAGCTGACGATGCCCACCGTGATCCAGACCACCGACGAGCTGTACCAGGCGCTCCAGGAGAACGACGAGCGCCCCTACGGCCGTGCCCGCACCGTCACCGCCGAGGAACTCGTCGACGCCGCCGAGCAGTTCGAGGAGCCCGTGCTCCTCGTCCACGCCCTCCTCGAACTCCAGGAGGCGTACACCTACGGCTCCGAACCCCGCAAGTCGCCCGTCGTCTTCGCCCGCCTGCTCACCCTCTTCGACGAGCAGCCCGACGTCTTCGACGAGCGCCTGCGCCACCAGCTGTTCTGGCGGTTCAAGTGGGTGGGCCACGCCCTGCGCCAACTGCCCGAGGTACCGCTGGCGAGTCTGCGCCAATGGCTCCAGGAGATGCGCGACCGCTACGAGAAGGCCGACCTCGGCCTCCAGCCCTACTACGGACAGGCGTACCAGCTCGCCGCCCACGTCGGCGGGGACACCGCCCTCGCCTACGAGCTGTGGGCGGCCCGCACCCGCACCCGCCTCAGCGACTGCGAGGCCTGCGAGATCTGCGAGCGCGCCCTGTTCCACCTCGCGGCGGGCGACGACGAACGCGCCCTGGGCACCTGGGAGCCCGTCCTGAACGGGAAGGAGTCCTGCCGGGAGGAGCCGGCCCGCTCCGTCTCGTACGCGCTGCTGCCCCTGCTGCGCACCGGGGCCGCCGACCGGGCCCGCGAACTGCACCTCGCCGGCTACCGCGGCTGCCGCCGCAACCCCTCGATGTCCGGCGAGGTCGGCCGGCACCTGGAGTTCTGCGCGCTGACCGGCAACGAGGCCCGCGGTCTGGAACTGCTCGCCGAGAACCGGAACCTGTTCGACGAGGTCGACTCGCCCTTGGACCAGCTCGACTTCCTCACCGGCGTCGAGGTCCTGCTCCAGCGTGTCGAGCACCTCGGCCACGGCGAACTGCCCGCCGCCGGATACCCCGGCCGCACCTGGACCGTGGCCGGGCTGCGCGCCGAGGTGCGGGGCCGCGCGGACGACCTCGCCGCCCGCTTCGACGCCCGCAACGGCACCTCGAACCACACCGACCGCCGCAGGACCCGCCTCGACCGGGCTCCCCTCCTCGACGCGCTGGAACTCACCCTGCGCACCCGCAGCCTCGACGACGTCGCCCCGGTCGCCCCGGTCACCGTGCCGCCCTCCCGCACCGCTGCCGCCGTGCCCGACGCCCTGCCCGAACTCATCCTCCAGGCAAGGCAGTTGGAGGAGCAGGGTCACCCGGACGCCCGGACCTGCTTCGCGCGGCTGCGCACACTCGTCACCGCCCGCGACTACACCCACCCCGACGACCCCGCCGTGGGCCCGCTGGTCCGGTTGCGCGCGGACCTGCTGGCCGACGAGGCGAACCAGGCGGGCAACAACGACGAGTTCGCCGAGGCCGCAGCCCTCCACGAGGAGGCCGCGGCCCTCTACGACGACGCCGCGGAGCCCGGTCACGCGGCGGTCGCCCGCGCCTGCGCCCTGCTCGCCACCGCCCAGATCCCCGGGGAGGAAGAGGACGACGCCGAGGCGAAGGCGGCCGCGCTGACCGCCGTCCACGCGTCCGTGGCCCGCCTGCACGAGGAGTCGGCCGACCTCGCCCCCTACCAGGAGGCCCGTCTGCTGCGGCTGCGGGCGACCGCGCTCGGCCTGCGCCTCCAGACCACGGGAAGCAAGGAGCACGTCGCGCCGGTGTTCGCCGAGGCGGACCTGCTGCACGCCTTCGCGGCCCGGCACGACCTGGCCGGGCAGATCTCCGGCGCCCTGCTGCTGCGGGCCAGCACGCACGCCATCTCCGGCGACCTGCCCGCCGCGGTCACCGAGATCGACGCCCTCCTCGACCGGCTGAAGGCGTACGGCCCCGCCTGGCACCTGCCCCGCACCCTCGGACTGCGCGGCCGGTTCCAGCTCGTCCTCCAGGACCCGCAGGCAGCGCACTCGGACCTCACCGAAGGTCTGCGACAGGCTGCCGACTGGCCCGCCGACACGGTCGACACCGCCCGCCTCCACGGCGACCTCGCCGAGGCGTGCATGCACCTGGGCCGCCCCGACGAGGCCCTGCGGCACCTGACGCGCTCGGCCGAGGCGAACCTCCGGAGCGGCAACCGGATCGACGCGTTCTGCACCTACAGCAACGCCGCCCAGCTCAGCCTCGACCTGGACCGCGTCGAGGACTGCATCGCGTTGCTGGACTCCCTGCTGGCCGAACCGGACGTCGTCTCCGGAGAGCTGGACGACCGGCTCGCCGCCCAGCTCCGTCTGACCCGCGCCCGCGCACTGCGCGCGGGGGAGGACATCAAGGCCGCCACCGTCGAGTTCGCCGCGCTCGCGGCCGAGTCGGCCGGCTGGGACGACGACCCCGGCAGCCACGCCATGATCGCCGCCGAGACGGCCGTACTCCTCGGCGAGTCCGGCGAGTTCGGCCCGGCCCGCGAGGCCGCGGACCAGGCGATCGCCGCCCACGCCCGGGACCCCCGCTACGAACTGCTCAGCAACTGCCTGCGCGAACTCGCCCGCCTCCAGGCCCAGCAGCAGGGCGCCGAGGGCCTGACCGACGCCCGCGCCTTCCTCGCCGACGCCGGCCGGATCGCCGACGAGGCCCGCGCCGCCGGATACGAGGCCCGCGGCCGTTCCCTGGACTCCGCCCTGGCGTACGAGCACGGGCGGGTCAACGCCTACGCCGGCGCGTACGAGGACGCGCTGGCCGCCCTGGAGAAGGCCCTGGCCCTGCTCGGCGAACCGGGACCGGGAGACGACCGGGCCGGTGAGTGGGCCGAGTGCGTCCGTCTCGCGGGCGCCGTGGAGGGCCTCTACCTGGAACGCCCCGCGCCCGCCCTGGCCCGCCTCGA
Organism: Streptomyces sp. NPDC006335; assembly: GCF_040612795.1. NCBI lineage: Bacteria > Bacillati > Actinomycetota > Actinomycetes > Kitasatosporales > Streptomycetaceae > Streptomyces > Streptomyces sp. NPDC006335. The sequence continues at coordinate 22,291 of NZ_JBEXQX010000020.1, forward strand.
CGCGGCGGTCTCCCACCTGACCGCCGCGGGCCACACCGAGGAGACCGAGCCGCTGACCTCCCTGGCGGCCCGGCTGCGCGACGAGGAGTGACGCGCCGGCCGGCCCGCGGACACCCGTTCCCCGGGCCGGCCCCGGTGTCATAACCTCGTGAAGCAGACGTCGGTCGGCCGGTGCAGACATCCACGCTGAGGAGGCGATGGTGCTCGGAAAGGGCACGTGGTTGCTGGTGGGTGCCCTGGTCGTGGCCTGGATGGTGCTGTCCGGCCCCAGCGCCCCGAGCGGAGCCCTCGACGCCGGGTCGCTGCCCCCGAAACCGGTCAAGGACGTCGTCCCGAACCGGGTCATGACGTGGAACCTCTGCAACCCCTGCGAGACGGGCAACGACGACCGGGCGGCCGAGATCGCCACGTACGCGCCCCAGGTCATCGGCCTGCAGGAAGCGTGCGTGGGCGACGTCGAGAAGATCCGCGACTATCTGGAGAACCTCCACGGGCTCCTCTACCACGTCGAGTACGGGCCGGTTCTCCAGAGCTGGGGCCGTTGCGGGGGAGCGCCCTGGAACCCGGGCGGCTACGGCGAGGCCATCCTCTCGGCGGCACCGATGACCGACGTCGTCACCGAGGAATACCCCGACGGCGGCTCCGAGGACCGCGGGTACATGGCGGTGACCACCACGGTGGGCGGCCAACCGGTACGCGTCTTCAACACCCACCTCGCCGAACGACGCCAGGAGGCGGTCCGGGCGGACCAGGTCGGCGTCCTCGCCAAGGAGGTCGCCCGGCACGCCCGCACGATCGTCATCGGCGACTTCAACGCCGTACCGGACTCCTACGAACTCACCCCGATGTGGAAACTGGCCGCGGACGCCGACCCGCGGTGCCGGCCCGGGGCCGCCGGCGCCTGCGAGCCGACCACCGACTGGCAGAGCAAGTTCGACTACGTCTTCCTGCGCGGCTACGTCCCCGCCGGCCACCGTGTGCACCCGAACCCGGTGTCGGACCACCATGTGCTGTACGCGGACGTGGCCCCGGCGCCGAAGCCGAACCGCAGCTGATCACGGCGCGACGACCCGGCCGGGCGTTGAGGCGGCTGCCGCGTTCAGCAGTGCGGCACCGTCTTGTGACGGGCGACGAGCGAGGCGTGTACGTAGCCGACCCAGTTGTCGGTCCCGTTGGACTGCACCGTGGAGTAGAACCACCGGTTGGTCCAGTAGTCGCCCTTCGCCCGATCCCCGTGCTTCCAGCACATCACGTCGACCGTACGGCCGTTGGGTGCCGTGCCCAGGATCGCGGAGTCCGTCGTCGCCGCCTCGCGAACGTAGGCGAAGCCCGCGTTCGAGGAGACGTAGCCGCCCGTCCACGCCGAGACGGGGGAGGCGGCCAGCCCGGGCAGGGCGGCGGCGGTGGCGACGACTTGGCCCGCCAGCCGTATGCGCCGGGCGAGCGTCCCGCAGGTATGAGTGGGGCTGGTCATCGGGTCCTCCTGATCGCGTGTGACGAGGCAGCGTGCGGAGCTGCTGTCGGCGGCGCCGGGTTCCCTTTGTAAGCGAGTGCGGCCCGGCCGACCGGGGGCGTTGCATCGGCGTGGCCCGGGTGCAACGTGCCGGCCGAGGGCATCGCCACGTGGTACGGCGGACATCCGGGCTTCCCCTCGGCAGGGGGAATCAGCTCAGGGCGCCTGCACGGACGTGCTGAGGCAACGTGGTCCACCACGCTGACATGGCCCGGGCGGGAGCCTCGACCGCCTCCTCGTGCAACAGACGGGCCAGCAGAGGGAGTTCGCCGGCCATGCCGAACGCGTAGACCAGCCGCTTGAGTTCCGTCCTTCCGCCGGAGCCACTCGTGAGGGGGTGCCGGTCCGTGTGGCGACGCAGGACGGCACGCCAGTAGTGCTCCGGGCTGCGCCCTGGAATGTGGCCCAGCGCGTGCAGCGCCGCCCGTACGACGGTCGAGGGCATGCCCTCGGCGATCGTCAACCGGGCTATCGCCGGGCGTTGCGAGGGGCCGCCGAGCACACGCAGCGCGTGCAGGACCGGTCCGGCCCGTTCCGACCGCAGGACAGAGGGCGCCGTCAGCTCGGCGGCGAGCGCGGCGGCCAGCGACGCCCGGTAAGGGCTGGCGCGCAACAGCATCGCGTTGTAGAGCCGCACATCCGAGACAGGGTGGTGCAGGATGTCGTCAACGACCTCACGCAATACCGCGACCACCGTCGGTGGGTCACCGGTCACGGGCATGCGGCTGAGGAGACGGGCGACAGCGACGCGTGCCGTGCCGGGGTCGGTCAGCAGTCCGTGGGCGGCGATGTGCCGGGTCTCGGCGCGGGCTCGTGCGGCCCGCGAGAGTGCGGCGGCATAGCGGGGCGGGGCGGGTAATCGAGGGAGCAGGACCGCGGCCAGTTCGGCCGTCTCGGGCTGGACGCGGGGGTCACGGAGCACATCGCCGATGACGTGCAGGAGCTCCGCCGACTGGTCCGGACCGAAATGGTGCCGTTGCACCTTGCGTACGCAGGCCATCAGCGCGCCGTGGAAGCTGTCGTCGTCCGTCGGGTCCCGCAGGTGTCGCAGAACGTGCCGGGCCGCGTCCGGGTGCCCGCTGCCGTCCAGCGCGCACAGGGCCTCGATCAGTCCCGCGTGGTGTGCCTGGGAACCGACGTCCGCGCACACGGACACGGTGTCCGGTGCCCAGGCGGGATCGGCGAGCAGTCGGCTCAGACTCTCGAAACGGCGCATCCAGGGAAGTCCCCCCGACACCAGCGTCTCCTCCAGGAGGCGCTCGGTGACCGCACGACGGATGCGCGCCGGTGAGAGGGGCACCGGACTGCTGACCAGCCGTGCGGTCAGCTCGTCCCATTCCCCACCCGTCAGCCGTTCGCCGTCGAGAGCCTTGTCGAGCAGCAGATCCACGCGCCGGGTGTGCAGGCCGTCCGCGCCGACCCGCCGCACGGCGCTCGCCGTGAAGGTGTCCGCGGCGGGACCGCCCTGGTACCGGGCAAGGGTCTCGAGCACCGCCACCAGGGCATACGGGCTGAGCCCGAGGACCTCCTCGTATCCCCGAACCGCCGCGAACGGAACGGGAACCTTTCCGCTCTCCCACCGCGATACCGTGCTCGCGCTGACCGAACCCAGCGCACCTCCGCGGGCCCCGAGCAGGGCCGTGAACGATGCTCCCGTACGTACCGCCGGGTTCTGATGGTGGCAGCGGTGTGCGCGCAGCAGCCACCCTGCCCGCACACTCCACGCCGTCGTCCGTGCCGTTCCGCCGACGCTCGCGTCCGCTTCGCCCGCCTGGCGCTGATCCACGGCCGGCCCCCGCTCCCACGCCGCTGTCTCCCCGCCCAGGATGGCCAGCGCCGGCGTGCTGCCGGGAGCCGGGTTCCAGCCACTTGGGGCACGCCTCAGAAGGACCGCGGGCTCGGCCTGCCGCCGAGCCCGCCACGCCGGCTCGGTAGCAGAGCCGGACCTCGTGTCGCGCCGTCAGCGTTGCAGGGTCAGCAGACCCGGCCGGTAGGGCAGGAGGCCGTAGTCGACGCCGTCGGAGTTGGGGCTGCGTCCCTGGTAGAGGAACTGCAGGTTGCAGGGATCGACGGTCATGGTCTGATCGGGGCTGGTGCGGATCAGTTCGCCATGGCTGATGTCGTTGGTCCAGGTGGCGCCACTGTTGGCCTTGCCGGCGAAGGGATTGCTCTCCGTCGCGGCCTGGGGTGTCCACGAGCCGTTCAGGCTGGTGGCCGTGAACGAGCGGAAGTAGCGGTGGCCCTGCGAGCCGATCGCCTCGACGATCATGAGGTAGCGGTTCTGGCCCTGCAGCTTGTAGACCTGCGGCGCCTCGAACAGGTTGTTCGTCGAATCGCTCATGATCACTGTCGAGGTCGAGCCGAAGCTGCCCGGGAAGTTCCCGATCGGCATACTGGCCCGGTAGATCTTGCCGTTGTCACCGGCGAAGAACAGGTACATGTTCGTCCCGTCACCGATGAGCGTCTGGTCGATGGGTCCGGTGCCGGAGCCGGCGATGCTTCCGGAGAAGAGCACCTGCGGGGATGACCAGCCGTTCGGGTTGGTGGGGTCGCTCGACGTCCGGTAGGAGAAGGCGGTTCCGCCCCACTGGTAGGTGAGCACCCAGATGTTCTTCGGCGCGAAGTAGAAGAGCGTGGGCGCGACGGTGGAGGCCGACATCGCGTTCTGGCCGGCCGAGGCCATCTCCGACCAGTTGGTGAACAGGCCGAAGTTCATCGACCCCCACTTCGTCCCCGTGTCGTGCGTCGTGGCGTAGACGAGTTGCCTGCCGTTGTAGGGGACGACGGTGAAGTCCTTGAGCGAGACCCACCCCTGCTTGGGCTGCGCCAGGGCGCCGGTCGACGTCCAGCGGTACGTCGACGGAAGAGCGCACGTGCCGGGGGTGTCGGCGCCGACCTTGACGAGTTGCCACTGCTGGTTGGTGCCGCCCCAGTCGTCGTACTGGACGATGTTCGCGTTGTCGGCGGTGGAGGCGCCTTGTACCTCAAGGGCCTTGTTGCTGTGGCGCGAGACGAGCCGTACGTAGCCGTCGGAGCTGTCGGCCAGCCGCCACTGCTGGTTGGTGGCGTTCTGGTCGGCCCACTGGACGATCGAGCCGCCGTTCGCGGTGGACCAGTTGTGGACGTCCAGCACCTTGCCCGAGTGGCGGGACTTGATCCGGTAGTAGCCGCCTCCGGAGTCGACGAACTGCCACTGCTGCTGGTTCTGATCGTTCCTGGTCCACTGGGTGATGCGGGCGCCGTCGTTGGTCGCCAGGTTGTAGACGTCCAGGGCCTTGTCGCTGTTGCGGTTGACCAGCACGTACGAGGCGTTGGGGTCGACGGTCGCCGCTGCGGCCGGCTGGGCGCCGAGGAAGGTGGCCACGAGCAGCAAGGGCGCGAGGACGGCGAGTAAGCGTCTTTGACGGACCGGGGACGGGCGGCGAAACCACATCAGAGGGCCTCCTTTGGGGGCGGGGGTGGGGGTGCCCCCGAATGTTTCGAAGAATTCTCCGGATGCTTCGCCGCCACAAGCTAGAAACGCGGGACCCTCTGGTCAAGCCCTGTCACCGATCTGTCCATAAACAGCGCGCCGACGGCGACGTCGAGGACTCCTCCGGCTCGCCGGAGATTCGAAATGTTTCGGGCGAGGAGCCGAAACTTTTTCTGCGAGGAGTATTGACGGGTCATCGTCAATACCTCAATCATCCCTGTCTGAGAAACGGACCATCGTTCGAGTTTTCGAACCACGTCAGCACTGAGCAAGCTGCGCTGCACGACAGATCCGCGGTCCCCCGGCTGAGCCGCGATGGAGTACCCGCATGCGTTCGTGTCCCTCTGCCGAGTGGGAGCGGACGACGTATTCCCCTTTGATTTCTACCTTGGAGGCACAGTCATGGGCTCATACGCCCTTCCCAGATCCGTTGTCCGCCGGAAGATCCGCGGCCTGTTGTGGGCGCTGGTCGTCGGCGTCCTCGGTGTGGCCGCCGCACTGGTCGCGCCGCCGACCGCACAAGCCGCCGAGAGCACGCTTGGCGCCGCGGCGGCGCAGAGCGGCCGCTACTTCGGCACCGCCATCGCCTCGGGCCGACTGGGCGACTCGGCGTACACGACCATCGCGGGCCGTGAGTTCAACTCGGTGACGGCCGAGAACGAGATGAAGATCGACGCCACCGAACCGCAGCGGGGCCAGTTCAACTTCGCCGCCGGTGACCGCGTCTACAACTGGGCGGTGCAGAACGGCAAGCAGGTGCGCGGTCACACCCTGGCCTGGCACTCCCAGCAGCCCGGCTGGATGCAGAGCCTCAGCGGCGGCTCGCTGCGCCAGGCGATGATCGACCACATCAACGGCGTGATGGCCCACTACAAGGGCAAGATCGCCCAGTGGGACGTCGTGAACGAGGCCTTCGCCGACGGTAATTCGGGAGGCCGGCGCGACTCCAACCTGCAACGCACCGGCAACGACTGGATCGAGGTCGCCTTCCGCACCGCGCGCGCCGCCGACCCGGCCGCCAAGCTCTGCTACAACGACTACAACATCGAGAACTGGACCTGGGCCAAGACCCAGGGCGTGTACGCCATGGTCCGGGACTTCAAGCAGCGCGGCGTGCCGATCGACTGCGTCGGTTTCCAGTCGCACTTCAACAGCGGCAGCCCCTACAACAGCAACTTCCGCACCACCCTGCAGAACTTCGCCGCCCTCGGCGTCGACGTGGCCATCACCGAACTCGACATCCAGGGTGCCTCGGCCACGACCTACGCCAACGTGACCAACGACTGCCTGGCCGTCCCGCGTTGTCTCGGCATCACCGTCTGGGGTGTGCGCGACACCGACTCCTGGCGAGCGCAGGACACGCCGCTGCTGTTCAACGGCGACGGCAGCAAGAAGCCCGCCTACACCGCCGTCCTCAACGCACTCAACGGCGGCACCACCACGCCCCCTTCGGGTTCCGGACAGGTCAAGGGCGTCGGGTCGGGCCGCTGCCTGGACGTGCCCAGCAGCAGCACCACCGACGGCACCCAGCTCCAGCTGTGGGACTGCAACAACGGCACCAACCAGCAGTGGACCTACACCGCCGCCGGTGAACTCAGGGTCTACGGCAACAAGTGCCTGGACGCCGCCGGCACCGGCAACGGCACCAAGGTCCAGATCTACAGCTGCTGGGGCGGCGACAACCAGAAGTGGCGCCTCAACTCCGACGGATCCATCGTCGGCGTCCAGTCCGGCCTCTGCCTCGACGCCGTCGCGGCCGGCACCGCCAACGGCACCCTAATCCAGCTCTACGCCTGCTCGAACGGCAGCAACCAACGCTGGACCCGCACCTGAGGGGACCTGCCACAAACGAAAGGGTGAATCGATGAAGACCCACGGTGAGGTTTCTTCCGCCCCTCCACGATTACACCGCTGGTGGTCCCGGGTCGCCGCCCTGGTGGCGCTGACCCTCGCGATCGGCATGCTCGCCGCGGTGAATCCGGCGCCCGCCGAAGCGGCGACGGTGGACACCAACGCCTGGTACGTCCTGGTCAATCGCAACAGCGGCAAGGCGCTGGACGTCTCCGGCGCCTCCACCGCCGACGGCGCGCGGGTCAGCCAGTGGACACGCGGCGACGGAGCCAACCAGCAGTGGCAGTTCGTGGACTCCGGCGACGGCTTCTACCGCCTCAAGGCCCGCCATTCGGGCAAGGTCCTCGACGTGGCCGGCTCCTCGACCACGGACGGTGCCGCGATCCAGCAGTGGGCCGACCACAACGGGGCCAACCAGCAGTTCCGCCTGGCCGACTCCGACGCGGGCCACGTCCGGCTGATCAACCGCACCAGCGGCAAGGCGGTCGAGGTGCAGGGAGCCTCCACCGCCGACGGTGGCAACGTCGTCCAGTACTCCGACTGGGGCGGCGCCAACCAGCAATGGCAGATGATCAAGCTGTCGTCCGGTGGTGGTGGCGGGGGTGGATGCGGCAGCGCCCCGACCCTGGCGAGCGGGACGTACACGATTCAGAGCGGCGGCAAGAGCCGCAGCTTCATCCTCAGGGTTCCCGCCAACTACGACAACAGCCACCGCTACCGGCTGATCTTCGCGTTCCACTGGCGGGGCGGAACGGCCGGCGAGATCTCCTCGGGCGGCACGAGCGGGACCGCCTGGTCCTACTACGGCCAGCAGGAACAGTCCAACAACAGCGCCATCCTCGTCGCTCCCCAGGGCCTGGGCAACGGCTGGGCCAACTCTGGCGGTGAGGACGTCACGTTCGTCGACGACATGATCCGGCGCATCGAGGGCGGCCTCTGTGTCAACCCGGCACAGCGCTTCGCCACGGGCTTCAGCTGGGGCGGCGGTATGAGCTACGCACTCGCATGCAGCCGGGCCAACGTCTTCAGGGCCGTCGCGGTCATGTCCGGCGCCCAGATCAGCGGATGCAGCGGCGGCACCCAGCCCATCGCCTACTTCGGGATCCACGGCATCAGCGACAACGTCCTCGACATCGGGCAAGGACGGTCCCTGCGCGACACATTCGTCCGCAACAACGGCTGCGCCTCCCAGAGCCCGCGCGAGCCCGCCCCGGGCAGCCGAACACACATCACCACCACCTACTCGGGCTGCCGTGCCGGATACCCGGTCCAATGGGCCGCGTTCGACGGAGGCCACATACCCGGTCCGGTCGACGGCTCCACCGGCGAAAGCGGCGTCACCACCTGGACCAAAGCAGAGATCTGGAGGTTCTTCGCACAGTTCCAGTGACACGCCAAGCCCGCACCACGGAGTGGAGCCCGGATCGATCCCTGGCTCCACTCCGACTCGCAGCTCTAGAAGAACCCGAGTTTCTTCGGACTGTAGGAAACAAGGAGGTTCTTCGTCTTCCGGTGGTACAGCGTTGCCAGGCTGCTGACCTGCAGAAAGCCGTTCGAAGGGGACAGTGAGCGGCTTCCTGGTCCGCGAATGGTCCGGATCTTGGATCCTTGGTCGCATCGGAACGGGGGCTCCCCGCGACAGGGCGGAGACACGGCATGCCCCGGTTGCTCGGTCTTGGCATAGGTGCGAGAGGTTTACCGGTGGTACGACGCTGAACCTGTCGCGGTTGGCGGGGCACGTCTGAGTTATCGTCAACTTCCGCGTCTACTGTGTCAGTGCCTTTGCGCGCATCTGACCTACAAGGAGCTCTAGGCCGTGAACGTCGAGATTCCTCCGCACGTCCGCGAGACCGCCTCCCAGCTCGGGGACGGCGTGCCGTACGCGCTGAAGGTCCTGGCCGGCCAGCTGGCGGATGAACCGGATATGGGTGAGCCCTCGAGTCTGCCCGGCATCCTCACCGTGATGATCGACGGCGACCTCTTCGAACACTGCCCTGCCCTGGCCGTTGGCTACATTCGTGAGCCGGACCGGATCGAGATCCGATTCGTGACCCCTGCCTCCTTCGCGCAGCCCGCGACAGTCGGCCCCGAAGAACCTGAACAGCAAGAGCAGGAGCAGGCTGTTGAATCCGGTGCCGAGGCGGTCACCGTCCGGGAGGTGGCGGATGCCTGGCGCCGCATCACCGATTGGCTCCAGACCCACGCCCCCGACTCCTACGCGGCTCTGCGGGCCGGCGCGAGTTCCGCAGCCGTCGCCGCTGTGGAAAGCGATCTCGGGGCGCAGATTCCCGTCGAGCTGCGCACCCTGTGGCTGCTGACCGCAGGGGATGACGGGGCGCAGGGCTGGGGATGCCTGCCGGGCAACCAAGCCCTGATGACCTTGGATGCTGTGCGGGCCCTTTACCGGATGAAGAGGGACGCGCAGGTCTCGGAGGACGCCCTCAACTCCGGTCGCCCGGAAGAGGAACGGATCACGGTGTGGAAGGCGACCTGGATTCCTGTCGTCGCACTGGGCCCGTCCGATGACTCGTCAGGTCTGTATCTGGACGCCTCGACCGGCTATCTGGGCCGCTGGTCCCGTTACTACGAAGCCCCTGATGAGGAACGCGACTCGCTGGTCACGTATCTGGAAGAGATGGCCGACATGCTGGAATCCCCGGCTCTGGCCGCGCGGGACAAGCCGGGGCTGATCGGCGGGACTTTGGTATGGCTGAGCAGCATCGATCCCGCACTGGAGGACCGGTGGCAGTCCTTGACCGATTGATCCAGTCGAAATGCGGGGGACCCGCCCGGTGAGCGGGCCCCGCGCTCTCCTTCGTGTGATGGCGCTCGCGCTAGCGACGAGGGGCTTCGCCACGTCACCACCACGCTGACCAGCCTGTTTCACTCTTCAGACCACAGGATGAAAGACGTTCACTGACAACGGTCCTGTTCACGCCGGGAGCTTGGGGGGGGGGCGGGCTTACGTTGCGGCGGGCCCGGCCATTTCTGCTGCCTTCTGTTGGCGGTTCGGGCGCTGCCTGCGGGCATTCGACGGGTCACCGCGCTCATGAGCGAGCGGCTCGCGGGGGGTGACGTTCTCGAGCACAATTTGGTCCGCGACTGGTCCGAGTGGAACTCCACTGGCCACCGAGAGTAGTGAGAAGGACCCGACTGATTGCATTGGGTAGCAATTGTGTCGGGTTGCCTGGAGTGGAACGGAGTCTCCAGACAACCGACTTCAGGCTCTAGAAGAACCCGAGTTTCTTCGGACTGTAGGAAACAAGAAGGTTCTTCGTCTGCTGGTAGTGCTCCAGCATCATCTTGTGCGTCTCCCGCCCGATCCCCGACTGCTTGTACCCGCCGAACGCGGCGTGCGCCGGGTACGCGTGGTAGCAGTTGGTCCAGACGCGGCCCGCCTGGATTCCCCGCCCTGCCCGGTACGCGGTGTTCATGTCCCGGGTCCACACGCCCGCCCCGAGGCCGTACAGCGTGTCGTTGGCGATCTTCAGGGCGTCGTCGAAGTCGTCGAAGGATGTCACCGAGACGACCGGGCCGAAGATCTCCTCCTGGAAGATCCGCATGCGGTTGTCGCCCTCGAAGATCGTCGGCTGGACGTAGTAGCCGCCCTTCAACTCGCCGTCGCACTCGATGCGTTCACCACCGGTGAGGACCTTCGCGCCCTCCTGGCGGCCGACGTCCAGGTAGGAGAGGATCTTCTCCAGCTGGTCGTTGGAGGCCTGGGCGCCGATCATCGTGTCGGTGTCGAGAGGGTGGCCCGGCCTGATGAGCTCGGTGCGGGCGACGGCCGCCTGGAGGAACTCGGCGTAGTTGCCGCGCTGGATCAGCGCCCGGGACGGGCAGGTGCAGACCTCGCCCTGGTTCAGGGCGAACATCGTGAACCCTTCGAGAGCCTTGTCCCGGAAGTCGTCGTCCCGCGCCCAGACGTCGTCGAAGAAGATGTTCGGCGACTTGCCGCCGAGTTCCAGGGTGACCGGCTTGATGTTCTCCGAGGCGTACTGCATGATCAGCCGCCCCGTGGTGGTCTCGCCGGTGAACGCCACCTTGGCCACCCGCGGGCTCGACGCGAGCGGCTTGCCCGCCTCCACGCCGAAGCCGTTGACGATGTTCACCACGCCCGGCGGCAGCAGGTCCGCGATCAGGCTCATCCAGTAGTGGATGGACGCCGGGGTCTGCTCGGCGGGCTTGATGACGACCGCGTTGCCCGCCGCGAGGGCCGGGGCCAGCTTCCACACCGCCATCAGGATCGGGAAGTTCCACGGGATGATCTGCGCGACGACGCCGAGCGGCTCGTGGAAGTGGTACGCCACCGTGTCGTCGTCGAGCTCGCCCAGCGAACCCTCCTGCGCGCGGATCGCCCCCGCGAAGTACCGGAAGTGGTCGATGGCCAGGGGGATGTCGGCCGCCAGCGTCTCGCGCACCGGCTTGCCGTTCTCCCAGCTCTCCGCGACGGCCAGCTTCTCCAGGTTCGCCTCCATGCGGTCGGCGATCTTGAGGAGGATGTCCGAGCGTTCGGTCACCGAGGTCCGGCCCCAGCCCGGGGCGGCGGCGTGCGCGGCGTCCAGCGCCCGTTCCACGTCCTCCGCGGTGCCCCGCGCGACCTCGGTGAACGGCTGCCCGTTCACCGGCGACGGGTTCTCGAAGTACTGCCCGCGCGCCGGCGGCACGTACTCGCCACCGATGAAGTGGTCGTAGCGCGCCTGGTAGGAGACGATCGCGCCCTCGGTGCCGGGTGCCGCGTAACGGGTCATGCTGGCCAGCCTCCTTCAGCAGCGCCGCCCGCCGTTGGACGGCTCTGCGGGTGAGGCTAGGAGCGCGGACGTTGCAACCACGTTGCCGTCGGCGCGGCCAGCTCCGACTCCAGCGCGGCCAGCCGGGCCCGCACGCTCGGCGTGGGCCGTACGACCGCGAGCGCCCGCCACACCTCGACGTCGTCCTCGCCCCAGGGCGCGTGTGCCCAGTCCGCCAGCAGGTCGGGGTCCCGGCGGGCGACCAACGCCGTCCGCAGCCCGTCCGCGACCCGCCGCCTGAGCCGCACCACCGCCGGGGCCTGCGAAGCCGGCAGCAGCGGACCGCTGTACCCGCGCGCCGCCGCCGTCACGGCCCCGCTCTCCAGCCGCCGTTCCACGACGGCCACGTCCGACTCGACGGGCACCGTCAGCCGGTACGGCCGTGACGCCAGCAACCCGGGCCCCAGAACCCGGCGCAGCCTGGCGAGTTCGGCCCGCAGCGTCACCGGCGTCACCGACTCGTCCTCGTACAGCGCGCACGACAACTCGTCGCCGGTCAGACCCTCCGGGTGCCTCGACAGCAGCACCAGGATCTCGCTGTGCCTGCGGCTGAGCCTGACCCTGCGGGCGCCCCCGGCCAGCAGCGCCTCGTCCCGGCCCAGTGCGCTCAGCTCGAGCCCGGCCGTGACCGGCTGCTGCGGGAGGAGCAGCGTGAGCTGCGACTCGGCGGCCCGCGCGACCGCCTGGACGAAGCCCAGGCTGTGCGGATGCGCGAGCCCGTCCCCGCCGGTGATGTCCACGGCCCCCAGCACCCGCCCGGTCCGCGGATCGTGCACCGGCGCCGCCGCGCACGTCCACGGCTGCACCCGGCGGATGAAGTGCTCCGCCGCGAACACCTGCACCGGCCGGTCCACCGCGACCGCCGTACCCGGAGCGTTGGTCCCGACGGCGGTCTCCGCCCACCGCGCACCCGGCACGAAGTTCATCCATTCGGCCCTACGGCGGGTCCTCGTGTGGCCCTCCACCCAGAGCAGCCTGCCGTGTTCGTCGCACACCGCGAGCAGGTGCTCCCCGTCGGAGGCGAAGGTCCCCATCAGCTCACGGAACAGCGGCATGACCTTGGCCAGCGGATGTTCGGCCCGGTACGCACCGAGGTCCCCGTCGCTTAGTTCGACGTCCGCCGTCCCGTCGGGCCCGACGCCGGCCCGCGCGGAACGCAGCCACGAGTCGGCCACCACCGGACGGACCGGCCGCTGCACCGTGCCCGCCTCGGTGAACGTCTCGTGCGCGCGTCGCAGCAGCCGGACACGCTCGGCAGGGTCCGCCCCCGGCTCCAGAGCCACCCATGGATCCGTCAACTCGGCCTCCCGGTGCGCGATGCGGCTGGGGACATCGTCACTCCCGGTCCGCGCGCGAACAACCTCTTCGACCGGCGTCACTCCGACGGTACGCGCGTCTCACACGGCTTCGACCATGCGCAGGTAACGGTCCCAGTCCCAGTACGGCCCCGGGTCGGTGTGGTCCGTGCCCGGCACCTCGTAGTGCCCGATGATGTGCGCGCGGTCCCTGGGGATGCCGTACCTCCCGCAGATCCCCGCGGTGAGCCTCGCGGACTCCTGGTAGAGGGCCTCGGTGAAGTAGGCGGGCTTGTCCACCCATCCCTCGTGCTCGATGCCGACGCTGCGGGTGTTGTAGTCCCAGTTCCCAGCGTGCCAGGCGACGTCCGCCTCCCGCACGCACTGCGCGACATGACCGTCGGCCGAGCGCACGACGTAGTGGGCGGACACCTGCTTCGCCGGGTCGCGGAAGATGTCCAGGGCGTCGGCGTAGGAGGTCTGGGTGACGTGGATGACCACCCGGTCCACCCGGTAGGACCAGGGGCGGTCCGAGGCCGTGAGGTTGGACGACGTGGCAGGCTGCCACTCGGCGAGCGGGTGGTCGACGGGCTGCGGGGCGGCCCCGGCCCGCGTCTCGGGAAGCAGCGCGTATGGTACGGCGGCCAGGACGGCCCCCTTCAGCAGCCGCCGTCGGTCGAGTGGCGGTCTGGCGCGTTCCATGGTCAAGTGCCTTTCGTCTCAGCGGCGTTCAGGCATGCGGGATCACCGCGGTCTCACGGAGCCGGTCGGGTGCTCCGCGGTGAGTCTCGCGCGCCGGCAGCCGTTCCCGGCGGATCTCCGTGGCGTGGGTGTGGTTGGTGTCGCGAACGGACAGGGGACGTTGGTGCGGTCGGCGTCACGGACGGACCGGGCCTCGCGAAGACCGTTCGTCCGTGGCAGCGGCGTGCCTCGTGTGCATCACGCTACGGCCCGAGCCGGTCCGGCGGGGTGACGCCGGCGTTCCGGTGGACAACGGCGGGAATGTGGACAACCCGCTCACTCGACCGGGTGAGTTGACGGACCTTCAGGCGCGTGCGCCGACAGCCGCCGGGTCGTCCAGCACGGCCCGCACCACGGAGTGCGCGGCACCGAGCAGCGGTCCCTCGGAACCCAGGTCGGACACGGACACCGGGCAGGCCGGACCGGCCGTGCGCCGGGCCAGCTCGTCCCGCAGGGAGGGCAGCAGCCAGGGCGCGAGCCCGGCCAGCGCACCGCCGAGCACCACGGCTTCGGGGTCCAGCAGGTTGACCGCCCCGGTCAGCGCGATGCCGAGCGCCTGCCCGGCCTCGCACAGGGCACCTCGTACGGCCTCGTCGCCGTCCGCCGCGTGCTGGGCGAGGAGTCCGACCCGGTCCTCGCCCGGCTCCAGGCCGGCCGCCCGCAGCACCGCTTCCTCGCCGGCGTACTGCTCCAGACAGCCGCGTCCGCCGCACGGGCACGCCGGTCCGTCCGGGCGGACCGGGACATGACCGAGCTCGCCCGCGAAACCGCGGGTGCCGCGCAGCAGTTGCCCGTCCACGACCAGTGCCGCGCCGATGCCGATCTCCGCCGAGACGTGCAGGAAGTCGTGGGGGGTGCCGTCGCCGAGCCAGAGTTCGGCCAGTGCGCCGAAGTTGGCCTCGTTGCCCACGGTCAGCGGGAAGTCCTCGGGCAGCAGGGTGCCCAGATCCGTGTCCTGCCAGTCGAGGTTCGGGGCGCGGACGACGGTCCTGGCGTCACGGGCGACCAGCCCGGGCACCGCCACCGCGAGGCCGGCGGGCCACAGGCCCTCGCCCTCCGCCTCGGCCACCACCCGGTGTACCAGCGAGGTGAGTTCGGCGATCACCGGCTCGGGGGAGCGGCCCCGGTTGGCGGCGTATCGCACCACTCGCGAGCGAACCTGTCCGCGCAGGTCCACCGCGCAGACCGCGAGGTGGTCCACGCCGATCTCGGCGCCTATTCCGGCGGGCCCGCGCCCGCTGACAGCGAGCGCGGAACCCGGCCTTCCGACCCGGCCGGGACGCTCGGGACCCAGCTCCTCGATCAGCCCCGAGCGTATGAGCTCGTCGACGAGGGTCGACACCGCGGCCCGGGTCAGGCCGATGCGCGAGGCGACCGCGGCACGCGACAGCGGTCCCTCGGCGCTCACGGTGTGCATCACGCGGGCCAGGTTGCGGCGGCGCATGCCCTGCTGGGTGTCGGGCAGGCCGCGCCCGGGCCCCGCCGGGTGGGCGTCGTGCAGCGGTGCGGTCATGCCTCCCTCACTCCCCAGAGGTCCCCCGCTCCAGCAGCGGCACCGCGTCGGAGAGTACCCCGGCGATCCGGGCCAGCGTCTCGTCGTCCCGCTCCACGGCCTCCAGCACCGGCCCCGCGGCGGTGTTCCAGCGCCGGGCGACCGCACCCGGGTCCTCGCCGGTGAGCAGCCCCGCGGCCTGGGCGGCGGCGCCGAGGGCGACCAGTTCCTTGGCCTCGGGCACCTGGACGGGACGCCCTGAGAGCCGTCGTACGGTCTGCTGCCAGGCGGTGCCCTGGGCGCCGCCGCCGATCAGCAGCAGCGGCGTCGAACGGTCTGCGTCCTCGTCGAGCACCAGGTCCAGGGCCCCGAGCAACGCCTGTACGGCACCGTCGTAGGCGGCCTGGAGGAGCTGGCCGCCGGTGGTGTCGTGGCGCAGGCCGTGCAGCAGCCCGGAGGCGTTCGGCAGGTTCGGGGTGCGCTCGCCGTCCAGGTAGGGCAGCAGTGTGACCCCGGAGACCGGCTCGACGGCCTCGCGGTCCAGACCCAGCAGGGCCGCGACCCGGTCGACGGCGAGCGTGCAGTTCAGGGTGCAGGCCAGCGGCAGCCAGTCGCCGTGGGCGTCGGCGAAGCCCGCGACGGTGCCGGTCGGGTCTGCGGGGCGGTGCTTGGACACGGCGTAGACCGTGCCGGAGGTGCCCAGGCTCATCACCGGCGTCCCGGGACGCAGCCCGAGACCAAGGGCGGCGGCCGCGTTGTCGCCGGTGCCGGGGGCGACCAGGGTGCCCTTGGAGAACGGCAGGTCATGGCCGTCGCGCACGGTGCCGGCCACTTCGCCGGGCCGCACCACGCGGGGGAGCAGCGCGGGGTCGAGGCCCACGTGCGCCAGGATCTCGCTGTCGTACGACTCCGTCGCGGACGCCCACCAGCCGGTGCCGGAGGCGTCGCCGCGGTCCGTGGTGCCCTCCCCGGTGAGCCGCTCGGTGAGGTAGTCGTGGGGCAGGCGGACGGCCTTGGTCGCGCGCAGGGCCTCCGGCTCGTGCTCGGCGAGCCAGGCCCACTTCGTCACCGTGAAGGAGGCGCCCGGCACGCTTCCGGTCCGCTCCGCCCAGGCCTTCGGGCCGCCCAGCTCCTCGATGAGGCGCCGGGCCTGCGGCGCGGAGCGCACGTCGTTCCAGAGCATGGCCGGGCGCACCGGCTCGCCTCGCTCGTCCAGCGTGACCAGGCCGTGCTGCTGGCCGCCGATCGACACCGCGGCGGCCTCCCGTGCGGCGTCCCCGCACTGGCGCAGGGCCTCGGACAGCGCGTCCCACCACTGGCGCGGGTCGCTCTCCCGGCCGGCCCCGGAGGACACGGTGTGCGGCGCCTGGCCCCGCGCGACGACCCGGCCGGTGGCCGCGTCGACCACCAGCGCCTTGGTGGACTGGGTCGACGTGTCCACGCCGACGACGAGCGGACCCTCGGCTGCTGACATCGGGCTCTCCCTTTTCGCGCGGCCTGTGTGCGCGGCTCATGATCTTGATGCGGCCGATGTCTCCACCCGGAGACACCTTGTCTCTTCCCGGAGACGTGTGTGCATACTAATTTGTAAACCGCCATGACGAAATAGTCCGGAGCAGCAAGGAGCCGCGTCATGAACTACCAGCCCACCCCCGAGGACAGGTTCACCTTCGGCCTGTGGACCGTCGGCTGGCAGGGAAGGGACCCGTTCGGCGACGCCACCCGACGTGCCCTCGACCCGGTCGAGACGGTGCAGCGCCTGGCCGAGCTCGGCGCCCACGGCGTGACCTTCCACGACGACGACCTCATCCCGTTCGGGGCGTCGGACAGTGCGCGCGAAGGTCACATCAAGCGCTTCCGCGAGGCCCTGGACGCGACCGGCATGAAGGTGCCGATGGCGACCACCAACCTCTTCACGCACCCCGTCTTCAAGGACGGCGCGTTCACCGCCAACGACCGCGACGTGCGCCGCTACGCCCTGCGCAAGACCATCCGCAACATCGACCTGGCGGTCGAGCTCGGCGCCGAGACCTACGTCGCCTGGGGCGGCCGCGAGGGCGCCGAGTCCGGCGGGGCCAAGGACGTGCGCGTCGCCCTGGACCGCATGAAGGAGGCCTTCGACCTCCTCGGCGAGTACGTCACCGAGCAGGGCTACGACCTGAAGTTCGCGATCGAGCCCAAGCCGAACGAGCCGCGCGGCGACATCCTCCTGCCCACCGTCGGCCACGCGCTCGCGTTCATCGAGCGCCTGGAGCGCCCCGAGCTGTACGGCGTGAACCCCGAGGTCGGCCACGAGCAGATGGCCGGGCTGAACTTCCCGCACGGCATCGCGCAGGCCCTGTGGGCGGGCAAGCTCTTCCACATCGACCTCAACGGCCAGTCCGGCATCAAGTACGACCAGGACCTCCGCTTCGGCGCCGGCGACCTGCGTGCCGCCTTCTGGCTCGTCGACCTCCTGGAGAGCGCCGGTTACGCCGGTCCCAAGCACTTCGACTTCAAGCCGCCGCGGACCGAGGACCTCGACGGTGTGTGGGCGTCGGCCGCGGGCTGCATGCGCAACTACCTCATCCTCAAGGAGCGCGCGGCCGCCTTCCGCGCCGACCCGCAGGTCCAGGAGGCGCTGCGTGCCTCGCGTCTGGACGAGCTGGCGCAGCAGACGGCGGCGGACGGCCTGAAGTCGCTGCTCGCGGACCGCAGTGCCTTCGAGGACTTCGACGTGGAGGCGGCCGCCGCCCGCGGCATGGCCTTCGAGCAGCTCGACCAGCTCGCCATGGACCACCTGCTGGGCGCGCGCGGCTGAACGAAGCCCACACGCGTGTGCCGTCGGCCGTGAGTGGCCTGCGCCGACGGCACGCGTGCGTGCGTATGTGCCGCGACCCCCGGGTGGAATGTTCCGGAATCGTGTGATCCACGGCATGAGGCCGTATCAACGTCCGCGCGGGGGTCGCCTCATGACCGCTTCGAGGCGACTCTGGACGGTATGGCCATGCCGCCGGTACCGCCCCAGCCGCCCGGACCGCCGGGTGACACACCGCCTCCGGGCGGTGGCTTCGGACCACCTCCTGACGACTTCGGGCGCAACAGCCCGAACCCCTACGGCGGGATGTCGTCGACCCAGCCGATGGGCCCGGTCGACGACCACGGCACCGGCGGTCCGAGAAGGCGCCGGAGCCCGCTGTTCGCCCTGCTCGCCGTGATCGCGGCCGCCGTGGCCGTCGCCCTCGTCGTGGTCTTCATGGCCTCGGGCAGCGACGACTCGCCGGACAAGAGCCTGGCGCCGACGACCAGCACGAGTGGTTCCCCCGAGCCGTCGTTCAGCCTGCCCACGCAGCTTCCCAGTGAGTTGCCGAGCGAGCTCCCGTCTCAGTTCCCGAGCGACATCCCCAGCGAGTTCCCGAGCGACCTGGAGTCGTTGCTGCCGTCTTTGATCGGGTGAGGTCGCCGTCCCTGACCGGATGAGTCAGAGCGGCGCGGCAACCGGACGTACGGCACCGTCGTCTCCACCCCGCGGTCGACCAGCCGGCCGTCGGCGTCGAACGCCCCGGTTCCGTCCGTCATCCCGAAGTCGTTGTCGTTGATCAGGGCGAGCGTGTCGTCGTCCACGCGCGCGACACCCTCGACCTTCCCGGGCACCCCGGCGACCGTGCCCACGTCGACGACCAGCTTCTTGGCGAGCACCGGCACTCGGGAGGCCGCCGGATCGTCGAGCTGCTCCAGCGAGGGGGACGTGGTGTCGTTGCAGCAGCACGGACGGTGGCGCCTCCACCACCGGGTGGTCGGCGCCGGTGAGGTTCAGCCCCTCGGGCACACAGCGGGTGAGGACCTTACCGACCCCGACCGCTTCGACCTACGGCGCTCCGCCCCCGCGCGCGCCTGGGATTCGGCCACGACCCCTGCCTGGGCGTTCCGCTGACCCGCGTGGAGGCGGCCGTGGCCCTGCGCGTGCTGCTGCGCCACCGGCCGGCTCTCGACTTCGCGACCGACCCGGCCACACTGCCCTGGCGCGGCAGCACGCTCCTGAGGGGCCGGCCGAACTACCGCTGCGGTTCGGCTGAGGACAGCTCCGCCGAGGCCAGGGCCGTCGCCGGATCCAGGGCCGCGGGACCCGCGAGCGCCCAGCCTTCACGGTCCTTCCGGAACGGCCACCACCGGCCGTCCCGCCCCAGGCGTACCTGGACCGGCGCGCCGTCGACCGTCCACCGGTTGCCGTCCGCCGTGAGCGCCGGCCGCTCGTCCTCGTCCCAGGCCGAGTCCACAGCGGCACGCGCGCGTGCGAGTGTTCCGCCCGAAGGCTCCCATTCCTCCTCCAGCACGGACAGCGCGTCCGCACCGCCGAGCCCCCACGCGTCCGTGGCGTCCGCAAGTGCCTGCGGATCGCGCCCCGATCCGGTGGCGAGCCGCTCCGCCAGTGCCTGGCCGGGCGCGGCGACGGCAAGGCGTACGGCGTCCTGAGCGACCGTCAGTTCGGGCTCGGCCGCCTCGCGTCCGGCCGGTCGCCGGAGAGCCTCCGCCAGCAGCCGATGTGCCTCTACGGCGGTCCGCGCGGCCAGATGGCGGACGGCGACCGGGTCGACTCCCGGTCCCGGCGGGGCCTCGGTGTCCAGCGAGGGCGGCAGGCCGGGTTCCTCGGGCAGGTCCGGGGGCGCGGGCAGGGGCGGCAGGATGTCGCCCGCCGCGTACGCCTCGGCGGCATCCACTCCCTCCGGTTCGGGAGCTTCCACCGCGGGAGCGGCGCTGCGGGCCTGGAGGTCGTCCAGGAGAGCGTGTTCACCCCGACCGCGCATCAGCAGCAGCACGAAGGGATCCTGGTCCAGCAGGCGGGCCACCTGGTAACAGAGCGCCGCTGTGTGCCCGCAGTGGTCCCATGCGCCGCACTCGCACTCCGGTTCCAGATCACCCAGCCCCGGCAGGAGTTCGATGCCCTCGGACGCGGCGTCCTCCACCAGGTGCGGCGGCATCTCGCGGTCCAGCAGCGCCGCGACGTGCCCGGCCCGTTCGACGGCCAGGTCGAGGAGGCGGTCCCACTGCTCGGCCGACAGTTCGGCCAGCAGGACGTCGGCGCGGTGCGTGGTGCGGTCACTGTCCTGCACGACGGCCGTGATGCGTCCGGGACGTATCGACACCGCGCCCACCGCGCCCGCGCGGGCGAGCCGGCGGCCCGTCTTCACCTGCCCCGAGTCCAGCGCGGCGTCCTCCAGCGCCCGCAGCCAGGCCTGGCCCCACCACGTCTGTGCGAAACCCCGCCCGTGCGCGGGCGGCAGCGCCGCGAACGTGCGCTCCGTGTCACCCTCGTGTCCCGTCATCGGGCACCCCCTCGCAGTTCCACCAGATCGGCCAGCTCGACGTCCGTCAGTTCGGTCAGTGCCGCCTCGCCGGAGCCGAGCACCGCGTCCGCCAACTCCCGTTTGCGGCGCAACATGTCGGCGATGCGGTCCTCGACCGTCCCCTCGGCGATCAGCCGGTGCACCTGGACAGGGCGCGTCTGGCCGATGCGGTAGGCGCGGTCGGTGGCCTGCGCCTCGACCGCCGGGTTCCACCAGCGGTCGTAGTGCACGACGTGCTCAGCCCGGGTGAGGTTCAGACCGGTGCCCGCCGCCTTCAACGACAGCAGGAACACGGGCACTTCACCCTCCTGGAAGCGCGCCACCATCTCCTCACGCCGGGCGACGGGTGTCCCGCCGTGCAGGAACTGCGACGGCAGGCCACGGGCCGCGAGATGCCGCTCGATCAGCCGGGCCATGCGCACGTACTGCGTGAACACCAGGACGCCCGCTCCTTCGGCGACGATGGTGTCGAGGAGCTCGTCCAGCAGCTCCAGCTTCCCCGAACGGCCGGCGATGACCGGCCGCTCCTCCTTGAGGAACTGCGCGGGGTGGTTGCAGATCTGCTTGAGCCCCGTCAGCAGCTTCACGATCAGCCCGCGCCGCGCCATGCTGTCCGCCCCGGAGATCTCCGCCAGGGTCTCGCGCACGACGGCCTCGTACAGGCCGGTCTGTTCCGGGGTGAGCGACACGGCACGGTCGGTCTCCGTCTTCGGCGGCAGCTCCGGGGCGATGCCCGGGTCCGACTTGCGGCGCCGCAGCAGGAAGGGGCGCACGAGCCGGTTCAGGCGTTCCGCGGCAGCCGGGTCCTGACCGCTCTCCACGGCCTGCGCGTACCGGGCGCGGAAGGTTCCGAGCCGGCCCAGCAGACCCGGAGTCGTCCAGTCGAGGATCGCCCACAGCTCCGACAGGTTGTTCTCCACCGGGGTTCCGGTGAGCGCCACGCGTGCGCGTCCCCCGATCGAGCGCAGCTCCCGGGCGGTCGCCGAGTACGGGTTCTTCACGTGCTGCGCCTCGTCCGCCACGACCATCCCCCACGCGGCTCCGGCGAGCCGGGGCGCGTCCAGGCGCATCGTGCCGTACGTGGTGAGCACGAACTCCCCGTCTGCCAGGCCGTCGAGCTCGCGCCGCGGACCGTGGAAGCGGCGCACGGGCGTACCCGGTGCGAACTTCTCGATCTCGCGCTGCCAGTTGCCCATCAGGGACGTCGGGCACACCACGAGGGTGGGGCCGGCGGTGGCAGGGGCGGTCTGCCGGTGCAGATGCAGCGCGATCAGGGTGATCGTCTTGCCGAGTCCCATGTCATCGGCCAGACAGCAGCCGAGGCCCGAGGACGTCATACGGGCCAGCCAGTTCAGGCCACGGCGCTGGTAGTCCCGCAGGGTCGCGGCGAGCGCGGCGGGCTGCGGGACCGGCTCCTGGCCCTCCGGATCCGCCAGCCGGTCCCGCAGGGCCGCCAGCCACCCGGTGGGCTGCACGTCGACCCGGAGGCCCTCGACCTCGGCGGAGCCCGTCAGGGCGGCACTGAGGGCGTCCACGGGCGTCACCTTGCGGTCCTGCCGGGCACGGGCCCGGCTGACCTCCTGCGGGTCCACCAGCACCCATTGGTCACGCAGCCGCACCACGGGGCGGTTGGCCTCGGCCAGCCGGTCCAGCTCCTCGCGCGTGAGCTGCCGGCCCCCCAGCGCGAACGACCAGTCGAAAGCGAGCAGGGCGTCGGCGGACAGGAACGACGGAGTGTCCGACGCCGCCCGGTCGTGGTCGTCCGGCGGACCGACCATCGCGCGCGTGGTGAGCCTTCTGGCCATGTCCTTCGGCCAGTGCACCTCGACGCCCAGGTCGGCGAGAGCCCGCGCACCCGCGGAGAGCAGATCGGTGAGCTCCTCGTCGGCGAGTTCGACCGCGTCCGGGACGCCGGCCGAGAGCAGCGGGGCGAGCGGGGGCCACGCGCGTGCGGCCCTGCGGAGCGCGAGCAGGCCGTCCATGCGCGCGTGCGGGCCGAAGGCGGTGGCGCCGCCCCACACGTCGGCGGCGTCCGCCACCATCGTCGGATCGCTCACGCTGTGCATCTGGAGAACGGCTCGGAAGGCGGGCGCCTCGCCACTGTCCAGGCCGCGCACCTCGATCCGCAACGAGACGCGTACGCCCGCGTCGTGGCCCGCCGCGACATCCGCCGCCCACGCGCGCTGCTCGGGCACCTGCCGCGGTTCCTGGGCGGCGTAGGCGGGTCCGCCCGTCACGAGGGGCGCCGCGGGGGAGCGGGGCAGGGCGTCGGCGACCGCGTCCAGGAAGGCGCGCAGCAACCGTTCGGGGTCGGGCAGCCGCAGCGGCTCGGCGGTGCTCAGCGGTACGGCGTGCGCCTCGGCGGTGCTCAGCGGTACGGCGTGCGCCTCGGCGGTGCTCAGCGGTACGGCGTGCGGCTCGGCGGTGCTCAGCGGTACGGCGTGCGCCTCGGGCGGCATCGCCGCGGCGAGCCGGCGGACCCGCTCGACGTCCGCGGCGCCCAGGGGGCCCACCCGCCAGGCGTCGTGATCGGTGGGGGAGAGGCCGGGGAGCAGCAACCCCCGTGCCACGCACTGCAGTGCCAGCACGCCTGCGGCACCCCAGAAGACCGTCGCCCGGTGCCCCTGCGGAGAGGTACGCGCACGCGTGAGGACCGGCAGGGCGACACGGACCGGGAGCAACACCACCGGCAGACTCACCAGCTCGACACCGCCGTCGCCAGGTCGCACGATCGCCACGTCCTCGACCGTCCCCGCCGCGACTGCGGGAGGAGGAGCGCCGTTGGGCCGCCAGAAGGCGACACTGCCGGTGCGGGCCGGGTCGCCCGGCACGAACACAGCGCAGCACGAGGCCAGTTCGGAGATCTCGGACGGTGATGCCGCGGGGAACCTCTGAACAGAGATCGCGGGACTCCTCAAACTTGACTACGTCGTCAGGGTGGTCGAGGGTACATCACCTCCCGGGCCCGTAGGTGGTGGTCTGCATCACATGTGGACGGGGGTGTTGTCAACCCCCCTGTGTGCCCGGTGCTGACCCCCGCACGAACACGGGGGGTTGCCGCATGGTCGCGACAGGTCACCAGTCCGTACGTTTCCTCAGGTCAGCGCGTTTCCTGAGAGAGCCGGAGTCCGGACATGCCCCAGAGTGCCGCAACCGTCGCACCCCACCCGCGCGGTACGTCCGGCTCCCCGCCCGGCGGAAGCGAGTTCGCACCCCTCCTGCGCGCGGTGAGGGGGCAGGGACTCCTGGACCGCCGCCACGGCTGGTACGCCCGGGCCGTCGCCGTCAACGCGCTCGCCCTCGCCGGTCTCGTCACGGCCGTCGTCCTGTCCGGCGACTCATGGCGCACCCTGCTGCTGGCCCCGCTCCTCGCCGTGTTCTGCGCCCGCACCGCCTTCATAGGGCACGACGCCGGCCACGCGCAGATCACCGGTGACAAGGCGACCGGCCGCCTCATCGGACTCGTCCACGGCAACCTGCTGCTCGGGATGAGCTACTCCTGGTGGAACCACAAGCACAACCGCCACCACGCCAACCCCAACCACATCGACAAGGACCCCGACGTCGCCGCCGACGTCCTCGTCTTCACCGGTGAACAGGCCGCGGAACGCACCGGCTTCAGGCGCTGGCTCACCCGCCACCAGGCCTGGCTGTTCTTCCCGCTCACCCTCCTCGAAGGCATCGCCCTGAAGATCCAGGGCTTCCGGGACCTGAGCCGACAGTCGCCCGGGGAGCGTGCGGTGGAGGGAGCGCTCCTGGTGACCCACATCGCCGCCTACGCCACGCTGCTGCTGACCACCATGTCCCCCGGAAAGGCGCTCGCCTTCGCCGCGCTTCACCAGGCGCTGTTCGGCCTGCACCTGGGGATGGCCTTCGCCCCCAACCACAAGGGCATGGAGATGCCGGACCCGAACGGCGAGTCCTGGGGCCACCTGCGCCGCCAGGTGCTCACCTCCCGCAACATCCGCGGGGGCACCCTCACCGACTGGTTCCTCGGCGGCCTCAACTACCAGGTCGAACACCACCTCTTCCCCAGCATGCCCCGGCCCCATCTGCGCCTCGCCCAGCCGCTGGTACGCGCCCACTGCCGGGAACTGGGTATCCCCTACACGGAGACCGGACTCGTCGACTCCTACCGACAGGCCCTGAGCCACATGCACGAGGTGGGCGAGCCGCTGCGGGCGGACCGTTAGGACGCGCGCATCCTGGGCGGCTCAGGGCGAGGTCTCGGGGATGTCTTCTCAGGGATGTCTCAGGGTCGCGATGCGGAACCGCAGGAAGCGCGGACCCGTTCTCCTGGACAGAGAGCGGCAACCGCCGCGAAGGAGGCGACGCACATGTCGAAGAACGCGAAGATCGCCGCGGGGGGAGTGGCGGTCGGACTGCTCCTGCTGTTCTGGCTGCCCTGGTGGGCCGCATTCCTGATCATTCTGGGAGTCCCGGCCGCCGCGTACCTCACCCTGGACCCCTCACAGCGGCGCAGGCTGCGCCGGGTCACCCGCAAGGAACTCGGCCGCTGACGCACCCGCACCGGCCGGGGGACGACAGCCCGGACGGTGCGGAGCGGCCGTTCAGCCAGGACGTACGGCCAACTTGTCCAGCGCTTCCAGCAGCCCGGGCAGCTCCGGGCCCCGGCCCACCGGGAGGACCTCCCCGGGTTTGTCGTCGAGCAGCACGAACGCGATGTCGTCGGTCCTGGCCACCAGTGACCAGCCGGGACCGTCGGCGCGCAGCGTCCGCGCCTCGCCCGACGCGAAGGACGACCGGACGCGCCCCAGGGGCGGCGGCGAATCCACGTAGGCGCGGGCCTCCGCGAGGACACGCCGGATGCCGCTGTGGCCCTTGGAGGCCCGTTTCCCGGCCTCACCGGGGGCAGTGGATCCCGCGGTCGCGACACCGGCTGCCCCGTCTCCCGCAGTCCTGTAGCCCGCCGTGCTGTTCCCTACGACCCCGGCGCTCACACTCTCGTCCTGCGAGGCATCACGGGGCGAGGCGTCAAGGGCCGAGGAGCCGCGGTCCGGAGCGTCGCCGACCGCAGGCACGCCTTCTGCGGTCATGTCGGCGCCGGTCCCACCGCCCGCCGCCTCGCCGTTCACAGCCTTGTCACCCACCGCGGACCCGCCGTTCGGGCTCGAGAAGGCAGAGTCGTCGATCTGTTCCCGCCACATCGCCCACTGGAGCGCGATCTCGTCGGCCCCCAGACGCCGCTGGGCGGATCCCCACCTGGAGGTGTCCGGCGGCGTCAGCGGCGGGCCGTCGGCCACTTCGGGATCGGGGTCGTGCGGCGCCGGCACACCGGGCGCGGCGACGGCGATCGCGAGCGGCCAGCCGGGCAGGGCGGCCACGACCGTGCGCTCGTCGGGCGACAGGTCGTACTCCATGCCGCAGTCCCAGGACGCGATGGCGACGGCCACCAGCGAGACGTCGTCGACGACGACGGTCCACCTGGCACCGCTCCCGTCCTGGCCGATCACCAGGCCGTACCCGTCGGCCAGCGGCGCCAGACCGAGCGCCGCGCAGGCCTCCGGATAGTCGTCGCCCAGCACGCTCGGGAACTGCGCCGGCGTCAGCAACACCGCCGTCAGCACATAAAGCGCGTCGTCCTCGGCGGCGACGGCGTCCTCATGCGTCCCGGCCATCACAGCCTCCCCATCGGTTCGTCCAACGGCGCGCACCCTAGTGTGCGAGGAAGGTGCTTGTCACGACTCCCCAGAACACCCGGAGCTGCAGTTTTCCGGCTGGACGGGGCGAATCGACCCCCTGGTCGGCCGCTCAGACCACCGGCAGCCCGAGGAGCGCCCGCGCCACCGTACGCGGAGACTCGTCGCGCTCCCGGGCGAGGGCGATGACCGCCCGGCACGCGAGCTCGTTGACCCCGAACGACAGCGCCTCCGGCGAGACCCAGGTCGAGGCCTCGTCGATCCTGTCCTGGTCGTCCTCCGCGCAGGCCGAGACGTAGGCGGCCGCGGCCTCGAACAGGTTGTGCGTGCGGGCCTGCCGGCCGGGGGGCTCCTCGGTGCGCAACGCATTGACGAATCTGGTGCTGGACCTGCGGATCCTGCTCCACATGCCGACCACCTTCCCCCAGAGTGACGTGCTTCTGCCGAACGTTCTCCTCTGCTACTCAACGTAAGGTCGGAGCCCCGCCCGCAGAAGAGGGCCGGAGCGTCACGGCGCACCCGTCACCGCGCGAAGATCGGGTCAGCCGGCCCCGGGGCGGACGTCGGCGGGGCCATGAGAAGGGCCGGAAAACGGTCAACCTGGTTGGCCGGACGGGATACTTGTGTCTTCTCGCGACACGGCGACCAGGGGAGTGGATCGGTGAACTCTGCCGCAGAGAATGGCCGTTGGGGAGATGGAGGCGGCCGGGGCGGACGGCACGCCGTCGTCGTGGGCGGGAGCCTCGCGGGGCTTCTGGCGGCCCACGTCCTGGCCGGGCACGCCGACCGGGTGACCGTCGTCGAGCGCGACCGCTTCCCGGAGGGCGCGAAGCCGCGCCCCGGAGTACCGCAGGGTCGTCACCCGCACGTTCTGCTCCAGGGCGGACAGAAGGCCCTGGAGTCGCTGCTGCCGGGGTTCCTGACGGAGCTGCGGGAGGCGGGGGCGCCTCGGGTGGGCATGCCGGCCGACATGGTGATGTGGCAGAGCGGCCGCTGGTTCCGGAGGGTGTCCGCGACGACCCACATCTACACCGGCTCCCGCGCGCAGCTCGAGGAACTGGTGCGGCGGCGGGTCCTCGCCGACCCGGTGGTCAGCGTGCTGGAGGGGACCGACGTCGTCGGCTTCCTCGGGGACGCCACGCGCGTGCGTGGCGTGCTGGTGCGCGACCGCTCCGGAGACGCCCGCGCGGAATCCCGCCCCCTGGAGGCCGATCTGGTCGTCGACGCCTCCGGCAGCGGCACGAAGGCCCCGCAGTGGCTCGCGGAGATCGGCGCCGAGCGCCCGCAGGAGGAGACCATCGACACCGGCCTCGCCTACGCCTCACGCGTCTACCGCGGCACGAACGGCGCCCTCGACGGCGAGACCCGCGGCTACTACGCCTATCCGGACCCCGAGCAGGTGCACGCCGGCGGCGCGCTGCCCCTGGAGGACGGCAGCCATCTGGTGATCGTCTCGGGCCTGCGCGGCGACGAACCGCCCACCGACGACGACGAGTTTGTGACGTACGCCAAGAGGTTGCCGCATCCGCTCCTGCACCGGTGGCTGGACGAGGCCGAACCGCTCTCCCCGGCGTTCGGCTACCGGCGGACCGCGAACATCCGCCGACGCTACGACCTCCCGGGCCGACCGGCGGGCTTCCTCGCCACCGGCGACGCCCTGTGCACCTTCAACCCGATCTACGGGCAGGGCATGGCCGTCGCCGCGATGAGCGCGGTCGCCCTGCGTGACGCGCTGGCCGACCGGCGCCGGACGCCCACGACCCGACGCGTGCAGCAGGCGCTCCTCGCGGCGTCCCGGCTCGCGTGGGACATCTCCGCCGGGGCGGACCGCAAGATGCCGGGCGCGGTCGGCACCGCCACCGACGGCGGCCGCGCGGACCGGTTCGCCGGGTGGTACCTGAGCCGCGTGCAGGAGCGTGCCCCCGGCGACCCCGTCGTGGGACGGGCCTTCCGTGCCGTCCTGACCCTCTCCGAGCCCGTGACCGCCCTGTTCGCTCCTCCCGTGGCCAGGGCCGTCCTCTTCGGTCCGCCCGCGCCGACGCCGACCGAGCCGCCCGCGACACCGGAGGAGCCCGCGTCCCCGGCAAGCTGATCGGCTCACTCGGAGAGTGACGTGATCGTCTCCCGCAGCGGGCCGAGCGTCACGTGGTCGTCTCTCGCAGCGGGCCGAGCGTCACGCGGAGAGTCGCTTGGTCGTCCTCCGCAGCCGGACGAGCGTCACTGGGACAGTGACGTGATCGTCTCCCGCAGCCAGCCGACCTCGGCCCGGGACGTGGCGCGGGCGATGGTCAGCACACCGCGCCGGAAGGGATCGTCCAACTCCTCGGCGCGCAACGGGCGGTCACCCTCGTAGAAGAAGCTCGCGGGCTCCTCCAGGAAGGCGAGCCGGCGACGCAGCACGGCCGCCTGCGCGCCGGCGTCGTCCAGGTGCCGGAGGAAGGCGAGAACCGTGAACCACCGGTTCTCGTCGGTGATGTCGCGCGCCGCCGGTTCGGCCAGTCGGCGGCGCAACTCCTGGCGGCCCTCTTCGGTGAGCGTGAGGACATGGCGGGGCGCGGCCACGGCACCGGGTTCCGTCGCCCGCGCCAGCCATCCCGCCTTCTCCAGCCGCTTGATGGCCGGGTAGAGCGTGCTCTCGGCCACGGGGCGCACGTGACCCGCCAGTGCCGTGATGCGTTTGCGCAGCTCATAGCCGTGCAGCGGGGTGTCGTAGAGGAATCCGAGGATGGCGAGCTCCAGCATGCACGCATTCTGCCGCATCGACGCTGTACATCCCTGACGTGTTACCCCGACCACGCAATACATCGGCAACGATGTATTGTCCTGGACGACGAGGCGGCGAACAGAGGGAGGGCACATGAGGCAGGCCGAGTTCGACGGCAAGGGAAGCCGTATCCGCTGGACCGAGACGCCCGGCGAGGAGCCGGCACGCGTGTACGTGCACGGCCTGGGAGCGGTCTCGGCCGTCTATCACGCGCACATCGCGGCGCGGCCCGAACTCGCGGGCCGGCGCAGCCTGTTCGTCGATCTGCCCGGGCACGGCAGCAGTGACCGCCCCGAGCACTTCGGATACACGCTGGAGGACCACGCGGACGCCCTGGCCGCGGCTCTGGACGCTGCCCGCGTGACCGGTGCCGAACTGATCGCGCACAGCATGGGCGGATCGGTAGCGCTCGTGCTCGCCCACCGGAGGCCGGAGCTCGTCTCCCGACTGGTCCTCACGGAGGCCAACCTCGACGCCGCACCCCCGGCCACGGCGGGCAGCACCTGGATCGACGCCTACGAGGAGGACGATTTCGTGGCCGGAGGCCACGCGCGCGTGCTCGAGAAGGTCGGCCCCCTGTGGGCGGCGACCATGCGGTTGGCCGACCCCCGCGCCCTGCATCGCAGCGCGGCCGCGCTCAGACGGGGATCGGCGCCCATGATGCGCGCGATCCTCGGAGGTCTGCCGATCGACCGCGTGTACCTCCAAGGTGAGCTCAGTGGCGAGTTGGAGGGGCGAGAGGCGCTGGAGGCGGCAGGCGTGCGCGTGGTGACCGTCCCGGGCGCAGGGCACAACGTCATGTTCGACAACCCCGACGCCTTCGCCGCGGCGGTCGCAGGGAAGGTGTGAGCCGCGTTCAGTCCTCGCGGACGGCCAGGGCCAGGAAGCGGTCGTCCTCGTCGACGTACGACGTCATGCGCCAGCCCGAACCGGCCAGCAGAGGACGGAGGTTGGGCTCGGCCCGCAGGTCGTCCGGGGTGATCCGCCGTCCCCGGCGCGCGGCGAGCGCCGCCCTGCCGATCGGATGGAACAGGGCCAGGACGCCTCCGGATCGCACCACCCGGGCCAACTCGCGCAGGTTCTCGGCCGGGTCGGGCAGATGGGAGATCAGACCCGCTCCGAAGACGGCGTCGAGCGAGCGGGAGCGGAGCGGCAGGGCGGCCACGTCGGCGAGCAGCAGTCGTCCGTCCCGGCCTCTGCCTGCCCGTACGGCGGCCTCCAACATGGCAGGGGTCAGATCCGCGCCCACGACCACTCCGGAGGGCCCCACGGCCGCCCGCAGCGGCGGCAGGGCCCGTCCGGTGCCGCAGCCCGCGTCGAGCACTCGATCGCCCTCGCGCACCCCGAGCTCCGCGACCGCGGCGGCATAGGCCGGACCGTCGTCCGGGAACCGGCTGTCCCAGTCGGCGGCGCGGGCCGAGAAGAACTCCTGAACGTGTGTGTGGTCGTCGCTCATGTTCCGCATGATCCCTCACCGACACGGATGAAGCCCCGGCGCACATGTTTGAGCGTGATGCGATCGTTCCGACGCAACTCTGCGCCATATTGCAACACCTTTCGAAATGCGCCCTCTTTGTGCGCCCCTGCCCCGACTAGCGTCCCTTGGCCATGGGACACCTGGACCACGCAGCCCTGGGCTGGCTGACGCCCACACTGTCGTACGTCATGGCCTGCATCGGCGCCGCGCTCGGCCTGCGCTGCACCGTGCGCGCCCTCGGAGCCACCGGACGTTCGCGCCGCAACTGGCTGATCACCGCGGCCTCGGCCATCGGGACGGGCATCTGGACCATGCACTTCGTGGCCATGCTCGGCTTCAGCGTCAGCGGCACCGACATCCGCTACGACGTACCCCTGACCATCGCGAGCCTCCTCGTCGCCATGGTCGTCGTCTCCGCCGGCGTCTTCGCGGTCGGCTACAGCCGCGACCGGGTCCGCGCGCTCTTCCTGGGCGGGCTCACCACCGGCCTGGGCGTGGCGAGCATGCACTACCTGGGCATGGCGGCCGTACGGCTGCACGGCGGCGTCCACTACGACCCGGTGCTCGTCGGACTCTCCGTCCTCATCGCCGTGGTCGCGGCGACGGCGGCGCTGTGGGCGGCGCTCAACATCAAGTCGCCCGTCGCCGTCACCATCGCCTCCCTGATCATGGGCGCCGCGGTCAGCAGCATGCACTACACCGGGATGTTCGCGGTGAGCGTGCGGGTCTCACCCTCCGGTGACGTGCTGCCCGGGGCCACGGCGATGCAGTTCATCTTCCCGCTCGCCGTCGGACTCGGCTCCTACCTGTTCCTGACCTCGGCCTTCGTCGCGCTGTCACCCACTTCAGGCGAGCGCGAGGCATCCGCCTCCGCGCAGCGCACGGTCGAGAGCGTCCCCTCCTAGCGGCGGATCCGGGCCCCGGCGGGCTCGACGACACGCCCCCGAACCACTCCCGAGCGAGGAGGCCATGCGTACACCGCGTAGGACCCCCATAGCCGGCGCCGAGACGCCGCACCGGACACCCGCGCGCGGGCGCCGGGCACATGCCGGACCACCGGCCGACGAAATCCCGGACGACCCCGTGGGTCCGCTGGCCGAGGACATACCCGCGCGCGCGGGACACTGGCGGATACGCCCCCGCACGGTCCGCGCCAAGATCGTCTGCCTGCTCATGGTGCCCGTGGTCTCACTGCTCGCGCTGTGGGCGTACGCCACCGTCAGCACCGCCCAGGACGTGTCCCGGCTGCGGCAGTTGCAGCGCGTGGACGACGCCGTCCGCTCTCCCGTCGCCGCCGCCGTGACCGCCCTCCAGGCGGAGCGTGCCGCCGCCGTCCGCTACGCCACCGACCCGTCCGCCGAGCAGAGCGACGACCTGCGCAAGCTCGCCGGGCGCACCGACCGGGCGGTGGCACGACTGCGGCTCGGCGACGACAACACCGTCGCCGACGGCGAGGAACTGCCCGCCGGAGTCGCCCGGCGGCTCGAAGCCTTCGTGACCGGCGCGGAACAACTGCGCTCCGTGCGCGCCGCCGTGCTGGACCGCAGCGCCGGATGGGACGAGACGTACGGCCGCTACACCAGGACCATCGCCGGCGCCTTCGCGGTGGGCGGTGCCCTCACCGGCATCCAGGACGCGGAACTCGGCTCCGACGCGCGCGTGCTGCTGGAGTTCTCCCGCGCGGGCGAGTCGCTGGCCCAGGAGGACGTCGTACTGTCCAGCGCACGCCTTGCGGGCGTCCTGGCCGGAGAGCGGCTGCGGCTGTTCACCGGTGCCGTCGACACCCGCCGGGCCCTCACCGAGGGCGCCGTGACAGACCTGCGCGGATCCGACCGGGCCGCCTGGCAGAAGGTCGCCGGCAGCGGCGCCTACGCCACCGTGACCGCCGCAGAGGACCGGGTACTTGCCACCGCCCCCGGCGTGCGCGCCGTGCAGTCGACGCCGGAGGCCACCTGGCAGACGGCGCACACGCGTGTGCGGGACGGCATGCGGGCCGTCGAACAGACCGCGGGAAGCGGCGTCGCCCACCGCGCCGACCCGTTCACCAGGGGACTGCTCACCCCGGCCGGGGCCGCCGTCCTGCTCGGCCTGATCGCCGTCGCCGCGTCGCTCGTCATCTCCGTGCGCATCGGACGCGGCCTCGTCGTCGAGCTGGTGAGCCTGCGCAACAGCGCCCTGGAGATCGCCCGCCGCAAACTCCCGGAGGCCATGGGCAGGTTGCGCGCCGGCGACGAGATCGACATCCGCTCCGAGGCCCCGCCCGGACCGCCCGCGGAGGACGAGGCAGGCCAGGTCGCCGAGGCCCTGGCCACCGTGCACCGCGCCGCGCTGCGGGCCGCGGTGGAGCGCGCCGAACTCGCCAGCGGCATCTCCGGTGTCTTCGTCAACCTGGCCCGGCGCAGCCAGATCCTCGTCCACCGCCAGCTCAGCCTGCTCGACAGCATGGAACGCCGCTCCGACGACCCGAACGAGCTGAGCGACCTCTTCCGGCTCGACCACCTCACCACCCGCATGCGCCGCCACGCGGAGAGCCTGATCATCCTCTCCGGAGCGGCACCCGGCCGCGCCTGGCGCATGCCGGTCTCGCTGACCAACGTGGTCAGGGCGGCCGTCTCCGAGGTGGAGGACTACGCGCGCGTGGAGGTGCGTCAACTGCCCGACGCGTCCGTCGTCGGCGCGGCGGTCGCCGACCTCACCCACCTGCTGGCCGAGATCATCGAGAACGCCGCCCAGTTCTCACCGCCCCACACGCGCGTGCGCGTCACCGGCGAACCCGTCGGCAACGGTTACGCCGTCGAGGTCGAGGACCGCGGTCTGGGCATGGGCAAGGAGACCCTCGCGGAGGCCAACCGCCGCATCGAGCAGTCCGAGGCACTCGACCTGTTCGACAGCGACCGGCTCGGCCTGTTCGTGGTCAGCAGGCTCGCGGCCCGGCACGGCATCAAGGTGCACCTGCGCACCTCGCCCTACGGCGGCACCACCGCGGTCGTCCTGCTGCCCACGGCGCTGCTGCACATCAAGGCGGCGGAACGTTCCCCCGCCACGGCCGCCGACCGGGGACGGCCCACCGAACGCGAGTACGCGCGCGTGGCGGCCTCCGAACGCGACCAGGAGTCCGTCCCCGCCCCGGCCGAGCGGCCGGCCCTGGTGTCCCCCCTGATGGCCGCGGCAGACCGGGGAACGTCCGACACACCGCCCTCCGGAGTCACCGCCCTGCGTCTGCACCGGCCCCCCGAGGAACCGGAGGAGTCCGAGGACCTTCCGCGCCGGGTACGGCAGGCCAGCCTCGCTCCCCAGTTGCGCGAGCAGCGCTCCGAGGGGCCGGCCCCGGCAGCCGCCCGCCGGGACGACGACGGCCGTACACCCGAAGTCGTCCGGGACCGTATGGCGGCGTACCGGGACGGCTGGGCGCGCGGCGGCGGCCGGCAGCCCGGCCGCGGTGCCACCCCAGATTCCCCAGCGGGCAGAGACAGCAGCGAAGGAGACCGAGGATGATCCAGGACCCGAGCATGAGGGCCGACATGGGGGTCCCCCCGCGCGAGGGAAGCCGGGAGTGGGGGCGGTCCGGCGAACTCGACTGGCTGCTGGACGACCTGGTGCTGCGCGTGAGCGAGGTACGCCATGCCGTGGTCCTCTCCAACGACGGCCTCGCCGTGGGCGCCTCGACGGATCTGCGCCGTGAGGACGCGGAACACCTCGCCGCGGTCTCCTCCGGATTCCACAGTCTGGCCAAGGGCGCGGGCCGGCACTTCGGCGCCGGGGGAGTGCGCCAGACCATGGTCGAGATGGACGACGGCTTCCTGTTCGTGGCCGCCGCGGGAGACGGCTCCTGTCTCGCCGTCCTCACCGCGGTGACCGCGGACATAGGCCTGGTCGCCTACGAGATGGCACGGCTGGTCAAGCGGGTCGGCGAGCACCTCTACACGCCGCCGCGCGTGGGCGCGCGACCACCCGCCGCCGGATGAGACAGAAGGGCGGTCGGATCGGATGACCGAGGACATGGCGGGCGTCCCCTACGAACAGGGAAGCCAGTGGTACGACGGCGAGGCCGGACCCCTCGTCCGCCCCTACGCGATGACGGGCGGCCGCACCAAACCCGGCCCCACCGGAGTGCGGTTCGACCTGATCGCCCTCGTCACCCTCGACGCCTGCGCCCCCGGGGCCGGAGACGACACGGCGCTCGGGCCCGAACACCGGACCCTGGTCGACCTGTGCCGCACGGAGACCCAGTCGGTGGCCGAACTGTCCGCGGGCGCCGACCTGCCCGTGGGCGTGGTCAGGGTGCTCCTGGGGGACCTCCTGGAACTCGGCTGCGTCACCGTCAGCCGCCCGGTACCGCCGGCGCAGCTGCCCGACGAACGGATTCTGCGCGAGGTGATCGAAGGGCTGCGGGCGCTGTAGATGAACGTTCAGAACCGGGCAATAAGCGGTCCAACTCCCCGAAGGGGAACTCCAGTTGTCATGATGCTGCCTTCGCGACCCCGTACCGATGTCGCCGCCCGTCGCCGGCCCTCCCGAGAGAAGTGATCGATGGTCTCCGAGAACTCCGACGCCCAGGGCGGCGAGACGACCGCCCTCGCGCTGAAGATACTGGTCGCCGGCGGGTTCGGCGTGGGAAAGACCACCCTGGTGGGCGCGGTCAGCGAGATCAGGCCGCTGCGCACGGAGGAACTGCTCAGCGAGGCGGGCCAGTTGGTGGACGACACCGACGGTGTGGACCAGAAGGTGACCACCACGGTCGCCATGGACTTCGGGCGGATCACCATCCGCTC
Organism: Streptomyces sp. NPDC006335; assembly: GCF_040612795.1. Lineage (NCBI taxonomy): Bacteria > Bacillati > Actinomycetota > Actinomycetes > Kitasatosporales > Streptomycetaceae > Streptomyces > Streptomyces sp. NPDC006335. The sequence continues at coordinate 57,442 of NZ_JBEXQX010000020.1, forward strand.
CGGCCTGTCCCTCTACCTCTTCGGCACTCCGGGCCAGGACCGCTTCTGGTTCCTGTGGGACGAGTTGTCACAAGGGGCGCTGGGTGCCGTCGTCCTCGCGGACACCCGGCGCCTGGAGGACTGCTTCCCGGCCGTGGACTACTTCGAGCACCGGCACATCCCGTTCGTGGTGGCCGTCAACTGCTTCGCCGGGGCCCGGACCTACGGCGCCCACGACGTCTCGCGCGCCCTCGACCTCGACCAGGGCACACCCGTGGTGCTGTGCGACGCACGGGACCGCGACTCGGGCAAGGAGGTGCTGATCCGGCTGGTCGAGTACGCCGGGCGGATGCACACCGCCCGGCTGCTCGACTCGGTGGGCTGACCACGGGCGGGGGCGGCCCACCGGCACGTCACTCCGCGACGGTCTCAGTCCGCGAGCCCTTTCTCCGCCAGCACCTTGTCGATCTTCACGCGGACGAGGAGTTCCCCCGGCACGCCGTTGCGGGCGCCGAATTCCTCGGCCCGTTCCTCGCCCATGTACCGCGCCCCGATCCGCCCGGCCCAGTGCCGGACCTCGTCGAGATCCTCCGATATCCGCGCCCGGCCCTGCAGCACCACATAGGCGAAGGGCGGCCGGTCGTCGTCCACACACAGGGCGACCCGTCCGTCCCGCGCCAGGTTGCGCCCCTTCACGGTCGCCTTGCCGGTGTTGAACACCAGGTCGTCACCGTCGAGCACGAACCAGATCGGGGCCACATGCGGACTGCCGTCGGCCCTGACGGTCGACAACTTGCCGGTGCGGGTGCCGTGCGAGACGAACGCCCGCCATTGCTCATCGGTCATCTTCTGTGCCATGTCCCCATTCTCCTTGCCCCGTTGACGGTCGTGGGGAAGGCTTGCGGGAGATCCTCCGGGCAGGGGGAGACGTCACACGGGGAGACGGGACACATGCCGCAGAAGCAGGGGCTCGGCTGGCTGCTGGACGATCTGACCGAGCGCGTCGACCATGTGCGGCACGCGCTGGTGCTGTCCAACGACGGACTGGTGACGGGCGCCAGCACGGGACTGCGCCGCGAGGACGCGGACCATCTCGCGGCCGTCTCGTCCGGACTGCACAGCCTGGCCAAGGGCTCGGGGCGCCACTTCGGCGCGGGCCAGGTACGGCAGACGATGATCGAGTTCGACGACGCGGTGCTGTTCGTCACCGCGGCGGGCACCGGTAGCTGTCTGTGCGTGCTCAGCGGCTCCGACGCCGACATCGGCCGGATCGCCTACGAGATGACGCTGCTCGTCAACCGGGTCGGCGAGCACCTCGACGTGGACGCCCGCCGACCCGAGCGGAGCCCGGCGACGGACCTCTGACCTGCGCGTTCTTCAGCCCGTTGGAGTTATCCACAGGCTCGCCACGCATCTCGCCCCACCGGCTACGGTTTCTGTCACGGCGAGCGCACACAGCGTGAGCGACAGACTCCACGGGGGACCGATCATGGCGAGCAGTACCCTCACCCAACTCCAGCGACACGGCTACACCTCCAGCCGCGCCGCCCGGGAACTGGGCCTCAAGCGAAGCGAGTTCGACCTCGCGGTCCATCTCGGCCAGATCCGGACGGTACCCGACGAAGGGGGCGGGGGCCGACGCGTCACACATTCCGAGGTCGACCGGCTGCGGGCCACGGACGGCTTTCCCGACTCACTGCGCCAACGCGTACGGCTCGTAGGCACCACCGAGGGCGCCAAGGTCATGGACATCCCCGTCGGCAGGTTCACCCGCCTGGCGCGCCTCGGCCTCTTCTCACCGGTGCGCTTCTACCTGAACCGGTACCGGGCCGTCGTCTGGCTGTATCTGGCCGACGAACTCGAGGAGTTCACGGCGGTCGAGGAGAACACCCCGCTGCTGACCGCACGGCGTATGCCCGAGGGCTTGCGGGACATGCTGGACGAGGGCGTGGACCTGCGCGCACGCAACTGGCGCGGACGCCACCGCGGGTTCCTCCTGCGTCTGGCCGAAGACCCCTGGGAGAGCGCCGGAGCCCTCGCCGCGTTCCTCGACCCCGTCCAGATCGCACAGCTCGTCCCCGACCCCTACGAGCGGTCCCACCTGGGCCGCTTCCGGCCGGGACCACCCGCGCACAGCGCGCAGGGCTCACCCGCCGCCCACCTCATCGGGAAGATCATGACGGCGGACGATCCGGCCGAGATCGCATGGCTGAGGGCCGAACTGGCCCGTGTCCTCGAGGACGCGCGACGGTTCCGGCCCGCGCCACGCCCCGCGATCCGGCAGACACCTTCCGCCCTGCCGGCGGCGGAGCCGGCACCCCGGGAACCGTCCCGCGGGCTGCTGGGCTGGCTCCGCCGTAGAAGCGCCTGACCTACAGCGGCCGGAACAGCCCCTCCTGGACGACCGACACCAGCAGCCGCCCTTCCCGGTCGTAGATCCGGCCACGGGCGAGCCCGCGTCCACCCGTCGCGATCGGCGACTCCTGGTCGTACAGGAACCACTCGTCCGTGCGGAACGGCCGGTGGAACCACATGGCGTGGTCCAACGACGCGATGTCGAAGCTCCGCGGGCCCCACAGGGGCTGGACCGGGAGGCGGACGGCGTCCAGGAGAGTCATGTCGCTCGCGTAGGTCAGCGCGCAGGTGTGCACGACCGGGTCGTCCCCGAGCGGCCCGACCGCGCGCATCCACACCGCGCTGCGCGGCTCGGCGTCCTTGACCTCCTCGGCGCTCCAGCGCAGCCGGTCCACGTACCGGATGTCGAAGGGCTGGCGGCGCGCCATCCGCTCCAACTGCTCCGGCAGTTCGCCCAGATGCTCCCGGATCTCGTCGCCGACCGTCGGCAGGGACTCCGGGTCCGGGACCTTGCGGGCGGGAGGCAGCTGGTGCTCGAAGGGACCTTCCTCAGGCTTGTGAAAGGAGGCGGTGAGATTGAAGATCGTGCGGCCCTGCTGCACGGCGGTGACCCGGCGCGTCGTGAACGACCGTCCGTCCCGCACCCGCTCGACCTGGTACACGATCGGTACGCCGGGCCGGCCGGGGCGCAGGAAGTACGCGTGCAACGAGTGCACCGGGCGCTCGCCGTCCGTGGTCCGGGCGGCGGCGACCAGCGCCTGGCCCGCCACCTGGCCGCCGAAGACCCGCTGGAGGGACTCGTGCGGGCTTCGGCCACGGAAGATGTTGACCTCGATCTGCTCCAGGTCGAGCAGGTCGACGAGCCTCTCGGCCGGGTTCGTCATGGGTGGGATTCTCCTTGGCTCACAACTGACCCGGGGCTCACAACAGGCCTGTGGGTCTCAACCGGCCTGTCCTTCACAGTTGCCCGACATCGGTGACGCGGACGACCGCGCGGCCCTCCGCGTCGGAGGCGGTGAGGTCGATCTCGGCGCTGATGCCCCAGTCGTGGTCGCCGTTCGGGTCGGCGAAGGTCTGCCGGACGCGCCACAACCGGTTCTGCGGCTCCTCCTCGATCCGCAGCAGCTTGGGACCGCGGGCGTCGGGACCGGTGCCGAGGTCCTCGTACTCGTCCCAGTACTTGTCCATCGCCTCGCCCCACGCGTCGGCGTCCCAGCCGGCCTCGCCGTCCATCTCGCCGAGTTCCTCGACCTGGTCCAGGGCGGCGAGCTCGACGCGGCGGAACATGGCGTTGCGGACCAGGACCCGGAAGGCGCGCGCGTTGGCGGTGACGGGCTTGACCTCGTCGGCCTTCTCCTGGGCCTCCTCGGCGGTCATCTCCTCCGGGTTGGCGAGCTGCTCCCACTCGTCCAGCAGGCTGGAGTCGACCTGGCGGACCGTCTCGCCGAGCCACTCGATCAGATCCTGGAGATCCTCGGACTTGAGGTCGTCGGGGATGTTGTGGTCGAGCGCCTTGTAGGCACTCGCGAGGTAGCGCAGGACGATGCCCTCGGTGCGGGCGAGGTCGTAGAGGGAGACCAACTCGGTGAAGGTCAGCGCCCGCTCGTACATGTCGCGGATGACGGACTTCGGGGAGAGCGGGTGGTCGCCGACCCAGGGGTGGCTCTTGCGGTAGGTGTCGTACGCGTGGAAGAGCAGCTCCTCCAGGGGCTTCGGGTACGTGATGTCCTGCAGGCGCTCCATGCGCTCCTCGTACTCGACGCCGTCCGCCTTCATCGCGGCCACGGCCTCGCCCTTGGCCTTGTTGAGCTGGGCGACGAGGATCTGCCGGGGGTCGTCCAGGGTGGACTCCACGACGGACACCATGTCCAGCGCGTAGGACGGCGATTCGGGGTCGAGCAGCTCGAACGCGGCGAGCGCGAACGTGGACAGCGGCTGGTTGAGCGCGAAGTCCTGCTGGAGGTCCACGGTGAGCCGGACGATGCGTCCGGCGGCGTCGGGCTCGTCGAGCTTCTCGACGATGCCGCCGTCCAGCAGCGAGCGGTAGATGGCGATCGCCCGCCGGATGTGCTTGAGCTGCTGCTTGCGCGGCTCGTGGTTGTCCTCCAGGAGGTGCCGCATCGCCGCGAACGCGTTGCCGGGACGGGCGATCACCGACAGCAGCATCGTGTGCGTGACCCGGAAGCGGGACGTCAGCGGCTCCGGCTCGGAGGCGATCAGCTTCTCGAAGGTGTTCTCCGACCAGGCGACGAACCCCTCGGGCGCCTTCTTGCGGACGACCTTGCGGCGCTTCTTCGGGTCGTCGCCCGCCTTGGCGAGCGCCTTCTCGTTCTCGATGACGTGCTCGGGAGCCTGGGCGACGACGAAGCCCGCCGTGTCGTAGCCGGCCCGGCCCGCGCGACCGGCGATCTGGTGGAACTCGCGGGCGCGCAGGGTACGGACGCGGTTGCCGTCGTACTTGGTGAGCGCCGTGAACAGCACCGTGCGAATGGGCACGTTGACACCGACGCCGAGGGTGTCGGTGCCGCAGATGACCTTCAGCAGACCGGCCTGCGCGAGTTTCTCCACCAGCCGCCGGTACTTGGGCAGCATGCCGGCGTGATGGACGCCGATGCCGTGCCGGACGTAACGGGAGAGGTTGCGGCCGAACTTGGTGGTGAAGCGGAAGTTGCCGATCAGGTCGGCGATCTGGTCCTTCTCCTCGCGCGTGCACATGTTGATGCTCATCAGCGCCTGCGCCCGCTCCACGGCCTGCGCCTGCGTGAAGTGCACGATGTACACCGGCGCCTGCTTGGTCTCCAGGAGCTCCGTCAGCGTCTCGGTGAGCGGGGTGAACTTGTACTCGTAGGAGAGGGGGACGGGGCGGGTCGCCGAGCGGACCACCGACGTCGGCCGGCCGGTGCGCCGGGTCAGGTCCTTCTCGAACATCGCGACATCGCCGAGCGTGGCCGACATCAGGACGAACTGCGCCTGCGGCAGCTCCAGGATCGGGATCTGCCAGGCCCAGCCGCGGTCTGCCTCGGCGTAGAAGTGGAACTCGTCCATGACGACCTGGCCGACGTCCGCGTTCCTGCCGTCGCGCAGCGCGATCGACGCCAGCACCTCGGCGGTGCAGCAGATGACGGGGGCGTCGGCGTTGACGGAGGCGTCGCCGGTCAGCATGCCGACGTTCTCCGTGCCGAACATCTTGCACAGCTCGAAGAACTTCTCCGACACGAGCGCCTTGATGGGGGCGGTGTAGAAGGTGACCTCGTCACGGGCGAGGGCGGCGAAGTGCGCGCCCGCCGCGATCATGCTCTTGCCGGAGCCGGTGGGCGTCGACACGATCACGTTCGCGCCGGACACCACCTCGATCAGCGCCTCCTCCTGATGGGGGTAGAGCGTCAGGCCCCGCTCCTCGGCCCACGACTCGAAGGCTTCGTAGAGGGCGTCGGGGTCGGCGGTCGGCGGGAGCTGATCGATGAGGGTCACCCACCCATCTTGCCTGCCCGGATGCCCGAGGGGGGAATCGGATGGGAGTCCGAAGATCACGACCAGTACGCTGTGTCGCCGACGGAGCGTCAGCGCAGCCGGTCAACTGGACGGTGGCACACGAGGAATGGGGCGGGCAACGCCGATGATGGGACCAGCACACTCACTGTCGGGCGCCGCGGCCTGGCTGGGCGTAGGAGCGGCGGCCGCCGCCACGGGGCACACCATGCCGTGGCCCGTGCTGCTGGCGGGGGCCCTGATCTGCGCGGGGGCCGCACTCGCTCCCGACCTCGACCACAAGGCGGCCACGATCTCACGGGCCTTCGGGCCGATCTCGTGGGCCCTGTGCGAGATCGTCGACAAGCTCTCGTACGCCGTCTACAAGGCCACCAGGAAGCAGGGGGACCCGCGTCGCTCCGGTGGGCACCGCACGCTCACGCACACCTGGCTGTGGGCGGTGCTGATCGGCGCTGGCTGCTCGGTCGCGGCGATCACCGGTGGCCGCTGGGCGGTGCTGGCGATCCTGTTCGTGCACATGGTGCTGGCCATCGAGGGCCTGCTGTGGCGGGCGACCCGGGGCTCCAGCGCGGACGTCCTGGTCTGGCTGCTCGCCGCGACCAGCGCGTGGATCATCGCGGGCGTCCTGGACAAGCCGGGCAACGGTTCCAACTGGCTGTTCACGCAGCCGGGCCAGGAGTACCTGTGGCTGGGGCTGCCGGTCGTGCTGGGCGCGCTCGTGCACGACATCGGGGACGCGCTGACGGTCTCCGGCTGCCCGATCCTGTGGCCGATCCCGGTGGGCCGCAAGCGCTGGTACCCGATCGGCCCGCCGAAGGTCATGCGCTTCCGGGCCGGGAGCTGGGTCGAGCTGAAGGTGCTCATGCCGGCGTTCATGCTGCTCGGGGGAGTGGGCTGCGCGGCGGCCCTCAACTTCATCTGATTCGTCCGGGGCCGGGGCGCAGGGGTCCCCCGTCAGCCCTGACCCCGTCAGCCCTGTCCGGTCCCGCCTCCGTAGCGCCGTTCGAAGGCGGCCACGCGTCCTTCCGAGTCCACCGTCCGCGCCTTGCCGGTGTAGAAGGGATGGCTCTCGGAGGAGATCTCCACGTCCACCACCGGGTACGTCTCGCCGTCGTCCCACTCGATGGTCTGGTCGCTGGTGGCGGTCGACCGGGTCAGGAAGGCGTAGCCGGCGGAGCGGTCGCGGAAGACGACCTCGTGGTAGTCGGGGTGCTTGTCCTGCTGCATGGATGCTCCTCGGGGGACGGGGACGGGGACGGGGACGGGGACGGGGACGGGGGACGGGGGGTACGGCACGGGCTCTGCGGTGGTGGGCGGTCCGCAACGGCCGGGCGGTCGCGGGGGTCAGCCGGGCAGGGACTCCTCGTCGACGATGTGCATCGCGGCCTCCTCCGCGGACGCGGCGGCACCGTCGATGCCCACGTCCATGGCGACCAGCGCGCTCTCCTCGTCCTCGTGAGCCCCTTCGTCGGGGGCCACGAGACGGCCGGAACGCATCGCGCCGACCTCGTTGTCCAGGAGCTCGCCGTCAGTGCCGTCGCAGTCACCGATGCCGTCGCCGTCGTCCGGTGCGAGGTCGGGCGTCTCCTCGGCGAGCCGCTGGTCCAGCGTCTCGCCCTGTCGGCGCTCCTCGGCCGTCACACCGCTGTGCTCCACCGCCCACGGCCTCTCCGGCGGGGACCAGCCCCGGTCGAGGGGATCGCTGACTCCGTCGTTCTCCAGGGTGTCCTCCGCGTCGAGCAGACCCGCGTCGTCCTGGATCTCGGATCCGTCGGGCTGGTAGACGTCGTCTCCCCATCCGTCGGAGCTGTCCACGGGTACCTCCAGGTGAAGGGGACGGACCCGGTCCTGCCGCGGTCCGGGGCGGACCACGGCCTCACGGGGCACTCGCCGCGCCCACCGTAGGACCCTGCCGTCCGCGGGCGCTCCCTGAGCCGGTGCTGCTGTCCAGCCTTCCACCCCCTTTCGGGACTGCGCAACGCCACGTGGTCGCTGCGCTGGCTGGAGCGGGGGGATCGGTGGGCCGGGGTGGGCTGCATCAGGTTTGTGGGCCGGGGCGGGGCGAGGCGGGCCGGGGCGGGGTGGGGGTGCGTCGGTATGCGGAGGGGGCAGGTTCTGCGGGTGTCGGGGTGTCGGGGTGTCGGGGTGCCGGAGGGGACGGGGTGCCGGGGTGGCGGGGTGCCCGGAGGGGACGGGCGGGCTGTGCTGTGCGGCTGCTGGAGGGCGCGGGCACGGGGTCGAGTGAGCGCCCCCAGCGTCGCGTCGCGTGGCACCCCAGAACGCTCAGGCCCCGCACCCAGGCACGTCCGGCGTCAGCGGGCCTCGGAGACCCCGGCGCCCGGCACCCGAGCCTCTCGGGACCGCGGACACCGCTGGCCCCTGGCTCCCGGCGCGAGGTACCCCGAGCGCCTCCTCAACCGGCGAGAGGCGCTGGAAGGCCCTCGACGCCCGGACATTCCCGAGACCCCGGGCGCCCCTGGCAGCCTGCGCATCCCCGGACCCCGAGCCTCCCGGCACCCGGCAACAGGCACTCCGAGCGACCCCGGCTCCTTGCCCCCTGCAGCCCGGCCTCCAGTACCGGGCGCCAGGACATCCGAGTGTCCGCGGCACCCGCGCATCGCCGCCGCCCGCACATCGCCGGCACCTGTACATCGCCGGCACCGGGCGCCCCGAGCGCCCCGGCACTCGGCATCCGGCCCCAGCGGCAAGGGCCCCGCCCCCGGCCCACCCCTACCCGTCACCCGTGCCAAGACCTCCACAAAGCCGCATACGCCCCGTCCGCCGCGACCAGCTCCTCGTGGCTGCCCAGTTCGCTGATGCGGCCGTTCTCGACGACCGCGATGACGTCCGCGTCGTGGGCGGTGTGGAGGCGGTGGGCGATGGCGACCACCGTGCGGCCGTCGAGGACGCGGGCCAGGGAGCGTTCGAGGTGACGGGCCGCCCGGGGATCCAGCAGCGACGTCGCCTCGTCCAGGACCAGCGTGTGCGGGTCGGCCAGCACCAGCCGGGCCAGCGCGACCTGCTGGGCCTGGGCCGGGGTGACGGTCAGTCCGCCGGACCCGACCTCGGTGTCGAGGCCGTCGTCGAGCGCGCGTGCCCACCCGTCCGCGTCGACCGCGCCGAGGGCCGCCCAGAGCTCGGCGTCCGTGGCGTCCGTCCGGGCGAGCAGGAGGTTGTCGCGCAGGGAGCCCACGAAGACGTGGTGCTCCTGGTTGACGAGGGCCACGTGCTCACGGACCCGTTCGGCGGGCATCCGGGACAGTTCGGCCCCGCCGAGGGTGATCCGGCCGTCACGGGGCGCGTAGATGCCGGCCAGCAGCCTGCCCAGGGTTGACTTGCCGGCGCCCGAGGGGCCCACCAGCGCCAGCCTGGTGCCGGGCGCGACCTCCAGGGACACCTTGCGCAGGACGTCCACGCCCTCGAGATAGCCGAAGTGCACCCGGTCGGCGTGGACGTCCCGCCCCTCGGGAGCGAGTTCGGCGTCTCCGCCGGCCGGCTCGATGTCCCGGACCCCGACCAGCCGGGCCAGGGACACCTGGGCCACCTGCAGCTCGTCGTACCAGCGCAGGATCAGCCCGACCGGGTCGACCAGCATCTGCGCGATCAGGGCGCCCGTCGTCAACTGGCCGACCCCGATCCAGCCCTGGAGCACGAACACCCCGCCGACCATCAGCACCGACGAAAGGATCATCACGTGGCTGACGTTGATGCACGGGAAGAGCACCGACCGCAGCCACAGCGTGTACCGCTCCCAGGCCGTCCACTCCTTGATCCGCCGCTCCGACAGCTCGATGCGACGCGCGCTCAGCCGGTGCGCCTCGACGGTGCGTCCTGCGTCCACGGTCTCCGCGAGCGCGGCGGCCACGGCGGCGTATCCGGCGGCTTCCGAGCGGTAGGCCGAGGGCGCCCGCTTGAAGTACCAGCGGCAGCCGATCACCAGCAGGGGCAGGGCGAGCAGCACGGCGGCGGCCAGGGGCGGCGCGGTGATCACCAGTCCGCCGAGGAGCAGGGCCGCCCACACCACGCCGATCGCGAGCTGTGGCACGGCCTCGCGCATCGCGTTGCCGAGCCGGTCGATGTCCGTCGTGATCCGGGACAGCAGGTCACCGGTCCCGGCCCGCTCCAGGACGCCCGGCGGCAGGCCGACGGCCCGTACGAGGAAGTCCTCGCGCAGGTCGGCCAGCATGCGCTCGCCGAGCATCGAGCCGCGCAGCCGCACCTGCCGTACGAACACGGCCTGGACGACCAGAGCGATCACGAACAGCCCGGCCGTCAGCTCCAGATGGAGTTCCCGGGCCCCGTCCGACACCCGCTCGACGAGGTCGCCGAGGAGCCACGGCCCGACCATGGAGGCCACCACGGCGACGGTGTTGACGCCGACGAGGAGCGCGAAGGCGCGGCGGTGCCGCTGGAACAGTTCGGCCACGTAGGCGCGTACGGTCGCGGTGGCCCCGACGGGCAGGGTGGTAGCCGTCGTCGGTGCCGCCGGGTCGTACGCCGGTGGCGCCACGCCGATCATGCGCTCTCCTCGATCTCTTCCAGTGCGTGCAGTACGTCTTGCTCCTCGAGCGCGTCCGGTTCCGGCAGCGCGGCCTCCTCGTCGGTCTCGCGGGTGACGACCGCCCGGTACCGCGGCTCCTTGCGCACCAGTTCGCGGTGCACGCCGACCGCCGCGACCTCGCCCTCGTGCACGAGCACCACGCGGTCGGCGTGGTCCAGGAGCAGCGGCGAGGAGGTGAACACCACGGTCGTGCGCCCGGCCCGCAGGTCCCGCACGCCCTGCGCGATCCGTGCCTCGGTGTGCGAGTCGACGGCGGAGGTGGGTTCGTCCAGGACGAGTACCTCCGGGTCGGTGAACAGGGACCGGGCCAGGGCGAGCCGCTGGCGCTGGCCGCCCGACAGGGACCGGCCGCGTTCGGTGATGCGCGCGTCCATCGGGTCCTCGACGCCCAAGGACCCCTGGACCAGGGCCGCCAGCACATCCGCGCACTGCGCGGCGGCGAGCGCCTCCTCGGCGCCGACGTCGCCCGACGCGGGCACGTCGAGCAGCTCGCGCAGGGTTCCGGAGAGCAGGACCGGGTCCTTGTCCTGGACCAGGACCGCCGTGCGCGCCGAGCCGAGGGGCAGTTCGTCCAGCGGCACCCCGCCCAGCCGCACCGACGTCCCCGCTTCCGAGGGGTGCCCGCCGAGGCGCTCGGCCAGCAGCCCCGCCGCGTCCGGGTCGCCGCACACCACCGCGGTGAGCCGGCCGGAGGGGGCGAGCAGCCCGGTGGCCGGGTCGTACAGGTCTCCGGACGGCACCTCCTCCATGTCGCGCGAACCCTCGGCGGACGTGGCGCGCTCCAGCGACAGCACCCGGGCGGCCCGCGTGGCGGAGGGCCGGGAGAAGGAGTACGCCATGGCGATCTCCTCGAAGTGCCGCAGCGGATAGCTCAGGATCATCACCGAGCTGTAGACGGCGACCAGTTCGCCGATCTCGACGCGGCCCTGCCGGGCCAGATGGACGCCGTACCAGACGACCGCGATCAGCAGCAGCCCCGGCAGCAGCACCTGGATCGCGGCGATCAGGGACCACATCCGGGCGCTGCGCACGGCCGCGTGGCGGACCTCCTGGGAGGCCTCGCGGTAGCGGTCGAGGAAGAGGTCCTCGCCGCCGATGCCGCGCAGCACCCGCAGGCCGGCGACCGTGTCGGAGGCCAGTTCGGTGGCGCGGCCGGCCTTCTCGCGCTGGACGTCGGCGCGCCGGGTCGCGCGGGGCAGCAGCGGCAGTGCCGCGAGGGCCACGAAGGGCAGGCCCACGGCGACCACCCAGCCGAGCGCCGGCTGGTAGACGACCAGTCCGGCGCAGACCACGACGATGGTGACGGCCGCGGCGGTGAACCGTGACCAGGCCTCCACGAACCAGCCGATCTTCTCGACGTCACCGGTGGAGACGGCCACGACCTCGCCGGCCGCGACCCGCCGGGTCAGTGCCGAGCCCAGGTTGGCGGCCTTGTGCGCCAGCAGCTGCTGGACGCGCGCGGCGGCCGTGATCCAGTTGGTGACGGCGGTGCGGTGCAGGAAGGTGTCGCCGAGCGCGCTGCCGAGGCAGCACAGCGCCAGCAGGCCGCCCGCGAGGGCGAGTCGGCCGCCGGAGCGGTCGACGACCGCCTGAACGGCCACGCCGACGCAGAGGGGCAGCGCGGAGATGGAGAGGAAGTGCAGCAGTCCCCAGGCCAGTGACTTGAGCTGTCCGCCCAACTGGTTCCTGAAGAGCCACCACAGGAACCGGGAGCCCGAGCGGGCGTCCGGCACTCCCGGGTCGGGATACGGAAGGTCTTGGATCTGCATGACGTGTGACGTCCCAGTGGCTCGTGTCAGGGGGGTGGGAGGGAGCCGCACACGGCGGCTGCAAACCGTGAAAGGTTCGCGGCAGAGCGTGGTCGGAGGCAACAGGTTTTCCGCCGCGCCGCACAGATCCGGCTACGTCCGCGCAACCGCGGCACAGGTCCGGGGACGGCGACGGCCCTGGTGGCGCTGCCGATCACCCTGGGAAGGCCGCGCCGACCGCGTCCCCGGCGTCGGCGACCGCCTTTCAGCGTCGTGTCCCCGCCGCCTCCCGCCAGGTCGTCGCGGTCTACGGCGGCGCCAGGCACTGCGCGGACGCCACCGTCGTGCTCCGCGCCAAGCGTGGCTCCGGCTGGGAACGCGTCCGCGACTGGCCCGCGCACGACGGCAAGAAGGGCTGGACCACCGAGCACCACGAGGGCGACAGTCGCAGCCCCGTCGACGTGTCCACGCTCAGCGACGCCAGGGAGTGCTGCCCGACCCCGGAACCCGGCTGCCGTACACCCGATCCGCCGCCATGGCGGCCCCGCCGGCAGCCCAGGTCCTACTGGCACGACTTCGATCACGTCATCGCCATCGACCACAACCGGGTCGAGGGCACTGCGCCGAACGACCGGACGCGCCCCCGGGGTCATGGCGAGGGCGGTGGCATCTGGCTGCACATGGACCACGGCAGTGGCACGACCCGCGTCCCGTGGTGGTGAGGGGAGACAGGGCGGACCTGAGGGACTGAGGTCGCCGGGGGAGGCGTCATTGCGGGAGGCGCCCGACTCGCCGTAGAACACGGCCATGAAGAGACGGATCGTCATGTCCATGCTTGCCGGAGCGACCCTCCTGGCGAGCACGCTGCTCGGAGCGGCACCCGCCCAGTCCGCACAGGCCCCCTCCCCACCAGCCCGACCGACCGGCGTCCCCGCCGAGTTCGGCACCGACTGGCACGACCCGATCACCGCGGCCCCACCCGTCACCAGGCCCTCAGGCCCGTCCTGCCAAGTCACCGTCGCCGAGGCGCAGTTCCGGGACTTCACGCCGTACTCGGGCGGTTACACCCCGCCCAAGGGCTGCGGCGACCGCTGGAGCAAGGTCGTGCTGCGCATGGACGGCAAGGTCAAGGGGCGGCAGTTCGACCGGCTCGGGTATCTGCACATCGGCGGGGTCGAGATCTTCCGTACGTCCACACCGCAGCCCTCGCCCGACGGCATCGAGTGGTCCGTGGAGAAGGACGTCACGCGCTACAGCGACACCTTCCGCGGTGACCACGCCGTCGAGATGCTCATCGGGAACGTCGTCGACGACACGTACACCGGGGTCATCGACGTGAAGGTGACGCTCACCTTCTACCCGGCACGCGAGGGAGGTGAGGCTCGCGAGGCCCCCGCACCGGACCGGGTGCTGACGCTCGACCAGGGCACCCTCACCACCCCGCGCAACAGCGAACGCATCGTCGCCGAGGTGTACGCCACCGGCTCGGGCGGCGGCTGCGAGGAGTACTGGTACCTGGCGGTGCCGTCGAACGCGCCGTACTCCTGTCAGGCCGACGGCGGTCCGTACCGCGAGGTGCAGATCACCGTGGACGGCCGACTGGCGGGTGTCGCCGCCCCGTTCCCGACCGTGTGGACCGGTGGCTGGTCCAACCCCTTCCTCTGGTACGTCGTGCCGGGCCCCCGCGCCTTCGACGTCAAGCCGATCGAATACGACCTGACCCCCTTCGCCGGGATCCTCAACGACGGGCGCCCGCACCGCGTGGAGGTCTCGGTCGTCGGTGTCCCCGAGGGGCAGGCAGGCTGGAGCACCCCCGTGAACGTCCTCGTCTGGCAGGACGCCAAGCGTGCGCACGTCACCGGGAAGCTCACCGCGCACTCGAGCGGCGACCTCACCAACTCCTCGACGTACACGCCCGGTTCGGAGCACCGTGTGGACACCGAGGGTGACCACCGGCTCACCGTCGCCGGGTACGTCGACACCTCGCACGGCCGCGTCACGACCACCGTCCGCCGCTCGCTGGCGAACACCTCCACCCACCGCTGGGCCGACGGCGAGAACCCCGACGCGCTCAAGGCGACCTGGACGGACGACGAATCGGTCACCGTCGACGGCCGCGGCCCGGCCAGGACCGCCCGCACCCACCGCACGTACACGATGGACGGCGCGACCACCATCGGTGCGGGCGACCGGCTGCGCACCGTGCTGACCCTCGGTGACCGCGCGGACGTCACGGTGACCCGGGCGGGCCACCGCACCGGCTGGTACCGGCTCGACGACACCTACACGGGCGACGCCACGTACACGATCAACGTGCCGCGCGACCAGCGGCACGCGGTCGGTACGAGCAGCGAGCGTTTCCGGATCCGCGGTTCGGCCGGCTGCTACGACCGCTCCCTCGCCACCGTCCAGGGGGTGCTGACCGAAGAACGCGAGGGCTGCTGAGGCAGGTTGTGTGCGATGCGTCACAGGCAGCGTGATTTACGCGGCTGAAACCCGACGGTTTCGCGCGTGATCAACGGGCCCTCCAAAGTGATCGTCACGGAAGCCGCTTTCCGTATCGCAGAAGTCTTCCCCCGGCTTCTGCGCGTCCCCGTCGCTCAAGGAGTGCCCGTGCCGCCGTCCGTCCCGTCCCTGCCGCGACGCGTCGCACGCATACTGCGTACCTCTCTCTTCGCGCAGGTCGCCTGCGCGCTCGTGCTCGGCATCCTCGTCGGAAAGCTGTGGCCCGGCTTCGCCTCGGACCTCCAGCCGCTCGGCGACGGGTTCACCCGGCTCATCAAGACGATCATCTCGCCGCTCGTGTTCTGCGTGGTCGTCGTCGGCATCGCCAAGGCCGGTGACCTGAAGGCGTTCGGCCGGATCGGGCTCAAGGCGTTGATCTGGTTCGAGGTCGCCAGCACCCTCGCGCTGATCATCGGCCTGCTCGCCGCCAACCTCGTCCAGCCCGGCTCGGGGATGCATGTCGACCCGGCCACGCTCAACTCCGCGGCCGTCGACGCCAAGACCGGCGGCGGGCACCTGCCCTCGACGACCGAGTTCGTCGTCAACGCGCTGCCCACCAGTTTCATCGGCGCCTTCGCCGAGAACTCCCTGCTCCAGGTACTCATCCTGGCCTGTCTGGTGGGCGCCGCGCTGCTGCACCTCGGCCACACCAAGGTCCCGCAGGTGCTGCCCGCCATCGAGCAGGCGCAGGAGATCATCTTCGCGGTCGTCGGCTTCGTGATGCGTCTCGCGCCGATCGCGGTGTTCGGCGCGATGGCCGTCCTGATCGGCCAGTACGGCCTCGGTGTCATCGAGACCTACGCCAAGCTGATCGTCCTGTGCTACGCGGCCGCCGCGCTCTTCATCGTGCTGCTCGCCGTCGCGCTCAAGGCGCTCACCGGGCTGAGCCTGTGGAAGTTCCTGCGCTACATCCGCGAGGAGACGCTGCTCGCGCTCGGCACCGCGTCCACCGAGTCCGTCATGCCGCGCGTGATGCAGAAGCTGCGCAAGGCCGGTGCCCGCGACGACGCGGTCGGCCTGGTGCTGCCGACCGGTTACTCCTTCAACCTCGACGGCGCCTCGCTGTACCTCTCCATCGGGACGCTGTTCATCGCCCAGGCGGTGGGCGTCGACCTCAGCCTGGGCCAGCAGATCACCGTGGTCCTGGTGCTGATGCTGACCAGCAAGGGCATGGCGGGCATCCCCGGCTCGGCCTTCCTCGCCCTGTCCGCGACGGCGTCCTCGCTGGGAGCCATCCCCGCCGGAGCCGTCGCCCTGCTCCTCGGCGTGGACCGCATCATGGACTCGATGCGCGTCGTGACCAACCTGCTCGGCAACTGCGTCGCGGTCTTCGCGGTCTCCCGCTGGGAGGGGGCGCTGGACATCGACAAGGCGAAGAAGGTGCTCGGCGGCGAAGACGTGCCCGCTGTGGAGGAAGTGCCCGTACCGGTGGAGCCTCCCAAGGAGCCGGTCTCCGAGGTCGGCTGACGCCGGTCCTGGAACGGGGTGTGGCCCACCACTTCATCACCGAAGTGGTGGGCCACACCCCGTTCAGCACTGTCCGTCCGCCAACGTGTCCAGCAACCGGCCGAGCACCTCACGCTGTTCGCCCGACAAGGGGGCGAGGATCTCCTCCGCGGCGGCCCTGCGTACCGCGTGCAGTTCCTGAAGAGCCTTCACGCCGTCCTCGGTGAGCTCGATGCGGATCACCCGCCGGTTGGCCGGATCGGGCACCCGGCGGACCTTGCCGCCGGCCTCCAGTCCGTCGACCAGGCTCGTCACCGCGCGCGGCACCACCTCCAGCCGCTCCGCGAGATCGGCCATGCGGGGCGGTGTCTCCCAGTGGGCGAGGGTGCGCAGCAGCCGGGACTGGGCCGGCGTCACGCCGAGACCGCGCTCATGGAACTGGCGCTTCTGGATGCGGTGCACCCGGCGCGTGAGCCTGAGCAACTGCTCGGCGAGCAGGCTGTCGGAATCGGACGTGGTCATGAGGGAACAATATCAGGACCTGGTTCATTGTGAGTATAGGTAACAATGAGCTAGGCTCCGTCAGTCCTCTTCACCTCACCCTCCGTAGGAGACCATGCCCCGCGATCACATCGACTGGACACCCACACCGGGCACCTCGACCGACCAGCCCCGTCAGGTGCGCCGCATCCTCCGGCTCTTCAAGCCCTACCGTGCGAAGCTCGCCGTCGTCGGTCTGCTGGTCGGCGCCTCCTCACTCGTCACCGTGGCCACCCCGTTCCTGCTGAAGGAAACGCTGGACGTGGCCATCCCCCAGGGCCGTACCGGACTGCTCAGCCTGCTCGCGCTGGGCATGATCCTGAGCGCCGTCCTCACCGGCGTCTTCGGCGTCGGCCAGACCCTCATCTCCACCACGGTCGGCCAGCGCGTCATGCACGACCTGCGCACCGCGGTCTACGGCCGCCTCCAGCGCATGTCACTCGCCTTCTTCACCCGCACCCGCACCGGCGAGGTGCAGTCCCGCATCGCCAACGACATCGGCGGCATGCAGGCCACCGTCACCTCGACGGCCACCTCCCTAGTGTCCAACCTGACCAGCGTAGTCGCCACGATCGTCGCGATGATCGCCCTCGACTGGCGCCTGACCGTCGTCTCGCTGCTGCTGCTCCCGGTGTTCGTGTGGATCAGCCGCCGGGTCGGCAACGAACGCAAGAAGATCACCACCCAGCGGCAGAAGCAGATGGCCGCGATGGCCGCGACCGTCACCGAGTCGCTCTCCGTCAGCGGCATCCTGCTCGGCCGCACCATGGGCCGTTCCGACTCGCTGACCCGGTCCTTCGCCGACGAGTCCGAGAGCCTGGTCGACCTCGAAGTGCGGTCGAACATGGCAGGCCGCTGGCGCATGGCCGTCATCGGGATCGTCATGTCCGCGATGCCCGCCTTCATCTACTGGACCGCGGGCATCGCCCTCCAGACCGGCGGCCCGGACATCTCGATCGGCACCATCGTCGCGTTCGTCTCGCTCCAGCAGGGCCTGTTCCGCCCGGCCGTGAGCCTGCTGTCGACCGGCGTCCAGATCCAGACCTCGCTCGCGCTCTTCCAGCGCATCTTCGAGTACCTCGACCTGCCGATCGACATCACCGAGCGGGAGGACCCGGTCCACCTCGACCGCGTCAAGGGCGAGGTCCGCCTGGAGAACGTGGAGTTCCGCTACGACGGCGAGAACGATGAGCGGGGCCCCGTCCTCGACGGCATCGACATCGACGTCCCCGCGGGCAGCAGTCTCGCGGTCGTCGGCCCGACCGGCGCCGGCAAGTCCACGCTCGGCTATCTGGTCCCGCGGCTCTACGACGTGACGGGCGGCCGGGTCACCCTCGACGGGGTCGACGTCCGCGACCTGGACTTCGACACCCTCGCGCGAGCCATCGGGGTCGTCTCGCAGGAGACGTACCTCTTCCACGCCTCGGTCGCCGACAACCTGCGCTTCGCCAAGCCGGACGCCACCGACGAGGAGCTCGAACAGGCGGCGCGGGCGGCCCAGATCCACGACCACATCGCCTCGCTGCCGGACGGGTACGACACCGTCGTCGGTGAGCGAGGCCACCGTTTCTCCGGTGGTGAGAAGCAGCGCCTGGCCATCGCGCGGACCATTCTGCGGGACCCGCCCGTCCTCATCCTGGACGAGGCGACCAGCGCGCTGGACACCCGTACCGAGCACGCCGTGCAGGAGGCCATCGACGCGCTGTCGGCCAACCGCACCACGCTCACCATCGCGCACCGGCTGTCCACCATTCGCGGCGCCGACCAGATCGTCGTCCTGGACTCGGGCCGGGTGGCCGAGCGCGGTACGCACGAGGAGCTGCTGGAGCAGGAGGGGCGGTACGCGGAGCTCGTACGGCGGGACGCCCGCCTGGACCCTGCCCGCGGGGACGCCCGAACCGACCCCGCGCACCGGGACGCGCAGCTGGAACCGACAAGCTGAACCGAATCCGACAAGCCGAAGATATGCCTGGTTTGTGACGATATGCGGGTTACCGTGCCCGCATGCACAGGAACACTCCGCCACGGAGCACGATTCGACTGACGCGCCGGGGCCGACTCGTCCTCATCGCGACCGGGGCCGTCGTGGCCGGCACCGCCGTGGCGGTGCCGCTCCTCAGCCTGCGGGGCGACAGGGAGCGGGAGTCCGCCACGCTGGTGATCCCGGAGGGCTGGCGGGCCGGCCAGATCTACGACGCCGTCGACAAGGCCCTCGCCCAGCCGCCGGGCACCGCCAAGAAGTCCCTGGTCAAGGCCAACCTCAGACTGCCCAACGACGCCGAGGGCAACCCGGAGGGCTACCTCTTCCCGGCGACCTATCCCCTGGAGCGGAACGGGAAGAAGACGACGCCCGAGGCGCTGCTCTCGTTCATGGTCGACACCGCCAACAAGAAGTTCAACGGCGCTCCCATCGCGGCCGGCGCCCAGCGCAACGCGATGAACGTCTACCAGGCCGTCACCATCGCGAGCATCGTCCAGGCGGAGGCGGCGACCAAGGAGGACATGGGGAAGGTGGCCCGGGTCGTCTTCAACCGCCTGGAGCGCGGGATGCCGTTGCAGATGGACTCCACCATCAACTACGCGCTGAACCGCTCCACCCTGCGGACGACCGGCGCCGACCTCAAGATCGACAGCCCGTACAACTCGTACCAGCGCATGGGGCTGCCGCCGACCCCGATCGACAACCCGGGCGAGGACGCGATGCGCGCGGCGATCAATCCCACCCCGGGGGACTGGCTCTACTTCGTGACGGTGAAGCCGGGAGACACCCGCTTCACCAACAGTTTCGACGAACACCGGCGCAACGTGGCCGAGTTCAACAAGAACCAGCGGAACCCGTCCGGGGCGGGATGACGCGCGGGGCCGTCAGGCGGCGGCGGGCTCCGCCGTCAGCAGTCGCCTGATGTCCCGCACGGCCGCACGGCCCGCGCGGTTGGCGCCGATGGTGCTCGCCGACGGGCCGTATCCGACGAGATGGACCCGCGGGTCGGCGACCGCGCGCGTGCCCTCGACCCGGATCCCGCCGCCCGGCTCGCGCAGCTTCAGCGGGGCCAGATGATCGATGGCGGCCCGGAACCCGGTCGCCCACAGGATCACATCGGCGTCCAGGCGCCGCCCGTCGTTCCACTCCACGCCCTCGGGCGTGATCCGGTCGAACATGGGCTGCCGGTCGAGGACCCCGTCCGCGAGGGCCTGCCGGACCGCGTCGTTCAGCGGCAGTCCGGTCACCGACACCACGCTCTTGGGTGGCAGCCCCTGCCGTACCCGCTCCTCGACGAGCGCCACGGCCTCCCGGCCGAGGTCCTCCGTGAAGGGGCCCTCGCGGAACACGGGCTCGCGCCGGGTCACCCAGGTGGTGGCGGCCGCGTAGGGGGCGAGTTCCATGAGGTGCTGGGTGCCGGACGCGCCCCCGCCCACCACGACCACCCGCAGCCCGGCGAACGCCTCGGGCCCGGGGTACTGCGCGGTGTGCAACTGCCGCCCCCGGAAGGTCTCCTGGCCGGGATAGCGCGGCCAGAACGGCCGGTCCCAGGTACCGGTGGCGTTGATCAGCGCCCGCGTCGACCAGTTTCCGTCCGAGGTCTCCACGAGCAGCCTCCCGTTGTCGCCCTCCCGCACCGCACGGACGTCGACAGGGCGTCGTACGCGCAGGTCGAAGGCTCGCTCGTACTCCGTGAAGTACTCGGCGATCACCTCGGACGAGGGCCGCTCGGGATCGGCGCCCGTGAGTTCCATGCCCGGCAGCGCGTGCATGCCGTGCACCTTGCCGTACGTCAGTGACGGCCACCGGAACTGCCAGGCGCCGCCGGGGGCGGGGGAGTGGTCCAGAACCACGAAGTCGCGCTCCGGCTCGAAACCGGTGCGGCGCAGGTGATAGGCGCTGGACAGACCCGCCTGACCAGCGCCTGTGACGACCACCTCGACCTCACGTGTGTTGTTCACATTTCTACTAACCCTGGCGAGGTCGTGGATCTTCCCGTGTCAGTCCTCGGAGGGCCGGGGCGCGGAGGTCGACGCGGGCAGATCGCCGTTGAACCGCGTGTCCACGAACTTCCCGAAGTCGACCTTCCCCGGGATCAGCTTCAGCGAGGTGAACGTGTCGGCGATCTCCTGCTCCGAAGCGATCAGCTGCTGGTCCACGGCGACCGCGACCCGGGTGGTGTACGTCCGCTTCACCGCGGCCAGCGCCACGTCCTCGGGCAGCCCCGTCTCCTTCGCCCAGACCTTCGCCCACTCCGACTCATGGGAGTAGACCCACTTGTAGGCGCGCCGGAGCCGCTCCAGGTAGTCCTTGATCGCGGCGACCTTCTTCTTGTCCTTCAGCGCGCTCGGCGCCGCCACCTGGAAGGTCAGACCGTTGGTGACGCCCTCCCCGGTCGTCAGCACACGCCCCTGCTTCGACCGGAGGATCTGCGAGGTGTACGGGTCCCACACCGCCCACGCGTCCACCTTGCCGGAGGTGAACGCGGCGAGGGCGTCGGCCGGTTGGAGGTACTTGACCTTCACGTCGCCCAGGCCGAGCCCGGCCTTCTTGAGGGACGCGACGAGTTGGTAGTGGGCGGAGGAGCCCTGCGCCACGGCGATGGACCTGCCCTTGAGCTGCGCGGGACCGGTCAGCTTCGAGTCGTTCGGCACGAGGACGGCGTCGCCCTTGGAGGTGCCGTGCCAGGCCGCCACCACCGTGATCTTCGAGTCGGCGCCGGCCGCGAACACGGGCGGGGTGTTGCCGACGCCGCCGATGTCGACGGCCTTGGCGTTGACGGCCTCCAGGAGGGGCGGGCCGGAGGTGAAGGTCGACCACCTGATCTTGTAGTCGAGGTTGTCGAGCTCTCCGGCGGCACGCAGGATCGCCTCCGAACCCCCCTTCTGGTCACCGACGTCGAGCGTGAGGGAGCCCTTGCCGTCGGTGTCGCCGCCCGTGCCGGCGGACGCGTTCCCACCGCAGGCGGTGAGCAGGAGGGCGAGGGGGAGGAGCAGGGCGGCAGGGGCGAGACGACGTCGCATGGTGGATCCGTTCTGTGGAACTCTGCTTGTGGGTGGGGGAGTTCAGGCGGCCTCAGCCGCGGTGTCGACGCCCAGGCGCTCCAGGAGCTGCCCGCGGATCTCCGCGAACCGGGGGTCGGTGATGTCGCGTGGCCGGGCGAGGTCGATCTCCTGCTCGTGCGCGATGACACCGTCGTCCATGACGAGGACCCGGTCGGCGAGCAGGACGGCCTCCTCGACGTCGTGCGTCACCAGCAGCACCGCGCAGCCGCGGCGCTGCCACAACTCGCCCACCAGGCGCTGGGCCTTGATCCGGGTGAGCGCGTCGAGCGCGCCGAACGGCTCGTCCAGCAGCAGGAGATCGGGCTCACGGACCAACGCCCGGGCCAGCGAGGCACGTTGGGCCTCGCCGCCGGAGAGCGTCTTGGGCCAGGCGTCCGTACGGTGACTCAGTCCGACCTCCTCCAGGGCCCGGTCGGCGACCGCGCGCGCCGGTTTGCCGGGCAGGCCGAGCAGGACGTTGCGCCAGACCTTCTTCCACGGCATCAGCCGGGGGGCCTGGAAGGCGACCGCCTTGCGGCGCGGGACCAGGACGGTGCCCTCGATGTCCCGGTCGAGCCCGGCGAGGATGCGCAGCAGGGTGGACTTGCCGCAGCCGCTGCGGCCGAGCAGGGCCACGAACTCGCCCGGCCGGACGTCGAGTCGGAGGTCGTCGATGACGGCCCGGCCGTCGAAGGACCGGGTCAGCCCTTCGACGCGCACGGCCTGCCCGGGGCGGGGCGCTTCGGGTCCGTCGGACGGCTCGGATGTCCTGGAGGCGTGGGAGGCGTGGGAGGCGTGGGAGGTGTCGGAGGTGTCGGACGAGGTGGACACCCGGGGGCTCACCGGCCGGTGAACGTCGGTCGCCATTGCAGCAGCAGCCTTTCGAGGGAGCGGACGATGAAGTCGGCCAGCAGGCCGAGGAAGGCGTAGACGATCAGGCAGACCACGATGACGTCGGTGCGCAGGAAGTCCCGCGCCTGCACCATCAGGAAGCCGATGCCGGAGTCCGCGTTGACCTGCTCGGCGAAGACGAGCGCGAGCCAGGCGATGCCGAGCGAGTAGCGCAGACCGGTCATGGCGCCGGGCAGGGCTCCGGGCAGGATCACATGCCGGACGAGTCCCCAGCGGGAGAGCCCGAGGGACTCCCCGGCCTCGATCAACTGCGCGTCCACGCCACGGATGCCCGCGTAGACGTTGAGGTAGAGCGGGAAGGTCACGCCGAGGGTGATGATGGCGATCTTCGGGGCCTCGCCGATGCCGAACCAGATGATGAACAGCGGGATCAGACCGACGAACGGCACGGTCCGCAGCATCTGCACCGGCGCGTCCACGATGTCCTCGCCCACCCGGAACAGGCCCGAGACCAGGGCGAGTCCGGTGCCGATGAGCGCGCCGAGGACCAGGCCGCCCGCGACCCGCTGGAGCGAGGTCGTCATTGCCGAGGTCAGCGAACCGTCGGCGATCAGATCTCCGGCGACCTGGGCGATACGGCCGGGTGAGGCGAGCACGTCGGCGGTCAACACCCCTGTGCTGCTGAGGAGTTGCCACAACACCAGCAACAGGAACGGACCGGTGGTGCGGCGCAGCCAGCGGGGGACGCGGGCGCGGCGGGAGGAGGCGGGGACGATGGGTTCGAGGTGGGGAACGGGCGGGGGGACCTCACGGCGGGGCGTTTCCGAAATATCGGGTACGGCAGAGCCGGGCGGGGCATGGCTGATGCTCATGATGCTCCACGGAGGGGGAGAGCGACCGGTGAAGGACACGCCTCGACGCCACCGCACAGGACGGCACGGCTCAGTGCACGCGTGGGTCAGCGGAGCGAGGGTGGTGAAGAGGGGGAAAGGGGCGTCAGCAGCCGCGGCGACACGCGGCGGAGGCCACCCGCAGCAGGTCGATGTGACCGCGCGTGGTGAGCAGGGCTGAACGCAACATGCGGCCGAAACTAGCCAGTCGGCGTGTCCACGGTCAATGGCGTCTCGCGGACTGGACCCGCCGTATCACGGGACGAGCGCCGCATGACGAGTGAATCCGGCGGGAGGGGTGAGGATGGGAGCATGTCAGACGCTTTCACCACCCGAGTCCTGAACGTCGCCTCCGGCTCGTCGGAGCGGATCGTCGACCTCACCGGCGACTGCGAGGCCTTCCTGAGGGAGGCCGCCGAAGGTCGCGACGGCCTCCTCAACATCTTCGTCCCGCACGCGACAGCAGGCGTCGCGATCATCGAGACCGGCGCCGGCAGTGACGACGACCTCCTGGCCGCCCTCCACACCCTCCTCCCCGCCGACGACCGCTGGCAGCACCGCCACGGCAGCCCCGGCCACGGGCGCGATCACGTCCTCCCGGCGATCGTGCCTCCGCACGCCACGCTGCCGGTGGTGAACGGGCAGCTTGAGCTGGGGACTTGGCAGTCGGTGTGCCTGGTCGACACGAACAAGGACAACCCGCGGCGAAAGGTCCGCCTCACCTTCCTCGCCGGTTCCTGATCGGCCCAGGAGTCAGGCCGGGCAGCCCGAGTCCGCCACGACGTAGTGGCCGGGCGCGGTCTGCTCCAAGGTGTGCACGGTGAACGTGTTCCACAGGCCCATGGGCTCCTCGGAGCCGTTGGCGTAGGTGCGGCCGGCGCTCTGGTGGGCGCGTCCGGCGGTGGTGTGGTCGTAGTTGCTCGCCGTGTGGCAGGTGGGTGTGAACCCGCTCGTGGCCGCGGTCACCGCGGCGGAGACCGCACCCGCCACCCCCGCCGGGTCGACGGCCGCCACCGTGTAGGTGTGGGTGGTCCCGGTGGCCAGGCCGGTGTCGGTGTACGCGGTGGACGTGGTGGTGCCCACCTTCGCGCCGCCCCGGTGGACGGTGTACGAGGCCGCGCCGGGTACGGCGTTCCAGCTCAGCGCCACGGTGGTGTCGGTGGTCCCCGTGACCGTCAGTCCCGTGGGAGCGGGCAGGGCGCCGGTGTCCGGGGTGTCACCGTCGAGCCCCCAGAAGCGGGCGGTGTGGTAGCTGGAGCAGATGGTGTCGAGGTAGTACGTGCCGGCGGTGCCGCACTGGTCGGGACCGCTGCCCGGGTCGACCGCGAGGCCGTGCGCCATGCCGGAGACGGAGTAGACCTCGACGGCCGGCCGGCCGGAGGCGTCGTCGTACACGCTCAGCGTGGTGCCCCCGCTCAGGTTCTCGGTGCGCGAGGGGGTCTGGCCGAGGCCCCACACGTCCGTCCACTGGTCGCGGAGCTCGGTGGCGTTGGCGGGCCGGACCGTGGTGTCGGCCGTACCCTGCCAGATCGCGACGCGCGGCCAGGAGGTGGTGCCGGCGGGCGCCGCGGCGCGCACCAGGTCACCCCACTGGCCGGGGGTCCGGTCCGGCGGGCTGTACATGCAGGTGTAGGCCGCGGACACGCTGCTCGCGCAGGACGCGGGCAGGCCGGAGTCGACGGACCCGCCCGCGAACACATCGGGGTACGCGGCGAGCAGGTTCGCGGTCATACCGCCGCCGGCGGACAGGCCGGTGACGTAGATCCGCCGGGTGTCGCTGCCGTAGCGCGAGACGGCCTGGTCGACCATCTGCCTGATCGACAACGCCTCGCCCCGGCCACGCGAACTGTCCGCCGGATCGAACCAGTTGAAGCACGAGTTGGCGTTGTTGGCGCTGCTCGTCTGGGGGAGGACCAGCGCGAAGCCGTAGCGGTCGGCGAACTTCGGCCAACCGGAGTGGGCGTAGTAGTCGCTCGCGCTCTGCGTGCAGCCGTGCAGGGCGACCACGAGCGGGGCGCCGGGCGGCAGGGTGTCCGGCGCGTAGGTGTACATGGAGAGGTTGCCGGGATTGGTGCCGAAGCCGGTGACCTGGGTCAGGCCCGCGGCGGACGCCGGGGGGCCCGCGGCGATCAGGCCGGCCGTGAGCGCCAGGGCGCCCACGGCGGCGGTCACCCAGCGGCGGATGCCCCCGATGAGGCGGCCCTTCGTGCGGTGGTGCGGGGGGTGCGACTGTCCCATGACGACTGCCTCCCGATGCGCGGGCGGGGCCCGTTGACTGGTGTGGCGTGCATCATCGAGGCGCCCCCGTGGGCCCCGGCATGGGCTGAGCAGCCAGGACTGGAGGAGGCGCTGTGTGACGGCCGCCCATAGTCGCGCTCGCGCTGGGCCGGCCGGTACGTGCCTGGTGACCCGGGATGGTGTCCCGCCCCATGGCCGACGGGCTGACGGTGGTCTGCCGACCCATGTGGTCAGGCGGGGAGGCGCCCTAGTCTCCGGCGCATCCTCGTACGCGTCCTCGGAGGCACACCGATGCGTCTGTCCCCCCGCTTTCCGTCCGGCTCACGGCCCCACCGCGTTCCCACGGCCCTCGCCGTGGCGGCTCTCGTGCTCACACCCCTGCCCGCTTCCGCCGCGGCGGAGCGCCCCGGCGCTCACTGCGCGCACCGCACGCAGCTGCGCGTGCCGGGTGCCGAGCACCAACAAGCGTCGTGTCTGGGTGAGTTGACCACCGCGGGCACGGTCGGCACGGGCCACACCGACCCCGCCGACTGGGCCGGACTGACAGCGAAGGACCTGACCGTCCCCAGCGGCGTGCCCGGCATCCAAATCGACGGCTACTTCCCCGACACCTCCACCACCAATACCAACCACGGATGGGGACACGACTCCCAGTTCGTCATCCGCCTGCCCGACCGGTGGAACGGCGGCCTGGTGGTCGCCGGCACCCCCGGCAACCGTGAGCAGTACGCCAACGACCGGGCCATCGCCGACGCGGTGCTCTCCCGCGGCTACGCCTACGCCGCCACGGACAAGGGCAACACCGGGGTCGCCTTCCACCGGGACGGGAAGACACCCGGTGACGCCGTCGCCGAATGGAACCACCGGCTCACCCAGCTCACCCGGGCCGCCCGCGCCACGGTCGCCCAGCGCTACCACCGTCCCCCGTCGCGCACCCTGGTGACCGGCATGTCCAACGGCGGATACCTGGTCCGCTGGCAACTGGAGAACCATCCGGAGCTCTACGACGGGGGAGTCGACTGGGAGGGCACCCTGTGGCGCCCCGACGGACCCACCCTCCTGGACTTCCTGCCCCAGGCGCTGCGCCACTACCCGGTGTACGCCGCCGGCGGCGCCGGCGCCCGGCAGGCGCAGGAGGCCCTGCACGCCGCCGGGTTCCCGGCCGGCTCGGAGTTCCTGTGGCCCTACCACCACCAGGTCTACTGGGACCTGACCCAGCGCGTCTACCGCGAGGAACTCGACCCCGGTTTCGACGGGGCGACGGAGGCCGGGACGCCGTACTGCACGACCGGCACCCCCGCCTGTGACGCCGACTACGACTACACCGCGCGCCCGGAGGAGGTCATGCGGGCCGTGGCGAAGATCGCCCTGACCGGTCGGATCGGCAAGCCGCTGATCACCCTGCACGGCACCCTCGACGTCCTGCTGCCGATCAGTCAGGACTCCGACGTCTACGCCCGTATGGTGAGGGACACCGGACGAGGCGGGCTGCACCGCTACTACCGCGTCGAAGGCGGCACCCACACCGACGCCCTGGTCGACCTGTTCCCGGACCGGCTGCGCCCCCTCGCCCCCTGCTACCGCACGGCGTTCACGGCCCTGGAACGCTGGCTCGGCACGGGCGTGCGGCCGCCCGCCTCCCGGACCGTGGCCCTGCCCGCCGGGGCGGACACCACCGCGTCGGCCGACGACTGCTCCCTGGACGGACGGTAGAGGAGACCACAAGAGCACGAGAGCACAAGAGCACGAGACCACCGCGTCCCGTCAGTAGACGGACAGCCCGTAAGCGCTCAGCACCTCCTGGATCGGCTGGTAGTAGGTGGTCCCACCCGTGGCGCAGTTCCCGGAGCCGCCGGAGAGGATGCCGATGACCTTGTCCCCGGCGTACAGCGGACCCCCGCTGTCGCCCGGCTCGGCGCAGATGTTGGTCCGGATCAGCCCGGAGACCGTGCTTCCGTCGCCGTAGTTGACGGTCGCGTTCAGCCCGGTGACCACACCGCAACGGACACCGGTGGTCGCTCCCCGGCGGCAGACGCTCTGGCCGACGGAGGCGGTCGCCGTCCCGGTGACGTCGACGGCTCCGACGGTGCCGGGGTGCGGTACGTCCGGGTTGGAGTAACGGACCACGCCGAAGTCGTTGCCGGGGAAGCTGGTGCCGATGGTGGGGCCGATGGTCGTCGTCCTGGCGGAGCTGGTGTACCAGGTGGGCATGCCGTCAGTGCAATGACCGGCCGTGACGAAGTAGTACGCGGAGCCGCCGCGCACGTTGACCCCCGCCGAGCAGCGCCAACTGGACGCGTAGATGCCGTCGCCGCCGGACACGAGCGTGCGCAGTCGGCCGTCGAGCCGTTCGACGGTCACGGCCCCCGGGAAGCGTCCGGTGGCCCGGCGGATCCTCGACAGGTCCGGCCCCGCGACCGTGGAGTCCGCGGACACCCGCAGCTTTCCGGTGCGCTCGTCGACCGTCCAGGTCGTCCCGGCGATCCCCAGGGACTCGACGGCCGAGGTCGCGCCGGACACCGAGGCGGCGGAGGGTGCGGAGCCGGCCGTGGGCGCCGCGGCCGCACCTGCGTCGGACACGGCGAGCGCGGTCACCACCAGGAGGCTCACCACCGAGGCGATCAACCGAGGACGTCTGATGCCGGTACGGCGTGTTCTGATCACTGGAGCCCCCCGGAGCGGTAGGTCGGTGCGGGGCACGCCCAAGCGGTCGCCGGGCGTGCGGTGCTTCCGTGTTGTGCCGTGCGGTGCTGCGCTGTGCGGGTGCGAAGGGTGAGTCGAGCTGCGCGCCGCGACCGCCGACGCTTCAGTCTGCCCGGCCGCGCCCGCTGTGGACAGACGGCCTTCGGCCGATGAACCGGTGTGCGCCTTGGGGCAATTGTGGCTCTTGCTTTGCCAGTGCATGCGTTGTTTTCTCTTGCCGCCCGGACCTAGCCTCACCAGCGGAACCGTGGGAAGGACGGGCATGCTGACGACCGTTCGGGAACAGGCGAAGGGACTCACCAAGGACCAGCGCAACGCGTTCGTCGCCGCCTATCTGGGCTGGGCGATGGACGCGTTCGACTACTTCCTGGTGGTCCTCGTCTACAGCGAGATAGCCGACGACTTCCATGTCTCCCTCACCGACATGGCCTTCCTCACCACAGCCACCCTCGTGATGCGGCCGGTCGGAGCCTTCGTCTTCGGCATGTGGGCCGACCGCCGGGGCCGCAGGATCCCCCTCATGGTCGACGTGGTCTTCTACTCGATCGTCGGATTCGCCTGCGCCTTCGCCCCCAACTACACCGTCCTGCTGGTGCTTCGTCTGCTGTACGGCATCGGCATGGGCGGCGAGTGGGGCCTGGGCGCGGCCCTCGCCATGGAGAAGATCCCCGCCGAGCGGCGCGGGTTCTGGTCGGGGCTGCTCCAGAGCGGCTACTCGCTGGGGTACCTGCTCTCCGCTGTGGCGTTCTTCGTCATCGAACCCGCCTTCGGCTGGCGCGGGTTGTTCGCCTTCAGCCTGGTGCCCGCCCTGGTCGCGCTGTGGGTGCGGAGCCGGGTCGAGGAGAGCGAGGTGTGGGAGAGGAGTGTCAAGCTCAACCGCACCCCCGCGCACCAGGTGTTCAGGAACCCGGCGGTGCTGAAGCGCTTCGTGTACCTCGTGGCGTTGATGACCGCCTTCAACTGGATGTCGCACGGCACCCAGGACATCTACCCGACCTTCGTCAAGAAGGGCCTGGGCCTGTCCCCGGACACGTCCATCGCGATCGCCGTCGTCTACAACATCGGCGCCATCATCGGCGGCGCGCTGCTCGGCGCCTTCTCCGAGGAGCTGGGGCGCCGCCGCACGATCATGATCGCGGCGGCCGGCGGCCTGGTCGTGGTGCCCTTCTTCGTGCTGTCCACGACCACGGGCTGGCTGATGCTCTCCTCCTTCCTCATGCAGATGTGCGTGCAGGGAGCCTGGGGCGTCATCCCGGCGCACCTGACCGAGATGAGCCCGGACGCGATCCGCGGCTTCTACCCGGGCGTCACCTACCAGCTCGGCAACCTGATCGCCGCCCTCAACCTCCCGATCCAGGAAGCCCTCGCCGAACGGCACGGCTATCCGGCGGCGATGACGTGGACCGTGGTGCCCGCCCTGGCCGTGGTGATCGTGCTGAGCGCCGTCGGCAAGGAGGCCAAGGGCGTCCGCTTCGGCGGCTCAGCCACCCCGGGCGACCGGACCACGAGCACGGCGGCGGCCGACGGCGCGTAGGCGTTCACGGGAGCGGTAGGCCTCCACAGAACCCCGTAGGCCGACTACCTCCGCGCCCCCGGTGCCCTGCTCACGCCGTCACCTCGACGCCGAGCTCGTCGAGCAGGCCGCGCACCCGCCGCTCGATCTCGTCGCGGATCGGCCGGACGGCCTGGACGCCCTGTCCGGCGGGGTCGTCCAGCGTCCAGTCCAGGTACCGCTTGCCGGGGAAGTACGGACAGGCGTCCCCGCAGCCCATGGTGATGACCACGTCGGAGGCCTGGACCGCGTCGGCGGTGAGGACCTTCGGGGTCTCGGCGGAGATGTCGATGCCGGCCTCCTTCATGGCCTCCACCACCGCGGGGTTCACCGCGTCGGCCGGGGCGGAACCGGCGGAGCGGACCCGGACCCCGTCCCCGCCGAGACGGGTGAGGAAGGCGGCGGCCATCTGGGACCGGCCGGCGTTGTGCACGCACACGAACAGCACGGACGGGGCGGCGGGAGAGCTCATGAGGACACGGCGCTTTCTTCTGCTGGTCGGGCGAGGGGAGGGGCGGGAGGGGGGAGCTGCTGCTCGCCGTGCGGGACGACGACCTCGTCACCGGAAACGGGCGTGCCGGTAACGGGAGTGCCGGTCACGGAGGTGCCGGTCACGGGCGTCGCGCGGCCGAAGGTGACGGCGACCAGGACGAGACCGAGGCCCGCGCCGACGAACTGCGCGGCGAGGAACGGTGCCACGGAGGCGGGAGCGATCCCGGCGAAGGTGTCGGTGAAGGCCCGGCCGATCGTCACGGCCGGATTGGCGAAGCTGGTGGAGGAGGTGAACCAGTAGGCGGCGCCGATGTAGGAGGCGACCCCCACCGGTGCCAGGTGCGCCCGGCCGGCCCGCGCCAGGCCGAAGACCAGCCAGACCAGTCCCGCGGTGGCGACCGCCTCGGCCAGCAACAGATGTCCGGCGGACCGGTCGTGCGTCGACCACCGCACCAGGGGCCGGGCGAACATGGCGTCCGCGAGAACCGCGCCGGCGATGGCCCCGGCGATCTGTGCGGGCACGTACGCCGCCACCTCCCGGGTGCTGAGCCCGTCGGCCGTACGGCCGCCGGTGAACCAGGCGGCGAGGGTCACGACGGGGTTGAAGTGCGCCCCGGAGACCGGACCGAGCAGGGCGATGAGCACGCCCAGGCCGAACACGGTCGCGAGGGAGTTGGCCAGCAGTTGCACGCCGATGTCGCGGGTCAGCTCGCTCGCCTGGATCCCGGAGCCGACCACGACCGCCACCAGCGCCGCGGTGCCGACGGCCTCGGCCGCCGCCCGTCGCGCGAGGGGAGCGGAGGCGCTCACGCGGAGGCCTGCGCGGGGACGGCCGGTGTCTCCAGGAGGGCGGACAGCCTGCCCAGGGCCTCGGGGAGCACCCAGTAGTACACCCAGGTCCCCCGCCGCTCGGAGCCGACGAGACCGGCCTCGCGCAGCACCTTCAGATGGTGGGAGATGGTCGGCTGGGAGACGTCGAACGGGCCGGTCAGGTCGCACACGCAGGCCTCGCCGCCCTCGTGGGAGGCGATCAGGGACAGCAGTCGCAGCCGGATCGGGTCCGACAGCGCTTTGAACATCCGCGACAGCTCGGCCGCGTCCACCTCGCCCAGCGGCTCACGGACCATCGGGGCGCAGCAGACCGCGTCCTGGCCGAGCACCGGCAGATCAGCTTGTTTCGACATGCCTCTATGTTGACGCCTGTCGATCCAGGTGGCAACCTCCCCTGTATCGACATTCATCGATACAGTCTCGTCCCTGATGGGAGACCGCCATGTCCCGAGTCCAGCTCGCCCTGCGCGTCGCCGACCTGGAAGGCTCGATCGCCTTCTACTCCAAGCTCTTCGGCACCGAGCCCGCCAAGCGGCGCGAGGGCTACGCCAACTTCGCCGTCACCGAACCCCCGCTGAAGCTGGTCCTCATCGAGGGCGAGCGCGGCGAGGAGACCCGCCTGGACCACCTCGGTGTCGAGGTCGCCGGCACCGAGGACGTCCACGCCGCCACGACCCGGCTGAAGGAGGCGGGCCTGGCCACCTTCGAGGAGAACGACACCTCCTGCTGCTACGCCGTCCAGGACAAGGTGTGGGTGCACGGCCCGGGCAAGGAGCCGTGGGAGGTGTACGTCGTCAAGGCCGACGCCGACACCCTGGAGAAGGCCGACACCTCCCCGGACGCCTGCTGCGGAGCCACCGCCTGCTGCACTCCCCAGGAGCGGGCCCTCGACCCCGAGAAGAGCCCGGCCGAGGCGAAGGCCGCCGCGGGGTGCGCCTGCGGAAGCTGACCGGCCGCCACCGGTGCACCTCTGTCCGGGACGGCGACGAAGCCGTCCCGGACAGAGGTGCGGACAGAGGCAGTTACGGGGTGGTCAGATAGGCCCTTTCGATCGTCTGGATCAGGGTGTTGCCCGCCCGGTCGGTGAGCTCCGCGCGCAGGGAGACGGAACCCGCCGTCGCCGGGTGCTTCAGCGACAGGTGCGTACCGCCGACGGACTTGGCCGGCTGCCAGGTCCCACCGTCGTCGTACGACACCTGGAAGGCGAGCTCGGCCGGGCGCTGCCCCGCCGCCGCGCCCTCGACGGTGTAGGGCACCTCGAAGCGCCTGCCCGCCTTCGCGGTGCTGGCCAGGGTCAGCTCGGGGCTGAAACGGACCGTCGACAGGGGCAGTGCGGCGAACTCGCCTCCGGGGGTCTTCGCCGAGCGGAAGGTCCACTCCGCCCGGACGCGGGTGCTGACCGGATACACGGCCGGGTCACGGGAGCTGTCCACGGTCAGCCGGTACGCGGTGTCCTCGGCGGGCAGCGTGTACTCCGTGGGTTCGAGGCTCGGCGGGATGCCGTAGTCGTCGGCGATCTCCTTGCCGTTCGCCTCCAGCTTCGCCGTCGCCGTCGTGGCCTCGGCGAGGCCCCAGTGCCCGGAGCCGTCGCCGAACAGCGGCAGGAAGGCCCGCAGGGTGTTCCCGTCGCGGCCGACGCCGGGGTAGCCCCTGGCCGGTCCGGCGTCGGCGGGGCCGTTCAGTACCGGGCCGAAGACGCCCACGCCGAAGCGCTCCTGGTAGGTGTGGCCGGCCTGCCAGGTCCTCGGCATGCGCATCAGGAAGCCCTCGAAGGGCGCGTCCGGGCCCTCGCCCCAGCGCTGCCAGGTGCGCACCGACCACTTCACACCGTTGTCGAGGATGTACTCGGTGCTCCGGTACGGCAGGTCCCCGCGCATGTCGGTGTAGCCGTTCAATAGCCGTCCGTCGGGCAGGTGCGCGGTCACCTGGGCCTGGACGCGCCGGCCCTCGACCGCCGCACCGACCCGGAGGTCAACCTTGGCCAGCTGCTTTCGTCGGACGTGCGCGGTGAAGCCGTCCAGGCTGCCCTCCCGGTACCAGCCCAGGTGGTAGTTGACCGGCCTGCCCTGCTGGTCCTTGCCGGTCCAGCCGCCGGAGTACAGGGAGTTGAGCCCCTCCACGGGCTCGTCGGAGCCGAGCCGCCCGAACCGGGAGCCCTCGAAGGTGGGCAGCAGGAACTGGAGGGAGGCGTCGTCCCGGCCCTCGCCGCGGTCGTAGCCGATCGCGACCGCGGCGTCGTTGTTCACGGCCGCCGCATCCGGCACGGTGATGTCGACCGGCTTCGCCTGCCGGGCGTCCACGGTGACCGTCGTGTCCTTGTCCAGCCGCAGCCTGGGCCGGATCAGCACGGCGTGCCCGGGTGCGGACAGCGCCGGGTGGATCACCCCGGTCAGGAGGTAGTCGGCCTTCGGCAGCCGTACCGTCAGCTCGCCGTCCCGCTCGTCGGCGTAGTCGGCGTAGAAGCTGCCGACGAGACCCGCCACGGAGGTCACGGCGTCGCCCGTCGCCGCGCCCTGCTCGTCGATGTGCTTGAGCGTCAGGTCGTACGACTCCACCTCGCGGACCACACCGACGGCGGACCGCACCCGCACCTCGCCGTCGGCGGAGGTGGCCGTGACCGAGCCGCCGAAGCTGCCGTCCACGGTGCCGACGCGGGTGTCCGCGGTGACCTCGGCGCTCGCCTCGCCGCCCGCCGGGACGGTGACACGCTGCGGGGAGACGGTGAACATGCCCTCGGCGGCGGGCTTTCCGTCCACCGTGTAGGCGTCGACCGACAGGTCGAGGGTGACCGGCGCGGTGCCGAGGTTGCGGTAGGTGAGCTGCTCGGTCCGCGTCTTGTCGTCGTCGTGCGGCCACTGCTGGACGCCGAAGTCGACCGGCCCCTGCTCGGTGACGACGCTCTCCTCCAGCGCCCGGACCACGTCGACCCGTCCGGTGCCCTGCTGGTAGGAGCTGTAGGCGCCCGGTTTCGTGGAACCGGTCAGCACCGCTTTGAGGCGCTCACCGCTCCATTCGGGGTGCTGCTGGGCGAGGAGCGCGGCCGCGCCCGCGACATGCGGGGTGGCCATGGAGGTGCCCTCGATCGTGAGGTACCCGGGGATGTCGGAGGGGTACCACTCCGACAGGACGCTGCCGGCGGCGGACGCGGCCGTGATGGCGACGCCCGGCGCGGTCAGGTCGGGCTTGACCCCGCCGTCGCCGACCCGCGGGCCGCGGCTGGAGAAGGCGGCGAGCGCGTCGGACTCGTCGACCGCGCCGACGGTGAGCGCGGCCGCGGCGCTGCCGGGCGAGCCGACGGTCCCCTCGCCGGATTCGCCGGACTCGCCGTCGTTGCCGGCCGCGATGACGAAGAGGGCGCCTGACTCGGCGGAGAGCCGGTCGACGGCCTCCTCCATCGGGTCGACGCCGGGGGAGTCGGGGCCGCCGAGGCTGAGGTTGACGACGTCCGCGCCCTGGGCCACCGCCCACTCCATGCCGGCGATGATCCCGGAGTCGGTGCCGCCGCCCTGGTCGTCCAGCACCTTGCCGTTGAGGAGCCGCGCGCCCGGAGCGACGCCCTTGTACTTCCCCTCCGACCTCGCGCCGCTGCCGGCCACGGTGGACGCCACGTGGGTGCCGTGCCCGAACCTGTCGGTCGTGGCGCCGGTGCCGCTGAAGTCCTGCTCGGCCACCACCTTGCCCGCAAGGTCGGGGTGTCCGGTGTCGATGCCGGTGTCCAGGACGGCGACCTTGGTGCCGGTGCCGTCGAATCCCGCGGCCCAGGCGGTCGGTGCGCCGATCTGCGGGACACTCCTGTCGAGGGACGTCCGGCGCTTCCCGTCGAGCCACAGCTTCTCCACACCGGCCGCGGCGGTGAACTTGACCTTCCCCGCTGCGGAGTTGTGCGTGACCGCCTCCCAGAACCCGGCGCCGCGCTTCTTCGCGGAACGCATCGCCCGGCCGTTGACGACCGGCAACGGGCGTCCCATCCGTGCCCCGGCCTCGGTGAACGGGCTCGTCGAGGGGGCTTTCTCGCCGCGGAACGTGGCGATCAGCGGGAGGTCGGAGCGGCCCGCGTCGTCGTAGCCGTCCTTGACGAGCTGGGTGACGTCGAACAGGCGCGGATCCAACTTGCCCTGCGCCAGCAGCACTTCGGCGTCACCGGGGACGACCCGGGTGTGCCCGGCGACGACCCGGACCGAGAACCGCATGTTCTCGCGGCCCTTCGCCCGCTCCACACCCGAGACCTGGCCGGTGCCGTCCACCAGGACCCGGTCGCCGGTGACGAGCGTGACCGTCTTCACCGCGGAGGCCGTCCGGGCGCTCCTGGCGGAGACGTCGTCGACGGCTCCCGCGCCGGACGGCAGCCCGGCGAGGACCAGGGTCGCGGAAGCCGCTCCCGCGGCCATGGCCGCATGTCTGCGGCGTACGCGTAACTCCATGTGCACTCCTGAGAGTTGGGGGATCAGTGCGTCACGGGACGGAGGGGCCCGTGAGGAGACGGCCGTCGCTGTCGTACGGCCAGACATTGGGGACGCAGCCGAGCAGGCCTTTGATCTGCTGCATCATGGCGGGGGCCGGCCGCCCCTTCCCGGGGCAGGTGACATGGCCGTGGCCGAGGAAGTGGCCCACCTCGTGGTTGACGATCAGCGAGCGGTACCCGACGACGTCCTCGCGGTAGTACTCGGTGGCCAGGACCCAGCGCCTGAGGTTGACCATCACGTCGCGGTTCACGCTGCAGTTGACCTCGCCGCCGGTGTCGAGGCCGCCCTGGGCGCAGATCCGGTCGACGGTCGCCGGGGTGGCGAGGCGGACCCGGAAGTCGGTGGGGCCGCCGGACACCCGCTGGAACGCCGAGTGGCCGTCGGCCGTCCAGCCGCGCCGGTCGGCCAGGGTCCGCTCCACCTGGGCGGCGACGTCCTCGGGGGAGATCGTGATGCCCTTCTCCACCTCGACCCGGTAGCGCAGGGGCGTCCCCTTGCCGACCCGCTCGCTCCCGCCGGGCGCGGTGACGAAAGCCCCCGGACCGCTGCGGGGGAGGTGGGTCGTGGAGGGGCTGGGCGGGGCGCTGGACTTCTCCGGTTCCGGTGACCCGGTGGTCCGTTGCGGCTCGGGGCTCTCAACGGGCCGACTCTCGACGGGGGTTGGCGCCGCGGACGTTCGTCCCGCGTCGGACGGCAGCCACGCCACCACCGCGCCACCGACGGCCGCAAAGACCGCCAACGCGGCCAGTCCGCCCATCAGTTGGCTCTTCACGCTCCGCCCGGCGCGCTTGCGGCGACGACGGCCGGCAGGGTTCTGTTTGTGCGCTGTCACGGTCGTTCACGATGTGATCGCCATGTGATCGGGCCTGGCCCGGAGGATAACGAACCGATAACCCTCCTCGTGCTCATGGTCGTGTGGATACTGTGCGCATGTCACGTGTACTGCTGATCGAGGACGACCCCGCCGTGCGGGAGGGCGTCGC
Source organism: Streptomyces sp. NPDC006335 (assembly GCF_040612795.1). NCBI lineage: Bacteria > Bacillati > Actinomycetota > Actinomycetes > Kitasatosporales > Streptomycetaceae > Streptomyces > Streptomyces sp. NPDC006335. The sequence goes on from NZ_JBEXQX010000020.1 coordinate 94,094, forward strand.
CCTGGCCCTGCGCCGCCAGAACCACGACGTCACCGCCACCGCGACCGGCGAGGAGGGAATGGACCGGCTGCGGGCCTTCCGGCCGGACATCGTCGTCCTCGATCTGATGCTGCCCGGCATGACCGGCCTGGACGTGTGCCGCGGCATACGCGCCGTCGACCAGACCCTGCCGATCATCATGGCGACGGCCCGGGGCGACGAGGTGGACATCGTCGTCGGCCTGGAGGCGGGCGCCGACGACTACGTCGTCAAACCCGTACTGGCCCGGGTGCTCGACGCGCGCATACGCGCCGTCCTGCGCCGGGCGGCCGGGGCCGCGCCCGGCGCCGGAAGCCTGCCGAAGATCGACACCTACGGCGACCTCGCCGTCGACCGGGCCGGCCTGACCGTGGCGCTGAACGGCGAGCCGATCGCCCTCGCCCCCTCCGAACTGCGGCTCCTGCTCACCCTCTCCGCCTCGCCCGGCCAGGTGTTCAGCCGTCAGCAACTCCTGGAGGCGGTCTGGGAGCACGACTACCACGGCGACGCCCGCCTGGTGGACGCCTGCGTCAAACGACTGCGCACCAAGATGTCCGAGCCGCCCCGAGCCCCCCGCTACATCCACACCGTGCGCGGTTTCGGCTACCGTTTCGCGGCGCCGTGAGGAAACGCCGGCTGCGGGGCCTGCGGGCCCGGCTGGTGGTGGCCTTCGGGCTCGTCGCCGCCGTCGCGGCCATCACGACCGGGGCCCTGACCTTCCGGGAGGCGCGCACCGGAGTGCTCCAGCAGAGCCAGGACGCCACCATCAGACAACTGCGGGCCCAGCTCAACCAGCACTCCGCCGAACTCGCCGTACCCGCCGACGAATCGGCGCTGCGGGAGTTCGCGCACGACATGGCGGCCACCGAGTCGCAGGGCGGTTGGCGGGTCCTGGTGACGTACGGGATCCTCACCGGCTCCTCCGCCCCCGGAGACCCCTTCACCGAGGTGACGCCCGCCCTGCGCGAGGCCGTCGGATCCAGCCGGGCCACCGTCTTCCAGCGGGTGCGCGGCGAGGGACGCACCTCCCTGGTCGTCGGCATGTCGATCCTCTTCGGCGGCCGGGACACCGTCGCCACGGCCACCGGGGTCCAGGTGTTCCTCGTCGTCCCGCAGACCACGGAACAGGCGTACGTCGACGCCCTGGTCACCGCCGTGGAACGGGCCATGGTGGCCGCCCTGGTGCTCGCCGTCGTGCTCGCGCTCCTCGCCGCCCGCGGGGTGCTGGTGCCGGTGCGCAAGCTGCGGCTCGCCACCCGCAGGATCGCCGAAGGACGCCTGGACACCCGACTCGCGGTCAACGGCTCCGACGAACTCGCGGACCTGTCCCACACGTTCAACGAGACGGCCGCCGCGCTGGAGTCGTCGGTCGCCGAGCTGCGCGAGATGGAGGCCCGGGCCCGGCGCTTCGCCGCCGACGTCTCGCACGAACTGCGCACCCCGCTCGCCGCCATGTCCGCGGTCACCGACGTCCTCGACGAGGACGCCGCCCGACTGGACCCGGACACGGCCACCGCGGTCCGGCTCATCAGCGAGGAGACCGTCAAACTCGCCCGTCTCGTCGACGACTTGATGGAGATCTCCCGCTTCGACGCGGGCGCCGCGGTGCTGCACCTGGACGAGATCGACCTCGCCGAGTCGGTCCGCCGCACCCTCGCCTCCCGCGGCTGGACGGACACGGTGGTGACCGATCTGCCCCCGTCGGACGCCGTCCGCGGACGTGTCGACCCGCGCCGCCTCGACGTGGTCGTCGCCAACCTGGTAGGCAACGCGCTCAAGCACGGTGCCCGTCCGGTGCGGGTGCGCCTGAGCGCCGGTGACGCGATGGCCGTCATCGAGGTGCGGGACAGCGGCCCCGGCATCCCGGCCCACGTCCTGCCCCATGTCTTCGAGCGGTTCTACAAGTCGGACACCGCCCGGATCCGCTCCGAGGGCAGTGGCCTCGGCCTGTCCATCGCCGCCGAGAACGTCCGTATCCACGGCGGCACCGTCCGCGCGGCCAACCACCCGGCCGGCGGCGCCGTCTTCACCGTAGAACTTCCGCTCCGGCGGGAGGAGTCGCCCGAGGAGAACCCGTCATGAAGCCCCTGCGCCGCGTCCCGCTGCTGGCGCTGCTCGCCGTCACCTCCTGCGGGATCCCCGCGACCGGCGTGGTGGAGGCAGGCGGCCCCGCGAGCGGGTCCCTCCCGCTGACGCAGGTCTACTTCGTCGAGAACGGCGCGCTCGTCGCGACGCCCCGCAACACCGAGCGGCCCGGTGAGCCCGAGGCGGCGCTTGTGCTGCTGATGGCGGGTCCACTGACCGGGGAGGGACGCGTGGGCGGCCTCTCCACCGAGGTGCCGGGCGTCCCGACGGCCGCGGCCCTCCCGACGGCCACCGCCGAGGCACCCGGCACGCCCTCCTCGGACGCCCCGACGGTGACGGTGAAGGGGGACAGGATGACCATTCGACTCCCGCCCGGCATGGGGAAGTTGTCCGACATCGGAGTGCGCCAGGTGATCTGTACGGCTGCCGCCGCCTACCGCCTCACCCGGCCGTCGGTCGGCGCGCTCACCGCCGAGGTGGCCTACGGCGCGGGACAGCGGGTCACAGGGTCGGACGAGGGCTGCCCCGATCGGTGAGGAGTCCTTGCGCCGCGGGAGTTTCCGACGGACCCGAAGGCGCCGCCGGTTCGGTGGTGTCGGCCTGTCGAAGCTGGCTCAGGAGCTGGTTCTGGCCCGCCAGGAGCTCCGTGAGGATGCGGCGGGCGGCGCGCAGGAGTTCGGCGACGTCACCGCCGGCGAGGGCGTAACTGACCGTGGAGCCCTCGCGGATGGACACGACGATGCCGGACCGCCGCAGCACGGCGAGCTGCTGGGAGAGGCTGGAGGGCTCGATGTCGATGTCGGCGAGCAGGTCGCGGACCGGCACGGGCCCGTTCTGGAGCAGTTCCAGGACACGGATGCGCACGGGGTGGCCGAGCATGCGGAAGAAGTCCGCCTTGGCCTGGTAGAGGGGGACGTGCACGGTTGCTCGCTCCCTGCCGGACGGTACGGGGTCGGTGCCGATCCTGCTGGTCGGGGACGCCGGGCGGCCACGGATTGGACTGATGTGGATGTGGCGACTTGAAGAAGTCTTCACATCGTGGGCGCACGGCGTCCCGACCCGGAGCAGATCTAGATCTCCAACTGCGCCTCCACCCGCTTGAGTTGGTGCCGGGCCATCGCCAGGTTCGAGCGGGCCTTGTCGAGGACCAGGTAAAGGAAGAGGCCGTTGCCGGTGCGGCCGGTCACCAGGCGGATGAGGTGGTACTGGTGCTCGAGCGTGATCAGGATGTCCTCGATCTCGCTCTTGAGCCCCAGTTGCTCCATGGTGCGCACCTTGGCCCGGATGACGTCGGTGTTGCCGGCCGCCGCGACCGTCGTGTCCAGGTCCTTGCCGCCGCCCAGGGTGCCCAGCGCCATTCCGCTGGTGTAGTCGACCACCGCGGCCGCCATCGCCCCTTCCGTCCCGGCCATCATCTCCTTCAGCGACACTTCCACACTCGCCACGGAGCCTCCCTTTGTGCCTGTGGATCGCGGCGGGCCCGTGGTCGGGTCCGTCCGCCGGATGAGGGGAACGTATGCGCGGAGCGGGGGCCGGACGCGGGGTCTTCGGGACTGCCCGGCGTTGACTGAACGCCATACCGAAGCGACCGCCTGCTGGGCTACAACTGGCCTTCCGGAGACGGAAGATGACGTCGGAACCGGACTCCTGGGGTCCGTCCGGGAGCCATGCGCCGCGCCGGCTCCCTTGTCTACGGCGGCTGTGTCGGCCGCGTCGGCTACGGCGGCTGCGTCGACCGCGGCTTCGTCGACAGCGGCGGCTGCATCGGCCGAAAGGCCCACCCCGTGCCGCCGACCCCCGACCGGTCTTTGGCCGAACGGCCGAGGCGACCGCCCTCGCTCTTCCGCGAAGGTTGATCCATGCCCGGCAGGGTCCATGCCCGGCATCGGACCGTCGCCCCCGGAGGGAGCCCCCATGCGTCATCAGCGACGACTCAGGATGGTCACCCGGATCCGCGCCGCCCTACAGCGTGCGGGCCGCCAGCAGCGTCACGTCGTCCTCCGACTGCGCCGGTGCCAGCCGGTCGAGTACCGCGGTGAGGATGTCGGGCAGGGCCTGCTCGGCGGCGACCGGCGTGGCGGCGAGGGCGGCGAGCCCCGTGTCGATGTCCTCGCCGCGCCGCTCCACGAGCCCGTCCGTGTAGGCCAGCAGCAGGCTGCCCGGCGGCATGGGGCAGCGCCGGCTCTCGTATCCGCCCGACCCCGTGCCCAGCGGAGGTCCGACCGGCAGGTCCGCGAGTTCGGGGACGGCACCGGGCCGGACCAGCAGGGGCGGGACATGACCGGCCGTGGCCAGGACCACGTCCTGGGCGGCGGGGTCCAGGAGGGCCAGCACACAGGTGGCGACGCGGTCCAGGTCGAGCGCGTGGGCGGTGCGGTCCGCCTCGGTGAGCAGTCGGTCGGGTGCGAGACCCTGCAGGGCCAGCGCGCGCAGCAGCGAGCGGTACTCGCTCATGGCCGCGGCGGCCCGCACGCCGTGCCCCATGACGTCCCCGACCACGAGCAGGGTGCGTCCGGAGGGCAGTCCGACCGCGTCGAACCAGTCGCCGCCCACCTCGGCCCCCCGCCCGGCGGGCAGGTAGCGGCTGGCGATCTCCACGTCCGGCCCCGGTATGTGAGGGGTGGCGAGGAAGGCGCGCTGCATCTCCAGCGCGGTCTCGTGCTCGTGGGTGTAGCGCAGGGCGTGCCCGATGCCCGTCGCGGCCCGCGTGGTCAGCAGTTCCAGAAGCTCGACGTCGTCCGGTGTGAACTCGGGGGAGTGCGCCCTGCGGCCGAGCATGACCGCCCCGACGGCCTCGCCGCCGACCATGAGGGGCAGATAGGCCGCGGAGTGCAGCTCCAGGGCGCGGTAGCGTTCGAGGCGCTGCGGTGTGGGGGCGAGCAGACGCACGGTGTCGTCGTCGGGCCGGTTGAGCACCATCGGCCTGTGCCCGGTCAGCACCTGGGACATCGACGAACTGGCCTGGTGGAAGATCACCTCACCGCTTCTGGTCACGGGGGTGAGCGGGTCGGGCACGCCGGGCGCGGCGGCCACCGCCATGCGCCGCAGCCGCACCGGGACGGGGGTGGCCGGGGCCCGGCGCGTGCCCTCGGGGTCGAGCACGTCCACGGCGGCGTAGTCGGCGAACCGCGGTACCAGCAGATCGGTGAGTGCCCGGCACGCCTCGGCCGCGTCGAGCGTGCCGCCGACCCGGGCGGCTATCTCCTCCAGCAGCTCCAGACGCTCCTGGGCCCGCCGGAGCGACTCGCGCTGCCGGATGCCCTCGGTGACCTCCATGACGACGGCGGCGACCCCGAGGATCCCGCCGTCCTCCGCCTCCAGCCGGTGGAAGGCGCCGAGCCACCAGCGGGGCACGTCCACCGTGTCGTCGGGCACCCGGCCGTCGAACACGACCGTCTGCGGCCGTCCCGTGCGCAGCACCTCGCGGGCCACCTCGGCCGAGGGCCCGGAGCCGGGGATCACCTCGGGCATCGGACGGCCGAGGTGATCCTCGACGGGCAGCCCGTTGAACTCGGCCAGCGTGTCGTTGAGGTACAGATAGCGCAGGTCCGCGTCCAGGACCGCGACGGCCGCCGGCGTCCCGTCCAGGAACCGGCGGGCCGTCCAGAGCTCGTCCAGCACCTCCCCCGTCCCCGCCGCCCGGGCCGCCTCCGACAGCTCCCGCAGCGTCCCCGAGGACAGGAAGGGGGCGGACGGGGCGGACAGACGGGGGTGCGTCATGGGGTGTGATTCCTCGAAGGGCGGAGTCCGATTCGTCATACTTATGGCGTATTGGACCACATTCGAGACGCTGAGGCTATGAGCTGGGTCTCATTCGCCGCTGACCAGCTTCTCGAAGAAGAACTCGTGCTTGAGGAACGACGTATCGTGCTCCGTCCCCGGATACGGCGGGACGAGCTGCGAGGCCTGGAAGAGCCGCCAGCCGTCGTGCAGGGCGGCGACGCCCGTCTCGTACGGCGGCTCGTCGCTGTCCCCGGTGGTGGGGCGGTCGGCGCCGGTACCGTCGTAGCGGGCCCAGCCGACGACGCGCGAGTCGAGCGCCGAGGTGTCCAGGTACAGGACGAGAACCTGCTGGCGCACGGTGGTGGACATGATCACGCCTGGCTCCTCTGTGCGGCGGGCCGGTTGGCGATGCGGGTGGCCCAGTACTCGATGTCGAACGCGGGCTCGCCCGACAGGACGCGCCACAGCCTGATCCGGTTGAGGATCTCCAGCCGGCCCGTGGCCTGCTCGTACCAGGGGAAGCCGCGCTCCAGCTCCTCCCGGACGGCGGGAGCGTCCAGGTCCGCCGTGTCCCACAGCCGCACCTGCGGCACGGTCGGGTTGAAGCGGATCTTGTACATGTGGCGGACGGTGTCGCTGTCGTTGCGCCGCCCGCCGTGCCAGATCCCGTGGTGCAGCAGCACGACCGTGCCGGCCGGGCAGGTCAGCCGGGTCTGGCCGCGCAGGTTCTGGTAGCGGCCGGTGTCGGACTCGTTGGTACGGCGCAGATGGCTGCCGGGCACGATGAGCGTGCCGCCCATCTGCGCGGTGACCTCCTGCGGGTAGTACATGAGCTGGACGTCGAAGGCGTCGGGCCGCAGATCGACGATGGCGTCGGCGTGCAGCGGCTGCGCGCTGCCCTCGCGCGGCTCACGGGTGTGCACGAAGTGGTGGTCGACGGTCGGATCCGGACCCACCAGGCTCTCCAACGCCCCCGCGACAGCGGGTAGTTCGACGAGTCGCCGGGCGAAGGAACCTTCGGGGAAGGCTTTCGGCACGGGGGTGCCGTACGGCACGGAGGGCAGCCCGGCGGCGAAGACCGCGGGCGCCTCCTCGTTCATCTCCCGGGGCACGATGCCGTCCAGGCGCAGGAAACCGTGGGCCACGAACCGCGCCACCTGGACGGAGTTCAGTAGCTGTCGTGTGGTTGACATACGGCAACCGTAGGAACATCCGTCCCCGCGGTCGTGGGCTGTAATCGACGACCACTGGTAATTTTCCACCATGACCCGCCATGTCGACCTGGCCCTCGACCTGCCGCCCCACGTGGAGAACGCGGGTGTCGGCGTGCACGGCTCCGCGGGCCCGCACGACGTGTTCCGCCTCCCGCGCCTGTGGCAGCTCCATCTCTACGGCTACTCGGGCGCCCTGGAGTTCGGCGGCTCCCGGCACCCGATCCGCCCCGGACACGTGAGCCTCGTCCCGCCCGACACCGAGGTGCACTTCCACTACGACGCCACGCGCTGCGAGCACCTCTACGCCCACTTCCGGCTGCCGGGCGACGGCGAGCGGCACCGGGTCCCGGTGATGCAGGACGCCGGTGCGGACGCGGCGGAGCTGACCGGGCTGCTGCGGGAAACGGTCGCGGCGAGCGCGCAGTCCCCGGCCCGGGCCTCCGCCGAACTGTGGACGGTGCTGTGGCGCACGACCGGCCTGGCCGGAGCAGGCGAGGACCGGGCCCGGCACCCCGCGCTGCGGACGGCGATCGCCCATATCGAGGAGCACCTGGCCGGCCCCCTGACCGTCCCCGGCATCGCCCGTGCCGCCGGGGTCTCGCACACCCATCTGACCCGGCTGTTCCGCGAGGACACCGGACATACCGTCGTCGCCTACATCAGGCGCCGCCGCATGGAACGCGCCCGGCACCTGCTCATCGCCTCGACGCTGGCCATCCCGGCGATCGCCGCGACCGTCGGCATCCCCGACCTCCAGGCCTTCAACAAGACCTGCCGCAAGGAGTTGGGGGTCTCGCCGCGGGCTGTACGAGAGCGGCGGGGACAGGGCGGGGAGAGGCCGGAGACAGGGCGGGGCTCAGGCAGGCACCGCGACCGTCCGTCGGGCGCCCCGGTGCCGGGTCCGGTACCGGCCGACCACCGCGCAGCCGGCGTAGAGGACGAAGGAGATCGTCGTGACGTACGGGCTGATCGGGATGCTGCTGCCCAGGGCCAGCAGGATGCCGCCCTCGATCGACGCCATGGCGAAGACCACGCTGAGCAGCGGCAGCAGGACCGGTGACGCGGTGACGCGGGCGGCGGCCGCGGCCGGGGTGATCAGCAGGGAGAGCACCAGCAGGGCGCCCACGACCTGCACGGACAGGGCGACCGCCAGACCCAGCACGATCATGAAGGCGAAGGAGAGCCCCCGCACCGGGACCCCGCGGGCCTCGGCGACGTCCGGGTCGGCGCTGGCGAAGGCGAGCGGCCGCCACATCACCGCGAGGGCGATCAGCACCACCGCGGAGGTGGCGAGCAGCCAGGTCGTCTGCGGGGTGTCCACGGCGACTATCTGACCGGTGAGCAGGCCGAACTTGTTCGCCGCCCGTCCCTTGTAGAGGGCGAGGAAGAGCACCCCGAGGCCCAGTCCGAAGGGCATCAGGATGCCGATCACCGAGTTGCGGTCACGCGCGCGCGTGCCGAGCACGCCGATCGCCCCGGCGGCGAGCAGCGAACCGGTGATCGAGCCCGCCACGATGTTCGTGCCCAGGAGCAGTGCCCCGGAGGCGCCCGCGAAGGACAACTCGCTGATGCCGTGCACCGCGAACGGCAGGTCGCGCATCGCGACGAAGACCCCGGCGAGGCCGCCGACCAGGCCGAGGGCCGCGCCGGCGATGAGCGAGTTGCGGACCAGGACGAGGAGTTCGCCGTAGTTCTCGAAGTTGAACAGCTCGTGCCAGACGCTCATGGCCGGACCTCCTCGGGCAGCTGGTGCGCGTGGTCGTCGTGGGCGCCGACCACCACGACCCGGCCGTGCACCCGGACGACGTCGACCCGGGTGCCGTACAGGTGGGACAGGGACTCGGAGGTGAGGACCTCGTCGGGGGTGCCGACGCGATGGCCGCCCGGGGCCAGGTACAGCACCCGGTCCACCAGGTCGAGCACCGGGTTGATCTCGTGGGTCACGAACACCACCGCCGTGCCGTGGGACCGGCGGCGGGCGTCCACCAACTCGGTGACCGCGCGCTGGTGGTGGAGGTCGAGGGAGAGGAGCGGCTCGTCGCACAGCAGGACGCGGGGGTCGGTCGCGAGGGCCTGCCCGATGCGGACGCGTTGGCGCTCGCCGCCGGACAACTGCCCGAGCGGCACGTCGGCGTACGCGGAGGCGCCCACGGAGGCGAGGATCTCGTCGACGCGCCTGCGCACGGCGGCCGTGCGCGGGCGCGGTCCGAAGCGGTGGCCGTCGATGCCGAAGCGCACGAGGTCCCGGGCGCGGAGCATCGCCTGCGCGGACAGGGCCGCCTGCTGGGGGACGTAGCCGATGTGCCGGGCCGCTTCCCGGGGCGAGCGGCCCAGCACCGTCAACTCTCCTGCCGACAGCGGCTGTCGGCCGAGCAGGGCCCGCACGAAGCTGGTCTTGCCGGCGCCGTTCGGGCCCAGCACGGCGAGGAACTCCCCTGCCCGCACGTCGAGTTCGAGGTCACGCCAGACCGGGCGCGGGCCGTAGGAGAGAGCGGCCCCGCGCAGGCTGATGACCGTGCTCACTTGGCCAGGGCGTTCGCGAGCGCGTCGACGTTGCCGGTCATCCAGGTGAGGTAGTCCTTGCCGCTGGGCAGGGTCTCCGTCACCGGGACCACGGGGATGCCGGCCGCCTTGGCCGCCTGCTCGGACTTCTCGGTCTGCGGGCCGGAGGTCTGCGCGTTGTAGACCAACGCCTTGACCTGCTTGTCGGTGAACAGGGCGAGAGTCTCCTGGAGGACCTTGGGGGAGACGTCGTCGCCCTCCTCGATGGCCTCGCTGAACTCCTCGGGCGTCTTGTCGACCAGGCCGCTCGCCCCGGTCATGTACAGCGGCACGGGCTCGGTGATGGCGATCGCCTCACCGCCGTGCTCCTTCTTGATCTCGGCCTCCTTGGCCTCCAGCGGCTTGAGGTCCGCCTTGAACGCGTCGGCGTTCTTCGTGTAGGCGGCGGCGTTCGCGGGGTCGGCCTTGCCGAGGGCGGCGGCTATGCGGTCGGCGATCTTCGCGACCGAGGGGAAGTCGTACCAGACGTGCTCGTTGAGCTCGCCGCCCTTGGGGGCGGCCTTGCCGGACACCTTCACCGCGTTGATCACCTCCGCGGAGGAGTTGCCGCCGCTCTTGAGCATCCGGTCCACGAAGTCGTCGTAGCCGCCGCCGTTCTCGACGACCACCTTCGCCTTCGACAGGGCCAGCTGGTTCTGGGTGCTGGCCTCGTAGGAGTGCGGGTCCTGGTCGGGGTCGCTGATGACCGAGGTGACGGAGACCTTGTCGCCGCCTATGCGCGAGACGATGTCGCCGTAGACGTTGGTGGAGGCGACGACGGCGACCTTGGACGAAGCGGCCGGGGTCGCGGAAGCGTTCCCGTCGCTCCCGGAGTCCGAAGAGCTGCCGCATCCTGCCAGCAGGGCGACGGAGGCGCCGACGAGCAGGGCCAGACGGCGGGACGGGGACGTGGACATGGATCCTCCAAGCGCGGTTCTGATTGCCCCGTCACGCTAGATGGAAATGATTGTCGTAAACAGTCCTGGTGACCGGTATGTGAAAACCGTTGCCAATAATTGACCCGCCCCTGGTCCGGGCCTCGCCCGCGCTAGCCCGAGGGTGCGGTGCGGGCCCGATGGCGGCGGACCGCGTCGCGGTTGGCGCAGCGGTGGGAGCAGTACCGCCGGCGGCCGGTGCGGGTGGTGTCGGCGAAGATCACGGCGCATTCCGTCACTTCGCAGCGCCGCAGCCGGTGCATGCCGCGTCCCGCGAGGTGCAGGGCGGTGCCCACGGCGATCAGGGAGTACAGCACCTCGCCGAGCGGCTGTCCCTCGTCGCGGTAGTGCAGATGCCAGCCGGTGCCCACGTGGTTGGTCATCCGCGGGTACGCGGCCGCCGTCGCCAGCATCCGATTGAGCAGCGCGGCGCGTTCCTCCTCGTCCGGGGCGTCGACGACCTTCTCCCACGCGTCCAGCAGTTCACCGGTGCGGGCCAGGTCCCGCGGGGTGACCGGGCCGTCCAGCACCACCCCGGCGGCGCGGCAGCGGTCCGCGAGCTCCGTGACGTCGGCCGGACGCCGGTTGGCCAGATCCGCCGCCAGATTCACCGGGTCCTCGCCGTAAGGGTTGAGATGCACAAGGGCATTACACCAACCTGGTCGGCATGCGACAAGGCAGCGAAAGCTCAAGGACGGTACGGCAGGCGGTCGCGTACGACCTCGTGGAACTGGTGCGTCTGCGGGCTCTGCGGTCCGGGGAACTCGACGGCGACGAGCTCGACGCCCTGGCCGTGGCGCTGTGGGAACAGCTCGCCGCGGACGACGTGCGCGTCCTGGTCGTGGACGCCGAGGGCGAGGGACTCGCCGCCTGCGGCATCGGCACCGTCGACCGACGCCCGCCCCGGCCCGGCTCGCGCGGGGGGCGGGCCGGGCACGTCGTCGCAGTGGTCACCGATCCGGACCACCGGCGGCACGACCACGGCGGCGCCGTCGTCAGGGGCCTGCTCGCCTGGTTCCGGGACCACGGCGTCTCCCGGGTGGAACTGCGCGCCCCCGTCGAGCACGCGCCCCCGCGCCGCGCCGTCAGCCCTTCCCGGTGAGCAGCCGCCGGGGGTTGGCGATACGGAAGGCGTAGGCCGCCGCTCCGCCGAGCCCGTGGCCGGGGTGCTGCGGCGGCTCCGCGTACGGCCGGTCCGAGCCCTGGACCACGGCGTCCACGCCCAGGGCCCGCACGACGGACTCGACCGCACGCGGCCCGTACGAGGACGTCTCGACGAAGACCGACGGGTCCGGGCTGGTCCCGCCGCCCCCGCGCGCGGCGAACCGCTCCCCGTGCAGCGGGGCGAGCCCCGCCAGCAGCGCGAAGCACACCCGCAGCCGTGGGTGACGGGGACGGCCGTGGGCGTGGAACGCGAACCAGGCGGCGTGCATCTGCTGGACGTAGGGGACCATCGCGGGCCACCAGCCGGGCCCCTCGCAGCCACCGGCCGCCGGCCCCGGATGGACGAACAGCGGGAGGTCGCGCTCCTCGAGCAGGTCGAGCAGCGGGGCGCAGCGGGCGTAACCGGCCGCGTCCACGAGGGCGTCGGCGGGCAACTGGAGGCCGACGAACCCCTGGTCGAGGTAGCCGGCCGTCGCCCCGGCGTCGATGTCCCGCACACAGGCGGCGGCCCACGCCCCGAAGGGCCGGGGCAGCGCGGCCGCGCCCTCGTGATAGGCGTCGAGGAGCGGCCTTGCCTCGGCCGCGGGAAGCCACTCCACGCCGATCGGCGCCGAGAGGGAGACGAGCGCGAGGCCGAGCCCGTCGGTCGCGGCGAGTTCCGCCCGCCGGTCCACGTCGTGGTCGGCGGGCGGGAGGTCGTAGGGCGGCTCACCGTCCAGATACAGCGTCCAGCCGTCCAGGTACGGCGGCTCGCGGCGCGCCCGCAAGGCCGTCACCAGCGACGGGCTCCACAGATGCTGGTGCACGTCGACATTGGTCATGGCGCTCCTCCCACCCGGGCCCGCGATGGGCTCCGGACTCCGCCTGCCCCATGATCTCGTGGCCCACCACCTCCACGTCCACCCCACGGCAGCACCGAGGTCGGCCGCCCCGCTCACGACTCCCGGGTTCACCCGCCTCCGGACGCCGAGCCGATCTCCACCACGCGGGCCCAGGCGGGCGGAGCGTCGGGCACGTACTCGGGACTGTTCTCCCTTCGCGCCTGGCTTCTGTCGGGTCGCGGGAACAGACCGATGACCGTACGGCACGAGGGCCGCGCGCTCGGCCAGGGCGTCTGACCGTCCGTCAACGCCACGACGACATCGGGGCGCGAGCGCAGCGCCTTCTCGAAGCCCGTGCGCAGGTCGGTGCCTCCGCCGCCGACCAGCGGAAGGCCCTCGGCCCGGCACAGCGGACGCACGACCCCGGCCGCCGCGTCGCACGAGAGCACGCTGATCAGGTCGCGGCGGCCGCCCACGGCCCGGGAGATCGCGGCCACCTCCAGGAGGGCGCTGCCCAGTTCGCCGTCGCTGACCGAGCCGGAGGTGTCGATGATCACGCAGACCCTGGGCGGCCGGCGCCGCAGACTCGGCAGCACCACGCCGGGGACGCCCGCCGCGCGCCGCGAGGGACGGCCGTAGCTGTAGTCGTCGCCCGCCCCGGAACCGGAGACCGCGGAACGAAGCGCCGCGCCCAGCAGGTCCCGCCACGGCTGCGGCGGATGGAACGCCTCCTCGGCCCACCGCCGCCACCCCTGCGGCGTGCTCCCGGGGCGCGCCTTGATGCCCTGCGCCACCCGGAAGCGGACCGCGTCCCGCTCCTGCTCGCTCAGTCCGTCCGCCCCCTCGGGACCCAGGTCCCAGTCGCGCTCCAGACCGTCGGCACCGCTGCCGCAGTCCAGCCAGGTCAGGTCGAGGGTGAGCGGCCCGAGGCTGATCCCGTCCAGGTACTCCTCCATGAGCTGCCCCTCGGGCAGCCGCAACCGCCAGGGCCACACGGCGCCTTCGGGTGGGACCAGTCCGTCGCCGTACACGTCGTCGTTGATCTCGCAGTCCGCGGCGATGTTCATCCGCAGCCGGTCCCCGACACCGGTCAGCCCGCGCTCCCGGGCCACCCGGTCACCGCGCCCGTGGTGGTCACGCAGCAGATGGGACACCTCGTGCACCCACACGCCCGCCAGCTCCTCCACCGGCATCCGGTCCACGAACGCCGGGGAGACATAGCACCGCCAGTGCCGGTCGACGGCCATCGTCGGCACCCGCCTCGACTCGACGGTGTGCAGGGCGAACAGCGCGGTGGCCAGGTACGGGCGGGCCCGGGCGGCGTGCAGACGGGCGGCGAAGAGCTTGTCGCGGTCCAGACGGCCCCGCTCCTCGGGGGTGTCCTGGCTCATCGGCGGGCCTTGGCGGCGGCCGCCGCCCGGTCCGCCCGCCGCGACAGCGCCACCGTCCCGGCGAGCCTCTCGACGGTCTCCGGCACGTCCCAGTCCTGCTGCCGCAGCGAGGCGAGCGTCGTCGCGGGCACGACCACCAGGTCCGGCGCCCCCGTCTCCAGCGCCCGGACCAGCACCGCCCACGCCGAGTCCCAGCGGGCCCGGTCCGGACGGGCACGCACGGCCGCCACCACACCGTCGAGCACGGCCTGCCGCAGGTCTCCCCGCTCGGGCAGGACGGCCCCCGCCGGATCGGCGAGCACGTCCTCAGGGTCCGGGAGGTCCAGCCGGTCCAGGCTGGCCAGCAGCTCAAGGCCCGGACCGTCGCCCACCGTGCCCCGGACCAGCAGGGAGAGCACGTCCCGGGCGGAACCGGCCGCGGTCGCGAAGGCGACCAGGGACAACGTCATGTCCCAGCTCCGCGGCGACGGCCAGGGGCCGCCGCGCCGGGTCTCGTTGGTGGGCAGCCGGTGCACGAGGGTGGGCCGCGCGGCGAGCAACCCGCACACCGCGCGGCGGGCGAACGCCACGGCCTCCGTCAGCTTGCCCGGATCGAGCCGCGGCAGGGTGGCCCGCGGCCAGGTCCCGCCGAGCCCCCGCACGACGACCTCGTGGTCGTGGGTCCACTTGAGATGGACGAACCGGTTGGCCAGCGGCGGACTCAGTTCCCAGCCGTCGGCCGCCGAGGAGCGTGGGTTGGCGGCGGCCACGATCCGCACACCGGGCGGCAGTTGGAGCGCGCCGATCCGCCGCTCCAGGACGAGCCTGAGCAGCGCGGCCTGGACGGCGGGCGGCGCGGTGGACAACTCGTCCAGGAACAGCAGCCCCCGCCCGGCCCGCACCAGCCGTACGGCCCAGTCGGGCGGGGCCATCGGCACGCCCTGGTTGGCGGGATCGTCCCCGACCACGGGCAGTCCGGAGAAGTCGGACGGCTCGTGCACGCTGGCGATCACCGTGGTCAGCGGCAGGTCCAGGGCAGCGGCGAGCTGGGTCAGGGCAGCCGTCTTGCCGATGCCCGGCTCACCCCACAGAAGAACCGGCAGATCGGCGGCCACGGCCAGGGTGAGGGCCTCCAGTTGGGAGTCGGGGCGCGGCTCGGTGGTGGAGTCGCGCAGCAGGGTCACCAATTCGGCGGCGATGTCGAGTTGGGAGGCGGGCGCAGGGGCGGTCATGGGCATGAGTGATCACCTGTGGTCTAGGAGGGGGACAGCAGGAGGGGACGGTGTCCCCGGTGGCGGAATCAGGTCGCGCGGCGCGGACGGGAGCGCCGGTTCCGGGAGCCGCGACCGGTCGGAGGCGGGCGGAACCGGGCGGGCCCGGGTCCCGTCAGACCCGCCCTGAACAGGCCGTAGGTGACGCGCCGCAGCGCGGCCGCCTCCAGCTCGTCCCGGAGGGGGCCGGTGCGCAGCAGCGCCTCGGGACCGAGCAGTGCTTCCACGACGGCCAGCGCGCCTGCGGTGTCGCCGTGCACGAGTCGTTCGCGGACGCCGTCCAGGCAGTGCGGACGGCGGTGTGCCTCGTCGATCTCCTGGAGGCAGGGGAGCGGAGTGCCGGTCAGCTCGACCAGCAGTTCCTCCCGCCTGATCTCGTCCGGGTCGTGGTCCAGCGGGGCCAGTACCCCCTCGACCAGGCCGATCCGGTGGACGGCTCCCCGGCACTCCACGAGACGTGGCTGTCCGGGCCCGTCGGGGGCGCGGGGCGGCCCGGTGATGGCGCGGTCCGGTACCAACGCGGCGGCGACCAGAGGGTGCAGCCGGTCCGCCTCGATCGCACCGGCGCGCAGCAGTCGGAGGTCGGGCAGCACCCAGGTCGCCGCGTCGGGCAGTACCGGCAGTGAGGCGACGACACCGGCCGACGGCGTCGGTACGGGACGTATCAGGTCTTCGTCCGCGGCGAGCTCCAGCACCAGCCGGTGCCGTCCGCCCCACCGCACCAACAGGCGGCCACCGGAACGCCCTTCGGCGCCGAGCAGTATCCGCGCCTCGGCCGCCCAACGGTCGACGGCACAGGCGCCCGGTATGGCCAAGTGTGGTGCACCTAGGGGGCGTTGCTGGACGGCCGGAGGCTCACTGGCCCCCGACCGCCCCCGCAACTCCCCGGCCCGGCCCGCGTCCCACAGATGCCGGTGCAGATCCAGTCGGAACCGCCGGTTCGGGCGCGGGTGCGGATGCCGTACGGCGTCAAGCGTGGACCGGGACCACAGCGCGAGGCTGATGCGCTGGCCGGCGTCCGCCCAGGCGGGCGCGGTCCGGGCCACGAGGTGCACAGGGCCCTCGACGGTCTCGTACCGTGCCAGCGTCAGGGTCAGACCGGGCCGCAGCAGCCCGTCCGGGGCGATCCTCGGCATGTGCCAGCGCAGCAGGTCGGGAGCGAGGACGCGGAGATCGGAGCGGAGCCGCGAGGCCAGGTCCCGACCGTGATCGCAGGTCACGGCACGGAGGTCGAGATCGACGTCGAAACCCGCCGCCGCACACGCCCCCGCCCAGTCCCCGGCACGGCGACGGGCGGTCGCGGTCTCGATCATGGAGGCCGGCACGGCGAACTCGCGCACGCGCGGCCAGAAGGACGTACGGATGTCCTCGTTCGCGGTCGAAGTGAGCATCAGCGCTCACCTTGCGCGGACGGGACCCCCAATCGTTCAGGAGTGTGAGTCGTCATCGTGGAGCAGCGTAAGCCGCCCCCAGGCGTATCTGCCACGTGTTTTCCGCCGGGTTAGCCTGGGGCGTGATCGGATTCCCGCTCGGCGCCGCCACCACGCTCGCCGGACTCGCCGGCGATCCACATCCGCGCCTGGCCGAACTCCGCGCCCACGAACCCGTCTCCTGGCTGCCCGAACTGAACGGCTGGCTGGTGACCCGCCGCGATCTCGCCCTCGACGTGATGCGGGACGCCGAGACCTTCACCGTCGACGACCCCCGCTTCTCGACCGCCCGGATCGTCGGCCCGAGCATGCTCTCCCTGGACGGGGCCGAACACACCCGCCACCGCGAGCCGTTCACCGCGCCCTTCCGCCCGCGTGAAGTGCGGGACGGGTACGCCGGGTTCATCGAGTCGGAGACCCACCGTCTCGTCACCGCGCTCGAACCTGCGGGCGCCGCCGAACTGCGCCGCGCCTTCGCCGGCCCGCTCGCCGTCGCCGTCGTCACCGAGGCGCTCGGACTGGTGGGCACCGGCACGGACACGGTCCTCTCCTGGTACGACGCCATCGTGCGGTCGGTCTCGGACCTCACCGAGGGCCGTGCGGCAGGGACCGCGGGCCCGCAGGCGTACGCGCGGCTGCGGCAGGCGGTCGAGGCCACGGTCGCCGAAGGGGCCGAGTCCTCGCTCCTGGCCTGCGCCGCCGACCGGCTGGCGCCGGCGGAAGTGGCCTCCAACGCCGCGGTGCTGATGTTCGGCGGCATCGAGACCACCGAGGCGATGATCACCAACGCGCTGCTGCACCTCCTCCGCCACCCCGACCAACGCGCCCTCGTCCAGGCCGACTTCGCACTGCTCGACGGAGCGATCGAGGAGTCGCTGCGCCTCGAACCCGGCGCGGCCGTCGTGGACCGTTACGCCACCCGCGACACCACGCTCGGCCAGGCCACGATCTACCGGGGCGACCTCGTCACCGTCTCCTTGACGGGCGCCAACCGGGACCCCGCGCTCTTCCCCGACCCCGACCGCTTCGACGTCCGCCGCGCGAACGCCCGCCTCCACCTGGCCTTCGCGCACGGCCCCCACTACTGCCTCGCCGCCCATCTGGCCCGCCTGGAGACCCGCGTCGCCCTGCGGCACCTGCTCGATCGGCTCCCCGCCCTCCGTCTCGACCCGGACCACCCGACCGCCCCGCGCGGGCTGGTCTTCCGCAAGCCGTCCACGCTCCACGTGCTCTGGGGCTGACCGCGCGGAAGTCCGCCCGGGACGCACTCAGCCGGACCGTTTCACCTCCAGGGACAGGTCGTTGTCGACCGTGTAGTACGGCCGCACGACGGCTTTCCCGGCCGTGGCGCCGGGGTAGACGAAGACGTGCTTGCGGTCCGCCACGTCGTCCAGGAGACGGGCGAGCCGGATCAGCCCGGCTCCGGGCGCGGGCCGTACGAACATGTCCCAGATGCCGGTGTCCAGGGTCCCGTCGTCGACCGTGAACGAGAAGTTCCGGCCGTCCTCTCCGGGCAGCGGCTCCAGGGCGCGTACGACCCCTGGGTCCCGCCGCAGCCGCAGCAGCACCTCGGCGCCGTCCAGCAGCGAGGCGCCGTGCAGCAGGGCCTCGAACCGCAGCGCCGAGCCCGTGACGTCCACGCGGCCGACCTCCGCGTGCGCGGGCCGCAGCCAGGTGCGCAGCGCGAGGTAGCCGTCCTGGGTGACATAGGGGACCCGCACGGCCAGCGGCCCCCGCCGCTCACGCAGGTGCCCGTCGACCAGGGCCCGCAGGTCACGGGGGCCCGGCCGCACACGCGTGCGCTCGGACCCGTCCAGCAGGTACACGTCCCACCGCCCCTCCGCGAGCACGGGATCCGTGCCCAGTACGGCCCGGGCGCGGCCCTCGCCGACGGAGTCCAGGTCGAGGACGTGCAGGGTGTCCTCCGGCTCTCCCTTCTTCGGACGCAGCCGCAGCAGCAACCCGTGCCCGGGGCCTGTCGGCAGCTCGAAGGTGATCCGGCCCTCCGAGTCGATCGCGCATCCGGCGCGTGGCGTGGTCATGACCGTCCCTTCCGTACGAGGCGCAGTGCGCCGCTCGCCGCGATCAGCGCGGTGTCCCTGGCGGCGGAGCCCCGGGCGGTCAGTGTCCCGCCCTGCCGTTCCCGCACGACCGGCCGGCCCTCCCGCCGCGCCGAGACGGCCTCCGCGATGAGCCGCTCGGCCTGTTCGACGACGGGGCCGGGAGCGAACCGGCGCGCGTTCTCCAGGGCCGCCCGGCTCATACGGCGGCGCAGCTCGTCGTCCCGGACCAGCTCCAGCAGGGCCGCCGCCATCGCGTCCCGGTCCCCGACCGGCACCAGCCTGCCGTCGACCCGCTCCGCGATGATCTCGGCGGGCCCGTGCGGGCAGTCGGTGCTCACCACGGGCAGTCCGCAGCGCATCGCCTCGACGATGGTCATGCCGAAGGGTTCGAAGTCGGAGGCGGCGACCCCGATCGAGCCCTTGACCCACTCCGCCTCCATCGGGGCCGCGGCACCCATCAGGAAGACGTTGTTCCACAGGCCGAGGTCGGTGATGAGCCGCCGCAGCCGGTCGTGCTCCTCGCCCTTGCCGTAGATGCGCAGCTGCCAGTCCGGATGCTCGGCGGCGACCGCGGCGAAGGCCTCGACGAGAAGGTCGTACCGCTTCACCGGGACCAGCCGGCCGGCCGCGACGACCACCTTGGCGGAGGCGTCCGCGGCCGGCAGCACGGGATCCGGCACGCTGTTGGGCAGTGCTTCCACCCGTACGCCGGGCAGCCGCATCCGGCGCCGGTAGGTGGCCGCGTCGGCCTCGGTGACCGTGGTGAGCACGTCGAGGCCGCGGTAGGCCCGGCGCAGCGCGGTGCGCAGCCGGGGCGAGTGGTTGTCCAGCGTGAGGTGTTCCTGTCCGATCCGGGCGACATGGGGCGGCGCCTGGCCCGCCAGGTGCACGTTGAGCCCGGGCCGGGTGCCGATCACCGCGTCCGCGTCGATGGTGGCGAGGGCCTCGGCCACGCGCTGGTCGGTCAGCTCGCTGTACTGCCCGTACCGGTACTCGGAGCGCGGGAACACGCGCGCCGGTCTCAGGTGCAGGGGGTGTTCCTTCTCCTGCCTGAGATCGACCAGCGGCCGCAGCGAGACCCGGGGATCCAGCACGAAGTTGGGCAGCTCACGGTGCCGGAACACGGAGACGATCTCCACCTCGTGCCGTTCGGCCAGGGCCGTGGCCAGATTGAACGTGGTGGTGATGGTGCCTCCGATCCCGTAGGCGTTGTGGAGCAGGAAAGAGATCTTCATGTCGGGCTAGACCACCCGGCATTGCCTTCGGTTGACCTTCGTTACCCATTCGTGGTGTCCGCGCCGCCCGGACGTCACGCCGTGTACTGGTATGCGGGATAAGTGAGGTAGCCGCTGTCCCCGCCCTGGAAGTACGTGGCCTCGTCGGCGGGGGCGATCGGCAGTCCGGTGCGCAGCCGCTCGACCAGGTCCGGGTTGGCGATGAAGGCGCGGCCGAAGCTGATGAGTTCGGCGCCGAGACCGAGCCAGTGGTCGGCCTCGGCGCGGCCGGTCTGCTTCGCGCCCATCGGCAGCACCGGGTTCATGACCAGTGTGCCCGGCCAGACGCGGCGCAGGGCGACGAGGGTCTCCTCCGGGGCGGTGGCCTCCAGATGGACGTAGGCCAGTTCGAGCCGTGCCAGCTCGGTCAGGAGCGCGGTGTACAGCTCGGGGACGTCCGACTCCTCGACTCCCCAGAACGTGCCGCCCGGTGAGAGCCGGATCCCGGTCCGCTCCGCACCCACGGCGTCCACGGTCGCGGCGGCCGCCTCGACGGCGAACCGGATCCGGCCGGCCACCGAGCCGCCGTAACGGTCCGTGCGCAGGTTGGCGTTGGAGGAGAGGAACTGCGAGATCAAGTAGCCGTTGGCGCCGTGCAGTTCCACTCCGTCGAACCCGGCGTCGACGGCCCGGCGCGCGGCCTGGGCGTACGACTCGGCGTGCTCGGGGACCTCCGCCGTCTCCAGCGCCCGCGGAACCGGCGCGGGCTGCGGTCCCGTGGGCGTGAACACCCCGTCGGTGGCCGGGACTTCCGACGGGCCGACGGGCCGCAGTCCGGTGGTGTCGGGGTGCGAGACCCGGCCGCCGTGCATGATCTGCGCGAAGATCCGGCCGCCGTTGGTGTGCACGGCCTCGGTCACCGGGCGCCACGAGGCCACCTGCTCGTCCGTGTACAGCCCCGGCGTGCCCGGATTGGACTGTCCGATCAGACTCGGCTGCACCCCTTCGCTGACGATCAGGCCGGCCGTGGCCCGCTGGGCGTAGTAGCGCGCCATCGACGGCGTCGCCAGACCGCCCTCGGCGGCCCGCACCCGGCTCATCGGGGCCATGACCACCCGGTTGGGCAGCTGCATTCCGCCGAGCCGGAAACCGGTGAAAAGCGTCGTCACGTCATGTCTCCTCGGTGATTCGTCGTACCCGTGTCCCGGGCACACGGTTACGCTAAAACCTGACGTCGACGTGAGGGTCAAGCCCGCGAGGAGAAGCACGTGCGCATCGGGGAGTTGTCGGCACGGGCCGGGGTCAGCGTCCGGGCCCTGCGGTACTACGAGGAACAGGGCCTGCTCACCAGCACGCGCAGCGCGAGCGGGCAGCGGCACTACACCGAGTACGCGGTCGAGCGCGTGGTCTTCCTCCAGCGCATGTACGCGGCCGGACTGTCCAGCCGCACGATCGTCGAACTCCTGCCGTGCGTCGACTCGCCCAGCGAGGAGACGTCCGACGCCGCGCTGCGACGGATGGCCGAGGAACGCGACCGCCTCTCCGAGCACATCGCGGACCTGATCCGCACCCGGGACGCCCTCGACGGGCTGATGGCCACGAACCGCTCCCACCGCGAGGGCCTGCGTACGGCGTAGAACGCTGGGCCGGTCCGGGGAGCCCGTGCACATCCCCGACGTCTCGAACCGGTCCCACCGCGAGAGCCTGCGTACGGCGTGAAACGCTGGGATCACCGCATCCGGCCGGACCGAGGAGCTCACGTGCCGTACGACATCGCCGCCCTCCGCTCCCACTTCCCGGCTCTCGCCGCCGGCACCGCGCACTTCGACGGCCCCGGCGGCACCCAGACCCCCGAGCCGGTGATCCGGGCCATCGCCGACGCCCTGGCACAGCCCCTGTCGAACCGGGGGCGGATCACGCTGGGGGAGCGCAACGCCGAGCGGATCGTCACCGGGGCCCGCCGAGCCATGGCCGACCTGCTCGGGGCGGACCCGGCGGGCATCGTCTTCGGCCGCAGCGCCACCCAACTCACCTACGATTTCTCGCGCACCCTCGCCAGGACGTGGGCGCCCGGCGACGAGGTGGTCGTCACCCGTCTCGACCACGACGCCAACATCCGCCCCTGGATCCAGTCGGGCGCCACCGTGCGGTGGGCCGAATTCGACCCGGAGACGGGGGAGTTGACCGTCGACGCCATTCGGGCCGTGCTGTCCGAGCGCACCCGGCTCGTCGCCGTCACCGCCGCCTCCAACCTGATCGGCACCCGCCCCGACATCCCCGCGATCGCCGCGGCCGCCCACGAGGCCGGCGCCCTCGTGTACGTGGACGGCGTCCACCACACCGCCCACTCCCTCGTGGACCTGGAGCGGCTCGGCGCGGACTTCTTCGTCTGCTCCCCGTACAAGTTCCTCGGCCCGCACCACGGAGTCCTCGCCGCCCGCCCGGAGTTGCTGGAGACCCTGCGCCCGGACAAGCTGCTGCCCTCCAGCGACGCCGTCCCGGAGCGCTTCGAACTGGGCACGCTGCCCTACGAGTTCCTCGCCGGCACGACAGCGGCGGTCGACTTCCTGGCCGAGCGGCTCGACGCGGACGCCACCGGCACCCGAAGGCAGCGACTGGCCGCCGGGTACACCGCCCTCGAAGCCCACGAACACGTCCTGCGCACCCGGATCGACGAGGGCCTGGCCGCGCTCGACGGCGTCACCGTCCACTCCCGGGCCGCCGACCGCACCCCGACCGTCCTGCTCACCTTCGAGAACCGAAGCACGGCCGACGCGTACGGCTTCCTCGCCGAGCGCGGCGTCCAGGCCCCGGCCGGCTCCTTCTACGCCGTCGAGGCATCCCGCCGGCTCGGCCTCGGCGACACCGGCGGCCTGCGCGTCGGCCTCGCCCCCTACAACGACGTGCACGACGTCGACCGGCTCCTGACGGGACTGACAGACTTCCTGAAGAGGTGAACTTCCCGAAGAGGTGAAGGGAGAGCCGCCCATGATCACGTTCCCCACCGCACGAGACGTACGGACCACCCCGGAAGGGCTGCTGTGGGAGCCCAGCGAGCGCTGGGTGCGCGGCCGCAAGGGGGAGGTCACGGTCGTCGACAGCCGGCACCCCGTCCTCGTCTGGGAGCCCGACGTCCCCGTCCCGCTGTACGCCTTCCCGCGCGCCGACGTCCGCGAGGACCTGCTCCGCCCGGCGAAGAACCCCGCGACGGGGACCCACACCGGCTCCCAGGTCTTCTACGACCTCGACGTCGACGGCGAGCTCGTCGAGAACGCCGCCTGGACCTTCCCGGCCGCCGACCTCGCCGACCACATCGCCTTCGCGTGGTTCCGGCGCTGGGGGACCGGCCTCGACCACTGGTACGAGGAGGAGGAAGAGATCTTCATCCACCCCCGTGACCCGCACAAACGCGTCGACGCCATGCCCAGCAGCCGCCATGTCCAGGTCGAGATCGACGGAATGCTCGTCGCCGACACCCGCCGCCCCGTCCTGCTCTTCGAGACCGGCCTGCCCACGCGGTACTACATCCCGCGCGAGGACGTCCGCCTCGACCTCCTGGAAGCCACCGACCACCACACCGGCTGCCCCTACAAGGGCACCGCCGCGTACTGGTCGGTGGGCGGCCACGAGAACATCGTCTGGAGCTACCCCGACCCGCTCCCCGCCGTGGCTGCCGTCAAGGGACTTCTCGCGTTCTTCAACGAGGCCGTCGACATCACCGTGGACGGGGAGCGCCTGGAGCGGCCGGTGACCCCCTTCACCGGAACCGTGAAGTGATCAGGGCCGCCCGCCCCGCTCCAGAGGGATCCGCTCGCCCGCCTCGACCGCCACCGGCAGCCGGTTCTCGGTCGGCGGGAGCGGGCAGGTGGCCAGGTCGGTGTAGGCGCAGGGCAGGTTCGCCGCCCGGTTGAAGTCGATCGTGACCCTGCCGTCGGCGTCGGGCGGCGCGATCTGGAGGGAGCGGTTCGCCGCGTAGGTCGTCACGCCCGAGGTCTTGTCGGTGAACAGCACCATCAGGGCGCCGGGACCCCGCCCGTTGAACGCGGTCAGCCGGTGCCGTGCGCCCTCCAGCTCGAACTCGACCTGCCCCGGGGAGTCGTAGACGTGCTCCAGGCCCTCCACCGCGGCCCCCACGGTCACCGGGCGCGGCTCGTCGTACGGCAGGAAACGGCCCTCGACCACCCAGCGCGGGTCCGGCGCGAACGCGGGCGTGTACGTGAACGCCGTACGCAAGGCGCTGTCGGGGTGGCGGGGGCGCAGGACGTCGTTGCCGCCGCGCCGGGCGATCTCCAGGCGGGCCTCGCCCCAGTCGGCGTACACGCTGTCCCGCTCGGCGATCACTCCGAAGGAGTACCGGCCCCGCACGGTCTGCCCGTCCACGGTCAGCTCCTCGCCCTCGGCCAGCTCGACCACCACCCCGTCGGCGGTCGCCGACCAGGCGCCGGGGGCGTCCTCGAAGCGGCCGGGCTCCGGGCTCAGCCAGTGCAGGCCCGTGATCGCGAGGAATCCGTGCGGTCCGGAGAGCACCGCCTCCTTCTGCCGGTGCCACTCCTCCCACTCCTGAACGAAGCCCATGTCCACTCCCTGGTACGGCGGCGTGCTGTCCTGGGTGACAACCCCCGTACCTGCGCGAATCATCCCCAAACCGTCCGCGACACGTGACCTGACTCTCATGGCCACCGGCCGCCTTTGCCGAGACCATGGGGGCGTCACCGGCAGGCCGAAGGGAACGGGAATGCTCCGCAAGGTACTGGTCGCCAACCGTGGTGAGATCGCGATCCGGGCGTTTCGCGCGGGTTATGAGGTGGGCGCGAGGACGGTCGCCGTCTTCCCCCACGAGGACCGCAACTCACTGCACCGACTCAAAGCCGACGAGGCCTACGAGATCGGCGAACCGGGCCATCCCGTGCGGGCCTATCTCTCCGTCGACGAGATCATCCGCGCCGCCCGCCAGGCCGGCGCCGACGCCGTCTACCCAGGCTACGGCTTCCTCTCCGAGAACCCCGAGCTCGCCAGGGCCTGCGAGGAGGCGGGCATCACCTTCGTCGGCCCCAGCGCCGACATCCTCGAACTGACCGGCAACAAGGCCCGCGCGGTCGCCGCCGCCCGCGCCGCCGGAGTGCCGGTCCTGGGCTCCTCGGCGCCCTCGGACGACGTGGACGAGCTGGTCAGGGCCGCCGACGAGATCGGCTTCCCGGTGTTCGTGAAGGCCGTCGCCGGTGGCGGCGGGCGCGGTATGCGGCGGGTCGAGGACCCCGCCCAGCTCCGCGAGTCCATCGAGGCGGCCGCGCGCGAGGCCGCCTCCGCCTTCGGCGACTCGACCGTCTTCCTGGAGAAGGCCGTCGTCGAGCCCCGCCACATCGAGGTGCAGATCCTCGCCGACGGCCAGGGCAACGTCATCCACCTCTACGAGCGGGACTGCTCGGTGCAGCGCCGCCACCAGAAGGTGATCGAGCTCGCGCCCGCCCCCAACCTCGACCCGGACCTGCGGGACCGCATCTGCGCCGACGCCGTCCGCTTCGCCCGCGAGATCGGGTACCGCAACGCGGGCACCGTCGAGTTCCTCCTCGACCGCGAGGGCAACCACGTCTTCATCGAGATGAACCCGCGCATCCAGGTCGAGCACACGGTCACCGAGGAGGTCACCGACGTCGACCTCGTCCAGGCCCAGCTCAGGATCGCCGCCGGCGCCACCCTCGCCGACCTCGGTCTCTCCCAGGAGGCGATCCGGCTCCACGGCGCCGCCCTCCAGTGCCGTATCACCACCGAGGACCCCGCCAACGGCTTCCGCCCGGACACCGGCCGCATCAGCGCCTACCGCTCGCCCGGCGGCTCCGGCATCCGGCTCGACGGCGGCACCACCCACGCCGGTACGGAGATCAGCGCCCACTTCGACTCGATGCTGGTCAAACTCTCCTGTCGGGGCCGGGACTTCACCACCGCGGTCAACCGGGCCCGGCGCGCCGTGGCCGAGTTCCGCATCCGCGGGGTGGCCACCAACATCCCGTTCCTCCAGGCCGTCCTCGACGACCCGGACTTCCAGGCGGGCAACGTCACCACGTCGTTCATCGAGCAGCGCCCGCACCTGCTGACGGCTCGTCAGTCCGCCGACCGGGGCACGAAGTTGCTGACCTACCTGGCCGACGTGACGGTCAACAAGCCGCACGGTGAGCGGCCCGAGTTGATCGACCCGGTCTCCAAGCTGCCCAGGACCCCGGACATCGAGCCGCCCGCGGGCTCCAAGCAGAAGCTCACCGAGCTGGGCCCCGAAGGCTTCGCGCGGTGGCTGCGCGAGTCGCCGACCATCGGCGTCACCGACACCACGTTCCGCGACGCCCACCAGTCGCTGCTCGCCACGCGCGTGCGCACCAAGGACATGCTCGCCGTCGCCCCGGCGGTCGCCCGCACCCTGCCCGAACTGCTCTCCCTGGAGTGCTGGGGCGGCGCCACCTACGACGTGGCCCTGCGCTTCCTCGCCGAGGACCCCTGGGAGCGCCTCGCCGCCCTGCGCGAGGCCGTCCCCAACATCTGCCTCCAGATGCTGCTGCGCGGCCGCAACACCGTCGGCTACACCCCGTACCCGACCGAGGTGACCGACGCCTTCGTGCAGGAGGCCGCCGAGACCGGCATCGACATCTTCCGCATCTTCGACGCCCTCAACGACGTCAGCCAGATGCGCCCCGCGATCGAGGCGGTACGCGCCACCGGCACCTCGATCGCCGAGGTCGCCCTCTGCTACACCTCGGACCTGTCCGACCCGAACGAACGCCTCTACACCCTCGACTACTACCTGCGCCTCGCCGAGCAGATCGTCGACGCGGGCGCGCACGTCCTGGCCGTCAAGGACATGGCGGGCCTGCTGCGCGCCCCCGCCGCGGCCAAGCTGGTCTCGGCACTGCGCCGGGAGTTCGACCTCCCGGTCCACATCCACACCCACGACACCGCGGGCGGCCAGCTCGCCACCTACCTGGCCGCGATCCAGGCGGGCGCCGACGCGGTCGACGGTGCCGTGGCCTCCATGGCCGGCACCACCTCGCAGCCCTCCCTCTCGGCGATCGTCGCCGCGACCGACCACTCCGACCGGCCGACCGGCCTGGATCTGCGCGCGGTCGGCGACCTGGAGCCGTACTGGGAGAGCGTCCGCCGCGTGTACGCCCCCTTCGAGGCCGGCCTCGCCTCCCCGACCGGGCGCGTCTACGACCACGAGATCCCCGGCGGCCAGCTCTCCAACCTGCGCACCCAGGCCGTCGCCCTCGGCCTCGGCGACCGCTTCGAGGACATCGAGGCGATGTACGCGGCGGCGGACCGGCTCCTCGGGCATCTGGTGAAGGTCACCCCGTCCTCCAAGGTGGTCGGTGACCTCGCCCTGCACCTGGTCGGCGCCGGTGTCGACCCCAAGGAGTTCGAGGAGACCCCGGACCGCTTCGACATCCCCGACTCGGTGATCGGCTTCCTGCGCGGGGAGCTCGGCACCCCGCCCGGCGGCTGGCCCGAGCCCTTCCGCAGCAAGGCGTTGCAGGGCCGCGCCGACGCCAAGCCCGTCCAGGAACTGAACGCCGAGGACCGCGCCGGCCTGGAGAAGGACCGCCGCTCGACCCTGAACCGGCTCCTGTTCCCCGCCCCGACCCGCGAGTTCGAGACCCACCGCCAGTCCTACGGTGACACCAGCCTCCTGGACAGCAAGGACTTCTTCTACGGTCTTCGGCCGGGCAAGGAGTACGCCGTCGACCTGGAGCCCGGTGTGCGGCTCCTCATCGCGCTGGAGGCGATCGGCGAGGCCGACGAGCGGGGCATGCGCACGGTGATGTCCACGCTCAACGGCCAGTTGCGGCCAATCCAGATCCGTGATGCCGCCGTCTCCTCGGACATCCCGGCCACGGAGAAGGCCGACCGTTCCAACTCCGGCCATGTCGCCGCCCCGTTCGCCGGAGTGGTCACGCTCGCGGTCTCCGAGGGCGACGAGGTGGCGGCCGGGGCCACCGTGGCCACCATCGAGGCCATGAAGATGGAGGCCTCGATCACCGCCGCGAAGGCCGGCCGGGTCTCCCGCCTCGCCATCAACAAGATCCAGCAGGTGGAGGGCGGTGACCTGCTCGTCGAGATCGCCTGAGCCGTCGACCTGGCGGTGGCGGGGAGGAGCCCTTGTCATGACAGTGATCCACGAGATCAACACCATTGTCTGGCTGGGCGAGTTGAGCCACCGCTACGACCGTCCCGTCACCCTGGGTGACGTGCCCGGCGAGGTCTGGGACCGCGTCGCACCGCGCGGTGTCGACACCGTGTGGCTGATGGGCGTGTGGGAACGCAGCCAGGCCGGACGGGAGATCGCCCTGCGCGACCAAGGGCTCATGGCCTCCTTCCGCGAGGCCCTGCCCGACGTCACCGAGGCGGACATCGCCGGATCGCCGTACTGCGTACGGAACTACGTCGTGGACTCCTCCCTCGGCGGCCCGGCGGGACTGGCCGCCGCCCGCACCCAACTGGCCGCGCGGGGAGTGCGGTTGATCCTCGACCACGTCCCCAACCACGTGGCCCCCGACCACCCCTGGCTCACCTCGGCCCCCGACCGCCTCGTCCGGGGCACCGCCGACGACCTGGCCCGCGCCCCGGCGGACTTCGTCGAGACCGGGGGAGGGATCCACGCCCGCGGCCGCGACCCCTACTTCCCGCCCTGGCCGGACGTCGTCCAGCTGAACGCCTTCAGCGACGCCCTGCGGGAGGCGACCGTCGCGACCCTCGTGTCCATCGGAGACCAGGCCGACGGCGTGCGCTGCGACATGGCCATGCTGATGATGAACGACATCTTCGGGACGACCTGGGGAGACCGGGCGGGCACGGCCCCCGCCGAGGACTTCTGGTCGTACGTCATCCCGCGCGTGCGGGCCCGCCACCCCCGCCTCCTCTTCGTCGCCGAGGCCTACTGGGACCGCGAACACGCCCTCCAGCAGCAGGGCTTCGACCACTGCTACGACAAGCGCCTGTACGACCGCCTCCTGCACGAGGACGCCGGCTCCGTCCGCGCCCACCTCGCCGCCGACCCCGCCCACCAGCGCGGGCTCGTCCGCTTCCTGGAGAACCACGACGAACCGCGGGCCGCCGCCACCCTGCCAGGCGACCGGGGACGCGCGGCGGCCGTGGTCGTGGCGACCCTGCCAGGCGCCACGCTCTGGCACGAGGGCCAGTTCGACGGCCGCCGGGTGCGAACGCCCGTGTTCCTGAGGCGCAGGCCGCAGGAGCCCGTCGACGAGCCCCTGCGCGACTTCCACGCCCGGCTGCTGCCCGCCGCTGCCGCCGTGCGCCGGGGGGACTGGCGGCCGCTGACCCCGGAGGGCGGGCCGGGCAACGACACCCACCAGCACCTGCTCGCCTGGACCTGGACGCACGCCGACGCCCGCCACCTGGTCGTCGTCAACGACTCCGACCGTCCGGCCCGGGCGCGGCTGCCCCTGCCCTGGCACGACCTGCGGGGCCGTTCCTGCCGGGCGACCGACCTGCTCAGCGGGGCGGTCCTAGACCGTGACGGGGACGAACTGACCGACTCCGGTCTGTTCGTGTCCCTGGCCGCCTGGGGGTACCACGTCCTCGAGTGGTGACGGCCGCGACAGGGGCGTACGGTCGAACGGAGATTATGAGCACCGACCCGCAGGCGAGTTCTGCACCGAGGACCACCCCACCGGACTCCGGCGGGGGCGGTAACGCCATGGCGTTGCTGGTCATCGCGTCCTGCCAGCTCATGGTCGTGCTCGACATCACCATCGTGAACATCGCGCTCCCGGACATCCAGCGCTCCCTGGACTTCTCCACCACCAGCCTGGCCTGGGTGGTCAACGCGTACACCCTCACCTTCGGCGGGTTGCTGCTGCTCGGCGGCAGGACCGGAGACATCCTCGGCCGACGTCGCATGTTCGTCTGCGGAGTGCTGCTGTTCGTGCTCGCCTCGCTGCTCGGCGGCCTCGCCCAGAACGAGGCCC
Source organism: Streptomyces sp. NPDC006335 (assembly GCF_040612795.1). Lineage (NCBI taxonomy): Bacteria > Bacillati > Actinomycetota > Actinomycetes > Kitasatosporales > Streptomycetaceae > Streptomyces > Streptomyces sp. NPDC006335. The sequence goes on from NZ_JBEXQX010000020.1 coordinate 123,914, forward strand.
AACTCCTCGCGGCCCGCGCCCTCCAGGGCGTAGGCGGCGCCATCGCCTCCCCGACCGCCCTCTCCCTGGTCAGTACGACCTTCCGCGAAGGCCCCGAGCGCAACCGGGCGTTCGGCGTCTTCGCCGCGGTCTCGGCGGGCGGCGGCGCGATCGGGCTGCTGGCCGGCGGAGTCCTCGTCGAGTGGCTGAACTGGCGGTGGGTGCTGTTCGTCAACGTGCCCATCGGAGTGCTCATCGCGCTCGCCACGCCCCGTTGGATCCGCGAGTCCGAGCGCCATCCCGGCAACTTCGACATCACCGGGGCGCTGACCGCCACCGCGGGCATGGTACTGCTGGTGTACGGCTTCATCCGGGCCGCCCAGGAAGGCTGGCGGGACGCCCTCACCCTGGGCTCCTTCGCCGCGGCGGTCGTCCTCCTCGCGGTGTTCGTGCTGGTCGAGAAGCGTTCCCGGCAGCCGATCACCCCGCTGCACATGTTCGCCGACCGCAACCGCGCGGGCACCTACGGCATCATGCTGTGCCTGGCCGCGGCCATCTTCGGCATGTTCTTCTTCCTGACGCTCTTCGTGCAGAACGTCCTGGACTTCAGCCCCCTGGCGACCGGGTTCGCGTTCCTGCCGGTCAGCGCGGTCATCGCGATCGGTGCCGGTCTCGCCTCGCGGTTCCTGCCCGTCTACGGGCCCAAGCCCTTCATGGTGGGCGGCGCGATCCTCGCCGCGGCGGGGCTGGCCTGGCTGACCCTGACCGACGTCCACTCCACCTACGCGGGCAGCGTCCTCGGGCCGATGCTGGTCTTCAGCCTCGGCATGGGCATGGAGTTCGTGTCGCTGACCTTGATGGCGCTCTCCAACGTGCCCACCCAGGAGACCGGCGCGGCCTCCGGGCTCCTCAACGCCACCCAGCAGGTGGGCGGTTCGCTCGGGCTGTCCATCCTGGTCACCATGTTCGGCACGGCCAGCACCAACGAGGCGGAGAAGCAGGTCCCGCGCTTCCTCGCCCAGGCCACCCCGGCCGAGCGGCGGCTCTTCGCCCGCACCGGCGAACTCCCGGGCTCCTGGGGCGACGAGGTGCTGACCGCCGGTGTCTCGGCCGCCTTCGTGGTGGCCGCGATCTTCACGGTGCTCGCCGCCCTCATCGCCGTCGTGGTCATCCAGGTCCGCCCCTCCGACCTGGAACGCCTCAAGGGCGGCCCGCCGCTGCCGCAGGGATGAGACCGAGGCGCTGGGCGTGCAGCACCGTGCTGACGCGGTCGTGCGTGCCGAGCTTGCGGTAGATGTTGGCGATGTGCTTGTGGACCGTACGCTCGGATATCCCGAGCCTGCGGCCTATCGACACGGCGGTCAGGGCGTCGCCGAGCAGGAGCAGCACCGTGGTCTCCCGGGGCGTGAGCGCCACGTCGGCCGCCTCCTCGGAAGGGAGGTTGAGCCTTCGCAGGAGTTGCCGCTGCTGTTCGACGGCGGCCAGCAGGGGCTGCAACTGCTCGGCCAGACGCAGTTCGTCGTCGGTGAAGTCCCGCCCGGAGCGGTACACCAGGCAGCCGGTGACCGGCGTCGTCGACTGCGGCAGTGGGATCCCCAGCACGTGATCGACGTCCAGGAGGTCGTCGAGCAGCCGCGCGGTCGGGCTCCCGGACCAGGAGCGGCCGGCCACCCGTCGCGCGGTGACCGGCGTACGGTCCGCTCGGCCCGCGTAGTGCCCGGCCAACGGGTAGCTCGCGCGCAGCAGTCCCGTCTCCTCGTCGCCGAGCGCGGTGAACTCCGCGTCGACACCGGGGGACAGCCCCAGCGTGCCCTCGCTCTCGTTCCAGTCGTCCAGCTTGTAGATCAGGGCGTCACCGCCGCACAGGACCGGCAGCTCGCCCGCCAGCAGGGGCCACAGTCGCTCAGGGTCGCGTTCGTGGAGCGCGGCCACGGCGACCGACAGCACCCGCTCATACGCAGTTGTACCCATACCGGCCCAGTACCTCGCTGACCCACACTTCATCCGAGCAACATCGACGTTCTCGCATGTACTCCAGCACATTGAAGCTCCGGCGGGCCGCAGTGGGGGGAGGGCGGCCCGTCGGATACGCCTGTCCCCCCGCGGGGACGGCAACGCCGGCCGCGACTCGTGCGGGCCGCCGGCACGGGGGACCGGCGGCCCGCACGGGCCTGTCCCTACTGGTCCGGCGCCTCCAGGGTGGGGCCCGGCGCCGGCTCCGGGTTGAACACCGGGTGGTAGCTCTCCGGTGGCGCGAGATAGGTGGCGGGCAGGCCGCCGGTGTCGATCACGATCTGATCCACCGCGATCGCCGGATCGACCATGAAGATCCTCAGCACATGCTCCCCGGCCTCAGCGACCGTCACGGTGGCGGTCAGCCGCTCGACACCGTCCTCCACCTGGCGGGCCCAGGCGTCCCCCCGGTTGCCGGTCGCGACGGCCTGCCCCGACAGGACGGTCACCGGCTGGTCGTCGAGTCCGACGGCCACCCGCCGCTGCCCGCGCTCGTCCAGCGAGGGCAGCCGGAAGACGGTGACACGGAAGGTGCCGGTACTGGCGAACCGCACCCGGTACCTCAACTCCGGTGCCCGGGAGGCGACGTCACCGGTGATCGGGGCCGCCGTCGACGGAACGGCCTCCACGGCTCCCGTACGACGCCCGAGTCCGCGCACGGTCCGCCAGCGGCAGCCGCCCCGCGCCACCCTCCGGTCGGCGTGCGCCGCGTCGATCGACACGTGACCGTGGGCCTCCACGAAGCCACGCGCTCGTCTGCGGGCGTTGACCACCCGCAGCGGCACGTCATGGCGCTGCCCGGCGCCCGTGAAGGTGACCGTGGCCTCCTGCGCCCCCTCGGGCGCGCGCTCCCAGTCGATCTCCACCCACACCCGCCGCTGCTCGGTCAGCGAGCCTCCGGAGGTACTGAGCACCACCCAGGGGTGACTGGCCTCGGCCGTCCAGTCCAGGGGCAGGAAACCGGTGTTGAAGACATCGACGAAGCGTCGGTCGCGGGTGTACGAGGAGAACGACAGCGGCCGGGCCGCCCCGGTCTCGTTCCCCTCGGCAGCCACCCCGAGCCCCGAGGTCTCCTGCCGGGGCACCCTGGTGACGGCCGGGCGCCCCGGCGCCTTCGGGATCTGGGACGGATACGGGTTGACGATCCCGTCCCATTTCCCGCCCGCCACCTGGGTGTTGTAGCGGCTGGTGAGCGCGGCCTCCGCCGAGTGCGCGGCCAGCGCGAGGTCCGCGAAGCGGTTGGTCCCGGCCCCGCGGCCCTGCCGGACTGCGAGCGCGTTGCGGTCCGCCCAGTAGTACTTCAGGTTCATCAAGTAGGCGCCGTGCACCGGGTACTCGACCAGCTCGTAGAAGGCGTCCCGGTACGCCTCGGGGAGCTCGCCCCCCACCGCCCGTACCCGCGCGAGGAGCCGTTCGTACGCCGCCATCCGGCGCCCCGCCTCGTCGCCGTGGTGGACGACGGAGACGAGGCCCGCCGCGATGAACTCCGGCCGCAGTTCACCGGCGAGCCGGTAGTACTCCGTGCGGATCGCGGCGATCTCACGGGCGTGGCGCCGCCCGAACTGCCGGCCGGCCCATTCGGCGAGGAAGCCCTCGACGTCGTCGGCCTCCCAGCGGTCCACGTCCCAGGCCATGTCCATCGCGAAGGACAGGCCGGTCTCGATCGACTTGAGGTCACCGACGTTGAAGATCCACATGCGGTCGGTGCCGTGCTCGTACACCCTCCGCAACTCCTGCCACACCTTGGCCACTTGGGTGGTGTCCAGCCACAGATAGCTCTTCGGGCGGCCCCAGTAGGAGAGGTGGTAGTAGATCCCGTTGCCGCCCGGCCGCGCCCGCTCCGACTCGTTCGGCAACTGGCGCATGTTGCCGTGGTTGTCGTCCGGCCAGATCAGCGTGACGTCGTCCGGGACCTGGACGCCCGCGTTGTACAGGTCCAGGACCTCCTTGTACGGGATGAAGATCTGAGGTTCGGCCGCGGAGCCGACCTCTTCGGCGAGGATCCTGCGCTGGTCGGCGATGATGTCGTTCATCACCACGACCTTCTCCGGGATCGTGGTGGCGTACTTCGTCTCCAGCGCGCTGTCGTGCAGCCCGCGCATGCCGAGCGTCCAACTGCTCTCGTAGGCGGCGTTCTGCCTCGCCCGGGCCCTCCAGTAGTCGGAGATGACGGCGGGGTTGACCGTGTAGTCGTAGACCGGCGCGCTGCCGTCGGGGTTCGGGTGCTCCGCGATCCACGGCTCCCACTCGTGGACCCCGTTGCGCAGCAGGGCCTCGGGGTGACTGGAGCCGACGACGATGCCGTAGCGGTCGGCGAGTTCGGGGTTCTCCCGGTACTTGTTGAAGAAGTCGGAGTACGGATGCATCGCCGGCCAGAGGTAGTTGGCCTTCAGACGCAGCAGCAGCTCGAAGACGCGCCGGTACGTCTCCGGGCCGATGTTCTTGTCGGTCTCCTGGGTGCGGTGGGACCAGGTGGTCAGGTTCTGCTCGTCGTTGATGAAGACGCCGCGGTAGCGGACCGAGGGTTCGTGACGGGTGAACGGGCCCGCGGGGACGGTCACCGTGTCCCGGCGCTCGACGGGGACGTCGGCCCACCAGTACCAGGGGGAGACGCCGATGCGCTCCGAGGTGTCGTAGACGCCGTATACGGTCCCGCGCCGGTCGCTCCCGGCGATCACCAGGGCGCGGTCGACGCCGGGCAGCGGACGCTCGACCACCTGGGTCACGGACGCCTCCCAACGGCCCTTCACCCGGGAGACGTCCAGGCGGCCCCGAGCGGCGAGGCGGTCGATGGCGGGGCTCGCTCCGAGGGTGCCCACCAGGACGAGGAGGGGGGCGTTGCGGGGCAGGGCGCGCAGGAGGTCGGGTCTCGTCCCGGAGACCCGTTCGATGTCCGCCTGGAGGTCTCCGGCGGCGCGGACGACGGCGGGGTCGTCCGCCGCGTCCACGAAGATGCCGACGGCCTTGCCTGCCGCCGCCAGCGGGAAGTCGGGGCGGCCCGACGAGGCCGCGTGGGCGCTCGCCGGGATCACACCGGGGAGGAAGGGGACCGCGCCGACGGCGGCCATTCCCCGGAGGAAGGACTTGCGGGTCCATTGCTGGTGCGGCACGAGACGCTCCCCCAGATTGGCATGGTCAGGCCAGAAAGCGCTTTCTCCGGAACCCTAGGCGAGGCGCACGGGGGCGTCCAGAGGTCTGCGTGAAGGGAGTTGCGTACGTGTCGCGTTCTCGCGGGGTGGGTCGGGCGGGGCCGTACCCGCTTCTCGCGGTGTGGGTCAGGCGGGCCGTACCGCGCCGCGGATGATCGACTCACCGGTCGGGTAGATCGACTCCTCGCGGATGGACGACCCGGGGCCCGGCGCGTGGATCATCATGCCGTTGCCGGTGCACAGGCCCACGTGGCTGAAGTCGTCGTGGAAGAAGACGAGGTCGCCGGGTTGCATCGCGTACAGCGGTACCGCCGTGCCCGAGCTCGCCTGACCGAGGGAGGTGCGGGGGAGGGAGACGCCCGCGACCTTCCAGGCGGCCTGGGTGAGCCCCGAGTTGTCGTACGACCCCGGACCCGCAGCGCCCCAGAGGCAGGGCTTGCCGATCTGGGAGCGGGCGAAGGCGAGCACCTGGATGACCTTCGAGTCGTAACCGGGGTCGGGGGCGGGGAGGTCGGCGTCGGTGGTGGGGAGGCCGGGGGTCGGCGTCGGCGCCGGGGCCGAGGTCAAGGGGGTGGCGGCGGGGACCGGGGTCGGCCGGGGTGCCTGCCAGGACGGTTCGGGGGTGCGGGGGGAGGGGATGAGCGGGGTGCTCTGCGTGGTGTCGACCGGCGGGGGTGCGAGCGGGGCGGTGAGGGCGGAGTACTCGGGGTGTCCCGTGGTGGCTTGCGCGGGGAACTCGGAGAGGCCCGCGGTGGTCGGGGCGGGGTAGTCGGAGAACCCTGCGGTGGGGGTGGACTGGGTGGAGTACTCGGGGTACCCCAAGGTGGTCTGCGTGGAGTACTCGGGGAAGCCCGTGGTGGTCTGCGCGGGGTACTCGGGGAAGCCCGTGGTGGTCTGCGCGGGGTACTCGGGGAAGCCGGTGGCCGCTGGTGTCGCGTACTCCGGCAGGCCGGTGCCGAGTTGACCGCTGTAGTCCGTGAAGCCGGTGGTGGTCGGCGCGGTGTACTCGGGCAGGGCGGTGCCCGGTTGGCCGGTGAGGTCGGGGTATCCGGTGCCGATCCGCGGGCTGTACTGGGGGAAGCCCGTGGCGGTCGACGCGGCGGTGTACTCCGGGAAGCCGGTGTCGGTCTGCGCGGTGTACGTCGGAGGCGCGGTGACGGGCTGCGGGCTGTACTCGGGAACACCGGTGACGAGTTGTGGTCCGTACTCGGCGGTGCCGGTGACGGGCTGCGGTGTGTACTCCGGAACCCCGGTGACGAGGGGTGAGGCACCCAGGGCGGGGATCTCCCCGGTGCCGGTGAGGTCCTGTGGGGCCGGTTCCGGAGCCCATGTGGGCGACTGGGCCGGGGCGGCGGCGAGCGCGGCCGGTGCGGGCTGCGGTGCGGTGGGCAGGGCGGGCACGGGTGTGGCGGTGAGTTCCGGCACGGACCGTTCGGCCGGCTTCCGGTCGCGTGCCGCCGGGGGGCCGCTTGCCGGGCGACGGCTGCCCGTCTCGGCACGGCGGTTGGCGACGCGGTCGGACGGCAGGGTCGCCTCGACCATGGGCCCCGTCTTCGCGCGGGCCATGCCGTACCACTGCTTGGCGATGTCGTCGAGGGCGGGATCACTGCCCGCCCTCCTGCCGCCTCCGGTGGTCGACGAACCGGTGCGGTCACGGGTACTCGACGCCGTTCGGGCCGCGCGCGTGGCGTTGTAGGTGCCGGAGTCGTTCTCGGCCCGGTCGTAGAGGTTGGTGACCCGTCGGCTCACCTCGTCACGGCTCGGGCCTTCGTCCGCCGCGGCGTTCGCGGTCTGCGAGAGGAGGGCCGCGGAGGCCATGGCGGCCGTCGCGAGGGCGGAGTTGCGCTTGGCGGGGAGGCTGAACCCTCCATTGCGCGAAGTTCGATCCGGCGCCATGAAAGATGTGCCCCTTCCGTCGTGCTGCTCGCCCGTCAACTTAGCCAACTTGTGAGGCTCGCGTGAAGATTGAAGTGTGAAAAGCGTGAGATGTAACTGTGACCTTCGTCGCGTACGGGCCGCTGCTCCCGCTGACGGTCAGTTCCGGCCGCGCTGTTCGCGCCACGCCTCGTAGTGGTCGAGGACCGTCTCCTCGACCGGCCGGTAGGCGAGGCCGAGTTCGCGCACACTGCGGCCGTTGTCCACGCGGAAGCGGATGCCGAGGTGCTTGCGGATGTAGTCCTGGGTGAGGCCGAAGGCGGGGCCCAGCACGCGCACGGGCCAGTGGGGGAGCGCGGTGCGCGGGATGCGCGGGTCGCGGGGGTGGCGGGTGCGGATGATGCGGGCCATCTCGTGGAACGACGTCATCCTCTCCGCGGCCACGATGTAACGGCCCTTCGCGTCGGGGTTCTCGGCCGCCGCGATGTGAGCTTCGGCCACGTCCCGGACGTCGACCGTGGTGAAGCTGAAGTCGGGGGCGCCGTAGAAGAAGTAGCCCTTGAAGAGCTCCTCCAGGAGGAAGAGGCTGCCGGACTCGGAGGCCGGCGTGAGCGAAGGGCCGAGGATCAGGCCGGGGTTGAGGCAGACCATGCTCCAGCGGTCCTGCGCGGCCTCCGCGTCCCAGGCGGCACGCTCGGCGACCGTCTTGGCGTAGTGGTACGGGTTGTTCTCCACGGTGCTACTGGTGTTGAAGTACTTCTCCGACAGGACCTGCCCGTCCATGTTCCGTACGTCGGAGTAGTCGCCGAAGATCGCACCGACCGTGGAGGTGAGGACGAGCCGCTCCACGGACGGCGTCCGCTCGATGCCGGCCAGGACGTTGCGGGTGCCGATCAGAGCCGGGTCGACCATGTCCTTCTGGCCGTCCTTGATCTTCTCCGGCATGAAGAACGGCGAGGCCACGTGGAAGACCACGCGGCAGCCGGCCATGGCCTCGTCGAAGGAGCGCTCCTTGAGGAGATCCGCCTCGAACAGCGTGAGCCTGCCGGGGAACTCGGCCTGCATGTCCCGCAGCGGGCGCACCTTCGCCGAGTTGGCGAGACCGCGCACGGTGGCGTGCACCTCGTAACCGCGCTCCAGCAGCCGCCGTACCAGATGGCTGCCGACGAAACCGCTGCCACCGGTCACCAGGACCCCGCCCGACTCCGCACCCATGCCGTCGCCCCTCCGTCCAGAGGGTGACATTGAAGCACCGGCGGATCTTCGGCGGGAGGTGGTCGGGCTCTGCCACAGCGCCTCTCGGGCCGGTCAGGGCTCTTCTCGCAAGCGCGACCAGGTTTGGGTGTCGAGACCGTCGTGGGGGCCGATGCGGGACAGTTCGGTGCCGTCGTGTGCCAGCGCCACGACGACGGGACGTGGTCCGCGGCCGACATGGCTGGACGACGTCCAGACGGCGATGAGCTTGCGGTGCTCGGGAACTCCGACACGGCGGGCACCGACGAGCACGTGACCCACGTCCCGCCCGAGTCGCACCTTGACGCAGCCGATCCACAGGGCCGTGGCGAGGGAGTGCGGGAAGTCGCGGCCGCGGGCGAGGCCGAGGGTGCCCGCGCCGTCGCGTACGTCGAGCACACCGACATCGACGGGGTCGTCTCCGGATCCGCTGCCGCCCCCGACGCAGCGCCACCGCTCGCCGTGCCGCTCCAGGAGCGCGAGGTGCTCCCGCGTCCTCGGTGACGCCGGACGCCACACGGCCCAGACCGCTCCGACCCCGGCAGCGACGTCGACATCGACCGACACCACGGTCAGCACGCGCCGGGGCAACCACCACGGCTGCGACTCGCCTCCCGCGAGCACCCGCTCCACCACGCCCCGCAGAAAGGTCTCCCACCGGGGCCCCGCCCGCAGGGCCTCTTCTCGCGTGCGCATGAGGCTGCCCTACCCGGCATGGCCGAGCGTCAGCCCGCCTGCCGCGCGTCATCCCGTTCGGGGCGGTCCCGTCAGCGGGGGAGTGGCGGCCCCGTCACCAACGCGGCAACCGGAGTTCGTAGTCGGGCTGGAAGCGCCGCATGTACCCGGTGTCGTCGCGGCTGCGTACCCCGGAGTCGACGTACAGGCGGTGCAGCCGCTCCAGGGCGTCGTGGTCGAGCTCGACGCCTAGGCCCGGGCCCGTCGGGACCTTTACCTCGCCGTCGCGGAACTCCAGGACGCCGGGGAGGACGACGTCGTCGGCCGAGTTCCACGGGTAGTGCGTGTCGCAGGAGTGGTCGAGGTTCGGGATCGCCGCGGCCACATGGGTCATGGCGGCCAGGCTGATGCCCAGGTGCGAGTTGGAGTGCATGGAGAGGGCCAGCCCGAACGCCTCGCAGACCGCGGCTAGTTCACGGGTGCGGCGCAGGCCGCCCCAGTAGTGGTGGTCGGTGAGGAGCACCTGGATCGCGTTCTGCTCGATCGCGGGCCTGAGATGCTCCCAGGCGATCACGCACATGTTGGTGCCCAGCGGCATCGGCGCGTCCTTCGCCACCGCCGCCATGCCCTCGATGCCCTTGGTCGGGTCCTCCAAGTACTCCAGCACGCCGTCGAGTTCACGGGCGACGTACTTCGACGTCTCCACCGTCCACGCCACGTTGGGGTCCAGGCGCAGCGGCTGCCCCGGGAACGCCTCCGCGAGCGCCCTGATCGCGGCGATCTCCTCGTCGGGCGGGAAGACGCCGCCCTTGAGCTTGAACGACCTGAACCCGTACCGCTGTTGCATCAGCCGGGCCTGTTCCACGATGCCGGCCGGGTCCAGGGCCGCGCCCCAGTCGTCGCCGACCGGGGCTCGGCCGTCGAGGGCCGGGTGCTCGGCCCACTTGTAGAAGAGGTACGCGGCGAACGGCACCGAGTCCCGGACCGTCCCGCCGAGCAGGTCGCTGACCGGGCGGTCGAGCAGCTTGCCCTGCGCGTCGAGGCAGGCCACCTCCACGGCGGAGGTCGTCCAGCCGCGTTCGTGCGAGGAGGGGACCGTGGGCAGCAGGGCGGCGTCGATCGCGGCGGCGACGGCCGTGGTGTCGAAGACGTCCATGCCCACGACGACCTTGGCGGCTGCCTCAAGTCGCTCCAGGCGGGCCACTCCACCGGGGGACTCGCCGAGTCCCACCGTGCCGTCCTCCAGGACGAGTTGGAGGATGATCCGCAGGGCGAGGGGCTCGTGCACGCCGTTGGAGTTGAGCAGCGGCGGGTCGCGGAAGGCGATCGGGGTGACGATCAGCTCCTTGATCCGGGTCGGGTCGCTCATGCGCCGACCACCTCCAGGCCGTGGTCGATGAGCTTGGACAGCCGTGCGACGTGCTCCGGGGTCGGGTCGACCAGGGGCGCCCGTACGCCACCCACGTCCAGGCCCCGCAGGGCCACTCCTGACTTGACCAACGCCACGGCGTACCCCGGTACCTCGTCGCGGAGTCGGACGAGGGGGCCGTAGAACTCGTCGAGGAGTGTGTCGAGAAGCGGTCGGTCGCCCGCGGCGAGGGCCCGGTGGAAGGCGAGGGCGATCTCGGGCGCGAAGGCGAACACGGCGGAGGAGTACAGGGAGACGCCGATGCCCTGGTAGGCGGGTGCGGTCATCTCCGCCGTGGGGAGGCCGTTGAAGAACTGGAAGTCCTCCGTGCCGGGTACGGCCCGTACCGCGCGGACGATGCGGTGCATCCGCTCGATGTCACCGAGGCCGTCCTTGAGGCCGACGACCTTGGGGAGCGCGGCGATCTCGGCCGCCGTCCCCTCGGTGAGGCGGGCGGTGCCGCGCTGGTAGAAGATCACCGGCAGGTCGCTCGCGGCGGTGACCTCCTCGACGTAGCGCACCAGGCCCTGCTGCGGGGCCGTCACCAGGTACGGCGGGAGCAGCAGGATGCCGTCGGCGCCCGCGCGGGCGACGCGGGCCGCGTGGTCGCGGGCGACCGGGGTGGGGCCGCCCGCGGCGGCGAGGACCGGCACCCGGCCCGCGGTCGTCTCGACCGCGACCCGGGTGGCCCGCTCCAGCTCGTCGGGCGTCAGCGCGTGGAACTCACCGGTGCCGCAGGCGACGAACACGCCTCCGGCGCCGGCCGCGACACCGTTCTCGATGTGCTGGGCGAGCCGTTCCTCGTCCAGCGAGCCGTCCGCGGTGAACGGTGTCACCGGGAAGAACAGCACTCCTTGGAACTTCATGTCTCCCTCAAACGTGGGGGGTCGGGGTCAGCCCTTCGTGGCGCCGGCGGCGATGCCGGTGACCAGGGAGCGCTGGAGGAGCAGATAGACGATCAGACTGGGGATCAGGGCGATGACCGCGCCGGCCAGGACCACACCGGAGCCGACCACGGGGTCGGTGCGCAAGGTGGCCAGGGCGACGGTGACCGTGTAGTCGGTGGGGTCCTTGGCCGCGATCAGGGGGAGCAGGTACTGGTCCCAGATCATGATGAAGCCGAGGACGCCGGCCACGCCGAGCGCGGGCTTGCACAACGGCAGGATGATCTGCCACAGCATCCGCAGCTCGCCGACCCCGTCGAGACGGGCGGCCTCCTCGATCTCGTCCGGGATGTCCCGCATGAACTCGGTCAGCATCATCACCGAGAAACCCCAGGCGCCCAGCGGCAGGATGACGCCCCAGACCGTGCCCTTCAGGTCCACGTGGACCACCGGCACATCACCGAGGACCAGGGACAGCGGGATCGCGATGACCTCCTCGGGCAGCATCAGCGTCATCATGAACAGCATCATGATCAGCGCCTGCCCGCGGAACCGGTGGCGCGCCAGCGCGTAGGCCGCGAGGGTGCACACCGCGAGTTGGAGGAGCAGTCCGCCGCCCGCGATGACCAGCGAGTTGCCGAGGTAGTCCCACATGCCCTGCGCGCCGGCCACCTTGAAGTTCGACAGGGTGGTGTCGTGCGGCAGGAACGACAGCGAGGAGCCGCTGGGGTGGGTGGTGAAGGCGCCCGAGAAGATGGTGAGGAACGGTGCCGCGAAGATCGCGAGCGCGATCACGCAGAGCAGGATCCTCAGCCCCCAGGCGAGGCCGGGCCTGTCGTTCCAGCCGAGGGCGGTGTCGAAGCGGGCCGGGGTGGTCCGCTGCTCCTTGGTGGTCCGCCCGGCCGGGGTGTCAGGGGCCGCCGGCCGGGCGGAGTCGATGGTGGGGGCGCTCATCGCGCTTCTCCCCTCTTGCGGAAGTGGTTGACCGTGACGGTGAGCAGCAGCGTCACGCAGAGCAGGACGACCGAGGCCGCCGAGGCGCCGCCGATGTCGTTGCGGGTGAAGCCCAGGGTGTAGGCGCGGGTCATCCAGACGTCGGTCGACCCGGCGGGGCCGCCGCCGGTGAGGACGTAGACCTCGGTGAACACGCGCAGTCCGCGGATGGTGGCGAGGGTGAGCACGATCATGAGCGCCGGACGGATCGCGGGCAGCGTGACGTGGCGCAGCCGCTGCCACAGCGAGACGCCGTCCATCGCGGCGGCCTCGTACAGCGAGCGGTCCACGCCCGCCAGACCGGCGAGGAAGATCACCATGTTGTACGGGGCCCAGATCCAGATGCCCATCACCATCGTCGAGTAGAGCGCGATGTTCGGGTTGTCGAGGAACTGGACGGTCCCGAGCCCGAAGAAGTGCAGGCCGCTGTTGATCAGGCCGTCGGAGGTCGGGTAGTACATCAGCCGCCACAGCTCGCCGACGACCGCGGTGGCGGTGACGGCGGGCAGGAAGACCGCGGTACGCAGGAACTTCAGCGAGCGGGCCTGGCCCTCCAGGAGCAGTGCGAGGGCGAACCCGAGCAGGATCGCGCCGACCGCCTGGCCGAGGCCGAGGATCAGCGTGTGACCGATCGCGTCCTGGAAGCGGTGGTCGGTCAGGACCCTCGTGTAGTTGTCCAGGCCGATCCACTGGTCGCCGAGGAAGGGCCGCACGTCGAAGAAGCTGAGCCAGATGCCCTTGGCCATCGGCCAGAACTTGAAGACCAGGGCGAGCACCAGCCCCGGGGCCAGGAAGAGCCAGGGGACGACGGCCCTCTTGTTGACGGCTCTGCGAGCCGCGGGGGCGGGGACGGTAGCGGTCATTTCAGCAGCCCCTGGTCCTTGAGGTCACCGGCGAGCGTGTCGTTGAGCTCCTTGAGCTGGGAGCGGACGTCACCGCCGCAGTACGTGAAGATCGAGTTCAGCGCGTCGGCGGTGTCCTGCTTGATCGGCGCGAAGTCCGGCGCGTTCGGGAACTGCTGGGAGGCGTCCTCGTAGGCCTTCTGTACGACGCTCCAGCGGGCGTCGTTCCTGACCTTCGCCGCGTCCAGCGTGGAGTTGACGGGGATGCGGACGACGGGCTGGTGGCCGTCGACGCTGGTCATGGCGATCCTCTGGCCCTCGGGCGACACCAGGAAGGAGGCCAGTGCGAGCTCCTGCCTGTCCTTGCCGGTCCTGGCACCGAGGTAGACGTTCTCGCCGTCGGCCAGCACATCACCGCCGGCCGGGCCCGCTGGGGCCGGGACGACCTCGTACGTGTTCTTGCCGGGCGTGGCGTCGAAGGTGGTGATGTTGTACGGGCCGGTCATGTACATCCCGGCGTTGCCGTCCTGGAAGTTGGTGGCCGTGCCCGTGACGGCGGTGATCGCGCCGGGCTGGACGACACCCTTGCTGCCGCAGAAGAGGTTCTTCTTCATCCAGGTCACGGCGTCGACCGCGGCCGCCGAGTCCATGGCCGGGATGTACTTGCCCTGCCCGTCCGCCTTGATGATCTGCGCGCCGCCCTGCCACAGGAAGCTCGCGCCCCACCAGGCCGCGTAGCCGTTCTGGGCGCTGGCCGGAGCGACGATGCCGTAGGTGTCGGCCTTGCCGTCGCCGTCCGGGTCCTCGGTGGCGAAGGCCTTGGCGACGGCGAGCATCTGCTGCCAGGTCGTCGGCGCCTTCAGTCCGAGCTTTTTCAGCCAGTCCTTGCGGATCATCAGGGTCTGGGCCTGACGGGAGTACGGGATGCCGTAGTGCTTCCCGTCGATGCCCACGGTGGAGGACCAGGACTTGGCGGTGATCTGGTCGCCGCCCGCGACCGACGCGGGGTCGATGGGCTTGAGCAGGCCCTGGCTCTGGTAACTGCCCATCAGCGCCGTGTCGTTGATCATGACGTCCGGCAGGTCCTTGGTGGACGCCCGGCTCTGGAGCTGCTGGTCGAAGTTGATGACCGGCTGGTAGTCGATCTTTATGCCGGTCTTCCTGGTGAAGGCGGCGAAGACCCGGTCGTAGGTGGCGGCCGAGTCCGGATTGCTCCGGGTCCAGACCTCCAGCGTGTTCGGATCGCTGCTGCCCGCGCTGCCGGAGCCGGAGCCACAGGCGGCCGTTCCGAACATCAGTCCCACGACGGTTGCCGCCGCGGCCAGGCGGCGACGTCGTCGGCGATCGCCCATGGACACTCTCCGTTCATATCCGTGAACCCGCTTCACGAATCTAAATGATCGGCCAAGCTACGGATTGTTTCTTCCATATGTCAAGACATGGCTGAGAGTCTTCACAGAGGCTGTGCATCAGCCCATCGGGGAACACTGCTGAGGCGGTGGTGCGAGTGATCAGGGAGGCACGGGTGTACGACCGGGACGAAAGCCCAGGTGCGGCGGCGGAGCGGCTCACCGGCCGAACGGTGACAGATGAGCGCCCGCTGTCCGGCGCGCTGGCCGAGGTGACCCTGGACGACGGCCGGGCGGTGATGGTGAAGCGCGCCGGCAGTCTCGAGGAGGCCCGGGCGGAGGCGGCGGGGCTGCGCTGGCTGGCCGAGGCCGACGCCGTGCGGGTGCCGACCGCGCACGGGCAGGACGGCCGCCTGCTGGTGACCGACCTGGTCGCGCGGGGGCGGCCGAGCCGGGAGGCGGCGCTCGAACTGGGCCGGGCGCTGGCCGGGCTGCACCTCGCGGGGGCGCCCGCCTTCGGCTCGGCGCCGCCCGGCGGACCCCGGGAGGCGTACATCGGGCGCGCGCCGATGCGGAACGTCGAAGGCGCCGAGTGGCCGACGTGGTACGCCGAGCACCGGGTCCTGCCGTATCTGCGGCGCGCGGTGGACGACGGCACCATCACGCCCCCGGAGGCCGAGGTGATCGAAGAGCTCTGCGAGCGGCTGCCGGTGCTCGCGGGCCCCGCGGAGCCGCCCGCCAGACTGCACGGCGACCTCTGGAACGGCAATGTCCTGTGGGGCGCCGACGGCCACGCCTGGCTGATCGACCCGGCCGCGCACGGTGGCCACCGCGAGACCGACCTCGCGATGCTCCACCTCTTCGGCTGTCCGCACCTGGACGAGGTGCTGCGCGGCTACGAGAGCACGGAGCCGCTCGCCGACGGCTGGGCCGACCGGATCGGCCTGCACCAGATGTTCCCGCTGCTGGTGCACGCCGTGCTCTTCGGGCGGGGCTACGCCGAGCAGGCGCTCAGCACGGCGAAGGCGGCCCTGGAGCGGTGAGAACCGGTCCGGGGCCGCCTGTCCGCGTGCCGCAGAGGACGAGGAGAGCGAAGGGACTGGGCTCTAAGGAAGCCGGTTTGAAAACCGGATAGAAGGAAGCCCCCTCATGGCCTCGTCGCACGTGCCACGTCGATGGCGAGGAAAGCGGAAGGGCTGAAATCCAAGCCCCATGGGGGCTCATCGCGTTGAGGAGGAAGCCCTTCCATGGCCTCGCCACGCGTCACGCTAGCAGTCACTCGGGGATCAAGTCGCGCAGATTTTCCGGGGTGATGACCACCGAGTCCGGGTGCAGCCCCTCGGGGCGCTCCAGGCCGATGTACGTCACGGGCCCGTCCGGCACCGACTCGGCGTCCCAAGCCGCCACCTCCGTACCGCCGTTCGCCATCAGTGCGGTCAGATACCCGACCGTGAGCTGCTCGCGCTCGACGACGGCCCGCAGCAGCGCCGCCACCGACACCCGGTTGCCCTCGACGCGGTTGTACTCCGGGTGCCCCTTCAGGTACAGATGCAGCCACTTCGCGTGCCAACTCCCGTCCCGCGCACGCCGGAACGCCAGCGGCAGCGCCACCCGACCAGGACCGCGCAGCTCCGACTTCATCCGCACGGTACGCGCCTCGAAGGGCCGCCCCTGCTGCTCGCCCTCGCGCAGCATGAACCCGAAGAACGACTCCTCGGCCTCCTCGAACTTCTCCCCGGAGTAGATGTTGACCTGCGGCACGATGTACGTGCCCCGCACCGCCCCGAGCCGCAGATTGATGAACTCCGAGGCACCGTCGGGGGCGTTGGTGATGTCACCCGAGTGCTCGCCCTCCACCTCACGGAGATTGGTGTAGGACAGCCACGACACCGTCTCGTAGTCCGCGTCCAGCAGCAGCGCCGACAGGTCGTAGTCGGTGACCCGACTCGCCTGCTTCCAGTACACGAAGAACCGCAGCAGCTCCCCGTCGACCGGCGAGAGGGAACCGCGGGGCAGCACACCGAGCCCGCCCGAGGTCGCCCGCCCGCTGAGCGGAAGCGCCACGTCGAGGACGTCGGGGCCGACCAACAGCCGCTCCGGGGACGGGAGTCGACGAGCCATCTCCGCGTCCAGCACGGTGATCAGACGTTCGCGTTCCGCCTCCGGTACGGCCGCTCGCGTGTCGTCGGCGACGTGCGCGCGGCCGAGACGGTTGACGAACACCCGCTTGCGGCCCGACTCCGCGGCCCGGTTGTGCAGGTACTCACGCACCGACAGCACGACCCGCCCGGAGACCTCGGGAGCGACCTCCTCGACGGCGGCCACCACGGCGTCCCGCTGCTCCTGCGTGCGCGCGGTGCGCAGCAGCCGGTCCAGCGCACGGAACAGCCTGCCGGGCGCGGACCTGAGCAGCGCCACCGCCCCGGTGACGTCGTCCGCGCCGAGCAGCGCCTCCACACGGGCGTCGAAGGTGTACGCCTTCTTCTCACCCCGGGCGACCGCGAACACCTCGGCGGCACGCGGCCACTGCGGGTACTCGTGCGGATGCAGCCGTTCGCCGAGCCGCTTGAAGGGCTCACGGTGCGTGAGGACGTCGGCGATCTTGGCCGGGGCCGCCGCCACGACAGAGTCGAGTCCCGCCAGCAGCGTCCGGCGGACCGGCCGCGACAGCGCCCGGAACCGGGTCGGCTCCTGGAGGGACACGTCGCCGCCCGACAACGCGCAGGCCAGGCGCAGCACATCGGTCACGGTGTCCAGGAGTAGGCTCGAACCCGCCTTCAGCCGGGCCTCGTTGACGACGGCACGGTTCTCCCGCACCGGGATCGTCTCCGGCTGGGGGCCGTCCGCGCAGTGCCCGGCGAGCACCTTGAGATCGGCCAGGTGCTCGTCCCCGAGCGGCGTGGTGCTGCCGGCCAGCGCCAGGTACAGGGCGGTGACCTCGTCCTCCAGGGGGCCGCCCAGGTGCAGGACGGTCAGCCGGTCGCCGAGCGCGGCCGTCAGCTCGTCGTGCGCGGCCAGCATCTCGTCGTACGTGTGCTGGTACGTGCCGTACGACGGCAGCGTCAGCAGGTTGAGCACGCCGTTGCGGAGCTGGGCGATGACGCCGGAGCGGGCCTTGCCGTCCTCCAGGGCCTCGCGCACGCAGCGCGTCCAGAACTCGAAGGTGTCCGGGACGTTCGCGGGGAAGTCCTTGAAGTAGACGTTGTGCCGCACATGGTCGCCGGCCATCTCACGGACGGTGGCGAGCGTGGGCACCGCGGTGTCGACGACCGTGCTCTCGGACAGGCCCGACAACGTCCTCAGGGCATCGGCCGACAGCTTGAAGCCGACGGACATCAGCACGGCGTCGAACTGCCGCGCCGCTACGTCGCCCGCACCGGCGGGGCCGACGGGAGCGGGCAGCCGGAGGGCATGCCGAACGACCAGGGATTCGAGACGGTGGACCATGCCGGAATGGTCGCAGAGGTGTTCGACCCGGCGCATCGGAGTTTCCGGGGGCTTGTGCCGCCCCCCTGAGTCAGGACTCCTGGCCCTGCTTCTTCTCCTTGATGCGCGCCGTCTCCTTGCGGACCTCCGCCTGCGTGGCGCGCTCCTTCTCCAGCCACTCGGGCTTCTCGTCCCGCAGCGCCTCGATCTGCTCGGTGGTGAGCGGCTCGGTGACCCCGCCGCGGGCGAGACCGGCGATGGAGACACCGAGGCGCGCGGCGACGACCGGGCGGGGGTGCGGACCGTTGCGTCGCAGGTCCTGAAGCCACTGGGGCGGGTTCGCCTGGAGTTCGTTGAACTCGGCGCGCGAGACGACACCCTCCTGGAACTCGGCGGGGGTGGCGGGGAGGTACACACCCAGCTTCTTCGCCGCGGTGGCGGGCTTCATCGTCTGGGTGCTCTGGTGCGACGTCATGGAGTCCAGACTATCGGCCGCGCACCAGACCTCCGACCACAGTGGGTAACCTTGCCGCGTGACAGACTCGCCAGCTTCCCCCTCCTTCCGGCTCGCGTACGTCCCCGGGGTGACGCCCGCCAAGTGGGTGCGGATCTGGAACGAGCGCCTGCCGGACATCCCCCTGGAGCTCCTCCAGGTGACCGCCGCCGAGGCATCCGACGTGTTGCGCGACGGGACCGCGGACGCGGGGTTCGTGCGTCTCCCGGTCGACCGTACGGTGTTCAGCGCGATCCCCCTCTACACCGAGACCACCGTGGTCGTGGTCCCCAAGGACCACGTGGTGACCGCGGCCGAGGAGGTCACCCTGGAGGACCTCGCCGACGAGGTCGTCCTCCACCCCCTCGACGACGTCATCGGCTGGGAGCGGCCGCCCGGTGAACCGGCCTTCGAACGCCCGGCCACCACGGCGGACGCCATCGAGCTCGTGGCGGCGAACATCGGCGTCCTCGTCGTCCCCCAGTCCCTGGCCCGCCTCCACCACCGCCGCGACCTCACCTACCGGCCGCTCACCGACGCCCCGCAGTCCGAGATCGCCCTGTCCTGGCGGGAGGACGCGACGACGGACATGGTCGAGGACTTCATCGGCATCGTCCGGGGACGCACGGTCAACAGCTCACGGGGCCGCACCCAGCCCGAGCCGGAACGCGGACAACGGCCCGAGAAGGGCGGCGGCCGCAAGCCGGCGAGCGCGGGGAAGGGCACGGCGCGGGGGGCTTCCGGCGCGGCCAAGGGGGGCCGGGGCGGGTCCGGCCGGTCCGGCGGCTCCTCCGGCGGCGCCAAGGCCGGGGGCGCCCGACGGGGCAAGCCCAAGCGCAGGGGTTAGCTTTCCCGGTGCCCGGTGCCCGGTGCCCGGTGCCCGGTGCCCGGTGCCCGGTGCCCGGTGCCCGGTGCCCGGTGCCCGGAAGTCTGGGAGCGGGAGAACGCGGTCCGCACCCCGGGGAGCCCGAACCCGCCCGCCCGCACCCGGGCCCGGGATCCGCAGCCCGAGGTCGCAGCCAGGAGCCGGGAATTCGCGGTCAGGGCGGTCGGGAACCGGGAGTCGGGCCGGTCGGAAGTTCCCAGGGTGCAGCCCGAATCCAAGGGCCCGATACTCCCGGATACGCGGCCGTGGTCCGGACCCGGCCCGTGGTACCGGTGGTAGTGGTTCCTGGCCGCGCCATCCAGGGCGCCCCGGCGAGACGTCCGCCCCAACGCCTGCCGCCGGCCCACCGCCTCAGTCGCTGCCGAACACCCCGTCGGCCCCGAAAGCCACCGCCGCGAACCGTTCCCCCATCAGTCGGTGCGTCGCCGCGTCCGGGTGCAGGTCGTCCGGGAGCGGCAGCTCCGCCGAGTCGTTCTCGCCGTACAGCTCGCGCCCGTCGAGGTAGTGCAGGTGCGGATCGTCGGCGGCCCGCTGCTTCACGATCCGGGCCAGTTCCTCGCGGATCACCTGGAGGGTCAGCTTCCCGCTCGCGCGTTCCGCGGGGTCGCCCAGTGTCCTGAACCGCAGCCGGCCCTCGCCCAGTTCGCTGACGTCCGGGAAGCAGGGACCCGGTGTGTCCTCGTGGATCGGGCACAGGATGGGCGAGACGACCAGCAGGGGAGTGTCCGGGTGCCCCTCGCGGATGGTGTCGAGGAAGCCGTGCACCGCGGGACCGAAGGCGCGCAGCCGCATCAGGTCGTGATTGACGAGGTTGATGCCGATCTTGACGCTGATGAGGTCGGCGGGGGTGTCGCGCAGTGCCCGCGCGGTGAACGGGTCGAGGAGCGCGCTCCCCGCCAGGCCCAGGTTGATCAGCTCCACGTCGCCCAGCCTCGCGGCGACCACGGGCCAGATGCCCGTGGCGCTGGCCGCGTCGGAGCCGTGGCTGATGGAGCTGCCGTGGTGCAGCCACACCCGGCGGTCACCGCGCGGGGCGGGCTCGCCGGGCGCGTCGGTGCGCAGGGCGATCAGCTCGGTGGTCTCGTTGTGCGGCAGCCAGATCTCCACGTCCTTGAGGTCGCCGGACAGGCCGTCGAAACGGACGGTGCCGGGCTCCCCGGGCCGGACCTCGGACGTGCCCTCGGCCATGTCGATGGTGATGACATGGCCGGCGAGCACACTGCCCCGACCGGCCGGCCGGCCGTCGACGACCAGGTCGTACACCCCGTCGGGGCGGGGCGGGGCACCGACGTAGGCGCGCTTGGTCGGCAAGGTGTCCAGCTCCAGCGCGGTGGCCCGGGTGCGGAGGGCCAGCCGTACGCCGGAGGGCTGGGACTCCGCCATGGCGAGCTGGTCGTCGGTGTTCTGGGCGCGCGCCCGGGCGGGCAGCCGGTGCGGCAGGACCCCGTGCTCGGTGCGCTCCACGTCGAGGGCGCCGCGCAGCAGCTCGGCGGTGACGGGGGTGGTGATCCAGTCGGGCATGTTCCTCAGCCTGTCGGTCAGCGGGTGGGCCAGTTGCGCAACAGCGTGTCGAGGGCGTCCAGGATGCGTTCCCACGACTCCTCGGAGTCGGGGGAGCTGTGGCTGAACCCGCCTGCCCCCTCCAGGCTCGCGTAGCCGTGCAGCGTGCTGCCCAGCAGTCGTACGGCGTGGGTCTGGTCGGGCTCGGGCAGGTCGTAGCCGCGCAGGATGGCCCGCATCATCTGCGCCTGTCGTACGCCCGCGCTGGCGGCCGCCGTCTCGGGGTCGAGCCGGAGCCGGGCGGCCGTGGCGCGGCCCGGGTGGGCGTGGGCGTAGTCGCGGTAGACGTTCGCGAAGGCGGTCAGCGCGTCCTTGCCGGCCCGTCCGGCCACCGCGTCGGCGGAGAGGTCGGCGAGCTCCTCCAGGGCGAACAGGGCGATCCGGGTCTTGAGGTCCTGGGAGTTCTTCACGTGCGAGTACAGGCTCGCGACCTTGACGTCGAACCGGCGGGCGAGCTCCGAGACGGTCACCTGCTCGAAGCCCACCTCGTCGGCCAGCTCCGCGCCCGCCCGGACCAGCCGGTCCGTGGTCAGCCCTACCCGTGCCATAGCAGTCCTCTCGTTCGCCAGAGTCGATTATGCGTTTGCCTAAAGCATTTAGGCAAACTAGCGTGGAGTTATGGAACCGTTGACCGAGCAAGAGATCCGTGCCGCCTTCGTGAACTGCACCAAGGGCGAGGCGAAGCGGCTGTCCGTGCCGCGTGACCTGGCCGACCGGCCGTGGGAGGACCTGGACTACCTCGGCTGGCGCGATCCGCAGGCTCCCGATCGGGCCTACCTGGTGACCGTGCAGGACGGCCGCCCGACGGCGCTCGCGCTGCGCGGCTCGGCCGCCGGCTCCTGGCAGACGCGGCGCAGCATGTGCTCGATGTGTCTGACCACCCACACCGGCGGCGTCTCCCTGATGGTCGCCCCGAGGGCGGGCAAGGCGGGGCAGCAGGGCAACTCGGTGGGCGCGTACATATGCGACGACCTGGCCTGTTCGCTGTATGTGCGCGGGAAGAAGGACGTGGGCGCCGGAGCGCGGTTGCACGAGACGCTCACCGTGGAGGAGAAGATCCGGCGCACGGTGACGAACCTCGCCGCCTTCGTCGCCAAGGTGACGGGCGCCGTGTGAGGCACCCGCGTCCTGGGGGAGCAGGGTCAGGACGTACGTCGCCTGCTGGGCCGTGTCCACGACCGTCCGGCCGTTCGCCCGGGTGAGCGGTCCGGCCGCCCCCCGGCGCTCACCGTCGACTGCACCCGGGCAATGAGCGCGTTCTCGGTGGCGAAGGGTGCCCCCGCCCAGATCTCGTCGAGCAGTGAAGTCCCGTCGGATCGCACGGGGTTGGCCACACCGGAGTCGACCCCGCCGAAGACGACCCTGGGCTCCGAGCGCGGGAAGCAGGCGTGGGTCGGGTCCTCGGTCCCTTTTTGTGGAAGGGGGGCGAACTCGATGCCGTCGAGCGCGTGATGGAGGGGCTCGCCGCTCACCGGGGTCAGCGTCGGCAGCAGATCGCCGGACAGGGCCGCGTCGGCGTAGAGCCCGAACCGCAGACGGCTGGTGGACGAGTCGCGGGGGACCAGGGCTGAGCTTCAGCATGTTGTACGCGCAGCACGTCTCCGTCGTCGTGTCGCCGATCGTGCCCGCGATCGCCCCGGAGGCCTTCCAGAGCTCCCCGGTGCTGGTGCCGCCGATGCCGTACGTCCGGGCCGGGACGACCGTGTCCCAGAAGTTCCTCGCCCCGCTGAGGTAGCGCTGCTCGCCGGTCGCGTCGTGCAGCCGCAGCAGGCCAGTGAAGACGGGGATGTGCTGGTTGGCGTGCAGTCCGTTCAGGGTGCGTGCCACCCCGTCAACTCGAGATCCGCACAAGCCAGTCCATGGCCGCCCGGGCCGTGAACTCCTCCTGGCCGCCGGGAAAGAGCAGGTCGGCACCGGTGAACTCGGGGGCGTCGGCCTGAGCCGCCACGTACGGGACCGCGACGCAGCGCATCCCGGCCGCGTGTGCGGCGGCGGCGCCGGGGGCCGCGTCCTCCAGGACCACGCAGTCGGCCGGTTCGGCGCCGAGTCGGCGGGCCGCCTCCAGGAAGACGTCCGGCGCGGGCTTGCCGTGGGCGACCTCGTCCGCCGAGACGGTCGTCCGGAGATACACGTCCAGGCCCGTCCCGGCCAGGATCGCGTCGATGGCCTCCGGTGAGGACCCGGAGGCCACGGCCATCGGCACGCCCTCACCGGCGAGCAGCTCCACGAACTTCCGCATCTCCGGGTACGCGCGCGTGGCGGTGCGGGCCAGCTCCAGATAGCGCCGGTTCTTGTCCGCGAGGAGCTCCGGCACGGACGCCCGCAGCCCGTACAGCGACTTCCACCGCGTGACCGTCTCCCGGGTGCTGATCCCGACGTACCGCTCGTGCTCGGTCCAGGTGAAGCCCGGGACGCCGTGCTCGGCGAGGGTCCGCCGACCCGCTTCGTAGTAGTTCGGCTCGCTGTCCACGAGCGTTCCGTCGAGATCGAAGATGACCGCTGTGCCGCTGAACCTGCTCATGGCTTCCAGGATGTCAAAGGTCAACTCCGGGCAGCGCGCCCGACCGACTCCACCAGGGGCAGCAACCGGTGTGCGACCCGCTCCCGCAGCGCCACCTCGGTGCGCGTACGCACCACTCCCGGCAGGCTGATCACCGTCTGGATCACGTCCTCCAGATGCGCGTTGTCCCGCGCCACGACCCGTGTCAGCAGATCCCCGCCACCCGCGATCGAGAAGGCCTCGACGATCTCCGGCACGGCCGCCAGCGCGTCCCCCACGTCGTCGAGCCGCCCCTGGGTCACCTCGATGTGCACGAACGCCAGCACCGGATGGCCGAGCGCGGCGGGCGACAGCGAGGGCCCCGTACCGGTGATCACCCCGTCCCGCTCCAGGCGGTCCAGCCGTGCCTGCAAGGTGCCACGCGCGACCCCGAGGATCCGCGCGTACTCCCGCACGCTGGTGCGCGGCTGCTCCAGCAGCAGTCGCAGGATGCGGGTGTCGAGTTCGTCCACGGCCATGGCGTACGCCCTCCTCGTGCATGGTCCTTTGGCACGCCGATGGACGCTCCAGAACCGCCTTCGCTGTACCAATGGCCCAGCCTATCGGGGCTCGCTTGAGCCGACAGCGGCGAGGATGCTGCAATGAGCCCGTCGATGGCGCTGCGGACCCCGCGGCGCCTTTTCCATGCCGGTGCACCCGGCCACGAGGGATGCAGGGGGCGGTACGTGTTGAAGAGGGTGTTCATGGCGCCGGACCCTGGCCGGGTCCGGCTGCGCTTCGCCGCGCGGGCGGTGCTCGGGATCGGCCTCGCCGTCGTGGTGTGCGGCCTCGCGGGCCACTCGCTCGCCGGTGCCGTCACCGGCGGCCTCGCCGCGCTGCTCGCCCTGTTCACCGTCACCGACGCCACCGTCCGGGCGCAGGCGCTCACCACCGCCCTGCTGCCGGCCGTCGGCCTCCCCGTCCTCACCGCCGCGGCCGCACTGCACGACCACCCCGTCGCCCGCGACCTCACCTTCCTCGCCGTGGTCGGCGCAGGCGTGTACGCCCGGCGTTGGGGCCCGCGCGGACACAGCCTCGGCGTCTTCGCGTTCATGACCTTCTTCGTGGCGCAGTTCCTGCACGCCACCACCGAGCGGCTGCCCGAGCTCCACGCCGCCGTCCTGCTGTCCGTCGCCACCGCCGCCGCTGTCCGCTTCGGCCTGTGGTGCTACGAGCGCACGCTGCCCCCGCCCCCTGTGCCCGCCCCGCCGACCGGCACCGGCCTCGCCCGTGCGACCACCCGTCAGGCGGTCCAGGCCATGACCGGGGCGGGCTTCGCCCTCGTCGCAGGCCAGCTGCTCTCCGGACAGCGCTGGTACTGGGCCGTCGGCGCCACCTGGTGGATCTTCGTGAACACCGCCTCGCGCGGCGAGACCCTGGTGCGCGGCTTCCGCCGCGTCCTCGGCACGGTGATCGGCATCGGCCTCGGCCTGCTCGTCGCCGTACCGCTGCACGGCGCACCGGCGCCCACGGCCGCCCTCGTCGCGGTCTGCGTCTTCGGCATCTTCTACACGGCCGCCGTGTCGTACACGTGGATGATGCTCTGGGTCACCCTGCTCGCCGGGCTCCTCTACGGCCTCCTCGGCGTCCTGGACCCCGGCCTGCTGGCACTGCGGCTCGCGGAGACCGGCGTGGGCGCGGTCGGGGCCGTCCTGGCGGTGCTGTTCGTGCTGCCGATCACCACCCACAGCGTCACCGACGCCTGGATCCAGCGCGCCCTGCGCTGCGTCCACGCCTGCACCGCCGAGGCCGCGGCCCGTCTCGCGGGCGTGCCGGGCGCCGACCCGGCCGGCCGCGTGTCGGAACTGGAGCAACTGCTCGGCCGGGTCCGCCTCTCGGTGGCCCCGCTGGTCCACCCCCTCACCCCCGTGCGGGCCCGCAAGCGGCGCGCCCGCCGTGTCCTCGCCCTCCTCGACGACTGTGCCCGGGAGGTCCGGGGCCTGGTCGCCGTCGCCGCCGACCCCGAGGCCTCGCACGACAGCCGCCTGACCATCGCGTGCCGGCGCGTGGAGGCCGCTGTGGAGGCGCTCACGGAGGGCAGGGACTTCCCGGCGGCGGACCGTCCCCTCGCCGAGGAGCCGGCACTGGCCCATCTGCACGGACTGGAACGCGCGCTCGCGGAGCTGGCGGCGCCCCTGCGGACACCGACCGGCTCGCCGCTGGTGGGAGCCTGAACCGCGCCGCCCTGTCCGTGGCGGCCTCGTGAATTTCCCCAAGCTGGTCTAGACCGGTGGTGATCGACTGCTACCGTCGCCCCGAAACGGCACAGACCGAGAGGGGACGACTGTGGCAGACGGCGGCGGGCGGCGACGGGCCTACATCGGGTCGTTCACGGCGGCGGGAGGCCCCGGCATCGTGACGGCGGCGGTGGCCCCGGACACGGGCGCGCTGAAGGTGCTGAGCGGCCTGAACGGCGTACCCGATCCGTCGTATCTGGCCCTGTCGGCCGGCGGGGACGTGCTGTACGCGGTCAGTGAGACGGCCGAGGGCGCGGTGGCCGCGTACCGGGTGACCGGCGACCGGCCCGCGGCGGCCGGTCCACCGGTGGCGGTGGACGGGAGCGGGCCCACGCACCTCGCCGTGCACGCCGGACACGTCCTGACCGCCAACTACGGCTCCGGCAGCGTCACCACCCTGCCGCTGCGAGCCGACGGCTCCCTCGCGGGCGCCCCCTCCGCCGTGCTCCGGCACACCGGCTCGGGCCCGCACCCGTCCCGCCAGCAGGGCCCGCACGCCCACCAGGTGCAGCCCGACCCGAGCGGGCGGTGGATCGTCAGCGTCGACCTGGGCACGGACTCCGTGCGGGTGTGCACCCTGACGGACGGGGCGCTCGACGTGCACCGCGAGATCGCCCTGCGCCCCGGCTCCGGCCCGCGCCACCTGGCCTTCCACCCCGACGGCACCCGCGCCTACGTCCTCAACGAGCTCACCCCGACCCTCACCGTGTGCCGCTGGGACGCCGAGGAGGGCTCCCTGAAGCCCCTGAGCGAGGTCCAGGTGCTCGCGGGCGGACCAGCGGGCGACGCGTACCCGTCAGGCGTCGTCACGTCCCCCGACGGCCGCTTCGTGTGGACCGCCACCCGGGGCGAGGACGTCCTGTCCACCTTCGCCGTCGAGGGCGACGGCCTGCGCCTGGTGGGCACGGTCATCTGCGGCGGCCGCTGGCCCCGCGCCCTCGCCGAGTACGGCGGACACCTGTACGTGGCGAACGAGCGCTCCGGCGAGGTGACCTGGTTCGTCGTGGACCCGGCGACCGGCCTGCCCAGGTACGAGGGCTCGATCGGCGTACCGGCCGCCTCCTGCGTGATCTTCGGCTGAGCCCGGGACTCCACGGCGAAGGGCCCGCTCCCAGGGATGGAGCGGGCCCTTTCGGTGTGCGCGGTACGCGTGCTCAGCGCACCGGGGCGCCCTGCGCCTGCTGCGGGGCGATGCCCAGCGCGGTCGTGTACTTGGCGAGGACGAGCTTGCCGATCGCCGGGTAGGGGCCGAGCGCGTCGGCGGCGGAACAACCGGCCTCCCTGGCGGCCTCCTCGATGACGGCGGGGTCGATCTCAGGCCCTATCAGGTACGGCGCGAGCGCGAGCTGCTGCGAACCGGAGGACCGCAGCTGATCGGCGATGGACGCGATCGAGCCGTCCTGGTCGAGCGCCGCCGCCATCACCGGCACCGCCAGCCGCGCGGCGAGCAGCATGCCGGTGATCCCGGCCGCCTGCACCGCCTCCTCGCCGCCCACCGCGCCGAGGATGATGCCGTCCGCGGCCGTCGTCACGGCGAACAGACGAGCGCGGTCGGCGCGGGCCAGCCCGGCCTCCGACAGCCGCACGTGCAGCGCCTCGGCGAGCAGCGGGTGCGGGCCCAGCACATCGGTGAGGTCGGCCGCGATCCGGCTGTCCATCACGGCCTGGCGGATCCGGCGCAGCAGCGAGCTGTCCGGCCCGGCGAGCAGCGGCACCACGACGGCGACGGGGCCCTCCGGCTCCTTGACGTCCATCCCGGCGGCCTTGGCCTGCTCGTAGCGCGCGGTGCGCTCGCCGGCGGTGTGGGCCAGGACGGCCTGCAGCGCGGGGAACTCCGAGTCGTCCCCGTCCAGGTACCCGATGCGCGCGTCCAGGCCGGGCAGCTCGGAGCGGGCGATGCTCACGACCTCCTCGGCGAGGCCGCGGGTGGCGGCGCCGGGCGTGCCGGGCACCGCGAGGACGAGCGCGGGCGCGCCCTCGGGAGCCGCCAGCGGCTCGGGTCGGCGGTGCCGCCCGGGCTGGCGAGGTCGCGGCATTCGTACTGGCAGGCCGGACGCGGGCCCAGTGGGGGAGCTCATGGCGACGCATGTTACTGGCTTCCTGGGCTTCCCTGTTCGGGGAGGGTGCAGGTGAGCGGTATCCGTCCGGTTTTGTCTGATGAGTTACGTCCGCTTCAGCCCCTCTTTGGGCTCACCACGTACAACATCGCCTCATCGGCCGGCAGGGAGAGCGAACTCCGCGCCAGTTCTGTGGCGATCTGTACGGATCCCTCCAACGGTCCGCCCGCCGCCGGGACCAGCCGCGCGTGCGGCAGCCGCCGCTCCAACTCCTGCTCCAGGGGTACGACGAGGGCGGCACCCATCCTGAACAGGCCACCGGTGAGACTGACATGAGCCTCGCCCCGCGCCGGACAGACCGCGGCCGCGGAGTCGGCCATGTGCCGGGCCGCCTCCCGCAGGATTCCCCCGGCGACCGGGTCGCTCTCGGCGCAGGCCGCGACCTGGGGCGCGAACGAGGCGAGGACGGCGGGCCGGTCCGGCCGCGGATAGAGCCGGCCGGGCAGCTCCCGGACCGGTCCGAACGACTCCTCGGCCCGGGCCAACAGCGCCGCCGAACCCCCGGACCGCCCGTCGTGGGCCCGCAGGGCGGCCTCCAGCCCGGCCCGCCCGATCCACGCGCCGCCCCCGCAGTCGCCCAGCAGATGACCCCAGCCGTCCGCCCGGCGCCAGGACCCGAGGTCGGTGCCGATCGCGACGAGCCCGGTACCGGCGGCGACGACCGCACCCGGGCGCGGTCCGAGAGCGCCGGTGTACGCGGTCACGGCGTCCGCGACGAGCGCGACGTTCCGCACCCCGAACTCCCGCTCCAGGGCGCCGGGAAGCTCCGCCCGCAGGGCGTCGCCCAGGCTCGCGAGACCGGCCGCCCCCACCACGGCGGTGTCGAGCCCGTTCACCCCGGCGCCGGGCAGCGACGCCCGCACCAGGGGGACCAGTTGCTCCATCAGATGCCCCGGATCGATGCCACGCGGCCCCGTCCGCACCGGCACTCGCGACTCCCGCGGGGCCGTGACGCGCCCGTCGGGGGCCCCGACGACGACCCGCAGCCCGGAGCCGCCGGAGTCGACGGCGAGGAACCCGTCCCCGCAACCGCGGTCGGCCGCCATGTGGGGGGCGCCCCTTTCCTTGCCGTCGAAGAGCTCGATGCGGAGGAAGGGTAGCGCCTGCGGGAGGGACGGGGTGTGGAGACTTGCCTGGGTATGCGGGGTGTCGGTGGGGGCCAGTAGAGTGACGCGCCGTGGCACCACGACCCTTGTACGAACTTGTCGAAGCAGGCTGGGCGAAGGCTCTCGAACCTGTGGCCGAACGCATCGCGCACATGGGGGACTTCCTCCGGGCGGAGATAGCGGCGGGCCGGACCTATCTGCCGGCCGGGGCGAACGTCCTGCGGGCCTTCCAGCAGCCCTTCGACGACGTCCGCGTCCTGATAGTCGGTCAGGACCCCTATCCCACGCCGGGAATGGCGATCGGGTTGAGCTTCGCGGTGGCGCCCGAGGTGCGTTCCCTGCCGGGGAGCCTGGAGAACATCTTCCGGGAGATGCACTCCGACCTCGGACTGCCCAGACCCTCGAACGGCGATCTGACGCCGTGGACCGAGCAGGGCGTGCTCCTGCTCAACAGGGCGCTGACGACCGCCCCGCGCAAGCCCGGCGCGCACCGCGGGCAGGGCTGGGAGGAGGTCACCGAGCAGGCCATCCGGGCGCTGGCGGCGCGCGGCAAGCCGCTCGTGTCGATCCTGTGGGGGCGTGACGCCCGCAACCTCCGCCCCCTGCTCGGCGACCTCCCGGCGATCGAGTCGGCCCATCCCTCGCCGATGTCGGCGGACCGCGGCTTCTTCGGCTCGCGCCCGTTCAGCCGGGCCAACGACTTGCTGGTCGCCCAGGGGGCACAGCCGGTGAACTGGCAACTGCCGTAGCCCGCCGCCCGCGCCCCCTGCGTCCTGACGTGGCCCCGCTCCACGGGTCAGGTCAGGACGAGTTCCAGGACGGTGACGGACAGCGGCGGCAGGGTGCTGGTGAACGCGGCCGCGACCCCGGTGACGGTGCTCGTCCTGGGCACCAGCGCGGCGGGGTCGGTCAGCGTGTTCGTCGCGGTGCGCGAGGGGCCGGTCAGGACGGTGGCGGTGGCGTTCCTCCTGACTCCCTTGGCCAGGCCCCTCAGTTCGACCGGCACGTCCACCTCCTCCGTCCCGCAGTTGACGACCGCGACGTAGAGGCGGTTCCCGGCACGGGTGGCCACCGTGGCGAGCCCGGGCAGCGCGCGTGCGGTGGCCGGCAGCACCGTGTCGCCCAGCCTGCTCGTCAGCATCTGCTGCGCCCAGTAGCTGGGTGACACATAGCTGGTCAGGTTGTCGTAGGCGATCAGGTTGGTCGCCCAGACGTTGTTCTTGACGTGGGAGAACAGCGGTGCGTAACACTCCATGAGGACCTGGTCCGAGTTGCGGATCAGTCCGGCCAGCCAGGCCGCGTCGCCCAGTGCGGCGTTGAGGTCGGGGGTGGGGCGGCCCTCCTGCGCGGCCCACTCACCGACGAAGACCTTCGTCGAGTCGCGGTCCCTGTTGTCGTACTTGTGGGTGGCGGCCTGGGCGGCGGACGGGGCCAGGTAGTAGTGCTCGTCGATCAGGTCCGGGGTGCGGCTGGTGACGGTGGTCGTGGCGATCAGCTTCAGGTGCGGGTACTTCGCCTTGATCGCGTCGTGGAACGCGGTGAACCGTTCGTCGTAGGACCCGGAGGAGTCGAACCAGTCCTCGTTGCCGATCTCCACGAACTCCAGCGGGAACGGACTCGGGTGGCCGTCGGCCGCGCGCCGGGCGCCCCACGTGCTGGTGACCGGGCCCGTGACGTACTCGATCTCGTCGAGGGCGTCCTGGATGTACGGCTCGAGCGCGTCGCCGGTGACGTGTTCGCCCTTCAGCGTGTAACCGGCGAAGACGGCGAGGACCGGCTGGGCGCGCAGGTCCTCGACCCACTCCAGGTATTCGAGGAGCCCGAGGCCGTCCGTGGACCAGTAGCCCCACGCGTCGTCCATGTGGCCGGGGCGTTCCCAGACCGGGCCGATGGTGTTCTTCCAGTCGAAGCGGGTCGCGATGGTGTTGCCCTCCAGGAAGTTTCCACCGGGGAAGCGCAGGAACTTCGGCTTCAGTGCGACCAGTTTCTCCATCAGGTCGACGCGCAGGCCGTTGGGCCGGTCGTTGTAGGTCGGCGGGAAGAGGGACACGTGCTGGAGCCACAGGGTCCCGCCCGCGGCGGCCGGGTCGGCGGTGGTGACGGTCAGTCTCGCGTCGCCGGTGACGGGGGTGCCCGAACCGGTGCGCAGGGTCAGTTCGAAGGGGCGGTCGGGGAAGGCCGTACCGATGTGCGGGATGCGCGCGGAGGCGTACACCGTCGCGCCGTCCGCCGACTCGATGGCCACCGTGAGCGGGCCCGTGCGGTGCGATGCCTTGGCGAACAGGCGCGCGGTGTAGGTGGTGCGCGGACGCACGGGTATGCCCCAGAAGCCGTCGTTGGCCACCCCGGCCCGGTTCCCCGCACCGGTACCGCTCGGCAGCACGACCTTGAGGGAGCGCTTGAGGACGTCGTTGAGGGGGGTGGCGGTGTCGAGGGCGAGGGTCGTCCCGCCGACGGCGGACCAGTGCACGGGTGCGGTGTCGTCGGCCATCATCGAGCGGTTCTGCACCAGCTCGGCGTAGATGCCGCCCTCGCCGGAGTGGTTGATGTCCTCGAACATCAGGCCGGGAAGGATGGGGGAGACGGCGTGCGCCGGGTGGGCGACGTCCACGCTCAGCAGCGGTGTCGTGGTCTCCACCGGCACTCCGGCGAGGGTCGCGACCTGGTCGGAGGTGAGGGCCGTCGGGAACAGGTGGACGTCGTCGATCAGGCCGTGCCACTGGTCGACGTGCCCGCCGCCGTAGAGTGCCCGGCCGACGGCGGTGTCGCCGGTGCCGGCCCAGCCCGCGGTGTAGGCGGTCTCCCCTTCGAGCACGCCGTTGACGTAGAGGCGGGTGACACCGGCCGAGGGGTCGCTGACGCCGACCAGGTGGGTCCAGGTGCCGGTGGTGGGGGCCGAGGCGGCGGCCGCCACAGCCGCGTTCTGGGTGGCGTCCGAGTCCAGCCGGGCGAAGGCGAAGGTGCCGGTGTCGTCGCGCAGCCCCAGGTAGAAGGCGCTGACGACCTTGCCGTCGATGCTCACGGCGGTCTGGTAGCCGCCCAACTGGGCGAGGTTGACCCAGGCGGCCACCGAGAACGCCTTGGAGGTGTCGACGACGGGCCCGGACGCGGTGGCGTCGCCGCCGGCCGTGAGGTTCAGGCTGTGGGCGCCGACCTTGCCGGTGTCCCAGCCGGCCGCCCCTTGGAGCGTGGCGGTGTGCGCGTTGCCGGACGCGTCGGCGGCTGAGGTGCCGGAGCCCTCGTCGAAGGTCCAGTGCGCGGCCGCGGCGGGGAGGTCCACGGCGGTCGCGGCTGCGGTCGTGCTGGAGCGGTCGGCGGCCGAGGCCGGGGTGGAGGCGGCGAAGGTCCCGGCCAGGGAAGCGGCACCGAGGGCTGTCAGGACGGTCCTGCGGGACGGTCCGGGTTGTGAGGGCATGCGGAAGTTCCTTTGTCCGTCGGTGAATCGGCGAAAGGCGAAAGGCGAAAGGCGAAAGCGAAAAGCGAGACGCCGCTCGGGGAATCGGCGGGCCGGCCGGGAGCGACCGGGAGGGTGTCCTCGCGGAGCGGTGAGGCCGCCCGCGGTGTGGAGCGAGGGGGGCCCGCCGGTGGGAGGCCGACGGGCCCGCGGTGGAGGCGTCCGTCGGGTCAGGGGGCGATGGTCCAGCGCTGGCAGGTGTTGTCGAGCTGCTGCCACTGGCGGACCGCGGTGCCGTTGGCCGTCCCGCAGTTCGCCACGTCCAGCGTCATGCCGGTGTTGACGTTGGTCAGGGTGTACTGGCTGCCGACCGCGGTGACGTCCCACTGCTGGCAGGTGTTGCCCAGCGAGGCCCACAACTGGACGGCCGTGCCGTTGCTCTGCCCGCAGTTCCTGTCGTCGAGGACCGTGCCGCTGTTGACGTTGGTGATGGTGTAGTGGCCGTTGCCCGCACTGGTGAACTTCCACTGCTGGCAGGAGTTGCCGAGCGAGGCCCAGATGTCGATCGAAGTCCCGTTGGAGGTACCGCAGTTCACCGCGTCCAGGACCTTGCCGGAGTTGGGGTTGGTCAGGCGGTAGGCGGTGCCGGCGACGGGGAAGTTCGCGGTCGGGGTGGTGTAGCCGACGGAGGTGATGTCGGCCTGTACGGCGTTGTCGGCTGCGTCGGTCGGGTAGCCGGAGGTCATGACGCCCTCGAAGAAGGAGCCGTCGGACCCGTTGCTGTCGTCACCGCCGGTGCCGAGGACGATGGCGCCCTCCATGTGCATCGGGGTGTATCCGCCGAGGTTGGGAAGGGCCCCGTTGTACCAGGTCGTCAACGAGCCCGACTGCGCGTTGCCGCCCTTGATCGCGTAGGTCGTCGTGCCGTTGTTCTTCTCCATGGCGGTGACGTACTCGCTGGAGTTGCCCTTGTTGTTGGTGTTCGAGCCGTTGCCGCCGGCGAACAGGCCGTTCTCCAGGTCGGCCTGGACCCACGGCCCCGAACCCGAGCAGGGGGAGAACCAGCACTCCGTACCGAAGTTGATCGCGTCCATGTGACCGTTGCCGGTGTCGTTGGAGGAGGTCTCGGCGTTGCCGTAGTCGAAGCAGCAGCGGTTGTTCACGTGGTGGCCGCTGGTCACCATGTACGCGCCCTCGGGGGAACTGCCGGTGGCGATGCCGGTGGTGCTGTTGTCGCGGTAGCCGACACCGGCGGACACGAAGACGCCGTACGCCGCGTGGCCGCCGACCGTGACCGGCAGGGCGTTGGCGATCGCGCCGACGTCCTGTCCGCCGTTGCCGCCCGGCCCCTCGACGGTCAGGTCGTTGTGGTTGGGGCTCTGGTCGTAGATCTTGGTGATGACGCAGGTCGTGCCCGAGCAGAAGGAGTCCTGTGCCGCGGCGTTGGCGTAGCCGCCGGGGCTGAGCACGCCGATGTCGGTGGTCGCGCCGTCCGAAGCGCGCTTGACCTGGTAGAGAGCGCCACCGTAGGAGGCGTAGAGCGCCCGCGTGGTGCTGTGTGCCGCGGCACACGGGGTCCCCGCGGAGGCGTAGATGTCGCAGGGCAGGGACGAAGCGGCCTGCGCCGTGCCCGCGATGCCGACGATCCCGGCGAGGATCCCCCCGACGAGGGTGAGGACCGCCCCCACCGTCAGCAGGAGCCCTCTCAGGCGTCGGCCTGTCACTCGACCTTTCACTGTGAACCTCTTCCGTCGTTCGTTGTTCTCTCGTCCGGCGCCGCAGGCTCCGGGAGATCTCGATGTGGGCGCTAACAATGAGAGCCCGCGGGCGTCGTCACTTGGTCGAGCTGCGCGGGAAGGGCGATGGGGGAGAGGGCCGGACTGCGGGCCACGCCGGCCGTTCGGTGTAGCTGGAGAGCATCACGGCAGGTCAGAGCAGTGGGGACGGGAGACGAGCCGAGGACCTGTGCGGATGCCGTTCTCGCAAGGTCGGAAATTGAACGGCCGGTTCCGCGCCCCGCCTTTTTACGGCCGGATGAATAGGGGGTCAACAGTGTCGGACAGTCAAGAGTGCGGAAACAAAACCTGTGCAGTCTGTTTACCCGGGTCTGCGGCCGGACCGGAAGGGATCTTGTGCGGATCGATAACAGCAGGTCAGAGAGGTTGCGAGGGAAGGCATAGGGGACGCAAAAACGCGCAGGGGAGGGGTCCGGGCGACCTTGACCCCCGTGGAATGTGTGCGCTAACAATTCGTCACGGCCCGCTCCTCCACCGGAGAAGTGTCCGACCGGAAAAACGTGACGGCGCGTGAGGAGGCGGAGCATGGACGGGGATCGCGCACCGGTCATGGCGGATGTCGCACGGATCGCGGGTGTCTCGCACCAGACCGTCTCCCGGGTCCTCCACGACCACCCGAACGTACGGGCCACCACCCGGGAACGGGTGCTCGCCGCCGTCCGTGCCCTCGGCTACCGGCCCAACGCCGCCGCCCGCACCCTGGCGACGCGCCGCACCCGCACCCTGGGCGTCATCAGCTTCAACACCACGCTGTACGGCCCCGCTTGCATGCTCTACGGCATCGAGCAGGCGGCCAGACAGCACGAGTACTTCGTCACCGTGGCCGCCGTCGGCACACTCGACCGACGTTCGGTCCTGGACGCCGTCGACCGGCTGCGCGACCAGGGCGTGGCGGGCATCATCGTCATCGCGCCGCAGACCGCCGCGGTGGGCGCACTGGCGAACGTGCCACCGGACGTGCCCCTGGTCGCGGTGGGCTGCGGCACCCACACCGCGCTGGCCTCGGTCGCCTTGGACAACGAGGCGGGAGCCGAACTCGCCACCTCCTATCTGCTCGACCTCGGCCATCGCACGGTGCACCACCTGGTCGGGCCGCGTTCCTGGCTCGACGCGCAGGAGCGCGAGGCAGGCTGGCGCGGCACCCTGGAGAAGCGCGGGGCCCCCGTGCCCCGGGCGCTGTCCGGCGCCGACTGGACGGCCCGCACCGGTTACGAGCACGGCCGGCGGATCGCCGACGACCCCGAGGTCACCGCGGTGTTCTGCGCCAACGACCACATGGCCCTCGGCCTGCTGCGGGCCCTGCAACAGGCCGGGCGCCGGGTGCCCGAGGACATCAGCGTCGTCGGTTTCGACGACATGCCGGAGACCGAGTACTTCGGCCCGTCGCTGACCACCGTCCGCCAGGACTTCGACGAACTCGGCCGGCGTGCCCTGCGCGCGCTGATCGAGATCGTCGGTGATCCGGACGCCGGCATCCCGGCATCCGGCGACACAGCCCACATCGTCATCCCGCCCAGCCTCGTGGTGCGGACCTCGGCGACCCGCCCGCGCCCCCGAACGGAAAGCCCGACATGACAGCCCCCCGCTAGCACCTGACCACCAACTCGCCTGCCAGCACAGCCCGTTGTGAGCCGCGTGCCGTACGGAGCAGCGCTGCGCCGTCCGTGAGGACCGGCCGTGTCCTCCGCGAGTACGACAGCTCCACCCGGGCCCACCGCCCCCGAGCGGCCGGCCCCCGCAGACCTGACTCCATGTCAGGCACCTCTGCGCCCTCGCCGCGCTCACTCCGATGAGTGAGCCCCCGCCCGGCGACCACAGCGCCCTCCGCCCCCACCGCCTCCCAGCGGCCCCTCACACCTGCCCGCCCGCCCCCTGGCACCGGTACGCCCGTGGACAGGTGTGCGCTCCCAGTGCTCCAGCGCTCCCCCTCGCCCCGAGACACCCCTCCCAGGACACCCCAGGACACCCCCAGACACGCCCAGAAAGGCGCCGATCACCCATGATCCGCAGCAGAAGGTCCCGCACCCTGGTCGCCGCGACCGCCGTGCTCATCTCGCTCGCCGCCGCCGGCTGCTCCAAGAGCGCGGGCGGCTCCGACGCCTCCGGCTCGACCGGTACCAAGGCCGCCGCCCCGGTCACGCTGGCCGGTTCGGTCACCTTCAACCAGGCGAACCTCGCCAAGCTCGACGCCTCCCTGAAGTCCGCGCTGGCCGGCAAGGACCTCTCCAAGGTCGACATCGCGATGGTCGTGAACGTGGCCGCCGACTACTGGAAGGCCGGCCAGGTCGGCTTCCTCAAGGGCTGCTCCGACCTCGGCATCGCCAAGAGCAAGTGCACCTACTTCGCCCCGCCCAACGGCAAGTTGACGGAGCAGAACTCCGAGCTGGAGACCCTGCGTTCGCAGGGCGTCACCGGTTACTCCATCTCCGCGATCGACCCCACCTCGGCCGCCGGGACCATCCACACCGACGTCCAGAAGGGCATCGGCGTCCTGGCGATCGACTCACCGCTGCCGGGCACCGACGCGGCCTCGCTCTACCTGGGCACCCCGAACTACACCGCCGGCTTCCAGGCGGGCACCGCGATGAAGCAGGTCCTCGGCGGCAAGGGGAAGGTGGCGATCCTGGTCGGCTCACTCACCGC
Source organism: Streptomyces sp. NPDC006335 (assembly GCF_040612795.1). Lineage (NCBI taxonomy): Bacteria > Bacillati > Actinomycetota > Actinomycetes > Kitasatosporales > Streptomycetaceae > Streptomyces > Streptomyces sp. NPDC006335. The sequence continues at coordinate 160,511 of NZ_JBEXQX010000020.1, forward strand.
GTCCAACGCCACCCAGCGGATCGCCGGCTTCGAGGCCGCGCTCAAGGGCACGAAGATCACGGTCGCCCAGAAGGTCAACGACAACCTCCAGGCAAGCACGGCCACTTCGGACGCCGAGACCATCCTCGCCAACAACCCGGACGTCAACGGCCTGTACGGCGTCTACTCCTACGACGGTCCCGCGCTCGCCCAGGCCGTCACCTCGGCCGGCAAGACGGCCTCCGTGCACATCGTCTCCGACGACTCCGACGCCCAGACGCTGAAGTTCATCAAGTCGGGCGTGATCTCCGGGACCGTCGTGCAGATGCCGTACCAGCAGGGCTACACCGGCGCGTACATCCTGGCCGCGGAGAAGGTGCTGGGCAAGGACAGGACGATGGCTCTCGTCAAGCCCTACCTGGAGAAGGACGGTTCGACTCTGAGCTCCGGCGTCGGCCTGGTCACCAAGTCCGACCTGGGCGACTACCAGGCCCTCGAGACCAAGCTCGGGATCGGCTGAGCATGACGGCCACGAAGAACGCCCCCGGCCGCGCGGTCACCGCACGGCTGCGGGGGGTGCACAAGTCCTACGGCCCGGTGCGCGTCCTCGACCTGCCCGAACTCGACCTGTACGCGGGCCAGGTGGTCGGCGTGGTCGGCGAGAACGGTGCCGGAAAGTCCACACTGATGGGCACCCTCGCCGGATCGGTGCACCGGGACGGCGGCGAGATCCTCATCGACGGCGAGGCTCTTGTCGCGGGGTCGACCGAGGCGGCGGGTCAGCTCGGGGTCGCCATGGTCTCCCAGGAGTTCCCGCTGGTCGGACAGCTCTCGGTCGCCGAGAACCTGCTGCTGGGCCGCCGCCCGCGCGAGTCGAAGCGCCGGTTCCTGGTGGACCGTGCGGCCCAGCGGGACGAGGCGAAGGCCATGCTGGCGGAGATCGGCCTGTCCGCCGCGACCGTCCCGGTGGGCCGGGAGGTGCGCACCCTTCCGGTGCCGACCCGCCAGATGATCGAGATCGCCAAGGCCTGGGGGCGCGAGCCCAAGCTGCTGATCCTGGACGAGCCGACCTCCTCCCTGGGCCCCGTCGAGGCCGAGATGGTGCTGGGCCTGGCCCGGCAACTGGCCGAGCGCGGCGGCACGGTGCTGTTCATCGGGCACCGCCTCGACGAGGTGCGGGACATCAGCGACCGGGTCCTGGTGCTGCGCAACGGCAGGCTGGTCGCCGACCTCGAACCGGCCGAGGCCACCGAGGAGCGGCTGATCCGGGAGATGGTCGGCGGCGAGGTGGCCCAGGGCGAACCGAAGGCACCGCCGGCGACGAGCCCGGTCCTGCTGCGGGTCGAGGGCCTGACAGCGGACGGCCTGGGACCGGTCGACCTGGAGGTCCGCGAGGGCGAGATCCTCGGCGTGGCCGGGCTGATGGGCTCGGGCCGCAGCCGTCTGGTCCACACGATCGCCGGCGCACAGCCCTCCACGGGCGGCCGGATGCACCTGGGCGGCGTGCCCTACCGGCCCCGGGGCGCGGGGGACGGCGTGGCGGCCGGGATCGCGCTGATCCCCGAGGACCGCAAGGAACAGTCACTGGTGCTGTTCGCCTCGATCCGGGCGAACGTCGTCGTCTCGGTGCTCAAGCGGATCAGCACCCGCGGCCTGCTCGGCCCGGGCCGGGAACGTGCCGAGGCACGGAAGATCACCGAGAACGTCAACGTGCGGATGCAGTCGGTGGAGCAGCCGATCGGCTCGCTGTCCGGCGGCAACCAGCAACGCGCCATCTTCGGCCGGGCGTTCGCCGCCGAACCACGCCTGCTGCTGCTCGACGAGCCGACCCGCGGTGTGGACGTCGGTGCGAAGGCCGAGATCTACAAGCTGATCGACCGGGCGGCCGAGCAGGGCATGGCGCTGGTGGTCGCCTCCTCCGAACTGGAGGAACTGCTGTGGATCTGTCACCGCGTCGCGGTGATGAACCACGGGCGGGTGGTCGCGGTCATCGACCGGGCCGACGCCACCAAGGAGCGGATCATGACGGCCGCGGCCGGTACCGCGCCTCTTGAGGAACACCGAGTGACGAACGGAGCCACAGCATGAGCGCGCAGACCACGCTCGCCCCGAACGAGGTCGCGTCGCCGTCCCGTTCGGCCGTGAAGACCCTCGCCCGCAGACTCGCCGCCTCCCCGGAGGCCGGCGTGATCATCGCCTGCGTGGTGGTGTTCGTGGCGATCGCCGCCAACGCGGAGACGTACACGGCGGTGGGCAACCTCCAGGTGATGGGCCGCGACCTGTCGCAGGTCGGCATCCTCGCGATCGGTGAATCCCTGGTCATCCTGACCGGCGGCATCGACCTGTCGGTGGGCGCGCTCGCCGGACTGGCGGGCATCCTGGCCGGCTGGCTGAACGTCGACGAGGGCCTGCCCGCGCCCGTCGCGATCCTGCTCACGCTGGTGATCACCGCCTGCGTCGGCCTGTGGCACGGGGTCATGGTCACCCGCCTCAACGTGCCGCCCTTCGTGATCACCCTGGTCACCTACACCGTCGCGCAGGGCACCGCCCTCGCGATCACCAGCGGCTCGCCCATCAACAACCTGGACCCGATGTTCAGCAGCCTGAGCCAGTACTACGTCGGCCGGGTCCCGGTCCCCGCGCTGTTCTTCGTGGGCGCGGCCGCCGTCGCCTGGTTCGTGCTGGAGCGCACCTACGTGGGCCGGCAGATCTACGCGGTCGGCGGCAACAAGGAAGCGGCCCGGCTCGCCGGCATCCCGACGGCCCGCCGGATCACCTCCACCTACGTCGCCAGCGCCGCCCTCGCCGGTGTGGTCGGCATCCTGGTGATCGGCCGTATGAACGTGGCCGATCCCTCGGTCGGCGCGGGCTGGGAGCTGACCGCGATCGCCGCCGCGGTGGTCGGCGGGATGTCGCTCTCCGGCGGCGAGGGCCGTATCGCCGGCATCGCGGCCGGCGCGATCCTGCTGGAGTTCATCACCAACGGCCTGCTCGCCCTCAAGGTCAGCCCCTACGACCAGCAGGTCGTCCAGGGAGCGGTCCTGGGCGTCGCCATCCTGCTCGACCGGGCACGGGCCCGCTACTTCGGCAGAAGCCGGAGTTAGGACAACGGGCGGCGACCTGGCCGACCCGGCGCCGGCATTTTCTCGAACTTCGATCGACATGGCGAACAACTGTGGAGGAGGCTGATGGTGAACACCGGAGACGACCCGGCCGGAAACCCGGAACCGTGCGTCGTGGGCGTGGACTTCGGAACGCTGTCCGGACGGGCCGTGGTGGTCCGGGTGCGTGACGGCGAGGAGCTCGCGTCGGCGGAGCACGTCTACCCGCACGCGGTCCTGGACCGCGAACTGCCGGACGGCACCCGGCTCCCCCCGGACTGGGCCCTCCAGGTGCCCTCCGACTACATCGACGTCCTGCGCACCGCCGTACCCGAGGCCCTCGCCCGCGCCGGGGTGGCGCCCGAGCAGGTCATCGGCATCGGCACCGACTTCACCGCCTGCACGATGGTGCCGACGCTGGCCGACGGCACGCCCCTGTGCGAGCTGCCCGCTCTGGCCGGTCGCCCGCACGCCTACGTCAAGCTGTGGCGCCACCACGCCGCCCAGGCGCAGGCCGACCGCATCACCACGCTGGCCGCCGACCGCAAGGAGCCGTGGCTGCCGCGCTACGGCGGGAAGATCTCCTCGGAGTGGGAGTTCGCCAAGGCCCTCCAGGTCCTGGAGGAGGACCCGGAGATCTACCGCCGCATGGAACGGTGGGTGGAGGCGGCCGACTGGATCGTGTGGCGGCTGTGCGGGACGTACGTCCGCAACGCCTGCACCGCCGGCTACAAGGGCCAGTACCAGGACGGCGCCTACCCGTCCCGGGCCTACCTGGACGCGCTCGCCCCCGGTTTCGCCGACTTTGTGACGGAGAAACTGGAGCACCCGATCGGTGCGTTGGGCGCGAAGGCCGGGCACCTGACGGCCGAGGCCGCCGCCTGGACGGGCCTGCCCGAGGGCATCACGGTCTGCGTCGGCAACGTCGACGCCCATGTCACCGCCCCCGCGGCGGCGGCCGTGGAGCCCGGTCAGATGGTCGCCATCATGGGCACCTCGACCTGCCATGTGACGAGCTCCGACCGGCTCGGCACCGTGCCCGGCATGTGCGGGGTCGTCGACGGCGGCATCCTGCCGGGCCTGTGGGGTTACGAGGCCGGACAGAGCGGGGTCGGCGACATCTTCGGCTGGTTCGTACGGACCGGGATGCCCGCCGAGTACGCCGAGAAGGCCGCGGCGGCCGGGCAGACCGCGCACGAGTACCTGACCGAACTGGCCGCCCGGCAGAAGGTCGGCGAGCACGGACTGGTGGCCCTGGACTGGCACAGCGGCAACCGCTCGGTACTGGTCGACCACGAGCTGAGCGGTGTGGTCGTGGGCCTGACCCTTTCGACCAGGCCGGAGGACGTGTACCGCGCCCTCCTGGAGGCCACCGCCTTCGGCACCCGGACCATCATCGACGCCTTCGAGGCGTCCGGGGTACCGGTCGGCGAACTGATCATCGCGGGCGGTCTGATGAAGAACGCCCTGCTCATGCAGATCTACGCCGACGTCACCCGCCGCCCGCTGGGCGTCATCGCCTCCGCCCAGGGGCCGGCTCTCGGCGCGGCCATGCACGCGGCGGTGGCGGCCGGGGCGTACCCCGACATCCAGTCCTGCGCACGGGCCATGGGCAAGGCCGACCGGGGCGTGTACCGGCCGGATCCCGAACGAGCCGCGGCCTACGACCGCCTGTACGCGGAGTACCGGGTGCTGCACGACTACTTCGGCCGCGGCACCAACGACGTCATGCATCGTCTGCGCGGTATCCGCGCCGAGGCGTCCGCCTGAGCGGTCCAGCCCCGCACCGCAAGCAGCTCCACTCGAAAGGAACCCGTCATGACCGCACCCGAAGGGCCCTCGACCGGCCAGGAGATCTGGTTCCTCACCGGCAGCCAGGGCCTGTACGGCGAGGACACGCTCCGTCAGGTCGCCCACCAGTCACGGCAGATCGCCGAACGGCTCGGCGCCGCACCCCGGATGCCGCTGCGGATCGTGTGGAAGCCGGTCCTCACCGACGCCGAGTCGATCCGGCGCCTGTGCCTGGAGGCCGGCGCCTCCGACACGTGTGTCGGTGTGATCGTGTGGATGCACACCTTCTCCCCGGCCAAGATGTGGATCGCCGGACTCAACGTCCTGGACCGGCCCGTGCTGCATCTGCACACCCAGTACAACCTGTCGCTGCCCTGGTCGAGCATCGACATGGACTTCATGAACCTCAACCAGGCCGCGCACGGCGACCGCGAGTTCGCCCACATCGAGTCCCGGGTCGGCGTCAACCGCAAGATCGTCGCCGGGCACAGCACGGACCAGCGGGTAGTGAGGCGGGTGGCCGCCTGGGCCAGGGCCGCCGCCGGGCGCCATGCGGCACGCACGCTGCGGCTGGCCCGCTTCGGCGACAACATGCGCGACGTCGCCGTCACCGAGGGCGACAAGGTCGAGGCGCAGTTGCGGTTCGGGTTCTC
>NZ_JBEXQX010000021.1:0-165932 GCF_040612795.1 Streptomyces sp. NPDC006335
TCGGCAGGCGAGGCGTCGGCGACCTGGCACAACTCCTCGCCGGTGGCCGGGTTGTCGACGGACAGGGTCCGGCCGGACTCCGCGTCCTGCCAACTCCCGCCGATGAACAGCTGCTTGGGAACATCACGGACGATGGTCGTGGTCATGGCTGTATTTCTCCTTGAGATCCAGAGTGATGAGCCGCGCGGGGAGCAGCGCTGGGGAGTGCCGGGAGCTGAGCGTCGGACGCGCTCTCGCCCGGGATGCCGGGTGTGAGTTCGGGGCGCGGGGGAGGTGCCGAGCCGCGTGCTTGGTCGCAGGGGCGCGATCCATGTCCGGCGGTGGGCACCCCTGTTACGAGAGGGGAGCAGGGTGCCGTGGCGGGGCCGGGCGCTGAGGGGAGGGAACGCCCGGCCCCGCCGGTTCAGCAGCCCAGCAGCTCGGGCAGCTTGCTGAGGTCGGACAGCTCCTCGTAGGCGTAGGCGGGGGAGCCCGGCTGGTTGCGGCGGTTGATCCACACCAGCCGCTTGAACCCCAGGTCGTGGCCCGGGATGATGTCGTACTCCCAGCCCATGGCCACGTGGATGATGTCCGCCGGTTCGGCGCCGATCTTCTTGAAGGCGCAGTCGAAGGCCTGACGGTCCGGCTTGTACGCGCCGGCCTGCTCGGCGGTGATGACGTGATCGAACTCGACGCCCATGATCTCGATGTTCTTCGCGATGAAGGCGTCCTGTGTGTTGGAGATGATCGCGATCTCGTAGCGGTTCTTCAGACGGCGCAGCGCGTCGGGCACTTCAGGGAAGGGGCCGAACGTCGGGATGAGGGCGACGATGGCGTCGCCGTCGGAGTCCTGGTAGCGCAGCCCGTGCCGGCGCATGGAGTTCTTCAGGCTGGATCGCAGCACCTCCGCGTAGGGCCGGTAGGGCTCCACCACGGCCTGGAAGCGCATGATGTTGAAGGTGTCGAGGAACTCCTGCGGGTCGACGCCGACTTCGGCGATGCGGTCCTTCAGCAACTCCACGGTGGGGGCGTTGAGCTTGAAGTCGACGAGGGTGCCGTAGGCGTCGAAGGTGACGATTTCGCGCACGGGGGGTCTCCGTTCGAGGAGGCGACTGCGGAAGGGACGGAAGGGAAGAGGAGGGGGTCGCGGGTCAGGCGAGGGGTTCCGTGGGAAGGAGCCCGCCGCCCTGCTGGTGGCGCTGACCGCCGAGCTTGCGCACCAGGGCGACCAGGGCGAGGGCGGTGATGGCGAGGGCGATGAGGACGGCGCTGACGGCGGTGACGGTCGGGTCGACGTCGAACTGGAGGGCGTTGAAGACCAGGACCGGCAGGGTTCGGGTGTCGGGCGTCGACATGAACTGGGCGATGAAGAACTCGTCGAAGCTGGTGATGAAGGAGAAGATCGCGGCGGCGATCAGGCCGGGGGTGGCCAGGGGGAAGGTGATCCGGCGGGCGATGGTCATCCGGCTCGCGCCCATGCTCGCGGCGGCGTCTTCGAGGCGTTCGTCGATGCCGCGCAGGGTGGAGATCAGGATGAGGACGGCGACGGGTGCGGCGAGCACGGTGTGTCCGAGGGCGATGGCCAGGGGGCTGCCGAGCATGCCGACGGGTTCGAAGAACAGGAACATCCCGAGTGCGATGACCACTTGGGGGATGAGCATCGGGGCGAGCACGAGTCCGTAGACCGCTGTGTGCAGCGGGAGGCGGCCGCGGGCCAGGGCGGTGGCGGCGGTGACGGCCAGGACGAGGGAGAACACCGTGGTCAGTGCTGCGATGAGGCTGGACAGGGCGATGGAGGTGGCCCAGTCGCTGCCGGGGGCCAGCATCTGCTCGTACCAGTGGGTGCTGTACTGCTTCGGCGGGAAGGTGCCGATGCCGTCGGCGCCGAAGGAGGTGACCAGGATGATGACGATGGGCATGGCCAGGAAGAGCAGGATCGCGCCGGCGCTCAGGGCGCGGCCGATGTGTCCGGCCCGGGTGGCGGGCAGTTCCATCATGAGCCGCTCCCTCGTGCGTGCGCCTTTGTGCGGCGGAGCTTGGCCAGGCCGAGGATGCCCAGGCCGGCGAAGGTGAGCAGGAGGAGGATGACGCCGAAGGCGGCGGCGGAGTTCCACTGGTCCTGCTTCATCACCTGCTGGTCGATCAGCGCCGCGACAACCGTTTGGTGGTCGCCGCCCATGAGGGCGGGGGTGATGTAGTAGCCCAGGCACAGGATGAAGCTGAGCAGGCCGGCGGTGCCGATGCCGGGGGCGACCAGCGGAAGGTAGATCCTGCGGAAGATGGTCAGCCGGCTCGCGCCGAAGCCTGCGGCCGCGGCCAGCAGCCTGCCGTCCACACCGCGCATCACGCCCTGCAGGACGAGGACGGTGTAGGGCAGCATCACGGAGGTGGTGCCGATGACGACACCGGTCTCGTTGTAGAGCAGCGAGAACGGTGCGCCCGGGATGTGCAGGGAGGTCAGCGCGGTGTTGAGGATGCCGTGTTCGCCGAGCAGGATGATCCACCCGTAGGTGCGCACCAGGGCGCTGATGAAGTGCGGAACGACGACGATCAGCATGGCCAGGGCGGCGAAGACGGGCCGCATCCGGGCGATCGCGTGGGCCAGGACGAAGCCGATCAGCAGGCTGAGCACCGCGGTCTCCGCGGAGATCCGCAGCGTGGACATCAGGACGGACAGGTTCGCGCCGCTGAGCGCGTCCGTGTACCAGTGCAGCGTGAACCCGCCGCTCGCGCCCTTCAGGCTGAGGGAAAGGACCCCGATGATCGGGTAGACGAACAGGACCAGCAGGAACACCGTGACGGGGACGGCGTTGACCAGCGCGATCCGCGAGCGATGCCCGCGTAGGACGGAGGGCTTCCCCCGCCCCTTGGCGGGTGCGAGAGCAGTACCTGCCACGAGTTCACCCCCCGTCCGTCGCGTCGAAGACGCTGACGTCCTCGCGGTCGGCGGTCACGCAGACCCGCTCACCCGGCCGAGGCGGTGTGTGAGCGGTCTCGATCCGCAGGGGCGGTGTGTCGGGGGCTGCACCGTCCAGGCGGACGGTGATCCGGGTCAGCGAACCCACATAGACGGCCGTCTCGACCGTGCCGGAACAACAGCTCTCCTCGGCACCGACCAGGCGCAGCTTGCCCGGTCGAACGGCCGCCCGTACTCGCTGACCGGCGGCACAGGGGTGTGCCCGAGCCTCGAGGATGCCCCCGGTGTCGAGGCGTACTCGGGTGGAGCCGTCCTCGGCGGGTTCCTCCACCTTCCCGGTGAGGAAGTTGGCGGCGCCCAGGAAATCGGCGACGAAAGCCGTGCGGGGGCGTTCGAACAGGGCCCGTGGGGTGTCGAACTGCTCGATGCGGCCGTCCTTCATGATGGCGATGCGGTCCGACATCACCAGGGCTTCTTCCTGATCGTGCGTGACGTAGACGACGGTCAGGCCGAGTTCGCGCTGGATGGACTTGATCTCGGTCTGCATCTGGTCGCGCAGCTTCTTGTCGAGGGCGCCAAGAGGTTCGTCCATGAGGACGATCGGCGGCCGGTAGACCAGTACCCGGCACAGGGCGACGCGCTGCTGCTGCCCGCCGGACAGTTCCCGGGGCTTGCGGCCGGCGAACTTCGACAGGCCTGCCGCCTCCAGCGTCTGGCCGACCCGCCGACGGATCTCGGCCTTGTCCACCCCGCGCAACTGCAACGGGAAGGCGACGTTCTCGGCGACGGTCATGTGCGGGAAGAGCAGGTACTGCTGGAAGACGAAACCGAAGTCCCGCTTGCCGGGGCTGAGTTTGGTGATGTCCCGGCCGTCCACGGCGATGGAGCCGGCGTCGGGCTCGGTGAACCCGGCCAGCATCATCAGCGTGGTGGTCTTGCCCGAGCCGGAGGAGCCGAGGAAGGTGACGAACTCACCCGCCGCGATGCCCATGTCCACACCGTCGACCACCGTCGTCCCGCCGTAGGACTTGCGCAGCCCCGTCACGGACAGCGACTTGCCGGTCGGCGCGTCGGACCGTGGAGCCAGGACGGCGGCGAGGTCGTCTGCCGACAGTTGCCCGGTGTTGAACGTCGTGGTCCCCTCAGGCATCGGCCCACTCCTGCCAGCGCTTGGTGACGGCGTCACGGTTCTTGTCCCACCAGGCGACATCGGCGTCGAACCCGATCTTCAGGTTCTGCGGCGAGGTCGGCAGGGAAGCCAGGACGTCGTCCGACAGCAGCTTGATGGCGCCGGGAACGACCGGGCCGCCCGGGTAGAGCTTGGCGAAGGCCGCCTGGACCTCGGGACGCAGGGAGAAGTCGATCAGCTTGTAGGCCGCGTCCGTGTTGCCCGCGCCCTTCGGGATGCCCCAGCCGTTGGTGAGCCGACGGGCTCCGTGCCACTGGTAGGCGACGGGCATACCCTGCTTGATCAGCTCGTCCGCGCGGCCACCGTACAGGCTGGTCGCGACGACCTCCTTGCGGCCCAGCAGCACCGCCGGCAGGGCGCCGGTGTTCCAGAACTTCTTCACGCCCGAGCGGATCCGCGACATCGACTTGAAGGCCCGGTCCACGTCCAGCGGGTACAGCTTGTCCAGCGGCACGCCGTCGGCGAGCAGCGCGAACTCCAGCTCCGGGATGTCGACCTCCGCGCTCTGCAGTGAGCGCGGGCCGCTGAAGGAGTGCGTGTTCCAGAAGTCGTCCCAGCTCTTCGGGGCGCGCTTCAGGCTGTCGGTGCGATACGCCATCAGGCTGCACCACACGTTCTTGCCGACCGCGTGTTCCGGCAGCTGATGGGCGGGGATCCCGGCGCCCTTGACGCTCTTGAGACGGTCGTGGTCGACCGGCTCCAGACATTCCAGGCGCGCCATCTTCTGGAAGACCAGCAGCGAGTTGTCCATCAGGTCGACCTGCGGGCGGCCCTGCTTGACCTGGGCGATGACCTGCGCGGACTGGTAGTTCACCGTCGTGACCGTGATGCCGGTCTCCTTGGTGAACGGCTCGTAGATCGCCTTGGCCAGCGCGTCGTTGTAGGCGCCGCCGCTGTTGCTGACGACGAGGCGCTTCTTGCCGTCGGCACCCGACGAGCCGCGGCTCTCGCCGGAGCCCATCAGGGTGCCGCAGCCGGTCATTGCCGTGGCGGCGGCCAGAGCACCTGCGGTGCGGAGTACGGTTCTGCGGCCTATCCGGTTGCCTTCCATGGCGGGCCTCCTGGAGATCACTGGGGATACGGGGGAATCCGTGGTGCGGGGACGTACGGTCCTCGTGGGGGGCTGTGGGCGCCGGTAAGCGGCGGAGGGAAATCGCGGGCCTGCGGAGCGAGGCCCGGGGAAAAGAGCAGAGGGGGGAGATACGCGATGGCGTCGCACCGTAGCAATGGCGAGGCAATCAGAGCGACGGTTGTCCCTATCGATTTGGTTACCGTCGTGACCGCTGCGCTTGGGGGCAGCGTGCGGGCCATTGCGGACTTTCATCCCGCACGGCAGCGCGAATTGTAAGGCGTTGCCTTATACGGCCGTGCGGGCTGAAGTGGGTTGTCTCAGATGCCGAGCATGGTGTTGAGCTCGTCGAGGGACTTCACGGTCACGTAGTCGTAGCCGTGGGTCACCGGGTCGTAGCCGCGGTCCAGGAGGATGAGGTTGCGGAAGCCCATGTCGTGCATCGGCATCAGGTCGTAGCGGGTGTGCGAGGAGACGTGCACGAAGTCCTCGGGGGACGCGTCGAGCTGGTCGAGCATGTACTCGAAGGCGGCGTAGCGGGGCTTGTAGTAGCCGGCCTGTTCAGCGGTGTAGACCGCGTGGAAGTCGGCACCCAGCCGGGGCACGCTCTCTTCGAGGAAGGAGTCGTCCGCGTTGGAGAGGATCACCAGCTTGTACTTCTCGCCCATCTTCTTCAGCGGGTCGGGGACATCGGCGTGCGGACCCCAGCTGCGGACGGCGTCGGCGAACCGCTTGCCGGCGTCCGGCGCCACCTTCAGGCCCCACCGGTTGCAGATCCGCTCGAAGGAATCGTGGAGTACCTGCTCGTAGGAGTAGTAGGTGCCGCGCACCTGGTCGTAGCGGTAGCCGCGGAATTCCTTGACGAACTGGTCCCACTTGTCGGCGGGGATCTGGTCGCCGACGAGTTCACGGGTGACGGGGGTGATCTGGTAGTTGATGAGGGTGCCGTAGCAGTCGAACGAAACGTACTTCGGACGGAACTGCAGCGAGGGGATTTTGTTGCTCACGAGGGGGTTCCGGTCTTTCTCTTGCGGAGGGGTGCGGACTCTTCTGCGGGAGGGGGCGGATTGGTTTTCTCAGGCATGCCCATGTCGGGATTCCCTGAGTTGCGCGATGACGTCGGTCAGGCTTACGGCCAAGGCGCGCTCGATGTTGGTCCAGTCGTCCTTGGCGTGGGCCAGGAGGTACTCGCGCCGTTCGGGTGCGCGCTCCGCACGCCAGTTGGTGAGGAGGGCGCGCAGGGTGAGGCGTGCCAGTGCGGCTGCCGGGAGCAGGGGAAGTTCCGATGCCCTGATGGGCCGCTCCCGCTGGTAGCCGGCGAGGAAGGCGCGGGCGTCCCGCCAGGGCTGTTCCGGTGTGCGCCCGAGCAGGTTCGCCATGGGCACGGCGGGGTCGAAGATCAGGGCGCTGCGTACGGTGTCGCCGAAGTCGATGACACCGGTGACGTAGTGCTCGGCGCTGCCTGGGTCCACCACGACGTTGTAGGGGCTGAAATCGCCGTGGATCACCTGTGTCTCGAGATCACCGAGTCTCGGGACGACGGTTTCGCCGAAGTTCCAGAAGACCTCTCGGGCCAGTCGGCGGTGTCCGGGGTCCGGTGTGTACTGGACCAGGCTGGTCAGCTGGTGGAAGTGGCGGATGTCCCACACCAGATCGCGTCGGTCCGCGGGGTGCGAGAATGCCTTCAGCGCCACGTCGACCCGGCCCAGCATCTCGCCCGCCTTGCCGAGCTGCTCGGCGTCCGGGCTGGTCTGTGCCAGGACGGGGCCCGCGACGAAGTCGAACACACGCAGGATCCGTCTTCGGCCGTCGTTCAGCCGGATGGTCACGCTGTCGTCCCCGTCGACGGTCAGTCTCACGCGCTGGACCGGCAGGTGCGGGGCGGCGCCTTCGAGGAAGCGCATCGCGGCGGTCTGGAGGCCGACGATCGACTCCGCCTCGTCCGGCGGCGAGACCTTCACGAGGCAGTCGCCCGCGTCGGCCCGCAGCCTGAACGTGTCGTCCTTCTCGGTCGCCAGTCGGCCGAGCTGTCCGTCGAGGCGGTAATGCCTCTCCAGGAAGATGCTCACCAGCGCTTCGTCGATGGGCTCGTGGGACGAGGTCAGGCCGCTGTCCTCGAGGAGCCGTCGCGCATGGTTCGCAGCCGGTGAGATGTTCACGGTCGGTCCCTTCGGGCAGCGTGCTACAGGCGGTTTTTCGCGACCTCGGCGAAGGTCTCCAGGAAGCGGGTGACGTCGGCGGAGTCGAAGGCCAGCGGGGGGCGGATCTTCAGGGTGTTCGCCGACCGGCCGGTGCCGTTGATCAGGATTCGGCGGTCTCGCATGTCGTTGATGACGTCCTCGGTCAGCGCGCGGTCCGGCTCCAGGGTGCCCCGGTCCTTCACGATCTCCACGCCGACGTACAGGCCGGCGCCCCGGACTTCGGCGACGTGGGGGGAGTCCTTGGTGATCTCCCGCAGCCCCGCGCGCAGGGCGTTGCCGCTCTCCAGGACGCGCTGCTGCACGTTCTCCTTCTCCAGGACGTCCAGCACCGCGGCGCCGGCGGCCACGGGGATCGAGCTGCCGCCGAAGGTGTTGAAGTAGCGGACGTTGCGTCCGAACTCCTCGCTGACCTCGGGGCGGAAGACCACACCGGAGATCGGCATGCCGTTGCCCATCGGCTTGCCCAGGGTGACGATGTCCGGCACCACTCCGTGGCGGGTGAAGCCCCACATCGATTCCCCGAGCCGGGCGAACCCGGACTGGACCTCGTCGGCGATGTAGACACCGCCGGCCGCGTGCACCTCCTCCACCACGCCCCGCATGTAGTCGACGGGGTCGGTGAAGATGCCGTCGCTGGTGTAGGCGCAGTCGGTGATCAGGGCGGCGAGCCGGTAGCCGTGGCGCTCCAGGTCCTCGATCGCGCGGCGGACCTGCTGGCGCATGTGCTCGGCGAGCGTGGTGCCGGGGGCGGCGAGGCGCGGGTCCGGCGGGTCGATCAGCCGGACGTTCGGGCCCAGCGGTGAACCGGCGCCCAAGTGGGGGGAGAAGCTGGCCACCTCGCGGGTGATGCCGTGGTAGGCCCAGCGGGTGACGATGATGCCCTCGCCGCCCGTGTGGAACCGGGCCACCCGCACCGCGAGGTCGTTCGCCTCCGACCCGCTGCACGCGATGCTCAGCTTGGACAGCTCCTCGGGGAAGGTCGCCAGAAGCCGCTCCGCGTAGTCGACCAGGGCCTCCTGGACGTAGCGCGTGTTGGTGTTGACCGCCTTCATCTGGCGGGCCACGGCCTCAGCTACGTGTGGGTGGGCGTGCCCGACGCACGGAACGTTGTTGTAGGCGTCGAGGTAGTCGTTGCCGTCCCGGTCGATCAGGTGGGCCCCGTGACCGGAGACGAACTCGACCGGCTCCTTGTAGATGAGGGTGTAGCCGGGCCCGAGCACCCTGTTGCGGCGCTGGATCGTCTCCTGGAGGTGTTCGGGGAGTTCGCTCAGCACCCCGGGGTCGAACCGGTTGGGGTAGTTGGCGATCGCCCGACTAAGCGTCGAAGTCATCTGCAGGCACACCTTCAGTCTGGTTTCTTCGAGGTTTGCTCGCTGCTGTGGCTGAGACCATACCATCGTTCGTTCCAGTTCCAACCTGAAACTAGAAACTTTTTTGGAGGGTCTCGGAAGGGTTGGCCGAGTGCTGAGCCGGCTGAGGCTGAGCGTAGGGTGCCTGAGTCAACTCTCCTTCTGAGTAGGGGAGTTGCGTAAGGCTGGGTACGTCGGTCGCGTCGGTCACCCACTCCTCGACTTCGAGCACTCGGGTCGTGGGCGAGGAGTGGGGGTCCGGTTGCCGTGATGTGCGGCGGTGAGGTTTCGTCCAGGCGCGCCACAGGTCGTACGGCGAAACCCCGGCTCGATCTCCCCGTGGCCGATCTCCCGGCGGCTCAAGTCGCCTCCGCGCGCATCGCGCAGTGAACCATGGCCTCCAGAGCACGCAGTGGCCTGGAGGCCCTCCTCAAGCGGCCGGGGCCCCATCGCGCGCCGGCGTCCACCGGGCACCGATCACGCACGGCTGGTCCAGTGCGTCGGTCACGAGACGTCCCCCGGTCGTTCACGGGCCGGATCGAGTAGTTCCGCCAAATGCACAGCACGCACGCCGCCGTCACCGGCGAGGTGGTCGATCTGGGTGGCGCAGCTGAAGCCGTCGGCGACCACTGTCCGTCCGTCGAGGTGGTCCAGGCGGGGTTTGAGGGCCAGCTCGGCGACGGCCATCGAGGTGTCGTAGTGCTGGGCCTCGAAGCCGAAGTTGCCGGCGAGTCCGCAGCAGCCCTCGGCCTCGTCGACGGTGCCTACGCCCAGTCGGCGCAGCAGGTCGGCCGGCCGGCTCTTGAAGGTGGCGTACTCGTGGCAGTGCGTCTGGAGAACGACGTGCTCGGGTAGCGGAGGCGGGCTCCAGTCCTGGTCGGCGAGGTTGGTGAGGGCGCCGGTGAGGGAGCGGACCCGGTCGGCGACGCGCCGGGCAGCATCCGAGCCCAGGAGTTCGGGCACGTCGCGTTGGAGAGCGGCGGCACAGCTCGGTTCGGCCACGATGATCGGCCGCTCGTCGCCGTCGTCCAGGTGCGCGACCGTACGGGCCATGATGCGGCGCGCGACGGACAGTTGGCCGGTGCTGACCCAGGTCAGCCCGCAGCACAGGCCGTCTTGGGTGGTGCAGGGGAGGCCGGCGTCGGCCAGGACGCGGCTCGCCGCCCCGGCGATCTCCGGGCGGAAGGCACGGGTGAAGCTGTCCACGAAGAGCACGGCCTTCGCGGACCCCGGGGGCCCTGCCGTGCGCAGGGTCCTGCGCAGCGCGCGCCGGGAGGCGAAGGCGGGGATCCGGCGCTTCGTCGTGATGCCGCCGAGGCGGGCGAGCAGCGTGCCGACCGGCCCGCGCAACAGCGCGTTGAGCGGACGGGCCACGTATCCGGCGAGCGCGGAAGTCAGGGGCAGCCAGCCCAGGGAGTAATGGGAGCGGGGCCGGATCCTGCCCTTGTAGTGCTGGTGCAGGAACTCCGCCTTGTACGTAGCCATGTCCACGCCGACCGGGCAGTCGCTGGAGCACGCCTTGCAGGACAGACACAGATCGAGCGCGTCCTTGACCTCGGTGGAGCGCCAGCCGTCCCGAACCGCTTCGCCGCGCACCATCTCCTGGAGCACGCGGGCCCGGCCGCGGGTGGACGCGTTCTCCTCACCCGTGGCCCGGTAGCTCGGGCACATCACCCCGCCCGCCTCGCTGCGGCAACGGCCGACACCGACGCACCGGCGTACGGCACCGGCGAAACCGTCCTCGTCGTGGGGGAAGCCGAACGTCGTCTCCAGCAAAGGCAGTTCACGCAGAGCCAGGTCGGTGTCCAGCGGGGCAGGGGAGACGATCACGCCGGGATTCAGCAGGCCCTCGGGATCGAAGACCCTCTTGAAGGCGGCGAACGCGGCGATCACGCGGTGGCTGTACATCACCTCCAGCAGTTCACTGCGGGCCCGTCCGTCCCCGTGCTCACCCGACAACGTGCCACCGTGCTCGACGACCAGCGCCGCCGCCTCGAAGAGGAAGCGACGCATGACCGCCCGCCCGGCGTCGGTCGCGAGGTCGAAGTCGATGCGCACATGGACGCAGCCGGCGCCGAAATGCCCGTACAGCACGCCACTCAGCTCGTGGGAGGCCAGCAGCTCCCGGAAGTCGCGCAGATAGGCGGCGAGGTTCTCGGGTGCGACGGCCGCGTCCTCCCAGCCAGGCCAGGACTCCCCGCCGTCGACGAGTCGGGCCGCCAGCCCCGCCCCGTCCTCACGCACCCGCCACAGCGAGCGCCGCTCAGCAGGGGTTTCGACGACCCGGCCGCCGGTCATGCGTCCGCGCGCCTTGAGCGCGTCCAGCAGCTCGGCGGCCCGGCCGTTCACCGCTGCCCGGTCATCGCCTTCGAGCTCTACATACAGCCAGGCTCGTCCCTCCGGCAGTCCGGTGACGGAGCCGGGTCCGCGGCGGGCGCGCATGGTGGCGACGATCGCCTCGTCCATGCCCTCCACGGCGCTGGGGTTCCAGCGCAGGATCTCCGGTACGTCCTCGGCCGCGGCGACCACGTCGTCGTAGCCGAGGGTCAGCAGTGTGGAGGCCTGTGCGGTCGCCACCAGGCGGACCGTCGCGGCGGTGACGACCGCACAGGTGCCTTCGGTGCCCACCAGGGCGCGGGCCAGATCGAATCCGTTCTCCGGCAGCAGGTGGTGCAGTTGGTAGCCGGAGACCTGGCGCGGGACACGGCCCAGCTCGGTACGGATCGGTGCCAGGTTGTCCGCGATCAGCCGCTTGAGGTCGGCTTCGAGGCGGGCGACGACACCGCCGTCGCGAGGATCCACCGGATGCAGCCCGGAGTGGTCGGCCACGGCCCGCACGCCGTCGGCCGTCACGATCTCCAGCGCCTCGACGTGCCCGCTGGTCCGCCCGTCCCGCACCGACCGGTTCCCGCACGCGTCGTTGCCGATCATGCCGCCGAGGGTGCAGCGGCTGTGCGAGGACGGGTCGGGCCCGAAGTCGAGTCCGTGCAGCGCGGTCGCACCGCGCAGGGTGTCGAGGACGAGGCCCGCCTCCACCCGCGCGGTCCGTGCTTCGGCGTCGATGTCCAGGATGCGGTTCATGTACCGCGAGAAGTCCAGCACCACACCGGATCCGACGGCGTTGCCGGCCATGCTCGTGCCACCGCCCCGAGCCGTGACCGGCACACCCGCCTCACGGCAGGCCCGTAGCACCGCGACCACGTCGTCGGCGGTGCGCGGGTACGCCACCGCCTGTGGCGTCACACGGTAGTTGGAGGCGTCGTAGGCATACGGGCCCGTCGCCCCCGGTCCGGTCTCCACCCGCAGACCGGGCGCGGTCTCGGCGAGCCGTACGACCAGGGACGTGACGGTGGCCGTCATCGATCCGCCACCCTTGCCGCGCCCGCATTCGCTCGTGGCGGGGTCGGAGGCGCAGCCTCACTGCGCGCCACACATGTGCTCAGCATGGTTGTCCCGCGCCTACTTGATGACGTCGAGGAACTTGTAGAAACCGCCCGCGAAGGGCAGGAACCAGGGCGGGCCGAAGTGGCCGGGGATCCGCTTGAAGGGCAGGTCGGCCCAGGGGTTGGCGCCGGAGTCGCCGTTCATGTACGCGGCCATCTGCTTGCCCATGTGCGTCGCCATCTGGACGCCGTGGCCGGAGTAGCCGAGCGAGTAGAACAGCCCGTCCTGCTCGCCCGCGTGCACCATGCGGTCCATGCTCATGTCGACCAGGCCGCCCCAGCAGTAGTCGACGCGCGCGTTCGTGAGCTGCGGGAACACCTCGGTCATCGCCTTGTGCAGGATGCGTCCGCTCTTCGCGTCCGACTGCTGGTTGGACATGGCGAACCGCGCCCGGCCGCCGAAGAGCAGCCGGTGGTCCGGGGTGATGCGGAAGTAGTTCAGCAGGTTCAGGGAGGTCGACGCCATCCGCCGGTTCGGCAGCAGCATGTCGCAGACGTCCTCGCCCAGCGGCTCGGTCACGATGATGAAGCTGCCGACGGGCGCGATGCGGACCTGCTGCCAGCGGAACGGCCGACGGGTGTGACCGCTGGTGGCGACGAGCACTTGGTCGGCCTGGACGGTGCCGCGCGGCGTGACCAGCTCGTGTCTCGTGCCGCCGAGCTTGTCGACCTTCTCGACCGGTGCCTTCTCGTGGATGGTGACGCCGATCCGCGCGGCGGCCTCCGCGAGCCCCTTGGTGAACTTGCCGACGTGCAACCCGGCGCTCCGGGCGTCGACCAATGCGCCGTGGTAGAGGTCGGAGCCGATCTCGGTGTGGAGCTCGCTCTTGGAGATCAGCCGGGTCTCGATCCCGAGCTTGCCGGACATGATCTCGTGCGTCTTGCGCAGACCGTCGAAGTGGGCCGGCTTGGACGCCAGGTTCAGCTTGCCCGTGCGGGCGAAGTCGCAGTCGATGTTCTCTTCCTTGACCAGGTTCTCGATGGTGTCGACCGCATCGTGGTAGGCCAGCAGATACCGCTTCGCGGTGTCGAAGCCGTACCGGGAGACCGCTGAGCGGAATCCGATCGACATGCCGAGGGTGGCCATACCGCCGTTGCGCCCCGACGCGCCGAATCCGACCGTCTCCTTCTCGAAGACGTGCACGTTGGCGCCCTTTCGTGCCAGGTGCAGTGCCGCCGAGAGGCCGGTCAGGCCGGCTCCGATGATCGCCACGTCGACGCTGCCGCCGATCTGGGTCCGGGACCTGTCCGGGCCCTGGGGAGCGGTGTCGAGCCAGTAGGGGGTGAACTTCATGTCGCTGCTCTCTCTCCTGCCAGTGCCGAGCCGCTCTGGACGCACGTGAGCCAGGCATGTCGAGGGTCGCCGGGACCAGGGATTCCGGCCGTTGTCCGATGACGTTGCTGGTGTGTCGAGGGGGTGTCGGAAGTTGCTCGCTGCTGCGCTCAGACCATAGCACTCATTGTTCCAGTTCCAACCTGAAACAAAGATATTTGACGTGCCTATGGGACGACGGCTGATCAGGGGGCTGTATGCGCAGAGGCCGGGGAGCTCTTCCGATCTGCCTACAGCTGCTCAATCTAGACGCCGACCGGACCGGCGACCAGCGTCCTGAGCAGCAGGAATGCCCTGCCCGAAGAGCCCTCAGTCGACGGAAAGACGTCGATCACAAGTGGTACGCTCGCCCGCATGCGGTCAACTCGCCCTGTGGACAGGACGATTAGCCCGGCGGCGTCGGTGACGTCCCGGCTGCCGACCGCAGAGGGGTCCACCGTCTGATCGCTGCTCGCTGCCGACAGTCAGTTTGGTCGTCGACCCCCAGCCTTCTGGCCTGCGCCGCAAACGCGGTGATCCGGTCGCGGAGTGCGGGGACCCTGCGGAGTGCATCACAGATGAGCCGAGAACAGTCCAGCAAGGCAAGAGACGCGGGCAAGGACCCCTCCCCGCGCGCCCAGGCGAATGCGGCAGGCCCACGAGAACTGCCTCGCGTCACCGCCCCGAACCCCACGATCATCACGCCCAGGCCGGTCCCGGTCCGATCCGCGTACCACGCTCGCTATGGTCATCACGTGACCACCAATCCAACCTCTCGCGACTACAACAAGGCGTCGGTCCTCGACGTGGTCCTCTCCCACGCGCCCTTGACGCGGAACCAGCTCATCGAGCTGACGGGTCTGAGCAAGGCCACGGTCTCCAGAGCGGTGGAGGAGCTGCGGGCCGACGGCTTCGTCGTCGACGGCGGGGTCGACGAGGTCACCGGCCGCGGCCGCAGGTCCACCTTTCTGGACCTGCCCGGCACGACCGGGCACGTCGTCGGGATCAGCTTCGGCGTCCAGACCACCGGTGTCCTCGTGACCGACCTCAGGGGCCGCGAGATCCAGCACGTGACGGTTCCCACCGCCGACCACCGCGACGTCGAGGACGCAGCCCGATGGCTGGTCGACCTGGTCAAGCAGACCGCGGCCTCCGCGCAGGGCCCCCTGCGCCAAGTCGTCGCAGCCGTTCCCGGCCGGGTCCGGGGCGGCACGGAGATCTTCGGCCCCGCCGAGTCGATGAAGATCTTCGCCGGCTCCGGCCTCCACCGGGCCATCGAGGACCTGGTCGACGCCCCCGTGCTGCTCGACAGCGACGCCAACGCGTCCCTGCTCGGGATCCTCACGAACGACGCCACCATCACCAACGCCGCACTCTTCAGCGTCAGCACCATACTGAACTTCGCCAGTTGCACCGACCACGAGCTCGCCCGCGGCAGCACGCCCACCTTCGGCGACATCGGCGTGCTCTCGTCCGGGACCGGCGACGGCGTTCTCGACGAGCTCCTGAGCACCCGAGGCCTTCTCCGCTTCGCCCGTAAGCGGGGACTCGACCTGGAGCGCGTAGAGGCTCTGTGGGAGGGACCGCACGACGAGGCCGCGCGCGCCCAGGTGCTCGAGGCGTTCACCACGGCGATCGTGACCGCCGTCAGTGTTGTCGCCGTGACGCTGGACCCGGAGTCCGTCTACTTCGTCGGCCGTCTGCGCCCGCTCGTCGACGAGGTGCTCCCCGAGGCACGCAGGCGACTCGACCAGAGTCTTCCGACGGTGCCGGAGATCAAGACGGTGCCGCACCTGATCGGTCTCTCGACGGCACAAGGCGCCGTGTACGGGTGCCTGACGATGGCTCACGAAAGACTGCGGGACGCCGTGCTCGGAGCCCGGCACCAGAGCCAGACCGCCCAGCAGTCCGCACCGGCGTTCTGAGCCGCGGTCGTCGACAGGCGCCACGGGTCGGCTCACCGGCCGGTCGGGCGTGCCAAGTCCGTCTCGAGGTGGGCACCCCCGTGTGGCTCCTGGGTGGGCACACGGTTGGGCGCCCGCCACGGCCGTCGTCATGAGTTCGAGAAGGCGCAGAGGGCAATGGAGCCCCCATCACGGCGGCCGGCCACGCAACCGCAGGTCTGCGAGTGTTGTCTTCCACCTCATGACAGCCAATCGACCGCTGCGATCGGCCCCGGACGACCGGGAGTTACGGCTTTGGAGGGTCGGCCGAGCCCTGTTCGTCACCTTTGCCGCGGCGGTCCTGGTCGCCGGGGGCGTCTTCTACGGCTTGGTGTACCTGCTGGACGTTCAGGAGATCGACCGCACCGCCAAGCTTGACGCCGGCACACTGTTCGATCTGGTGAAACTCTCGTTCGGAGTGGTGGCCGGGGCCGGCGCGCTCGTGGCCTTGGTCGTTGCCTACCGCCGCCAGCGTGTGGACGAGGCAGGCGCCCACCGCGAAGCCACCCGGCTTCACACCGAACGCTTCTCCCAAGCCGTCGACAAACTCGGCTCCGACTCACCAGCCGTCCGACTCGGCGGTGTCCACGCCCTGGCGGGACTCGCCGACGACGCCCCCGACGACAATCTGCGCCAGACCTGCATCGACGTCCTGTGCGCCTACCTCCAACTTCCTTTCACCCCCGACCCCGGCGATGACCCAGCCCACCAGGAGGAGCGCCACCGCTACCTGGCCCTGCGCAAGGTGAGGCACACCATCCTGCGTCTCATCGGCGACCACTACCGCCGCCCCCAAGGAACCCACCGCTCCTGGCAGGGCTGCGACCTCGATCTCACCGGCGTCACCATCGACGGCAACATGAACTTCGCTGACGCGGTGTTCTCGGGCGGCTCGGTGTCCTTCGAGGGAGCGGTTTTCTCCGGCGGCAGGGTGTCCTTTGCCGGCGTGGTGTTCTCTGGGGGCTCGGTGTCCTTCGAGGGAGCGGTGTTCTCCGGGAGCAGGGTGTCCTTTGCCGGCGCGGACTTCTCCGGTGGCAGGGTGTCCTTCGCCAGTGTGGGGTTCTCCGGTGAAGTGTCCTTTGCTGCCGCGACGTTCTCTGACGGCTCGGTGTACTTCAACCGCGCCACGTTCTCCGAGGGCGAAGTGTCCTTCGGCAGCGCGACGTTCTGTGGCGGCTCGGTGCACTTCGACCGCGCGTCGTTCTCCGGCGGCCGGGTGTATTTCGGCGGCGCGAGATTCGTGGGCAGCTCGACGCGGTTCCCCGACGGAAGGGTGTCCTTTGCCGACGCGGTGTTCACCGACGGCAGGGTGACGTTCATCCGTGCGACGGGTTCGGCTCCCCAGGGACTTCTCGCTGCCGTCGGCACTCCTGCCCCTGCGACGGTGACCCTTCCTTCCGATTGGGTGCCCTCGATCCCATAACGCCGGGGGCTCCTGCACATCGGGGTCATGGAGGATCGGTCGGCGCCCCGGACGGCGGGCACGGGACGTGGAGACCGAACGTAGGCGGTCGGCTCGGCGGCGAAGCCTTCGGCCCTGTGCTGGCCGGTCCGCGTCGACGAAGCCCGCAGTATCACCCCGCCGTCACCTTCGACGCGGCCGCGCCCGTAATGCAGCAGGGCGGCAGCACGTGTTTCGGGTCCTGGGTGAGGCGATGAGCACTGCCCTCTGATCATGGTCACCCTGCCGACCTGCACGACGCCGCCGCGGCGAAGAAAGTCCTGTTCCGCCTGCGCCTGATGCACCCCGAGATCACGATCGTGTGGGTCGACTCCGCCTACGCCGGGAAGCTCGTCGACTGGACGAAACAGCACCTCAACCTCACGATCAAGCCGGTCAGCCGTCCCAAGGACGCCTCCGGCTTCGTCGTGCTGCCCCGCCGCCGGGTCGTCGAACGCAGCCTCGCGTGGATGATGCACGCCCGGCCGCCGCGCGAGGGACTACGAACGGCTCGTCCAGCACTCAGAGACTCCGATCACCTGGGCCGCCATCACCCTCATGACCCGACGCCTCTCCCGTAAGGGAGCCACCCCCGGCTGGTCAAGGAAGCCGACACTGGCCGGCTGATGCTGCCAGGCGCCTGATCAGCGGGCAGCCGCCTCAAGGCCAGGTCCCTACTTCGAAATCTGTCGTCACGGCTGAGGCCGTGAGCAGGTCACTTATGATCATTGCGGACGGAACGCTCACTCGCAGTGAGTGATGATCCCATCGGCTTGGGGCCTGCCATGATCAAAGAGGTGCTTCAGGAACTCATGTCGGCCGCGTTCGGTGGCTGCAATCCCAACGACGGGTGCACTGATGCCGAAGTCACGGCTGTCGGGGATCGCTTGGGGATCAGCCTGCCGGACGCATTGCGTGACTATTACGCGGCCGCAGGCCGGCACCCGGAGCTGATGGGCATGAGCGGCCACGAGCACAGCCTCCGGGTGACGGCTCCCGAGCACCTGGGTGTCGAGGACGGACATCTGGTCTTCTGCGGGGAGAACCGATGGCCCGCCCAGTGGAGCGTGCGCCCGGATGATGCCGGCTGGCCCGACCCCAGGGTCTATGGCCGAAGCGAGCCGGGCGGGAAGTGGTACAGCGAATCCCGGAGACTGTCGTCCTTCCTGATCAATGTCGCCGGCAGGCAGGCCGTGAGGTCGCTGCCGCACCAGGCCACCTGCCGAATCCGTGAGCAGCAACTGGGGGTCGTCGAGTCACTCCTCAGCTACGTTGGGTCTCGCGAGATGCAAAAGGGCGGTCACTGGCTGAGCTTCGTCGACCCATCGCGACGCATTCTGGCCAGTTACTCCTACAACACCGCCTCTTTGCGCGTCGCGGCCGTGGACCACACCGCACTCGAATCCCTGCACGAGCGTTCAGGTCTGCCACTCAAAGCGGCATGAAGCCAGGAATCGGCTACACACACTGACGCGGGCGGCTCCGAGAATCCGTGTCCCCGCTCAGGCCCGCCGCTGTTGCGGCTCCGCGATCATGCCTGCTCAACGACCGTCCCGTCCTAGATACATCGTGCCGCACAAGCACCAGAGATCAGACACTGAGAGCCGAACCGGTGTGATCTCTGGGCTTGCACCGCCTCACGGAATGGAGAACATCGTGCCTCGATGGGCCGTCCTTCGAGCTGAGGGCCAGGCGGAAGCCTTCCGGTACGCCGTCCACCGCGAAGTCGAGGGGACGGAGGCCGAGGCCTTGGCCGCGATGCTGCACTGCGTCGACACCTTCGCAGAGGCTCTTGCTGAATCAGGGCGCCGACGTCAGAGAAGACAGGTGTTCCGCGTCTCTGAACGCAGTTATTTCGTGCGCGTCCACAACCGCCTGTCCGTCGAGGAAGCCCACTTCACTCTTGCCGAACTCATAGCCGACACTCACGCCGACGGACTGCCAGCTGGGCTCACTGGTCCGGCGTGGAGTTGAGGAGACGGGCGAGTTGGCTGCTGTGGTTCTTGTTCACGGCCTGTATCACCGCCCCGAGCACTTTGCTGTGGTGGCGGAACGCTTACGGACAGCCGGAACCGAGGTCGTCGTACCTGAGCTCCATCGGGGCTCATTGGCTGCTGACACAGCCGCTGTCCAGGCCGTCATCGACGCGCTGCCGGAGCCCCCGATCGTCCTCGGTCACTCCTACGGAGGATCAGTGATCACAGGGGTGCACGGAGCCGGGCACCTGGTCTATCTGGCGGCCTTCGTGCTGGATGCCGGCGAGAGCGCGGCGAGTCTGGGAGGTGCATCCCCGCAGCTCCAGAACGCGATCATCACTGAACCAGACGGTTCGACCAGCCTGCACCCGGACCGGGCCATCAACGCTCTCTACGGAGACTGCCCCGAACCCATCGCCGCCCAAGCAGTGGACCTACTGCGTCCGCAAGCCCCGGGCTGCGGACGAGGAGTTCCGCAACGCCACGCCTGGAAGACGACTTCTTCCACCTACGTCGTCTGTGCACAGGACCGGGCCGTCGACCCCGATCTCCAGCGAAGGATGGCCTCGCGCTGCACCGACGTGCGTGAATGGCAGACAGACCACTCCCCGTTTGTGGGACAGCCCGATCTCGTCGTGGAACTTCTGCGGGAACTGCTCGCGAAGTCGAAGTCCGTCCGCAGGTCCATGTCCGCGGCGCAGCAGGGGAGTTAATCCGTTGGACGTTGTTCGAGATCGTGGCACGATGTTCGGCATGACGACGAACAGAAAGGCCCGTGCCGCGTAACCGGCCGGGACGCGTCCGGGCGGCTGGTCCCCACCGCCGGACGCCAGAAGCAATGCGGGCCATCGATGGTCTTTCCTCACGTGCGCAGTCCGAGGTCTGCCATCTCGAGCGGACCCGCAACTACCTGCGACCAGGAGTCATCAGCGAGGCCGTGCGCTTGTGGAAGGACTACGTCCATAGTCCCGAGCGTCAGCTGTGGCATGACTACGAGTCGGGCGACGACGTGTACTGGTACTGCTGCGACAGCCCTCTCGAAGCGCGGACTCTCCTCGACACTGTGATGCAGGCGATGTCACCTCGAAACGCCCGCGAACTCCGACAGATCGTCAGCCGGTCTGACGCCGTCTGGAACCAACCGTCACCGTCGTATGACTCGGGCGGACGGCCAAGGAACTCCCCATAGTGCTCCTCAGGTCGCGGCGGGCATCGGAAGTCGGGGACCGAGGAGCTGTGGTCGTGGATTATGGCCGAGGGGCTTGGAGGCGTCTGCTGGCCCAGGGCCGGCCCGGCTTGAACGCAGTGTGGCTTCATACGGCGGTGTGCCGCCCCCCGAGCCCGGCGTAGTGACCAGCCCACGGCATGACCTGGGCGCCGGTGCGCCCAAGGGCCTGAACATCGGCATCGCTTCCTGATGGCGGCACCGTCGTCGTGGTGTGGCCCAGCTGCCTGCTCCTCTGACAGCCCGTCAATCTTGTCCGGTGCCGTGGCGCAGATCGCTGAAACCTCTTCATTTCAGTCTCGTCGGACCCGCAACGGCCCGACGGCCTGCACTGGGCCGCCCTGACTGAGGCACAGGGACTGAGGCACAGGAACGCGCGTGGAGCCGCATCGAAGGCGTGGGAATCGCGCGCCGTGAGAGGTCGTTCTCGTCCCCGGGCGTTGTCGGCCAAGGATTGATCGTGCCGGCGCGGTCCGCCTGCCCGGCTTTGCACGTGGACCGCACCGGCTACGAGTGGGGCTACGGCCCAGGACCCCACCGTCGGTGGTGGCAGGGTCCGGGTCGACGGCCCCGGTCTACCAGCCGACGGCTACCAGGAGCCACTGCGGGTCGGCGTGGGAGATGAACGAGGAACGGCCCGCCACGTCGTCGTAGGGGAACCCGTAGGCGAGGTGGTTGATGGCGTTGTCGTGCCAGAACCTGGCGTAGTAGTTCGCCGGCGCGGCCTTGTAGAACTGTGCCGGGTCGGACTGCTGGGAGGCCGGCAGAGTGGCGACGTGGCGGTTGAGGGCGGCGCACATGTCGGGGTTGCCCGCGAGGGAGGCGGCGCAGCCGAAGATGTCGGAGGTGGCCGCGTTCACACCCACGGATCGGGCGTACGCGGTGAAGTAGTCGGCGTTGGCACCGCCCGCGCGGAAGCTCGGATCGCTGCCGGGCGCGATGATCCGGTACGGGGCCTGGGTCCGGGCCAGCACCTTGAACTCGCTCGGCACGGCGTCGGTGAAGCGCTGGAACGTGGTGGCGCGGTCCTCGGCGAAGGTCTGCCGGTTCTCGCCGACCTCGACGTCGTAACCGTCCTTGGTGTGCAGGCGCATGGCCAGCTTCAGGCCGAAGGCGTCGACCCGGGTGGTGTTGCCGTTGAAGACGTTGTTGCCGACGGTGAACTCGATGAAGTCGTAGTAGGGGCTGTTGGGTGACCCGAGGTAGAAGTACATGCGGCCCGCGGAGTTGGCGGGCATGTCGAGGTAGGGCTGCTCGGCGATTGAGTGCGTCTGGCCGTTGAAGCTCCAGTACACCTGGCTGTCGGGGTACTTGCCGTTGGTGCGGTTGAGGATCTTCACCTCGACGGCGTTGCTTGCCGGGGGTATGTCGCTGGTGCTGCCCCAGAAGTCGTCCGGGGGAGTGGTGCCGCCGGGGCCGTAGACCTGGAACTCCCACAGCGAGTAGCCGTACGGGGTGCCGCGCGCGGTGCCGTAGAGGCGGACATAGCGTCCGCTGCCGGAGACGGTGATGTTCTGGGTGCCGCCGGTGGCCGTCGTGGTCGAGTGGACGGTGGTCCAGGTGGTGGCGTCGGTGGAGGTCTGGATCTGGAAGGCGGTCGCGTAGGCGGCCTCCCAGTTCAGGCTGACGCGGCTGAGCTGCTGGACGGATCCGAGGTCGACCCGTATCCATTGCGGGTCGGAGAAGGCGGAGGACCAGCGGGTGCCGGTGTTGCCGTCCACGGCGGCGCCGGCGGGTGTGCCCGCGTTCTCGGTCGACGAGGCGACGGCCGGTCTGCCCTGGGACAGCAGTTGGTCCGCGGCGTGGGCGGGCGCGGGTGCCAGGACGGTGAGGAACGCGGCGATCAGGGCGACGACCAGGCCGAGCGCCGCGCGCGAGCGCGCGGTGCCGCCCGGGGGACTGCTGGTGGGGGTGTTGACGATCCTCTGCATGTGAGTCTCCTCAAGCCGGTACGGCATGCGGGGGGATGGAGCAACAGCAGATGTGAGAGCGCTCTCTCGGCGAGGAGTGTTGAGGGCATGCCATCAAGATGTCAAGGGATCCGGCATGGGTGGACCCGAAAAGATTTCAACTTCCGAAGGCTTGCCGAGAGTTGTAACTCATTAGTTAAATCAAGACGTGAACTAAGCGTCACGGCGGCGAACGCACCATGTCCCCTGGCCAGGCCCCTGCCGCCGGCACACCCCACATTTCCCCGACGCACCCGCAGGAACCCGTATGAGACTCAGATCCCTGGGTGTCGCGCTCGCCGCCACGGCAGCGCTGATCACCCTGCCCACCACCCAACTCCCGGCGGCAGCAGCCGCGAACGCCGACACGAACCTGTCCCAGGGCAGGACGGCGACGTCCTCCACCACCGAGAACCCCGGCACGCCCGCGAGCGCGGCCGTGGACGGCAACACCGCCACCCGGTGGTCGTCCGGTTTCTCCGACGACCAGTGGTTGCAGGTGGATCTCGGAGCCACCGCCTCCATCAGCCGAGTCGTCATCAACTGGGAGGCGGCCTACGGCAAGGACTACAAGGTCCAAGCCTCGAACGACGGCAGCTCATGGACCGATCTGCGCTCGGTCACCGGAGGAGACGGCGGGACCGACACCCTCGACGTCTCAGGTCAAGGCCGGTACGTACGACTCCAGGGCATCCACCGCGCCACCCAATGGGGTTACTCCACATGGGAGTTCCAGGTCTTCGGCACCACGGGTGGCGGCAGCGGCCCGATCCAGGGCGGCGGTGACCTCGGCCCGAACGTGATCGTCGTGGACCCCTCCACCCCCAACCTCCAGCAGAAGTTCGACCAGGTCTTCGCCCAGCAGGAGTCGGCGCAGTTCGGCTCCGGGCGCTACCAGTTCCTGCTCAAGCCGGGCACCTACAACGGCATCAACGCCCAACTCGGCTTCTACACCTCGATCTCGGGCCTCGGGCTGAACCCCGACGACACCCAGATCAACGGTGACGTCACCGTCGACGCGGGCTGGTTCAACGGCAACGCCACCCAGAACTTCTGGCGTTCGGCGGAAAACCTCGCCATCAGGCCTTCCAACGGCACCGACCGCTGGGCCGTGGCACAGGCCGCGCCCTTCCGCCGCATGCACATCCAGGGCGGCCTCAACCTGGCGCCCAACGGCTACGGTTGGGCCTCCGGCGGCTACATCGCCGACTCGAAGATCGACGGCACCGTGGGCCCGTACTCCCAGCAGCAGTGGTACACCCGCGACAGCTCTGTCGGCGGCTGGACCAACGGCGTGTGGAACATGACGTTCACCGGTGTGCAGGGCGCGCCCGCGACCAACTTCGACTCGGGCCCGTACACCACCCTCGACACGACGCCCGTCTCCCGCGAGAAGCCGTTCCTCTACCTCGACGGCAGCACCTACAAGGTGTTCGTGCCCGCCAAGCGCACCAACGCGCGCGGCATGTCCTGGCCCGCGAACGCCGGCACCTCGATCCCGCTGGACCAGTTCTACGTCGTCAAGCCGGGCGCCACCGCCGCCACCATCAACCAGGCGCTCGCCCAGGGCCTCAACCTGCTGTTCACCCCAGGGGTCTACCACCTCGACCGGACCATCGACGTGACGAGGCCCGGAACCGTGGTGCTCGGACTGGGCCTGGCCACACTCGTGCCGGACAACGGCGTCGACGCCATGCACGTGGCCGACGTCAACGGCGTACGGCTCGCCGGTTTCCTCATCGACGCCGGCCGCGCCAACTCCGACACACTGCTGCGCATCGGCGAGCCCGGCGCCTCCGCCGACCACTCGGCCGACCCCACCACCGTGCAGGACGTCTTCGTCCGGATCGGCGGGGCGGGCCCCGGACTCGCCACCAACTCCGTCGTCGTCAACAGCGACGACGTCGTCATCGATCACACCTGGCTCTGGCGCGCCGACCACGGCGACGGCGTCGGCTGGGACACCAACCGCGCCGACTACGGGCTGAAGGTCAACGGCGACGACGTCCTGGCCACCGGGCTCTTCGTCGAACACTTCAACAAGTACGACGTGCTGTGGAGCGGTGAACGCGGCCGCACGATCTTCTTCCAGAACGAGAAGGCGTACGACGCCCCGAACGCCGCCGCCATCTCCCACGACGGCATCGTCGGCTACGCGGCCTACAAGGTCGCCGACACGGTGACCCAACACGAGGCCTGGGGGCTGGGCAGCTACTGCAACTACACCTCGGACCCCTCCATCGTGCAGCACCACGGCTTCCAGGTCCCGGTCAGGTCCGGCATCAAGATGCATGACCTGCTGGTGATCTCGCTGGGCGGCAAGGGCCAGTACGCCCACGTCGTCAATGACACCGGTGCGCCTACGTCCGGCACCGACACGGTGCCCTCGAAGATCACGCAGTTCCCGTAACCGACGCGAAGGCGCCACCGTCGGCCCGTCACCGAAGCCACAACTCACCGGCTTCGGCGGCGGGTCGACAGCACTCCGAGACACGTGGCATCCCCCGTGACCGTCACCCGGGCCACATGGGTCTTCACCGTCGCTTCGCTCAGCGTCGGTTCCTGCGGGAGTTCGCCGGTGGGCAGGACCCTGCCCAAGAGCGCCAACGCCTCTCGTTCGCACGGCGTCAGGACGGCAAGGTCACGGTGGACGGTGGTGGGGGCGCTGAGTGCCCGGCGGTCCGTGCGGCACTGGGGTCGGTGGGCAGTCCCAGAGCCAATTGATCGTCTGGGCGGCCTCCAGCAATGGGTAGTCTGCGGATGACCCTGCGGACCCAACTGGTGCTGCGGGCTTTGCTGGAGGATCCCGCCGTCCACGAGGTGGCCGGCCGACCGCGCCCGTTGGGTGGCCGCGCACCCGGTAGGCGATGGGGGAGTGTCGTGAGGACCCGCCGCCGGTTACCCACCCGGCGGGACAGGCGCCACGACAACAGCGTTTCCGTCGCAGGTTTGTCGAGCGTCGTGCGTTCACACGTCCGGATGCCGACCTCGATCCCATCGAGCTCGCCCACGACGAGGCCGCCCACTGGCACGCCGGACAAGGCCGACGTGGCGGCGACTCGTATGTGACCCACCGTGTCGCCTTCGCCGCCTTCGGCATGCCGTCGGCCGTGGTCTGCGCCGCCCTGCTGCACGACGCCATCGAGGACACACGCCCTGCCCGCCCGGGGACGATCGTCCGGCTGAAGCCCCGCAGAGCCTTTCGCCGCGTAGGCGACCACCCTTCAACCTCCATAAGCACGTATGCCGGGCCGTGCAGACTCCCGGCGAGCTTCAGGCCGTCGGCTGGCGCTGGTTCGGAACGCTCCGGAGTGGTTCCAAGAGCGGAACCGATCCGTCAGATGACGGGTGCTCAGGCGCAACCTTCTGGTGTTCTGGCGTGTCCACCCAGTGTGCTGACGATACGCAGAACTTGGCAGACAGCGGCGGCCGCCGCTTTCGCGACCGCGGTGATGGCTGTCGCGACCCCGGCCGCGCAGGCTGCCGCAACGACGCTCGTCCTGGAAGCCCAGGAGAACTACTACCTCCCCACCGAGGGCGAGGGCCCGAACCTGAACCTCGGCATCACGGCCTCGGGCGGGGACGCCCACGACGTCTCGGTCGCGGTCGACGCCTCGTCGCTCGCCGGGAAGGCGACGATGGTGGTCACGGGGGACTGCGTGAGCACCGGCACCCTGAAGGTGAGGTGTGACGTGGGCCCGCTGTCGGGCGGGGAGTCGATCGACCCGTTCTTCCTGAAGCCCACCGCGGCCGCCAAGGCAGGCGACACCGGTGCCATCACGTACACCGCCACCGCCTCCGACGCGGCCACCGTGACGGGGAAGACGGACGTCCTGGTGGGCGGCCCGAAGCTCGTCAGCCGGCCCTACCCGGCGCTGAAGGGCATCGCGCCCGGCGCCGTCTTCGAGCGCACCCCGGCCTTCGCCAACACCGGCACAGCTCCCGCCGACAAGGGCGTCATGCTGCTCGTGCAGGACTCAGAAGGCGTCTCTCTGGCCCGTGACCACTCCAACTGCCACTACTCGGACCAACCCTCCGTCGGCGCCTGGTGCCGGTTCGACACCCCGGCCGCGCCCGGTGCGGCCTACGAGACAAACGCGCCGCTGCGCTACACCGCCTCCACGGAAACGATGTACGGCTACAACACCTACATCGCGTGGCCGGTCGGCAGCACGGCACCCGACTCCTTCGACCCGTCCGACTTCCCCGAGACCGGCACCGGCGCGCCGCTCGGCCTGAAGCCCGTGGCCGCCGGCTCCGGATTCACCGGCTCCGGGTACGGCACCTTCGCCACCACCCAGCACGCCGACTACCAGGCGCTCGGTGACACGGTCGAGGGCAAGGTCGGCGAGACGGTGAGCATCACCGTGGGCGTGCGGAACAACGGACCGGGCCGGATGGACTTCCAGTGGATGGACGCCGACAACTCCGGCACGTTCGTGGTGACCCCGCCCGCCGGAACCACCATCACCGGCGCCCCCGGCCCCGGCGAGCAGGGCGACCCCGGGCCGCTGTGGAACTGCACACCGGGCAAGGCCGGCGCGAAGAGCTACACCTGCGCCATCGGCAACACGGACTTCCAGTCGGGCGACTCCGTGACCCAGGAGTTCACGGTGCGGATCGACCGGGTCGTCCCCGGCGCGCGGGGCAGCGTGCGGGCGGTGGAGAACCGCGACTACCCCAACCGTGACGACGACGCGGCGAACGACACCGCTGCGATCGCGGTGAAGCTCACCGGCTCGGCGACGTCCAGCCCGTCGCCCAGCGCCACCGCGTCCCCGTCGGCCACGGCCACCGCGAGCCCGTCCGGCTCCGGGGCGGGTACCGGAAGCGGGACGACGACTGGCGGCGGGCTCGCAGCCACGGGCGCGGATGGAGTCCTGCTGCGGGCGGGCACCGCCGTCCTGCTGGTGGCAGGCGGTGCGCTGGTGTTCCTGGCGGCGCGGAGGTCGCGGCTGCAGGCCGGCCGCTGACGCCGCCCTCCGACGGGCAGGGCGTCAGCGGCCGACAAGGCCGGCTACCCACGGGACGGTGCCCTGCCCGTTGCCTCCGCCAGGAGAGAAATGCGTACCCCTCCGCCTAAGACGCCCCGATCAACAACAGCGGTCCGTCTGGCCTGCTCTCGCGGGATACCGGCGCCGAGGGTTGTTACTGGATCCGCGGTGCTGCCGGTGCAAGCGTCCACGAGGACGAGAGCGTCCCTCCTACGCCAGCGCCGGCGCCGACAGACCGGCGAGGTGAAGCCGTCGCCGCACCACCTACCGAATACCGGGAATGACCCGATGGACGACTTTGTTGACACCACTGCATGACATGACCGAGTCAAAGTGCTCGGTGGTGGTGGAAGGAGTACCTCATGGCACGCAGCACCACGCGGCCCGTTGTCACCCTCAGGTCGACGGCCGGCACCGGAGTCACCTACGTGACGCGCAAGAACCGTCTGGCCAACCCCGACCGGCTGGTCGTGCGAAAGTACGACCGGGTGGCCGACAAGCACGTTCTGTTCCGCGAGGAACGATGACACCCGCCTCGGTCGTCGACCGAGGCTTGGCAAGGAGGCACCACTCATGAGGTCCGGCATTCACCCCGTCTCCCGCCCCGTTGTCTTCCGCGACCGTGCGGCGGGCTTCCAACTGCTCACCCACTCCACCATCGACGCCCAGCGCACGGTGGAGTGGGAGGACGGCACTGCGTACCCGGTCGTCGACGTGGACATCTCGTCCGCGAGTCACCCGTTCTACACCGGCACTTCGCGGGTCGTGGACACCGCGGGGCGAGTGGAGCGCTTCGAGCGACGCTACGGCCGTACCGCTCCCGTCCGTCCCTGACGACCGAGCCGTCCACTCCCATCAAAACCCGGCAAGGAGGCCGCTGTGAAGGTACGCAAGTCCCTGCGCTCTCTGAAGGCCAAACCCGGCGCCCAGGTGGTGCGCAGGCGTGGCGTGACCTTTGTGATCAACAAGAAGGACCCCCGCTTCAAGGCCCGCCAGGGCTGACGCCACCGCGCGGCGGCCCGGCACCGCACTCCGCGGTGCCGGGCCGCCGCCGGTCACGCAGTCGGCGAGCACTGACGGCCCCGCAGTCGTCTCTCTGTCGGATCACCAGCGTCTCCCGGCCAGGTCCCGGCCAGGTCTGCATGCGCTCGTCGCGCGATCACGGCAAGGAAGATCGCCTGTGGGGGCGGTAGGCCCAAAAGGCGGGCCCCTGTGGGTCGGGTGCCGGCCGGGAATCAGCGGTCAGGACTCCTCCGCCACGGCCACGGCAGCGGTGAAACGTGCGGCGAGCGCTTCCACCGCCGCGCGCAGTTCCGGCCCGCCCTCGACACGGAACGCGAGCGGCAGTTGCGCCAGCCACTCCTGTGCGTACATCGTCGGATTCCTCGTGCTGCCGACGAGCACGCACCCGTTCCCCGACGGTTCGAGCCGTCCCATGGGCGGGCGGATCGACGGCAGCACCTCGTCCATCGGGGCGTCGAACACGACCCGGGTCGGAAACGCCCACCCCTGGCCCAGGTTCTCCTCCAGTGCCGCCACCGGGTCGAGGCCGTCGGGCACCTCGAAGCCGTGGGCGGTCTCCCGGACCGCGCGGACCCGGTCGATCCGGTAGGTGCGGATCGCGTCAGCGTGGTGGGAGTGGCACAGCAGGTACCAGCGGCCGTAGCGGACCACGACGGCCCAGGGATCCACCTCGGCCACCCACTCGTTGCCGGACTCACCGCGGTACGTGACCTGCACACGCCGTCGCACCGCGCTCGCCGCGACGAGCGTGCTCGTGAGGGCGGGATCCGGACGCGAGGCGTGCCGCTCGGGCGCCGCCGACGCGTGCTCGCGCAGGGCGGCCGCCTGCCGGCCGACGCTCTCGGGCAGCGCCCGGATGACCTTGCCCAGGGCGGTACCGACGAGGTCGTCGGAATCGGGATCGGCGGCCGCCGGCTGACCGTCGAGGACCGCCATGACCAAACCCAGCGCCTCCGGCTCCGTGAAGACGACCGGCGGCAGCCTCGCCCCGCGCCCCAGTCGGTACCCGCCGTAGGGGCCCCGGCTCGAGTGCACGGGGATGCCCGCCTCGCGGAGGATCCCGACGTAGCGGCGGGCGGCCCGCTCCGTGACGCCCAAGCAGGCGGCAAGCTCGTCGGCCGTCACTCCGGTGGGGCGGGACTGGAGGATCTCCAGGGTGCGCAGGGCTCGCGCGGTGGGGCTGAGCTCGGTCGGCACCCGAGCAGGTTAGGTGGTCGCGAGACATACCGGAAGTGGATTGTCCGGAACCAGTCGTAGCGTGAGGGCACCGACCTCACGGCCTTCTCGGGAAAGAGAACTGATCCATGGACATCCTGCTCATCGCCGGCCTGTGGCTCGACGGATCCGCCTGGGACGACGTCGTGCCCGCGCTCGAGGAACTCGGCCACCGCCCCGTGGCGCTCACCCTGCCCGGTCAAGGTGACGGCGCCCGGTCAGCCACCCTGGAGGACCAGGCGGCGGCGGTGCTCGCCGCCGTGGACGCGGCACCCGGCAAACCCATGGTGGTCGGGCACTCCGCCGCCTGCACCCTGGCCTGGCTTGCCGCCGACGCGCGTCCGGAGCGGGTCGCCAAGGTGGCCCTCATCGGAGGCTTCCCGTCCACCGACGGGCAGCCGTACGCCGACTTCTTCGAGGCGAAGGACGGCGTGATGCCGTTTCCCGGCTGGGGCCCGTTCGAAGGACCGGACACAGCCGACCTCGACGAGGAGACGCGCGGACGCATGGCCTCGGCGGCGATCCCCGTGCCCGAGCAGGTGGCCAAGGGGACGGTGCGGCTGAAGGACGAGCGGAGGTTCGACGTCCCGATGCTGCTCGTGTGCCCCGAGTTCACCCCCACCCAGGCCCGGGAGTGGATCGACGGCGGTGACGCGCCCGAGGTCACCCGCACCAGGCACCTGGAGTTGGTCGACATCGACTCGGGCCACTGGCCGATGTTCACCAAGCCGGTCGAACTCGCCGGGCTGCTGGCCGCGGCGGCCACCGAAGCCTGAGCCCGGCCGCACCGGTCCGCCCCCGGCCGCCTCCACCTGGGACGCCCTCGCCGAGGTCGTCCAGCGCGATGCACAGTCACCGAGCTTGCTGGAAACGCCGTTCAGCCGCCCCGCCACGAAACGTTGCGCCGACGGTCGACGGGCGAGCCGTTGTTGGACATTCTTTCAACAACGATGTGCCCAGCAACGCCAGGAACAGCTGCATCCGGGGTGGTGATCGGTGTGGACGACGAGACTCGCGGCGCCTTCGTGGCCCCCTCCGTGGGCCTTGCCGGGCTCGGCGCACCGGAGGGCCGCGCCCCGGCGCCCGCGGTCACCGGGGCCACGGTGTCGTGCGCTTCCGACACCGCTTCTGACGTCCCGTCCGACACCCCGTCCCGCCGTGCCCTGGCGCACGGTCAGGAACTGTTGCGCGACGGCCCCGTGGCGGATGCCTGCTCGGCGTTGCTCCGCGCCGCCGCCGGGCTGCGTGACACCGACCCCGTCGCGGCCCGCCGTGCCCTGCTGGCAGCGGCGTCGGCGGCCTGGTCGGCCGGTGACCATGACAGCTACCGACGTATCTTCACGGTCGGTCCCTGTCACGTGTGCGGTGCGGGCCGCGCGTCGACACCGTGCGCCAGGGGGTGCCCCGAGGCCGCGTGGAGGAACTACCGGATCGGGATGAGCGCGGTGGCGCAGGGCGACTTCGAACGGGCCGTCGCGGTCCTGGAACCTCGGTTGTACCAGGTCACGCCCCGGGCGGAGACGGACGAGCTCCGCGACGCCGGTAGCGTGGCCCTCCTGCTGGGCCGCCTCCCTCTCGCGCGCCGGCTCCTGAGCCTCGCCCTGGTGTCCGCGCGCTCGGCGGGAGCGGAGACCGCGGTTCCGGGCATCGTCGCGCACCTGGCCTGCGCCGAACTGCGGGAAGGCCGCCACCCTCAGGCCCGCGCCCACGCGGAGGAAGGGCTGGTGCTCGCGCGGAGACTCGGGCAGCGCAACGTCGCCGCCGAACTGTCCGCCGTACGCGCGCTCGTGGTGTCCATCGCGGGCGACCTGCCCACGGTCCGCGACCAGGTCGCGGAGGTCCTGGCCGTCGCGCAGCCGCATGGGCTCGCCCAGGCCGCGTTTCTCGCCGAGTGGGCGCAGGCGCGTGCGGAACTGGGGGCGGGCAAGGTCGAGCGGGCGGCCGCCCGCTTGGCTCCGCTGGTCCGACCCGGCGCCCGGCAGGGTCATTTCGGGTTGTGGTTCCTGGCCGTGCCGTGCTTTGTCGAGGCCTGCGTCCTGTCCGGCCGGGCCCTCGACGCGCCGGAGATGGTCGACCTGTTCGCCGTCTGGGCGGATCTCGGCGCCGACCCGCAGGCCCCGGCCCAGTTGGCACGGTGCCGTGCCCTCCTCGCCCCCGCCGACCGCGGCGAGGAGCTGTACCACGCCG
Organism: Streptomyces sp. NPDC006335; assembly: GCF_040612795.1. Classification (NCBI taxonomy): domain Bacteria; kingdom Bacillati; phylum Actinomycetota; class Actinomycetes; order Kitasatosporales; family Streptomycetaceae; genus Streptomyces; species Streptomyces sp. NPDC006335. The sequence continues at coordinate 31,413 of NZ_JBEXQX010000021.1, forward strand.
CGCTCGCCCACCATGAGCAGGCGTCAGGGCCGTACGAGCACGCGCGGACCCATCTCGCCTTCGGCATGTGGCTACGGCGTCGGCGGCGGCCCACCGAGGCGCGGGCCCAGTTGCGTGCCGCGCTGGTGGGCTTCGAGCACTGTGGAGCGGTGCTGTGGGCCAAGCGAGCCGGCGCGGAGCTGCGGGCGGCCGGCGAGGTGGCCGGGGCCGGAGAGGCGGGGCTGTTGTCCTCGCTCACACCGCAGCAGGTGCGCATAGCGCGGGACGTGGCGCGCGGCGCGACGAACAAGGAGATCGCGGCGGAGCTGTCCATCAGCATCCGCACGGTCGAGTACCACCTGCGCAACGTCTTCGCGCAGTTGGGCGTCCGGTCGCGCACCGGTCTCGCGCATCTGCTGGCGAGCGCCGACGAGGACCACGACCACGGCTGGGAGCTGCCGGAGCCGAGTTGAGGACCGGAACGGGCCGTGCCCGGTCGAACGTCGGGCGACTGCGCGGAGGTCGACGGGCGTGCACCGCTGTGACCGGGGATCTCCCACGCGCGAGGTGGTGCGTGGGGCGCCCTGGGAGATGACTGGTGATTCCACTGATGACTGACTTCTGGTCAGCTCCTACGTTGTTCCCCGCCGGATGACTCGTGTCACGTCCACGGGCTCGACGCCGCCCCCTCCCTCGGCGGTCTCCGTCAGCCCCGAAGGCGCCGGAACCCTCACCCTCGAAGGAGCCGTGATGAGCCACGCCCCAGAGATCCCCCGTCCCACGCGCACCCCGCACCGCCACCGGCGCCGCCGTTTCGGGCGCCTCGGCTCCGGCCTCGCCACGGCCGCCGCACTCGTCGGCCTGCTGACCTCGCTGACCGGCGGAGCCCAGGCGGCCGAAAACCCGTACGAGCGGGGTCCGGCGCCCACCACAGCGAGCATCGAGGCCGGCAGGGGCCCCTACGCGGTGTCGCAGACCAGCGTGTCGCGACTCGCGGTGAGCGGCTTCGGCGGCGGCACCATCTACTACCCGACGAGCACCGCCGACGGGACGTTCGGGGCGGTCGCGGTGTCACCTGGATTCACCGCCTATCAGTCCTCGATCGCCTGGCTCGGCCCGCGGCTCGCCTCCCAGGGCTTCGTCGTCTTCACGATCGACACGCTCACGACCTCCGACCAGCCGGACAGTCGCGGGAGGCAGTTGCTGGCCGCACTGGACTACCTGGTGCAGCGCAGCACGGTCCGCGGCCGCGTCGACGCCGGACGCCTCGGAGTGATGGGCCACTCCATGGGCGGCGGCGGCACCCTCGAAGCGGCCAAGTCCCGCCCCTCGCTCCAGGCCGCCATCCCGCTGACCGGCTGGAACCTGGACAAGACCTGGCCGGAGATCACGACTCCCACCCTGGTCGTCGGCGCCGACGGCGACACCATCGCGCCCGTGGCCACGCACTCCGAGCCGTTCTACGCGACCCTGCCGTCCTCCACCGACCGCGCCTACATCGAACTGCGGGGTGCCACCCACTTCACGCCGAACTCGTCCAACACGACGATCGCGAAGTACAGCATTTCCTGGCTGAAGCGGTTCATCGACAACGACACCCGCTATGAGCAGTTCCTGTGCCCGCTCCCGGCCGTCAGCCTCACGATCGCCGAGTCCCGAGGCAACTGCCCGCACACCTCCTGACACCCGGCCCCGGCCTGCCGGGACCGTCATGCGCAAAGCTGTCGCCGTCGCGTGGTTCTCCGGGCCGCGCGGCGGCGACAGCGCGGTGGTACCGGGACAGGCGACGATGCGGTCGTGCCCGGGCACCTCTGCGTTCCGGCCTGCGGACACCGTTCGGGGCGGGAATGGCGGCGGAGACAGGACGACCGTCCCGCTGAAGCCCCGCAGAGCCTTTCGCCGCGTAGGCGGACCGCCCTTCACTCCCATGAGCACGCGTGTGGCCCTGACCGGAATCTCGGTCAGGGCCACACGCGCACGCCCCGGAGCGTGTATCACCGGTGACCGGTTCGAGAGAACCAGTACCGGGATCAGGCCGCGACGAGCTCCCGCTCGGGGACCGGCGCCGGCGTTTCGACCTTGGGCTTCCTGTTCGGCAACGAGAGCCGGAAGACCTTGTGCCACGCGGAGAACACCTGCTTGGGCAACGACCCGGTGACGTACTGCAGCTCGTACTTCTCGAACAGCGCGCGCACCTTCACCGCGACCTCGGCGTACCGGTTGCTCGGCAGGTCGGGGAACAGGTGGTGCTCGATCTGGTGCGACAGGTTGCCGGTCATGAAGTGCATGGCCTTGCTGCCGCTGATGTTCGCCGAGCCCATCATCTGGCGCAGGTACCACTGGCCGCGCGTCTCGCCCTTGATCGACCGGCGCTCGAAGACCTGCACGCCCTCGGGGAAGTGCCCGCACATGATCACCGAGTGGGACCAGATGTTGCGGACCAGGTTCGCGGTGAACGTGGCGGCGAGCGTGGGGAGGAACGACGGGCCCGACAGCAGCGGGTGGATCACGTAGTCCTTGAGCACCTGCTTGCGGATCTTGCGGCCCACGGCCTTGGCCTGCGCGCGGAACACCGGGTTCTTGCGGCGGCGCTTGTGCAGGTTCTTGCCGAGCTCCAGGTCGTACGCTGCGATGCCGTACTCGAAGAAGCAGGCGTTGATGAAGTTCCACAGCGGCTGACCGAGGTGGAAGGGGTGCCACTTCTGGTCCTCGTCGACCCGCATGATGCCGTAGCCGAGGTCGTTGTCCTTGCCGATCACGTTGGTGTACGTGTGGTGCAGCTCGTTGTGCGAGTGCTTCCACTGGTCGGCCGGCGAGACGTGGTCCCACTCCCAGGTGGTGGAGTGGATCTTAGGGTCCCGCATCCAGTCCCACTGGCCGTGCAGGATGTTGTGGCCGATCTCCATGTTGTCCATGATCTTCGCCACGGACAGACCGGCGGTGCCGATCAACCACGCGGGCGGAAACATCGAGAACAACAGCACGCCCCTGCTGACCAGCTCGAGCTTGCGCTGCGCCGAGATGACCTTGCGGATGTACGCGGCGTCCTTCTCGCCGCGGCCGGCGATCACCTCGTCGCGGATCGCGTCCAGCTCGCGGCCGAGCTCCTCGATCTGCTCCGCGGTCAGGTGGGCGGTGGGGTCGATAGCGGTCAAGGGGTTCCTACCGTTCGATGTCGCAGGGGCCCGCCGCGGCGGACACGCAGGTCTGGATGAGGACGCCCGGTTCGGCCTCGGTGATCTCGCCGGTGCGCAGGTCGCGGACGGCGCCCGCCTTGAGCGGGGTGACACAGCCGAAGCAGATGCCCATGCGGCACCCCGACGGCATGAGCACGCCCGCCTCCTCGCCGACGTCCAGCAACGGCGTGGCGCCGTCCGCGTCGACGGTCTTGCCGGTGGTGTTGAAGGTGACCTCGCCGCCGTCGCCGGTGACGACGATGCTGGGGCGGAAGCGTTCGGTGTGCAGACGCTCCGGTACGCCGTGTTCGCTCCAGTGCTTTTCGGCGGCGTCGAGCAGGCCCGCGGGCCCGCAGGCCCAGGTCTCGCGCTCGGCCCAGTCGGGCACGAGTTCGTCGAGGCGGGCGATGTCGAGCATGCCGTCGGTGTCGGTGTGCACCTCGGTGAGTCGCAGCTTGGCGTCCGCGACCAGGTCGTGCAGTTCGTTGCGGAAGATCACGTCTTGCGGCCGCGGCGCGCAGTGGACCATGACGACGTCGTCGAACACGGTGTCGCGCAGCATGCCCATCACGGGCGTGATGCCGCTGCCGGCCGTCAGGTAGAGCACCTTGGCGGGCTTGGCCCGCGGCAGCACGAAGTCACCGGTCGGCTGGTCGAGCTGGATCAGGGTGCCCGGCTTCGCCCTGCGGACCAGGTGGTTGCTGACCTTGCCGTCCGGGATCGCCTTCACGGTGATCGTGACGCGGCCGTCCCGGCGGTCCGTCGGCGAGGTGATGGAGTAGGCACGCCACAGGCGCACCCCGTCGACGTCGACCCCGATCCGCACGTACTGACCGGCCGTGTGGCCGCGCCAGCCCCGCCCCGGTCTGATCACGACGGTCGCGGCGTCGCCCGTCTCGGGGTGTACGGCCTCGATGCGCCCCCGCAGGTCAGCGCCCGCACGCAGCGGGCTGACCAGGTCGAGGTAGTCCGACGGCAGCAGCGGCGTCGTGACCATCTCGAGCAGTTTCCACGCCCTGCTGCGGAGGGCTGTACTCGTCATGACTCCAGCTTGCTGTGCCTCAGGGCGTAAAGTCCTGACCGCAGGATGTGAATCTGGTCGGCTGAATTGTTCGCAGGGAACAAAAATATGAGCCATGCAATCCAAAGGGCCAGCGAACTGGCTCTGGATGACAAGACGGTCACCGCACTGCGGGCCGCGCTGAGGACCACCGCCGACGAGGTCGTCCAGGCGATCATCGACGAGGTCCCTCCCTACGCCAACGCCCTCTCGGGCAGCATGGGCGGCACCATCCGCCGAGCCGTCCGCACGGCCCTGGGGCATTACCTGGACCTGGCGAGCGGGAACGCCACGGGCGGTGACGCCGGTGACGCGGCCTATGAGCTGGGCCGCGGGGAGGTCCGGGACGGCCGTTCGATGGACGCGCTGCTCAGCGCCTACCGCGTCGGCGCCCGCGTGGCCTGGCGATGCCTGGCAGCGGGCGCCGTACCCGCAGGTCTGCCCGCCGCCGAGGTCGCCAAGTTCGCCGAACTGACCTTCGCCTACATCGACGAGCTGTCCGCCGCGAGTGCCGCAGGCCACGCCGACGAACTGGCAGCCCAGGGCCGGGCCCAGGAGCGCCACCTGGAACAGCTCGCCCGCGACCTCCTCGCCGGCGCGAGCCCGGACGTACTGCTCGTCTCCGCTCAACGGGCCGGGTGGCAGCCTCCGGTTTCGCTGACCGCGGTCCTGCTGCCCGCCGCCCAGGCCCGGCCCGCCTACCGTGTGCTCGACCCGAGCACCCTCGTCCTCGACGACCTGCCGGACGCCCTGGGTGTTCTGCTCGTCCCCGACGCCGACCGGGCCCATCTCTTGCGGCAGTTGACCGATCGCACCGCCGTGGTGGGCCCGGCCCGGCCATGGACTCGTGTGTCCGCCTCGTACGCACGAGCCGTACGCGCGCGCTCCCTCTCCTCCGACATCCGTGACACCGAGGATCACCTGGCCGAGCTGGTGCTGAGCGCCGACGTGGACGCGTTCGCGGACCTGCGTGCACGGGCCCTCGCACCGCTGCGGACCTTGCCCGACGCGACCGCGCGGCGGCTGGAGGAGACGTTGCGGGCGTGGCTGCTGCACCAGGGCAGACGGGATGAGGTGGCGGCGGCGTTGTTCATCCACCCCCAGACCGTCCGGTACCGGATGGCACAGATACGGGAGCTCTTTCCGGATCTGGCCTCGCCGGACCGGGTCCTTGAACTGACGCTGGCGGTCGGTCTTCGGAGCAGTTGACGCGTTCTGGGGGCGCCCACGACCGCATCTGTGCGCGGGGGACCGGGGCCGCCGGGGCCGGGCAGGCGGGGCTGTTGTCTGCGCTCACACCGCAGTAGGTGCGCACAGCGCGGGATGTGGTCCCCGGGCTCCTCCGTGACGCACCGCGGCAGCGTCGCGGAGGAGCCCGGCGAAAGTCAGGGCGGCGGGGGTGGCGAGTGGTCGGCCAGGCACCGCACTCCTGCGGGTGAGCGACACGCGACCGCGCCGTCACGCTAGGGTCAGCAGGCGAAAACAGGCCAAGGCCAGACGCGAAGACGACATGCGGGATACGCCCGATGACCGTTGCACGAGCGGTGATGCTTGAACAACTCACGCAGACGTGCAACTGACGGCGGCCGAAAGTCGTCCTCTGCGACGAGCCGTCGAGGCACACCGAGAACTGGGACAACAGGGGGGACGCATCATGAACGTGACGTCGAGGAAGAGCCGGCGCAGACCGGGCGTTGTCCGGGCGGCCGTACTGGGAGCATGCGTGGCCGGGGTGATGGTCCTCACCGGGTGCAACGGCAAGGGCGACGCGACGAGTTCGGGCGCCGACAAGAGCCCGACGAAGGCGGCGGCCACCGGCGGCGCGGGGACAGGCACCGGCGTGGCGAGCGAAAAGCCAGGCGCCACGGCGTCTTCGGGCTCGAGCAGCGCCGCCGAGTCTCCCGAAGCGGTTCCGGCAGCGTCCAAGTCTCCCGTTGTCACCGCGCCCACTGCGGGTGGCGCCGACGACGGCTGTGACCACAAGATGCCGATCTCCCCCGACGAGATCGCGGTCTACCGCTACACCCCCGAAGGAGGATCACTCAGCCTGATCGTCAAGCACGGCAACTGGGGTTGCGGATCGCCCGACTCCGACGGCGCGCCCTTCGAGACGGTCGGCAAGGAGACATTCATCCCGATGGACCAGGCCGCGTACGTCACCGTGACCAACCCCATCGTGGAGAGCACCGAGAACCAGCCCATCGGCGTGCAGGAATTCCTCGACTGGCTGGAGGCGCACCCGCACTCGGGGCTCGTCTTCACCTACCACCTGGGTGCCGACGGCGCCATCGACCGCCTCGACGAGGTCTTCACCCCGTGACAGTGCCCCCATGGTCGCCGCCCGGCCCGAGGCGGCTTCGTGGGGGAGGGGATTGCCCGGCTCGGGAGGGCCCGGGAGCCTCATAAGGTGGCACCCTGCCGACGGCTGGTGTTCCCGCTCGAAGCGGGCCGGAGAGTGTCCGGCCCCTTCACCGGGCAGGTCGCCGCGGAACAGCCGTGCTCCAGTCAGCGGCCGGCGGCAGGAAAGATGGGCCACGGTTCACCACGATGACGTGGAGGTCGTGGAGGCCAGGGCGGTGATGCCGACGATGCCGGAAGGCGATCACCCCGGGCAGGCGCCATGCCGCCGCTACCGGCGTGCGCGCCGAATACGGACGGGTCCGCGCGTCTCCGTCTCCACGACGGGCCGGCCTCCCTGCGTCACCTCGACCTCGCCGTCGTTCGCCAGCCGCCATGCCGCTCGGCGGGCCGGTTCCATCAGGGCCCGCCAGCCGTCGTCGTCACCCTCGTAGACCTCGCGCGCCGCGTCGGACGGACAGATCGACGCGGTGGCGGCACGGCGCTCCAGCAGGCTCATGATGGCCTTCTCCAGCCGTTGACCGAGCTGCCGGTCCGCCTCTTCCATGCGATCCAGTGTGCCGGAAGGCCTGTGCAACGGCAGGACGAGTCGTCGCCTCCGTTGTGAAGGGCCGTGCGATGAGGGCGACGCGGTCGGAATCCTCCACACGCACCTGGCCGTCGACAGGAACGCCCATCAGTTCACGGACGGAACGGTCGTCACGAGCAAGTGGTACAGGCTTGCGACCAGGACGGCTGGAGCACCGAGACGGGAGAGAACTGACCCAGTGGTGGTGATCCCGGACGCGTCTGCCGTTCCCCCCGCACCCCGTTTGCCGCGGTGCTCGTCGTGCTGCGCACGCTGCCGGAAGACAGACCGGAGCACGCGGAGCTGCGCGACCAAAGGGGTTAGGGCCCGCATGCCTCTGCCTTTCGTCGAGCACCTCACGCGCCGGCACCGGCAAGCGCGGCGATCGCTGGACGATCTCGCTCAGATCGACTCCGGCGCGCGGCGTGGAGCTCTCCACGCACGCGACGCCGACGGTCGTTGGAGAGATCAAGCGTCACTTCCGCGACAGGCGACTGGGCCGCGCCGCCTGCACTGCGTCCCGCGGATCTCGACGAGATCCCCGGGACGCGCGTCGGCTTGGTGCCGTGCGGTCAGGGTGCGTCGATGAGGATCCGGCCGTCGGTGGGCGCGAGCGCGGCGATTCCGCTTGCGTAGGCGGACTGTACGCGGGAGCGCTCGGTGGCGTTCGGTGTGGCGTTGGTGCAGGCCGTGCCGGCGCTCGACCCCGACATCAGCTGTGAGCAGGGGCCGGGCTTGGTGTCCGGCAGGCCGAGGCTGTGCCCCAGCTCGTGAGCGGCGATCCGGGTCTTGTTGTAGCCCTGGCCCACGGCCTGGCTGCCGAGTTCGACGCGGACCTGACGGCCTGGACGAACGGGGCCGAGCGTGGCCTGCGGCCAGCCCGTGGTGGCGACGATCACGATCTCGGCCGCGGTACCGGGCGCTGCTTCCACCAGACGGACGTTGCTCACGTTCGCGTTCCACGAGGCGACTCCGGCCGCGATCGCGGCCTCCCAGCCTGCGGCGCGGCTGTCGTCGTAGCGAAGGGTCACCGCTGCCGCCTGCGAGGCGGACGATTCACCCGCGGGAGCGGGGGCGGCGGTCGCGGCGCCCGCCATGGCGAGAACGAGCGCTGCGGCGGAACTACCTGCCTTGAGCCAAGTGCCGAGGGGCATTGCTGCTCCTTCATCCGTGGGGGGAATCCGGCCCCGGCGGGGCCGGGTACGCGAAGGAGCGGCACGGGCTGTCCGGTGGGGGCCGGAAGCACCGTCGACCGCCCCTCCGGGGCGTTGCGATGCTATGCCCTGCAACCACTGCCCGTCATGTACCTGCCATGGTGAATATCCGTCAGAATCGAGTTGCCCGCAGAAGTTGCCTGGCCGCTCTTCGAAGGCCACCCGCTGTGCCTGCGAGACCGCCCAGGGGCGATGACGTTCTGCGTGCGGGGCGCCAGGAACCGGCGTCGCTCTGTTCGACATCGTCTCGCCGCGAGCACCGGTGTTGCCCTGGATAGGTCAAGAAGGCCGAACTGCCGATACGGCGGTGACGGTCACGGTGTCGTCGCACTCGGCGAACTGCCCGTCGTCCAGGGCCACCTGGTGCGCCCCGGACTCCGGAAGCCGGACGACCATCGTGGGATACACCACGGGCGCCGAACCGGACACGCAGTACCCGTCGGCTTCTCCCTGCACCTGCACGAACGTCAGCTTCACCCACGCCTTGCCGCCGGGGGCCACCTTCACCGACGCCGCGGCTCCCGTCGGCTTGACGGTCAGCGGCACGTTCATCTCGGGAGAGCCGTTCCCCGCGCCGGCCACTGTGGGGTGCCCCGTGAGCACGCAGGTCCGTGCGGACACGTTGGTGAACTCGACGACGGCCGCCCCGGTCCCCGTACCGTCAGGCCGCACCGCGGACTGACGGGCGGTCGCCTTCAGACTGCCCGCGGAACAGGTCGCCGCGGAACCGCCCGGAGCGGGTGCGGACGCCGGAGGTACGGAGGCGGAAGGCGTCGAGGGACCGGAGGGCGTGTAGGAACCGGAGGCGGAGCTGCCGGGCTTCGGGGCGCCGGGCGTGGAGGAGGAGGCCGCCGAGCTGACGGTGCCGGACGGGGTGGGGCCGCCGTCATCGGTGCCCGCGCCGCCCCCACCGGGCTGACATCCCGCCACCGCCAGCGCCGCCGAAGCCACGGCGACCGCCACCGCCGAACCGCGCACTGCCTTCACATACCGCATGCTGTCCCCCGACTCCCGGTTGTCCGGAACACGGCTCCTCGCCGTCCCCGTCGAACCAGACAGAACCGTGCAGCCGGCAGTTCTCCCGTACTCCGACCTGTGACCCACCGGTGACGAAATCCGGCCACAACCACTGTGGAACGCAGGCCATCCTCAGCGCATCGGGACGCTCAAGCCGACCGGTCCGGTTCGGGGGTGGCCACCGACATCCAGACGACGTCGTTCCGCATGCCCGAGCCCGCCAACTGGCCCTGGATTGGTGCCGTAAAGGCTGCAACGTCACCTACGCGGCCGTAGCCCTGGCGGTCCCCCGTTGTGGTGTCGCCTGTTGTTCGTGGTGGTTGTCGCCGGTTAGCGCACTGTCCGTAGGAAGATGTCCGTCACCCCGTTCGTGTCCCCTTCCACCAGATCGGGTGAGGCCGACTCGAACGCGACGACCGTGCCGTCGGCGTTGACGGAGGGGTGCTCCGCCGGAAGGTCGTTGCGGCCGCCCCAGCGGTCCACGCTGACCAACTGCCGCTTCTCCGTGGCGAGTTCGAGCAGATACACGGAACCGCCCGAGGTGTACGCGAACTCTGTGCCGTGCCCGGAGATCGAGGGCTGGGCGCCCCTGACCCGAGCCGTGGTGGTGCCGGTGTCGAGATCCCGGACCTGGACGTACCGGCCCTGCTGGAAGGCGATCGTGCGGCCGTTCGCGCTCAGGGAGGGGGCCGAGGCGCCGTCCGCGACCTTCGAGAGGACGCCGGTGTCCAGGTCACGGATGTAGAGGTCGCTGCCCTGCTCGAAGGCGATGTACCGGCCGTCGTAGTCGATGGCAGGGTTGCCCGCCGGACCGCCCGAGGGCGCGCTGACCACGTCCGTGGTGCCGCCGTCGATGTTGAAGCGGTAGACGCGGGGCTGCGGGTCCGGGTCGGCGTCGGTGGCGGGCAGGGTCGCCGCGTAGGTGATCCACTGGCAGGTGGGGCTGATCCGGGGCCGCCCCATCCAGGTGAAGCGGACGCCCTGGTAGGAGTCCAGGGTGGTGACCTTGCCGACGGCGCGGTAGCGGACGTGGATCTCAGGGGCGCCGTCGGTGGCGGACGGGACCACGTATCCCACCATGCGTCCGCTGTAGCAGGGGGTGCTCTTCGACGACGGCCTCTCATTGTCGGAGTTGACCGGGACGACGCGCAGGGGTGCGTTGATGAACACGTCTTCCTCCGAGGTGAAGGTGACGAGCTTGTTCTCCCCCATCGCCGGGTCGTGGGACGACCCGGCCGGACCGCCGAACCGTTCGGTGACGGACGGCATCGGGGCCGGGTTCTTCCTGAGGCCGCCCGAGAAGGCGAACACGTCCAACTGCCGGTTGGTGTCGCCCGGCACCAGGTGGGAGTCCGTCGAACTGAACGCCACCACCCGCCCCTTGGCGGCCAGCGAGTCGCCCATCACCTGGGCGGTCAACGGGAGGACGGCCCCTCGCAGTCCCGTCCGCAGGTCACGGACCCGCATGCCGTCCGCGCCCGTGACGACGGCGTACCGGCCGTCCGCCGTGGCCGAGGAGGCGGTTCCGTCGGTCACCCGTCGCGACAGACCCGTGCTCAGGTCGTGGACGTACACACCGTACTGGGCGTTGAGGAGGACCCGGCGGCCGTCCGCCGTGATCCGGATCAGATGGGCGACACCGAGGTCCGCGCCGACGTGGATGCGCTCGCCCGTCGCCCGGTCCTGGACGAAGACGTCGTTCGTGTCGCCGCCCTCGGCACGCCCCCGGACCGAGTAGGCGACCCGATTGCCGTCACCGCTCACCGAGGCCCCGTTCTTGTCGCCCTCCTCGGCGGGTGAGATGAGCTCGTCGGTGCCGGTCTGCGTGTCGCGGACGTACAGCAGCCGCGCGGTCTGGCCGCCGTTGCGGTTGCCGAGGGTGTACGCCACGTGCGTGCCGTCGGGGCTGATCGACTCGGCGCCGCCCGACTCGTCGAAGCCGGGCGGGGCTTCGGGCCACAGCCGCTCCGAACGGCCGGTGGCCCTGTCGTACACGTAAGGAGCCGGGGAGCGGGTGCCGGCGGAGTAGGCGACCCGGCTCCCGTCGGCGCTCGACATCGGCGCGTCGTATGTGTGGCCGCTGCCCAGGTCGATCCTGGTGAGGCTGCCGTCGGTCAGGTCCTTCAGGAACAGGCACGGCGACAAGCGTTCGCAGCCGAGGCTCGGCGCGGTGGACGTGAACGCGACCTGGCGGCCGTCGGCGCTGATCGAGGCTCCGCTCGACGGCCCGTCGGCCTGACTGCCGTCGGCGGCCGTGCTCACCCGCGCTGTCCGGGGCTCGTCGCGCCCCTGGGGACCCCGGTCCTGTGCGGCGGCCGCCGGCGTCCAGGCCAGCGCGATCGCGACTGCCGTGCCGAGCACGGCTCTTGAGGCGCGGAACATCAGCTTGACCTCCACTGGAAGACGTCGTACATGCCGTTGGTGTCACCGGGGACGACGTCCGCGTCCACCGTGGAGTACACGACCGAGCGGCCGTGGGCGGAGAGCGAGCCCGCGGTGGCGCTGCCGTGTCCGACGGGAATCTCGCGTCCGCCGTCCAGGTCGCGCAGGGTCAGGTTCGCGTCCGCGTCCCGCGTCAACAGCCGCCGCCCGTCCGGGCTGACGGCGAGGACGCGGATACCGGGAAAGTGCTGGACGCGGCCCGTGCCCAGGTCTCGTACGTAGGAGCCGTCGGCCGAATCCATCACCAGGACACGGCCGTTGGCGCTCAGCTGGACCACGGTCGAGGGCGTGCCGTCGTCGGCCTCGGTCTGCGCGCCGGTGGCGCGGTCGGCGACCCACACGTCGCCGGTGCCGTTGTCCTGGTAGGCGACCCGGCGGCCGTCACCGCTGATCGACGGCTTGTCCATGTCCCGGGTGGAGTCCTGCGGGCCCGCGCTGACGGTCTCGCGGGCGCCGGTCAGTCGGTCGTAGAGGTCGATGCGGGTCGGGAACTGCGGGTGCCCGAGCCACCGGTAGGCGATGTAGCGGCCGTCCGCGCTGATGTCCGGCTGCGCCGAGGCGTCCCGGCCGCCGGGAGCCCCGACCTGGATCCTGGTGCCCGTGCTCAAGTCGGAGAGGAAGACGTTCATGGTGCGGCTGGGCCAGTCGGTGTACGTGGCCCAGCGGCCGTCGGCGCTGAGCCGGGGCGTGCTCAGCGCCTGCTCGATCTTGGTGACCTTCCCGGTTGTCAGGTCACGGATGTAGGAGTAGGTGCCCGGGTGGGTGACCCCCTCGGGCACGAGGTTGGTGGCCGACGAACGGAACGCGATGTAGCGGCCGTTCGGCGTGGTGACGGCCGCACTGGAGGCGCCGTCGCCCTGTGTGCCGTCGGCGGCGGTGCTGACCCGCTCCGTCCTGGGCGCGTGCTGCGCGGCACCGGCGGTCGTTCCGGTGAACGCGAGCAGCAGCGCCGTGCCTAAGGAGACGCCGGACACGGCTGTGGCTCTGCCGGACAGGGGCACAGCTCTGCCGGACATGGCTGAAGCCTTGGACATGTTCCCCCTTGTATGTCCCGTTGACGCATGGCTCCCCGGCCCCGCGCCGAGGGCTCCCTTCGAGGCAAACGCACCAGCGACCACAGGGTCAATCGTTCTTGTTGCGTACAACCCGGACGGAAGGTCACGCGTCCGCGAGGAGACTCGCCTTCGTCAACTCCCGTATGTGGCCGAGAATCTCCCCGGGGGCGGGGGCGGGGGCGGGGGCGGGCGGTCGGTCGTGCGGTGGCTTCCGGACGTACGGCGGCCACGATGGCGACCTCGGCGCCGCGGACGCACACGTGGCCGCTCCCGGGCCCGGTGATGACCAGGAAGCCACGCACTTCGGACATCCACATGCAACGTGTTCTCCAGCGTGTCGGCTGTCCAGGGCATGCTGGTGGTGAGGGTTGGCTCCTCGGTCAGCCAGTCCAGGCAGGACACCGCACGTGGCCGTTGGAGGCCGACTCCTTCCAAGCCGGCGTGCCGACACTGCTCCGAACCGCGAGGCAGACCGAGTTACCCACCCCGGTGAGCTGACGCACCGGCGCCCAACCGAGCCGACCGCTGACAGGAATGAGCGGGGTTTGTGACAGCCCGCCAGGACGGCGCGGTCGCTCCGAGCGGTGTCCCGGAGCGACCGTCAGGCGGGAGGCGTCAGTTGCCGCCGGCCGGCAGGCCGTGTCCGCCGCGTCCCGCGTACACGGCGTCGTAGACGGGCCGTTCGACGCCGCCCGGGTCCGAGAGGACGTTCTTCACCTGCCCGTCGACGACGAACGTGGTGGAGCCGCCGCCGTCCAGGTTGAGCGCGTCGACGGCGCCGAGGTCCTCCATGATCTTCGCGAGGTCGTAGATCGGGACACCGCGGCGCAGGCCCTGGTCCTTGGCGGTGACGGTGACCAGGAGGGTGCGTCCCCAGCCGTCCGCGCCGATGGCGGTGCGCGGGTCGTTCGCGACGTTGTCGGCCGGTTCGGCCACGACCTTGCCGTTGCGCATCAGATCGTGGGTGCCGTTGACGACGTCGATCGACGGGTAGGCGGGGTCGAGCGGCAGGTCGACGTCGTCGGTCGGGTCCTCGACGACGCCCAGGTCCGTGGCGCGTTGCGTGTACGTGAGCTTCGCGCCCACCATGGCGTGGTCCCTGAGCCACTGTGCCCCGCCCCCGCTCTGGGCGTCGTCACCGATGCCCTGGAGCACCATGCCCCCCGCCGGGATGGCCATTCCGCCGCGGGGCGACTTCACCGCTGTGACGCGGCCCGACGCGTCGACGGCGACCTCGACACCGTCGGCGTCGTCCGCCGCCACGAAGGGTGTGTGCCGGGGCTCCGGCGTCTTCTGGCCGTAGGCCGGGGTGAAGGCGACGATCTCGCTGTAGTCCTGGTAGTAGGGACCGCCCTTGATGACATTGCCGTACTGGTCGAGCCGTTTGACCTCGCCGTTCGCGTCGGTCGTGAACGGGAGGGGCCTGTCGCCGACCTCCTGCGGGCAGAACGGGATCCAGCCCGGGTACCGGTTGACGGCGTCGACCACGCGCGTGGCATCGTCCGCGGTGTCCGCGGTGTTCTGGTCGGACGTGATTCCCAGCGTCGTCGTGATCTTGGTGAAGTGCGGCCGGCCGTGCTGGAGGACGACGGAGTTCTGCCCCTTCAGACAGGCGGCGCCCTGCACGACGTCCTCCTGGACCGAGGTCACCATCGGGACCGACCGCTCCTCCGGGATGCTCTTTCCGGTCGCGTCGTCCTCGTCCTTGGTGGAGACGGAGTAGCCGCCGTTCACACCGACGTAGGGCGCGTCCTTCGCGGTGGTGCCCACGGTGGCCAGCATCGCGGTGGTGGGTTCCTTCACGCTCACCCCGGCGCCCACTGTGCTGTCGAGGGATATCGCCCCCAGGTCCGGGTCGATGACCGCCACACGGACGACGATCTCGGAGGAGTCGCTGGAGTACGTGGTGCGCTCGATGCCGTCCGCCATCGGGGGGTGATGGGCGCTCAGGCTGTCCAGGACCGAATGAATGTCGTTGGTGGCGGGGTCGGCGACCGCCGCGCTCTGGGTCAGGGCCAGTGTCGCCAGGGCGACGGAAACAGCCGCGACGCGGCGCATGCCTGAGCGGCCGGCGGAGTGCGTGGCGGGGTTCACGGTCAGCACTTCCCTTCCGCGTCGGCGAGCTTGTGGGAGCTGACGGACGACTGGTAAGCGGCGGGCAGGGTCGTCTCCTCGCCGGGCGGGACGACGAACGCCCGGTACGCGACGCCGCCTTCCTGCCAGGTTCCGGAGTATCCGGGATCCCGGTAGAAGCAGGCGACCTTGTGCGAGCGGTTCGCGACGGACACCAGCTTGTCCTCCCAGGTCACGCCATAGTCCCTGTTGCCCAGAACGCCGTCCGGAAGGACATCGGTCTGACTCGCCACGCCTCCGACACCGCGCCCGCTGGGGCCCTGGAAGATGCACACCCGGCCGGCCTCGCAGCGGTCGAACCCGGTCCGGCAGAGCGACTTCGACGGGGCGAACTTGTGCGAGGCCACCGTCACCTTCGGCAGCCCGTCGGCGCCCTTGGCCAGGTCGCCGCCGGTGTGCCCGGGCAGCACGGCCTGGATGTCGGTCCCGCCGTACGACGGGTCGTCGTAGAGGCACGTCCAGGAGGCGGTGTTGTTGCGGAACGACAGGAAGGTCCGGTCCTTCAGGCTCCCGACCGTGCCGTAGTCGAGCACGGGCCCGTTCTGCGGCGCGAGCGAGACCATCTCGCCCTCGCCGCCGGCCTGTGTGTACAGGCAGAACGTCTTCGCCGGACAGTCGGTGTACGCCGCCTGCGCCGGTCCGGCCTGCGACCACACCAGGAAGGCCGCCAGGAGAACGGCGGCGAGCCCGGCGACGGGCAGGCGGCCGATCCAACTCTCGGTCATGTGCATGTTCATGAACTCTAGCCTCGGGCTTTGTCGTGGCGCACAAGCTTGACCAGTAGTTCGGTATCCCGAGAGCTGGAAGGACCACATCTGCGCCGGCGTCGCGGAGCGCGGGCTCGTCGCTGCGGCCGGTGGCTACGGCGATCACACGCACTCCGTTGGCGTGGGCGCCCTCGATGTCCGCCGGGGTGTTCTCGATCGGCGCGTCCGTGGCCGTGTGCGCGCTCCAGGGACAGGCGGACGAAGCCGGCCCGCCCATCATGGTCTTCCCCGCAAGCGCCCAACTCCCGCAGGACCGGGGTGTCCAGGCCGAACACCTGCAGCTTGAGCTCGGCCACGGCACGGATGTTCCCCGAGACCACGGTCTGCCGTACGCCCGGGGGCCGCGAGAGCATCGAGGGCGGCGACCGCGGCCGGCAGCGCTTGGTCACGCTCCCGGAGGTCAGCGGCGCGCTCGAGGTGCGCGGCGGCGAGGGCGCGGGCGAGCCGCTCGAAGTCCGCGCGGTCCGTGGGCAGTTCGGGGCGCTTCACTGTCTCGCGGAAGATCACCACCATGCCTTGAAGCCCGCCTTGGCCTCGCATCCGCACGCAGCTCGACGGCGAACTCCAGCTGCACCGAGCTGGCCTTGAACGTCAGGTCCTCGCCGGCGCCCTGCGCGGCGCCACCAGCAGCTAGCTGCGCACGGCGGCCATGGCCTTCGTCAACTCGATCTCCACCCGCATCCGCCTTCGTGCGAGCAGGGGCACGCGTTTCGTCCGCCTTCGGCAACGGAACCCGACCGCTTGGTGTTCAGGCTGCTCACAAGTGCGGGAGCGACGGGGCCCGCCGCTCGAGCCGGCGGACACAGCCCTGCAGCTCTCAGGGAGGCGCACAGTGAGCCGGACACCGGCCACAGGTCGTCCGAGGCCTTCCTGGACGACTCCGGCATGGTGGCCCCGACCGCGGAGTGCACCGCCGCCGGGGTCCATGTGCCTTTTGCCGCCCAGCAGTTCACAGCCCTGGCCGAAGAGGCCGCAGCCTTGGCCTTGTCCGCGGTTGCGGGTGGGGAGCTGTCGTCGGCGCTGTGCGTGCTGTGCGCGGGCGTTGCCGGGTCCTGCGCTAGAAGGTCAGGTTCCAGGCGTCGATCTTGCCTGTGTCGGAGGCTGCGTTGTCGTTGACGCGCAGCTTCCAGGTGCCGTTCGCGATCTCCGAGGAGGCGTTGACGGTGTAGGTCTGGGCGATGTTGTCGGCGCTGCCGCCGGCGCGGTTGTGCAGGGTGTAGACGGTGCCGTCCGGCGCCACCAGGTCGACCTTCAGGTCACCGATGTAGGTGTGCTTGAGGTCCACACCCACCTTGAGGGTGGCCGGGGCGTTGCCGGTCACACCGGTGACGACGATAGGGCTCTCCACGGTCGCGTTGTCGGCGATGGCGAAGTCCGCGAGGTTCTCGAAGTACTTGCCGGGCGGCGGCGTGGCCCCCACGGCCTTGAGCGCGTCGACCTGTCCCTCGCCGAAGAAGGCGTTGTTGGCCGTCGTGCCTGTGCAGCGGCTGTCCGAGGGGCAGGCGATGTCGTTGGCCTGGGTGGCCAGCTTGGTGCGGATCTGCGCCGGGGTGATGCCCGGGTTGGCGCTGGCGATGAGTGCCGCCACGCCGGCCACGTGCGGGGTGGCCATCGAGGTGCCGCTCTTGCTGCCGTAGCCGCCGCCGGGGACGGTGGAGTACACGTTGCTGCCCGGCGCGGCGACGTCGATGACGCCCTGACCGTAGTTGGAGAACGAGGCCTTGGTGACGCCCGTGCCGTTGGCCGCGACCGTGACCACGCCCGGCAGCTCGGTCGGGATGTCGAGGCAGGCGTTGGTGATGGTGCGGGTGATGGGCGTCGAGTCGTTCGGGCTCGCGGAGTCGGTCGTCTTGTGGGCGAGGTCGTAGTTCTCGTTGCCCGCGGCGGCGATCTGGAGGGAGCCCTTGCCCTCGGCGTACTCCTGGGCGCGCTTGACGCCCTCGATGATGGCGGCCTGGTCGATGTTGTCCGGGCAGTTGAACTGCCACGGGTCCGTGTAATAGCTGTTGTTGGTGACCTTGAAGCCGTGGTCACCGGCCCAGACGAAGCCGCAGATGGTGTTCTCGGCGAAGAAGAAGGCGTTGCCCGGCTCGGCGACCCGGACCGCGGCGATCTTCACCCCGGGTGCCACGCCGACGACGCCCTTGCCGTTCTTGGCCGCGGCGACGGTGCCCGCCACGTGGGTGCCGTGCGTGTCGACGTCCCGCCACGCGCCGGCGCGGGTGTCGGGCTTGCCGTAGGCGCAGGAGACCGAGTCGGCCGCGTCGAAGTTGGGCGCCAGGTCCTGGTGTTGGTCGTCCACACCGGTGTCCAGGATGCCGACCGTGACGGAGGCGGAGCCCGGGTTCGTAGCCCAGGCCTGGTCGGCCTTGATCTGGCTCATGTCGGCCCGGACCGGTTCGCCGGCCGCGGTCGAGGACTGGGACGGGTTGGGCGGGAGCGCCGGGTTGTAGGCGTCGGCCGGAACATCCGAGGTGCGCGTGGCGCCGACCTGCTGCACGCCGGCGACGCCGCGCATGGTGGCGGCGAATGTGCTGGACGCCGAGTGGGCGACGATCACGCCGATGGCGTCGAAGCTCGAGAAGACGGTGCCGCCGTTGGCCGTGATCGCCGAGCGGACCGCCGAACTGTCACCGGGGGCGGTGATCACGAGGTAGGCGCGCGTCCCGGCCACCCAGGTCGCACTCTGGGATGCCGACATGGCGGCCGGAGCGGGGGCCTTGGCGGCGGGCGCGGGGGAGGGGACGACGGGGAGCGTGCCCGCGAGGGCGCCCGGGGCGCCGAACGCGAGGGCGGCACCGAGCGTGGCCGCCAGCACCAGCGTGCGTCTGGGGCGGCTGGATCTGTGGGGTATCAATGCGTCCTCCGGAGACGGCCCGGCCGTGCTGAGGGCACCGGCCGGGCCGTACGAAACGAGTGGTGGGTGCAAGATGTCAGGTGCATGCTCCTGTACGGAAGTACCTTTCAGCACAGGGACGTTAGAGGGGCATGGCTGAAAACAGGTGTACTCCGGGCATCGGGCGCCGGGATCCACCGAGAGCTCGGAGACGTCGACCGCGTCCTGGCGAACGCCGCCGGCCTGGTGCCGGCCATGCTGCCCCTAGCAGAGCGCCGGACCCCCGCGGCGACCGACACCGACCGCGCCCTGGTGGCCGTCGGTGACGCACTACCCATCTCGTGCCGGTCGAAGCTCCGAGTATGGGGGCGGCGTTCCGCACCTCGGTCGTTGCCGTGCCAGGTGAAGGCGAACAACTGGGGCGCCGTGACGGGGGCGTCGTAGAGCTTCTTCAGCCAGGCGGGCGTCTCGCGACTCGATCATGAGCAGGCTCACTTGTCCAGCATGCGGATGTCGCGGACGGGGCCCACGGCGATGCCGTCTGCTTGCCGAACTCGACCAAGCTCGGGCGTGCTGGACACGCGGCAGGCCCGAGCAGCGCCGTCATCTCACGCCGCATGATCGGGTTCATCGCCTCGTTGTCAACTGGACGAGCGCCCACGAGCGCCCACGAGGCCCGCGTGGCCCTCGGCGTCGGTCGCGCGGGCCGCCCATGGCACGCCATTCACGGCAGTCTGCATCTGGTCGACGACGTTGCTCCCGCTGTGTCCGGCTCCTGGGCTCGCCCGGAAGGGAGATCCAGACCCCGCACACCATGGGCCTCGATCTATCCCGCGGCACCCTCGGAGTACGGCGCGGCCTGCTGCGGCGCACCCTCTACCTGGAGAGCTCACTCGCCGACTTGCCGCGTACTGGACGGCCTACCGCCACCGGCGGGCATGCTGAGCGGAGCCCTTCCCCGTGGTCTGACACTGAGGCCTGTGTCAGGACCGCCATCCTCAACGAGGCGGCCCAAAGCGCCGACCCGCTCCGGCTGATGCGCCTGTTCGGCAGCACGGAGCAGATCGTCATGCATCACGTCGGCGTCGCCCATCCGAGGCGCATTGCGAAGCCTGTCCCGACAGCCGCGCCGGTCATCTGTTGGTCAGCAGCGGCGGCTGCATGGGCACGGCGGCAGGGAGGTCACGGGCCCCAGCGGGCCAAACGACATTGTCGTCCAGCTCTCCGCCGAGTGCCGGATGCCGTCGGGCTCGGCGTCCTCGCAGCCCGCGACCTGGTCGCCCGGTCCTCGCCTTCGGACACAGAGGCCGGGATCGCGGGTTGGTAGTCAATGACGAGAAGAGCGGTGTGCGCGGAGTCGAGCGCGGGGGAGGGGGGAGTGCTCACGCGATGTTGTCCTTGCTGATGGGGCGCCTGGCCGACGTGGACGCGCACCGGCGGACCGGCTGAGGGCTGCGGGCTGCGGGCTGCGGGCTTCAATGGTGAGTTGCGGTGTCTCATGACTGGCTGCGGGACAGTTCCGGCTCGTGCTGCGCCGTCTGGTTCTGTCGGGGAAGCAGGAGCGGTGTGGTCAGGATGAGCAGTCCTGCGACCATGAGAGCGGTGCGTGGGCTGGTGACGTCGGCGAGCAGCCCGGCGAGCGCGGTGAGGACGGCGATGGACGCCTGCTGGCCGATCGACCAAGCCGAGAGGGTGCGGGCGACGAGATGCTTGGGAGTGTGTTCGAGCCGGTAGGTGGCGAGCACCGGGCTGTACAGGCTCATGTTGATGATGATCGCCAGCTCGACGGCCATGACCGTGACGAGGCCTACGACACCGGGGCGGACGAAGGCCAGACCGATCAGCCAGACGGCGCGCAGGGTGCCGACGGTCCGGAAGACCCAGTGCCTGCCGAAGCGAGCCACGACGCGGCGGGCCAGCCGGGAGCCGATGAGTCCGCCGAGGCAGGGGGCGGCGAAGGCGAGGGCGTACTGCCAGGGAGGGAACCCGAGTTGGCGAAGCAGGAGCACGGCCAGCAGCGGCTCGGTTGCCATGATCAGACCGGCGACGAGCATCTGGTTGAGGTAGAGCGGCCGCAGACCGGGGTGGCCCATGATGTGTCGCCAGCCGTCGAGCAGTGCGCCTGCCCGGAGCGGGCTCTTGTCGGTTGTTCGCGGCGCTTCCTCCTGACCGCGGATCGCGGTGATGCCCAGCGCGGAGAGCAGGTAGCTGAGCGCGTCGGCCACCACGGTGGTGACCGGCCCGAACAGGCCGATGGCCGCCCCGCCCAGTGGTGGCCCCACCGCGATGGAGCTCCAGTTCGTGGACTCGAACCGGGCGTTGGCGACGAGCAGGTCATCCGGTCGGACGAGGGCCTTGAGGTAGGCGCCGCTGGCCGCGTTGAAGGCGATCTTGGCTGCGGCGACCACGGCCGAGACCACGAGCAGCTGGACGAAACCGAGCCATCCGAAGGCGTAGGCGACGGGGATCGTCGCCATGGCCGCACACCGGGCCAGGTCCATCATGATCATGACCGGGCGCTTGCGACGGAACTCGACCCACGGCGCGAGCGGCACCGCGATCAGCGCACCCACCGCGGGCCCCACCGCCGACAGGGCGGACACCTCAGCGGGTCCGGCATGCAGCACCAGCACGGCGATCAGCGGCAAGGCCCCGAACCCCAGCCCGGACCCGTATGCGCTCACCGCATACGACGCCCAGAGCCAGCCGAACTGCCGGCCCAACCGTCTCCTGCCCACCATGTTCAGCGCACTCCCCTCGAGGTCCCATGAACAAAATGACGTTGACCGATGAGAGGTAAGCGGGCAGGACAGCAGCAGGTCAAACAACTGACCTGCCAGCAATCCACAACTTCCAGTTGTTCACTAAGGTGGGTCGGCGTGGATCTCGAAGCAGTACGCACCTTCGTCGCCGTCGCGGAAGCGGGCCAGTTCCAGAAAGCCGCCGCCGACCTGTCGATCACCCAGCAGGCCGTCTCCAAACGCATCGCCGCGCTGGAACGTACCCTCGGCGTACGGTTGTTCACCCGTGCCGCACGCGGCGCTGAGCTCACCATCGATGGTCAGGCGTTCCTGCCCCACGCACGCGAGCTGCTGCGCGTCGCCGAGCGCGCAGGCGCGTCCGTGCGCCCCGGCCGCCGTCCGCTACGCGTCGACGTGATCGCCTCGCGCAGCGCTCAGTCGAGCCTGATGCGCGGTTTCCACCGCGCACACCCCGAGATCGACCTCGACGTGCTGATGCTGTTCGACATCGAGACCGCCGTCACCGCCATTCGCTCCGGTGCGATCGACGCGTCCTTCCGCGCCGTCGCCGCGCCCGGCCGACCCCTTCCCGAGGACATCGAGTCCGTCCGGGTGCTCGACGAGCCGCTACAACTCCTCACCGGCCCCGCCCACGCACTCGCGGACGCCCGGTCGGTGACCGTGGCCCAGCTTGCCGGGCACCGGATCTGGATGCCCGGCATCGCCCCTGGTACCGAGTGGGGCGCCTACTACGACGACCTCGTCGCCGAGTTCGGCCTCACCATCGAGGTGACCGGCCCCAACTTCGGCTCCGACGCGCTCCTCGACACCATCGCCGACACCCCGGCCCTGGCCACCTTCATGGGTGAGCACACCCGGCTCATCTGGCCCGCCGACCATGGCCTGCGCCGCATCCCGGTGACCGACCCGACGCCCGTCTACCCGCACTCGCTCCTGTGGCACCGCGACAACCCCCACCCGGCACTGGCCACGCTGAGGGCCCACCTCGCCGCCACAGCCGTTGGACACGACGCGGTCGAGACTTGGACGCCGGACTGGGTGACTACACGCTGAGCGTCCCGCGCCCGCGCGCGCCCCAGTCACGTTGAAGTGGAACGTCGACTCCTGGTGTGGGTCTGCGACGTCGTCCCCATCCAATGGGTGGGTGACGGCGCGGCGCCAACACCACCAACGGCGCGCACTTGGACCTCAACCCCCGCGGGCTGGCTACCACAGCCGTTGGGGTACCGAGGTAACCGTGCACCGGCACTGGCAAGGAACAGTTCGATCGTGGTTGGTCGAACAACGCGAGCGTGAACGCAAGCAACTCCCTGGCTGCCAGGCCGACTTCGGCAGCAGCGGTATCGACAGCGGGCAGGAACTCGCCCTGCGCTGCGACAACATCCTCGCCGTGCCGGCGCCCGGCTGCTTGCTGCCGTTGCCGGATCGAAGAAGTGGGACTCGCTCCTTCAGTACCTCGGCCCGCACACCACCATCACCGACCCCACGATCGGCACCCCGTGGACGAGCGCCGACAGCCGCAACAAGATCTGCTCAGCTCTGCACGGACAACATGGGCACCCCCGCAGCCGCCTTCAGGATCCGCACTCGCACCCGGACTGCCAGCAAGGGAACCCAGCGGTAGGGAGCGGTTCGAGCGCGCCGGGAGCAACTTGGCCCAGCACTAGGGAGCCTTCAGCGACCTGAACCCCGCGAAGTGGCGCCTGCTGGACGGTGACGGCTTCCTCGTCTTCAACCCCGGCTTCGAGCACTGCGCGAACGCGGACCCCACCTGTACACGTCCGGCCCCTTGGGCTGTTGTGGTCTCAGCCGGTCCATGGCTCCCAGAGGGCCGCCTCATCCTCGCTGTCCGGCGGGCCCCATACCAGGGCGCCGCGGATCAGCCCCGGCTTGTAGCCGGTGGCCAGCTGTGGGTACTCCAACTTGTCGGCGCTCTCCTCAACCACCATCGTCAGCGACGTATCTTCGACCGTGCGTACGGCGGTGTCGTCCCATCCGCCGGTCTCTCCCGTCTCAGCATCGACGAACCTCCCATGACTCAGGTCGGTGGCACTCCACGAGCAGAACGGCAACCAGGAAGGCTTCCATACCAGCGTCTCCGTGTCGCGGCGTGCCTGCCTGCGTTGGTTGTTCATGTGCCACTTGTACGACCGTGCCACCGTGTCCAAGTCCAGCAACGCCCAACCTTGATCAGGGAACAGCCCTGCCGCCGGAACGTCCCAGCTTCCCGCGCGCAGACGCCACAGCGCCCGCAACTCCGCAGGGGCCCGAACGCCGATGGACTCTTCCAGCGCGGCCATCTCATCCTCTGACGCACCCGGCCTGAGCGCGGCCTGCGTAGCAGGAGCATGGCGGCGAAGCCACGTTTCGATCCGCTGCCACGCTTCTTTGATCTGCCGCGCCTGCATCGCGTCCTCAAACAGCCTTGCATCCTCGCCAGCGTCATCAGGCATCATCACGTCTTTCTCGGGTGTGGAGGGCGAGCGGGGAGGGGTCTCGTGCACTCGGGCGTTCCCTCCCCCCGGGTGAAGGCCCTGTGAGTTCAACATGCCCCCTCTGATTGCCTGGGCCGAACCTTCTCGCCTCTGTGCGCAAGCCGGCCATGGTCCGAGTGGTACACCGGCCGCTCCGACAGCAGGGCCGCGCTTCCGGTCCTGGCCGACCGGCAGGCACACCGCCGTTGAGGCGTCAGCCAGGGGGGCAGGCGGTTGGGCTTCGACCGCGAGACCTACAAGTACCGCAACACCGTCGAGCGGCGCATCAACCGCCTCAAGCAGTGGCACGGCCTCGCCACCCGTTACGAGATGACAGCCACGATCTACCTGGCCCCTGCGGCCGGCGCACGGGGGCGCTGCCTGCCGCACGCGGCGCAGCGGCGCCGCGACCTCTGCGTCCGCCAGTTCTGCAGCGGATATTTCCCGCAGGATGGCGAATGAAGAGGTACGGCTCTCTACCAACGTCTCTCGTGAGACGGCCACGGACCCGTTCGCTCCGTGTCCGGGTTCCGTAACCGGTGGCGATGGCCTACAACGCTGGTGCGGTGACGACGGTCAAACCCTTCGAGGTCGACAAGCTGTTGGAGCAGTCGACGAAACGGGGGATTCACATGAACATCATTCAGCGTGTCGCAGCAGCCGGAGCGGTCACAGCCGCCGTGGTCGGTGCCATGGGGGCCGTCGCACCGCAGGCAGGGGCGGCGACGCCCCTGGCAAAGTACAACGGTGTCTGCGGAGCAGGATACGCGGTGGTCGACTCGGCGCCGGTCGGTACGGCGGGCACGGTCTACCTGACGTACAACCCGTCGACCGGACAGGACTGCGTGGTCACCGTGCGCGCCCGTCCCGGCACCGCCGTGTCCATGCTGGCAGCGATCACGGACGCCCAGGACGTCGACCCCGAGTTCGACGACGGTAACTACACGACTTACGCCGGCCCGGTGTACATCGGCCACCCCGGACACTGCGTGAGCTACTGGGGACGGATCTCGGGCCAGAGCGGCGGAGCGAACAACGTGCACTGCGCACCGCTGACCGACTAGGGCGCTTCTGATGGCTCTGGACGGTGTCTCGGAGCCAGATGACGATCGCCGTGACGGTCAGGGTTTCGTTGAAGATGTAGTCGCGCTTGTCGTAGCGGGTGGCCACCGTACGGAACTGCTTCCACTTGTTCACGCACCGCTCAACGGCGTTGCGGCGGCGGTCCTGGGTCTTGCTGAAGGCCGGGGGCCTGCCACCGCAGCGTCCGCGGTTCGTGCGGTGGGCCCGCTGGTCGTCGGGCTGAGCGATGGTGGCTTTGATGCCGCGCCTGCGCAGGTAGGCCCGGTTGCGGCGGCTCGAGTAGGTCTTGTCGCCCCGCGGACCCGGTCCGGCCGACTGCGCGGGCGGCCTGGTCCATGGCGCCGGATGCATAAGCCGTCCAGCACCGGCGCGAACATCGGGCTGTCACCACGCTGGCCGGGTGAAGTCAGCCAGTGCAGGGCGGGCCCGGTCGTTCGGAGAGCAGATGGACCTTGCTGGTCAGCCCGCCCCGCGAACGCCCCGATGCCTCACGTCCATCTGCCTCCTCGCGCGTTCCGCCCTCTTTTGTGGGTGGTCTGCCGGAGCCTCGCGGGGCGCCCCGGCCGCATGCTGATGGGCCCGGCAGGAGGTCGAGTCGATGTTGACCGCCCGCTCCTGGCGGGAGACTTCGTGGGCGTGGGTTTCGTCCGGGTCGCCGGCATCCGCTTCGATCTGCAGTTCTTACAGGATGGACTGCCAGGTGCCGTCGGCCGACCACCGGCGATGACGCTCGTAGACGGTCTGCCAGGGCCCGTACCGTTCCGGCAGATCAGGCCAGGGGAGCCCGGTCCGGGCCCGGAACAGCACCCGTTGACGACCTTCCAGTGCTCGGCCCACTGCCCGCCAGGCCCGCCGTTCCCAGGCAAAAAGAGACTCGATCTTCCGCCAATGCGCGTCCGTGAGCCCGTGATCGCCGCACCATACGAACGTCCTGCCCGCACGACTACGAGATCCATCCACCCAGCCCACCAAGAGCCATCAGAAACGCCCTAGGCTCGTGGCTGATCACAGTTACCGACGAGGGGGTTCCGAGGTATGAGCGGCAGAGTGACGGCGGTCAGCAGCAACGGGGAGTACTCGTTCACGAAGCCGAACCGGGACAGCGTCCGGTTGCTTGCCGGGCTCGGTGTGGAGGGGGACGTGCACGCTGGTGTGACGGTCAAGCACCGCTCGCGCGTCGCGCAGGATCCCACCCAGCCGAATCTGCGCCAGGTCCACCTCATTCACGAAGAGCTCTTCGCCGAGGTCGGCGAAGAAGGGTTCAAGGTGGCGCCCGGCGACCTCGGCGAGAACATCACCACGCGTGGCATCGATCTGCTCGGTCTGCCGGTCGGCACCTTGCTGCGCATCGGCGACTCCGCGGTCCTGGAAGTCACCGGGCTCCGCAACCCCTGCCTGCAGATCGACACCTTCCAGGACGGGTTGCTGAAGCAGGTCGTCGGCCGCGACGAGGCGGGGAACATCGTGCGCAAAGCCGGAATCATGAGCATCGTGAAGGAAGCCGGCACGGTACGCCCTGGCGACACGATCGAGATGGAACTTCCCAGCGGTCCGCACCGGCCCCTGGACCGGGTCTGACGCCTTCTGCGCAAGCTCACCGGCGCCGATGCGGCCGATCCGGTCCACCGCTACATGCTGCAGACCGCGGTGATCGGCGCGCACCTGCTGGACTGGCCGGCCCAGGAACTCTGACGCGCCTTCCGGACGGGGACGAGCTCAGGTGCGGGCCAGTTCGGCGGCGCCGAAGGATACGTCGAAGCGGTCGCACCAGATGCTCACGCTGGTGAACCGGGACGGGTCGACGTCGGCGGGCACGGTGTAGTTCTGACTGCCCTTGTTGCCCTTGAGCTTGCCGAGGCTCACGTACGCGCCGTCGTCGAAGACGTGCCACCCGGCACGCCCCTCCTTCACCGGCGCGTCGGTCAGCCACACGCGCAGATCGGGGCCGTTGCTGGTGTCGAGGTCCTCCAGCCGTACGACATGGGATCCGTCGGCGAGTCGTACGAGCTTCACCTTGCCCGAGGTGGCGTGCTCGTGGCTGATCAGTTCGCCGCCCGCCAGCGTCCGGAGCCGGGGTGCCGGAGACGGTGACGCGGACGGCGCTCCGCCCGGAGGGGCCACAGGGGCGACGGCACTGGGCAGGGCCTCCTGCACGGTTTCGTCCTGCCACAGCTTC
Source organism: Streptomyces sp. NPDC006335 (assembly GCF_040612795.1). NCBI lineage: Bacteria > Bacillati > Actinomycetota > Actinomycetes > Kitasatosporales > Streptomycetaceae > Streptomyces > Streptomyces sp. NPDC006335. The sequence goes on from NZ_JBEXQX010000021.1 coordinate 58,513, forward strand.
CACGGCTGGAACCAGTGCAAGCCGAAGCCGACACCGGCGAGCGCCGCCACCAGCACCCCGATGACCCATGGCCTGCCCCGCGTCTTCCGTCCACGCCCCATGCCCGCCTCGATCCCTGAGAGTTTCCCGCCTCCATTTCAACGGCGCACGCGGGCGGTGTGTACCCCGACGCGGATGACGGAAGTCTTACGTCGCCTGGTACCCGCGAATCTGGCCGCCTTCGGCGGCGTCCGCGCGTTCGGCGATGCACCGCTATAACAGGTAGGTGTTCAGTGAGCCCATCAGAGTGCCGGCCACGCGGACCGTGCGGAGCTGCCGGCTCGGAGCGTCCTTGGACCCTTGACTGTCCACCGTTCGAGCGGTGCAGGAGTTCACGCTGGCGCGCTATCGGGCCGATGACAAGCATTTAGCTACGCTCTGTTGCTACGGAGGTTCAATGCGTAAGAGAACGAGGCATTTGCTGAGTTGTGTAGTGGCCCTCTGGGGCCTCAGCTTGTTTATCGCGTGCGACGATTCGTCCGAGCCCGGCCGTGGCAGGACGTCCTCGCCGGGGCCGTCGAGCCACACGGCAACGGCAACCAGCGAAACACCAACTTCCAGCGCGTCATCCCCGACGGCAAACATCAGCGGAGGAGAAATCCCGCCGCCGCCGCCCCCGCCGACCCGCCCCCGGGGAACTACGTCCGGGCCCTCAATCGCGCCGTCCGAGACATTGCCACCAGGGGTGACCCCTGTTTCGCCTGGGAGCCCCTGACGGCACCGATGGACCCAGTACCTAACCCCATGGGATCCGTCGCTGTAGAGGCCCAGAAGCGGGGAGTATCCGACGCGATGACGCTGGGCAAGGCAGTCGTGGCCCAGGCATCCTTCATCGCGGCCCTGATGTTCTATCTAGGAGCGATCTACAGCAGCGGCTATTACACCTATTTCCACGTCTCGCTGCACTTCCTCGGTCTCGGCTTCGCTCAGCTGGCGTTGCAGAGTCTGCATCTGTTGAGGTTCGAGGTGCTAGTTGCGGTGGTCGTCGGTCTGTTGATCCTCGCCGCTTCAGGTGACCCAAGCACTCGGCGTCTTCCGGCTTCGCTGAGCCGCCGCGTTGCTAAGGCATGGCTACTGACGACACGATGGCACGTCGTCGTCGTTGCTGCTGGGCTGGTCCTGCTGCTGATGTGGTCGCGAATCCAGCCGTACGGGTGGGCGGCGCCCCTCACCATCGCAGCCGGCCTTCTACTGGGACAGAGCCACCACGCCCAAGCCGGCCCGCCGCAGAGGTTGCGTCGAAGGGCAGTGCTGATCCTGGCTGCTGCTGTGTTCCTGTTCTGGACGCTTACCCAGGCTGCCTGGCAGATGGGTGACCACGACGCCCGCACGCACGCGCGCGAGGTCGTCGGTTGGACGGGGGTCGTAGTCCTCAGCCGCGAGCGGCTGACATTCCCCACGCGGTCAGTGACCGAGGAGTCCTTCGAGCCGGGCTGGCGCCACCGATATCGCTACACGGACCTGCGGCTACTCCTCGAACGCAACGGACGCTACCTCGTTGTGCCGACGGATTGGAACGCTGAGAAGGACGCCATCTACGTCGTTCTGGAAGACGCCAACACGTGGATCGGCCTGACGCCCGGCGAACAGCCTCCCGGCTAGGGCTCTGACCGTATGGACACCTCAGGCGGTTAGCGCGTCAAGTCGGCTGCTGGAGGCGGTCGAACAGGCGGATCCCTTGCTCAGGGGGAAGGGTGGGATGATCTCGCTGTGGAGACTCCTGATTCTTCGTTTCGTCGGCGCCTTCTGATCGAGGCGCTGACAGTCGTGGCGGCGCCTGCGCTGGACCAGGCGACGTGGCTGCAGAAACACGGTGTCGTGGCGGACGAGGGTTACCCTCGACTTTGAGCAGGCATTCTCCATGGCCAAGCGCCTTGTGGAGGAGGGCTCCTCGACGCGGTCGCAGCCCGCAGGACCGTCTCCGCACCGCCCGTTGGGCTCCACCCGTTGGGCCCCACCTGGTTCACCACGCGTACGGCGCGGACCGACCGCTGCTCCTGACCACGACACGGATCGCGAGCCGGCTGCCGGCCCGGCCGGGCCACTGCTGCCCCTTGAGCCTGCGGGAGTGGGCGATCCCGCGCGCGCCGCTGCGCCACGGCCGCGCCGTCATCGCCAGGACGGCGCCGTGCGCACGGCTGTGCACCAACTGCCGTGCGGGCCGCGCCCCACACGAATACGGCGTCTTCGCGTTCCGTGCAGGCTGCTCTTCCTGGCCCGAGATCAGGACCGTCAGGCGCTAGCGCGGATGACCAGGCGCGTGGGCAGGATCAACGGGGTGGGGTCGTGTCCGTTGATGACCGCGACGAGCATGCGCGCCATCTCCCGTCCGAGAGCCGTTATGGGCTGATGGACGGTGGTGAGGGGCGGATCGGCGACCTGTGCGACGGTCAGGTCGTCGAAACCCACCACAGCGATGTCGGCGGGGACCGCCCGGCCGGCCGCGCGCAACGTGCGCAACGCGCCCGCAGCCATGTTGTCGTTGGCAGCGATGATTGCGTCCAGATCGGGGTGCTGGTTCAGCAGGACGGCCGCGGCCGCGGCTCCGCTGGGCTCGGTGAAGTCCCCTTCCTGCGGCGGCAGCGGATCGAGGCCGGCTCCCAACAGGGCGTCCCGGTAGCCGCGGTACCGGGCGCGTCCGGCCTCGGTGTCCAGACGCCCGCAGATCGCGGCCACGCGTGTCCGGCCGCGTGACATCAGGTACTCGGTCGCCTCGCGCGCTCCGCCGACGTTGTCGACGTCGACATACCACCGGGGAGTCACACCGACGGGGCGTCCTCCGAACACGACGGGCACCTTCGCCTCTTGGGCCATTGCGGCCAGGGGGTCGCTCTCGCGCAGGGCCATCAGCAGAACACCGTCGGCACCCTTGGAGCGGAACAGTTCCTCCACCCGTTTGCGGCCCCGGTCGGAGGCGGCCAGGCACAGCATGAGATGCAGATCGGCGTCCTCCAGAGCGGTCGAGGCCCCCACGATCACCTGCGCGAAGAACGGATCCGCGAAAATCGACGGATCCTCTCCCGAGACGACCAGGGCGGCCGCTCCCGTCTGACGCGTGGCCAGAGCACGGGCGGTCGGGTTGGGAACATAACCGAGTTGCCGGACGGCCCGTTCAACCGCCTCCCGTTTGGCGGGGCTGACATGCGGAGCGTTGTTGAGGGCGCGGGAGGCCACGGAACGGGAAACTCCGGCGCGTTCGGCCACCTCCTCGAGCGTCGGCTGCCGACGCGGCGCAACTGTCATGAACGACGAGCCCCTCCCTCGCGACCGGACGGGAAGCGTCTCACCCCGGACCACGGCATTGCCACCCCGGGTGACGTCATGAGACGGACAGTCAGCCAGACGGAACCCTTCATCGCGCCGACCGGATCCGGGTTGGAAGCGCTTCCAGTTTTTCTGGCCCATCAGGCTTGTTTTCGCCATAGGGGCATGGTGCATCGGCTCTTGACAGCTCAACTACGGCGCAACACCATGCACAAAGCCACCCCGACGATTTTCCAGTTCTCTGGGACCGCTTCCAGTGGGAGCGCTCCCAAGATCGCGTGGTGACACCGCTCTTGCTCAGGTCGCACGCTCGGGACCAGAGGGTGCGACGCACCCCTGCCAGGAAAACGAGGTCAGTCATGCGCCGCAGACTCCGCGCCTTGGCCGTAGCGCTCTTCGCTCTGCCGCTGGCGTTCGCCGTCGCACCGTCCGCCCACGCGGCGGATCCCACCACCATGACCAGTGGGTTTTATGTCGACCCCGACTCAAGCGCGAAGAGGTGGGTTGCCGCCAATCCGCGTGATGGGCGGGCGCCCGCGATCGGTTCCGCGATCGCCAACACTCCGATGGCCCGCTGGTTCGGTGCGTGGAGTGGCACCGTCGGCACCGCCACGGGCGGGTTCGTGGGAGCGGCGGACCAGGTCGACAAGTTGCCTCTCCTCGTCGCCTACAACATCTACAACCGCGATTACTGCGGCGGCCATTCCGCGGGCGGAGCCGCTTCACCGTCCGCTTACAGGAGCTGGATCGCCCAGTTCGCGGGTGGGATCGCCAGTCGCCCGGCCGTTGTCATCCTGGAACCGGACTCCCTCGCCGACTACGGCTGCATGACCCAGGCTCAGATCGACGAGCGTGCGGGGATGCTCACCGGTGCCCTCGCCGAGTTCAGTCGCCAGGCCCCCAACACCTGGGTGTACCTGGACGCCGGCAACCCGGGCTGGGCGAGCGCGGCGACCATGGCCCGGCGCCTTCACGAAGCGGGCCTGCGACAGGCTCACGGCTTCTCGCTCAACGTCTCCAACTACTTCTCCACCGCCGAGAACACCGCCTACGGCAACGCCGTCAACAGGGAGCTTGGGGCCCGCTACGGCTACACCAAGCCGTTCGTCGTGGACAGCAGCCGCAACGGCAACGGCTCCAACGGCCAGTGGTGCAACCCCTCCGGCCGCCGTATCGGCACCCCCACCCAGCTTGGCGGAGGCGCCGAGATGCTCTTGTGGATCAAGGTTCCGGGCGAGTCCGACGGCAACTGCGGCGTCGGAGGGGGCTCCTCGGCCGGGCAGTTCCTCCCCGAGGTCGCCTACAAGATGATCTACGGATACTGATCCCGGACCTCCGTGGCCTGGCACGCCCTGCCCCCCCCGTCAGGCCACGGCACCGCCCGCCACACCCGGCCGAGCCGACCGCCGGCCGTCTCGCGCACCGGCGGTCGGCAGCCCGGCCGGGCCATGGGCCTCCCGCAGTGATCCAACGCGACTGCCGGTGCCCTCGCGCAGGCCGCACGCCGAATGCCGCGACCGCCGTACACGTGCACCCTCGGCCCACCGCCCACCGCCCACCCCGACCCTTCCGGCGTCTCAGCGACTTGGTCCTGGTCGACGCCGCTGGCCGGGCACCGGTGCGGCCCGGACCGGTCGGGTTCCACGTGCGGTGTGGCCAACCAGGTGGCCTAACTGGTGTTCGAGCGCAGCCCGTTGCTGGTTGATATCGGTGCCAACTGTCGCCTGTAATACCCCTGCGATACGCCCCGACCATGAGGCCGACCAAGGTGAATCGACACCCGACCAGGGCCCAGACCGTGGTCGGGTGTCGAGGTCAGAGCAAGTCCCATGCCCAGCACGTCTGACCGCCATCGCCATCAACATCGAGCGCCTCAGCGGACTTTCACCGAACGGAGGGGAGCTCCTGCCCCACAGCCGACGGCCTTGCAGAGCTATCCCGACAGCACAAGATCCCCCCGGCTCACTTGCTGGCGAACCCTTGGCAGTTGACCTGGACGACCCCAAGATGCCCGAAAGAGTCGAGCTAAGAGCGCGGTCCCCAGCGACGCTCTAAGCCTGGCCTCAGGTTGGTCGGGGACAATGAGCGGCAAAAAGCATCGACTGGAAGGGGGCGGGGCCGGCGTGCGGATCATGATCGCGGATGATGAAGTGGCCATCCGTGAGTCGCTGGAGCGGGTGCTCCAGGTCGAGGGGTACGACACCAGCACCGTCTCCAACGGTCTCGCCGTGCTCGACGGGCTCGGTGGTGCCGACGGTGACACGCTGGATCTGCTGATCCTCGACGTGATGATGCCCCGCCTCGGCGGGTTGGAGACCTGCCGGCGGTTGCGGGCCGCGGGTCGGGATCTTCCGGTGCTGATGCTGACCGCCCGTGACCAGGTCTCCGACCGGGTCACGGGGCTGGACGCGGGCGCCGACGACTACTTGCCCAAGCCGTTCGCCACCGAGGAGTTGCTGGCCCGGGTTCGGGCCCTGTTGCGCCGGCGCACGCCGGCCGACGAGGAGTCGCAGATCCTGTCGTTCGCCGACGTCCGGCTCGATCCCGACAGGTTCGAGGCGTGGCGGGGCGAACGGCCACTGCGCCTGACCCGGACCGAGTTCTCCCTCCTGCAGGTCCTCATGCGCAACGCGACCCGGGTCCTGACCCGCGACGCGCTGTTCGAGGCGATCTGGGGCTTCGACATGAGCGCCACCGCCAACAACCTCCAGGTATACGTGAGTTACCTGCGCCGCAAGATGGAGGCCGAGGGTGAGCCGCGACTGATCTACACGCTGCGCGGCCTGGGGTACACGTTGCGGGAGACTCCTCCGTGAGCGGGCCCGCCGGCCGGGAACCGCGCCGGCTGACCCGATGGTGGCGCCGGCGGTCCCTGCGGACCAGGCTGACGGTGATCGCGGCGACGGCCATCGCGGTCAGCGTGTTCGTGGCCTTCCAGGTGGCCAGCGAGCTAATGGACTGGGAACTGCGGGACACCGCCGAGAACCAGCTGCGCGCCGACTCCCGCGTCCTGGCGACGGACGCGCGGCGCGTCGGTCTGGCGCAGGTCCAGCTACCGTCGTATCCCGGATCCGGTCGGCTGGTGCGGGTCATTCTGCCCGACGGCTCGACCCGGACGCCGGCCGGCCAGCCCGCGCTGCCCCCCGTCAGCGAGCACGCCAGTCGCGTGGCGCAGGGCGCGTCGGCCGACCTGATGGAGTCGAACGACAGCGAGGAGGGCTACCTCATCTACACGCTGCGGGCGGGCGACGGCGCGGTCCAGGTGGCCCGCCTCGCCGACGACAGCCCGATCAACCGGTTCGGTTTCGGCATGCTGCTGATCGGGCTGTTCTGCGTGGCCGGCGGCGCCCTGGTCGGGCGTACTGTGGCGCGGACCGGGCTGGCACCGATCGACCGGCTGACTGCCGCCGCGGTACGTGTCGCGCACACTCGGGATCTCGACGCCGACATCCCGGATGAGGGCGGCGGGGAGATCCGGCGCCTGATCCGGTCGATCAACGACATGCTCGCCGCGCTGCGGGACTCCCGGCGGGCCCAGCGGCTGCTCGCCGAGGACGCCGCCCATGAGCTCAAGACCCCGCTCACCAGCCTGCGCCTCAACGTCGAGCTGCTGATCCGGCTCGATCGGCGCGGCAACCTGGACAGCGCCCTGCCGGCGGAGAGCCGGACCCGGCTGCTCAACGATCTCGGCGCCCAGGTGGCCGAGTTGGGCACCCTTGCCGCCGAGCTGACCGACCTGGCGCGCGGTGACGTCAGCGACGAGAACACCGAGCTGCTCGACCTCGCCGACGTGGTCGTGGCCGCCGCGATCCGGGCGCGTTCCCGCATGCCCGACATCGAGGTCGCGCTCGACGTGACCTCCGTGTGGGTGAGCGGGCGTCCCGCTGCGCTCCAGCGGGCGGTGCTCAACCTCATCGACAACGCCGGCAAGTGGTCGCCAGAGGACCAGCCGGTCCAGGTCCGGCTCCGTGCCGAGGGTGCGTCGGCGGTGCTCGAGGTCGACGACGCCGGGCCGGGCATCGACGCCGCCGACGTACCGCGGGTGTTCGACCGGTTCTACCGTGCCGACAGCGCCAGGGCGTTGCCGGGATCCGGGCTGGGGCTGTCGATCGTGCAGCGGGTCGTCGACGCCCACGGCGGCCGGGCCACCGTCGCCCGCTCCGCACGCGGCGGCGCGCTGCTTCGGGTCGACCTTCCGGCCGCGGCCCCGCCCGACCCCATCGCGCGGCGCGCCGCCGGCGAGGACACTGCGGTGCGCTGACCCGCACCGGCCGCACGGCGCAGGACCAGGGGCGGTGGCCCTCGGGCTGGCCCCGCGCGGCTCGCGGTCGGGGCAGGACATCACGGTGCCCGACGCGAGGCCCGGCGGCGCGGCGCAGGACCAGGGGCGGAGGCCCTCGGGCTGGCCCCGCGCGGCTCACGGTTGGGGCAGGACATCACGGTGCCCGACGCGAGCCCCGGCGGCGCGGCGCAGGACCAGGGGCGGCGGGCACTCCGCATGGCCCCGCGCGGCTCGCGGTTGGGGCAGGACATCACGGTGCCCGACGCGAGCCCCGGCGGCGCGGCGCAGGACCAGGGGCGGCGGCCCTCGGGTTGGCCCCGCGCGGCTCACGGTCGGGGCAGGACATCACGGTGCCCGACGCCAGCCCCGGCCGCACGGCGCAGGACCAGGGGCGGAGGCCCTCGGGCTGGCCACGCGCGGCTCGCCGTCGGGGCAGGACACCACTGCGCGCCGACCCCAACCCCGGCCCCACGGCGCAGGACAAGCGGTCCACCACCGGGGATGACACCGCGATGCGCCGCCGCCAGCCCCCGGCGCGTGGCGCAGGGCCAAAGGGCGGCGGCTGTCGGCCCATGAAAAGATCCGGGACGGGCCTGAATGCCCGTCCCGGATCTCGTGCGTGCCGCCGAGGCTCACCGTTGCAGCGCGGGCTCCTCGTCGTCGGCGAGCGGCTGTTGACCCTCCGGCAGTTCCACCGCTGGACGGGACAGTCGGCTCGGCCACCAGATCCGCCGGTCGATCAGCAGGGTGAGGGCGGGCACCAGGACCGACCGCACCAGCAGGGCGTCGAGCAGCACGCCGAAGGCGACCAGGAACCCGACCTCGACCAGCATCACCAGCGGAAGTGTGGCGAGCACCGCGAACGTGGCCGCCAGGACCAGGCCTGCCGAGGTGATGACGCCACCGGTGGCGGAGAGGGCTTTGAGCATGCCCTCTCTGGTGCCGAGACGCACGGTCTCCTCCCGGGCCCGGCTGGCCAGGAAGATGTTGTAGTCGACGCCGAGCGCCACCAGGAACAGGAATGCCAGCAGCGGCACCGAATTGTCGACGCCCTTGAACCCGAGGATCGTGTCGAAGACGAACACGCTGCCGCCGAAGGCCGCGGCGAACGAGACGATCACGGTGGCCATCAGGACCAGCGGGGCCACGACTGCTCGGAGCAGCAGTCCGAGGACGATCAGGACGACGGCGAGCACCAGCGGGATCACCAGCTTCTCGTCGCGGCTGGTGGTCACCTCGGTGTCGAGGTTCTCCGCGCTCGGCCCGCCGACGATCGCCTCCGCCCCGCTCACCGGGTGCACGGCGCTGCGCACCCGCTTGATCGTGTCGTACTCGGCGACGGTGTCCGGCGCGTCCTTCGGGAACACGGAGATGTCGGCCCAGCCACCGCTGGCCCGACCCGGGATTGCCAGGGCCACACCGCGAGTGTCCTTGACGATGTCGAGCACCCGCTCCTGGTACGCCGGCCGCGTGAAGATCGTCATCGGTTGGCCGCCGAGCTCCGGGAAGTGCTGGCGGAGCACGGTGAAGCCGGTGACCGACTCCGGCGCGGACAGGAACTGGTCCTGTTCCCGCAGGTTGCCGGTGTTGCCCGCCAACCCGAGGGCGAGCACGCCGAGGATTCCGAGCGAGCCGAGCGTCGCCACCCACCGGCGGCGGCTGATGGCGGCGCCGAGCCGTCCCCACAGCCCCGGCTTCTGCTCCATGGCCGTGTTGAACCGCGGGACGGCCGGCCAGAAGATCCGCCTGCCGAGCACCACGAGCACCGCCGGGAACAGCGTCAGCATGGCCACCAGCGCGCACAGGATGCCGGCCGCGCCGATCGGGCCCAGCCCGCTGGTGCTGTTCAGGTCGGCGACGAGCAGGCAGAGCAGGCCGGCGATCACGGTGGCCGCGGACGCGACGATGGCCGGCGCCGCGCTGCGCAGCGCGTGGACCATCGCGACCCGGACGTTCTCGTGGTGGTGCAGTGCCTCCCGATATCGAGCGATGAGCAACAGCGCGTAGTCCGTGCCGACGCCGAACACCAGGATCGTCAGCAGCGCCGAGTTCTGGTCGTTGACCACGATGCCGAAGCCCTTGACGAGCAGGTAGACGGTCGCCATCGCGGTCAGTGCGGCCGCGCCCACGGCCACGAGCGGGATGATCCACAACACCGGACTGCGGTAGGTGAGGATGAGCAGGAGCGTGACGACGACGATGGTGGTGAGCAAGACCTGCACGTCGATGCCGTCGAAGACGGCGTCCATGTCGCCGTCGATCGCGGCCGGGCCGGTCACGTCGAGTTCCAGGCCGTCGGGGCGGTCCTTCGTGGCATCACGCAGCGGGCCGACGATGTCCTCCGGTGCGCCGTAGGTCGTGCTCACCTCGAGGGTGAACACCATCGCCTTGCCGTCGGTGGAGACACTCGTCGATGGGCCCTCCTCGTCGTCGCCATCGGCCGGGGCCGCCACCTTCGGCGGGTACCGCTTGGCAAGGGTGTTGTAGTGGCGCTCGACCGTCGCGCGATCGGCTTGGGTCATGCGGCCGGCGCGGTGGTACACGAAGACGAACTCGTTGTCGTCACCGTCGGGGAGACTGTCCTCCAGTACCGCGACCTTGGTGGACTCGGCGCTGGCCGGCAGGGTGTCAGCGGCGCTGTCGGTGGTGACCGAACTCAACTTTCCGCTCAGCGGCACCATGAACACCGCCAGCGCCACCCACAAGCCGATCACTAACCACGGCACCCACCGGCCTGCCAACCGACCGGTCGGCGCTGCCCCGGACGGCGCTGCGTTGACTGTCATCACTAGCCTCCTACACACGCGTTGCATCGCTCATCTGATGCCTACTTCCTAATGAGCGAAGCTGAGACCACCGTTAGAGCCTGTGAAGCAACCGGCGTCCGCTGTAGAGGGCGATGTCGATCATTGATGCCTTGTGGAATCCCGGTCAGAGGCACTCGGCAGGTGCCGGCGGGCGCCCGGTCCCAATCCGCCTCGTCGTGGACCACCTGCCGAGCGACAGTGACCCGGAACCGTTGTGGTTGTGGTCTTCACGCAAGGGCGCGTCACTCACCTGGGCTTGAGGCCGTAGAGCATCAGGTGCACCAGTTGTGGGACGTCGTCGAACGTGGTCTGCGCGTCGAGCCGGTCGTTGGCGGCGAAGGTGGCGGCGCCCTGGAGGGTGGCGCCCACGACAAGGGTGAGATGGGCGGGGTCTCCCTCGATGATCTCCCCGCGCCTCTGGGCGTCCGCGATGATCCGCTCCAGCGCCCCCACCGTACGGTCGACGGCGGCGGCCATCTCCTCGGAGGCGTCGGGGTCATGCTTGCGGGCGAACATGAGCTCCAGGAGCTCGGCGTTCTCGGTGGCGAAGCCGAGATAGGCCCGGGCGAGGGCGACGAGCCGCTGTTCCAGCGGGAGGGTGGGGTCGTCGACGGCGGTCAGGGCCCGGGTCAGCCGCTCGTAGCCGGCGAGCGCCAGGGCGTTGAGCAGGGCCTGCTTGTCCTTGAAGTGCCGCCCCGGGGCGGCATGGCTGACGCCGATGTCCCGGGCCAGTTCCCGCAGGGACAGGGCCCCGGCCCCCTTCTCCCGCAGGGTGCGCTCCGCGCTTGCGAGCAGGGCGGAGCGGAGGTCTCCGTGGTGGTAGGGGCGGGTCTCGCGGCTCTCGGACTTCTCGGACGGCATGGGCACCATCGTATCCGGATGTAGACGGCGCCAGCATTGTTGTCATTGACATCATTGTTGTCGATGCCTACATTGGGGGCCATGGCAACTCACAAGTGGAACGCGACCGACATCCCTGACCTCACGGGCCGTACTGCCGTGGTCACCGGAGCCAACAGCGGTATCGGTCTCAAGGCGGCGGAGGCACTGGCCCACGCAGGCGCGCATGTCGTGTTCGCCGTACGGGATCCGGAGCGCGGCCGCGTGGCGGCGGCCACCGTCCACGGCAGCACGGAGGTCCGCCGCCTCGATCTGGCGGACCTGTCCTCGGTGCGGGAGTTCGCGGCGGACTGGCAGGGCGAACTGCATCTGCTGCTGAACAACGCCGGTGTGATGATGCTGCCGGAGCAGCGCACGCGCGACGGCTTCGAGATGCAGTTCGGCACCAACCATCTGGGGCACTTCGCCCTGACCAACCTGCTGCTGCCGCACATCACCGACCGGGTCGTCACCGTCTCCTCGGGCCTGCACCGCGGTGGCACTGGAGTGATCGACTTCGCCGATCTGAACCGGACGGCCAACTACAGCCCCACCGGCGCCTACGCCCAGTCGAAACTCGCGAACCTCCTCTTCACCCTGGAACTCCAGCGCCGCCTCACGGACGCGGGCTCCCGGGTCCGCGCCACCGCCGCCCACCCCGGGTACGCCGCCACCAAGCTCCAGAGCCACGCGGCGAGCCTGCTGTCCCGGCTCTTCATGAAGTTCGGCAACCGGTTCATGGCCCAGGACGACAAGGCGGGCGCGCTGCCCACCCTGTACGCGGCAACGCAGGACCTCCCCGGCGCGAGCTACGTCGGCCCGGACGGCTTCCAGGAGTTGCGCGGTGCGCCCACCCTGGTCGGCCGGAGCGCGGCGGCGAGCGATCCGGAGGCGGCGAAGAGGCTGTGGACGGTGTCGGAGGAGCTGACGGGGACACGGTTCCCGCTCGAGACAGCCGTACGCGGCTGAGTGCGGCCCGTCGGATGGGCGAAGAAACCGCAGCCCGCTCACCCGCTCCCCGGCCTGCACGGTGCTGCACGGCGACCTCGGTACCTCCCGGGTGTCGGGCTCGTGACCGGCCGGCGTGGCATGATGCAAGACATGGAGTCGCCCATGAGTCATACGAAGGGCTTGCCGCGTCTGGGGGATGTCAGTCCCGATCTTGTGAAGGACGTCGTAACTCTGCTGCGGGAAGCGTCTCCACAAGATCCGATCGCAGACTCGATCGCGGACTTGCCCTTCCATGGTGTCTGCCATGGCTATGTGTTGACCGCTCCCGAGGGAACACCTACTCCGTCAGTCATGGAGCTGGAGCAGGGAGATGAGGCGGCCTTCCTGGTGCGCCTTGATCCGTCCCATTCAGTCGTCACCTGGCTGGATGTCCTGGACGGACGCGATGTGCCACTCACCTTGCTGGGATAGTCGTGCTGCGTCTGGGTTTGGTTCCCTTCTGGTGGTGAGCGGTGCGGGAGTGGGCGTCACGGGTCGCGAGGACGCGGCCCACGTCGTGGCAGATGGCCGTGATGCCGCCGTGCGGACGGAAGCTGGCGGCCACGGGGTTGGCTAGGAGCCGTGCGACGCGGCTCTGCGGTGTCACCAGAAGGTTAATATGCCGGGGTCGACCCGGTGCCGAGCCCGTTGCGCCGCGTGGATCCAGGCCCACATCCACTGTGTCGACGCTGGGCGCAGCTGATTGTCGGACCTCGCCGCGGTCCGGTGACCGGGTCGGGTGAGTTGAGGGGGCGACAGCGACGTCGACGTCGAAGACGGGGTGGACACCGGTGACCGCATCGGCGGTGGCGAAGCGGACCGTGCCCGCGACGGTGTCCTGATCGGTCAGTGCGAGCGTCGTCACCCCGCGCTCGGCGGCACGCTGGACCAGGGCGCCGGGGAGTGATGCGCCGTAGCGGGCCGAATAGCCCGAGGCGACGGGCAGATGAGTAAATCCACTGCTGCGCACCTCCTGTCTCTCTCGTGCGTCCACCCTGTGACGCGCGTCCCTGCATCGCCGTAATCAAAAAAATGCTCGGATGCGGCATGGCGTCTCCACGTGTCGCCCGAGTGGCCGCCAGCTCCGTGCTCGCCTCCTGGTCTTCCCCTGACCTGTATGGATGCGGGTGACTGTGGCAGGGCCGGGTCCGGTGCGGGAGGGTGCACGCGACACCACGGAAAACACTCTGTGTCATTATCGGATGCACAGAGTGATACCCGTGAGGGGAGTCGTCATGCCCATGCTGCTCATCAAGGGCTCGTTCAAGGTGTCGGAGAAGGCCAAGCCGGACGGTGACACCGTCTCGTTCATCCCGGACAACGTGGCCGACTGGAAGCTCGTACCCGGGTGCAAGCCGATTCTGCCCGCCGCCGACGGCCACGCCAACGTCCGGCTCGAAGGCATCGACGCCCTGGAGACCCACTACGGGGGCAGCTATGGACCGGATCAGCACCAGCCGATCGGCCTCGCGCACCAAGCCGCGGACGAACTGCTGACGTTCCTCGGCTTCACCAGCATCATCCGCAATCCGGACGAGACCGTCACCCTGACCCCCACCAGCGTGCCCGGCTTCATCCTCACTCGCGGTTCCGACGTGTACGGCCGGTGCGTGGCCCTGGTCGGCCGCGGCACCCCGCCCGGGTGCAGCGGCTACGAGATCAATGTCAGTGACGCCCTGGTGAAGAAGACCGCCAACCACCACCTGCTCTCGCTGGGATTGGCCTACCCGACCTTCTACACCGGCTTTCCCGTCTCCCTGCGCAATGTCCTCGCCGCCGCAGCCCAGCAGGCGCGTCAGTCCACACCGCCGCTGGGTGTGTGGGCCAAGGATGTGACGCAGTCCGGAGTGAAGATCACCGGAATGGCCTCGCTCACGGCCGATGACGGAGCAGTCATCCTCCCCAAGCTGTTCCGCCGGCTGAAGGAATACCTGGACCTCAACCCCACAAGCCCGTCCCTGGCCTGCCTCCCCTCCTACCTGGGCGGAGGCGCCGACAAATTCCACATGCCGCCGACCTCAAAGGAGATCACCGGCCTGCAACACGCCATCGAGATCACCAACGGCAACACCGTGAGGATGACCCACCAGCCCGAAGAGATCATCTTCGTGGAGAAGTAGACGGCCGGAGCCGACCGGCCATCACCTGTGCGGAGGTGCCATGACGGATCCACGAACGATCCTGTGGCAGGCGCGCCAAGGCCCCGTGCCGGCGCAGTGGCGCGTGTTCACCAAGAAGCGGGGCGCGCTGTCCGGCTTCTTCCGCGGGACGTCGAACGATCCGGACCCCCTGCTGGTGATTACGCTGGACGGCTCCGTCGAGTACATCAGCGAACGCAAGCCGCTGACGATCGTCTTCTTCCAGGACCTGGCCAGCATGAAGCTGCGAGTGGCCAGTTCCGATTCGTCGGCTGCCGTCTCCACCTGGGTCGACCTGCGCTACCTCGACGGCCGCAAGTCGAAGTGGCGGTCCGCCTTTGATCTGGAAGCGGTCCAGGGGTTCATCGAGGCCTACGGCGCCCACAAGGCACTTCGCGGGTACGCGTGAATCCCGGCGCGTGCCGTCCTCATGGGCACGACGGTGTGGTGACGAGATGTGCAGGGGCGGTAGCTGGGACCTCCCGCGCAATGCCCGGCACGGACGGCTGGGCGGAGTCCCTGGCGCTCGCCGCCCATGCCCGTCGCTGGGCCGGGTCCATCACAGGGAACGCGGGCAAAGCCGTCGAGTCACGGGATCTCAGCGGATTCGATCCGGTGCCCGAGTGCAGGGTCTGACCCACACCTGTCGGATGAGCCGCCGGTTGTCGACTGCCTGTCGGCGGCGGCCATCGGCATCCTTACAGCGGGGGCCTGGAAATGCGCACCTCGTAGACGGCGTGGATCTATGAGGCAGCGCGCCCAAATGGCTTGCCCCTTAGGGCTGTTGTGGAAGGCGTGGGAGTGAACGGGACAGCGTCCCCGGGCCTCACCTACAGCCTGCGGGGACGATCGTCCGGCTGAAGCCCCCCAGAGCCTTTCGCCGCGTAGGCGACCGCCCTTCACCCCCACAAGCACGACTGTGGCCCTGACCGAATTCTGGTCAGGGCCAAGTGCGTCCCCCAAGCGCGGGTCCTGTTGCCGGGAGGGACCGCTTCACGCCTTACGGCGCTGCATGAGCGAGGCGGCTGCCGAACCGGTCAGCCGCCTCGCCCTGCGCTTCGTGGCCCGCTCAGCCCCGGACGATGTTCTGCGCCTGTGGTCCCTTCTGCCCCTGGCCGATGTCGAAGGTCACATGCTCGCCCTCGGTCAGCTCGCGGTACCCGTTGCCCGCGATCTCGGAGTAGTGCGCGAAGACGTCCGGGCCCCCACCGTCCTGTTCGATAAAGCCGAAGCCCTTTTCGGAGTTGAACCACTTCACGGTGCCGCTGGCCATACCGTCGATCCTTCGTTCATGCCTGGAAACAGCCCGTCCAACCGGGCATGTTCCGGCCCGCAACCGCACGAGCCTGCAGCCGTTGTACCCCCGATCACACCACTTATCCGACCGACACCACGACACATGCCAAGCCCGCCTGCCTCCCGACAGCAGATCCCTCGCCATTCACGCCATCTGCTGCCAGAAGTGCGCCCAGCCCACCCGGTCGTGCCCTCCGTCGTCCGGGCCAGCAATGCGCGCACGCCCTTTCGTGACCGCGCCACTTCGAGGCCTTGGGCTCACCGAGTCCAACACCGCGCACGCATGTGCCACAAACCACCGGCGACCCGGCACCGGGGGCGGGGCTGGAGCAACCCCCGGCCGGGTGGGCGTCACGGCGCCGGGATGTAGTGGATGACGGTCATCTGACATGGTCCGTCGGCGTAGACGTTGAGGGTGTCGATCTCGCTGTGGTCGGCGGTCAGTCCCCTGCGGAAGAACGTCACACGGTCTTTCCGGTCGGCCAACTACACCGCGCGGTACTGGCAGACCAGCCCTCGCTGCACGTCCTCGGGGGCGATCCGCTGGGAGTCGTTCAACTACCCGGGGTACTACCTGCGCCCCTACAACTACCAGCTCCGGCTGGAGCGGACGGCGGGAACGGACTGGTCCGGCAGGACAGTTCTTTCGTGCCGGTGGTGGCATGGAGCTGAGCGCACCGCTGTCGGCCTGGGGAGGAGCAATACCTGTACGACGATCTTGTCGGGCGGATGGCGTCGCTCGGCCGGCAGCGAGCGTCGGCCTCATGGGGTGTCCAGGGGGCGAGTGCCGCCTGTGAGGGCCGGATGAAGCGCCCCCGCAGCGCTGGATGCGGTAGCGCCCGTTGGGTCCGGTGTGCCCGCGGGGTGACGGTTGGCGTTCCAACTGCCGTTCCTCTCACGGCACAGCCTGTGGGCCGCCGCCGCTTCCGGCCTCGTGGAAGGGGCCCTGTGGTCAGCGGGCACAACGACGGCGTGGCGGGGAAGAAGGCCGGTGACGCGCGCTCTGCTGCGCGCCTCCACCCCTGGTAGGGAGAGGGTTGCCGGAGGCCGCATACTCGGTGATCGTTGCGGGCTGTGGGGCCCAGCACGCTGGGCGGGTTGAAGGGTGTGGGGAGACATGACCGACGTGGACGATCTGGCCGCTGTGGACGTGGTGGAGGATTCTGACACAACGGGGCGCCAAGGTGGCGCTCTGGGACAGTGGTTGCTGCGACATCGGGTGCAGGCGGTCAATCCGGCGGCGGAGGCAGGCGCCGGGGAGTCTCACGCCTGGTGGAAGGTGATGTGCCTGACCGGCGTCGACTACTTCTCCAGCCTGGCCTACGTGCCGGCGATCGCCGCGCTCGCGGCCGGTGCGGTCTCGCCGCTGGCCACGCTTCTGCTCGTGGTGCTGACCCTGGTGGGGATGCTGCCGATGTACCGGCGGGTGGCCGGCGAGAGTCCGCACGGGGCCGGATCGGTGGCGATGCTCGAGGACCTGCTGCCCTTCTGGCGGGGCAAACTGTTCGTCCTGGTCCTGCTCGGGTTCGTGGTGACCTCGTGGATCATCACCATCACCCTCTCCGCGGCCGACGCCTCCGTACACCTGGTGGAGAGTTCCTACGCCCCACATGCTCTGCAAGGTCACGAGGTCGTCATCACCGTGACGCTCCTCGCGCTCCTCGGCGGGGTCTTCCTGCTCGGGTTCAGCGAAGCGGTGAGCGTGGCCATCCCCCTGGTCGCCGTGTTCCTCGCGCTCAACGCGGTGACCATCGGCGTCGGCCTGGTGGACGTGTTCGCCAGCCCGGACGCCTTCTCGGCCTGGACCGGCGCACTCACCGAAGGCCGCGGGCTCGGTGACCTGGCCGAGCCCGCGCTGCTGGCCTTCCCCCTGCTGGTGCTGGGTCTGTCCGGCTTCGAGACCGGAGTGAGCATGATGCCGCTCATCTCCGCCGAGGGCGAGACCGCCGAGCAGCGGCTCAAGTCCCGTATCCGCAACGCCCGCAGACTGCTCACCACGGCCGCGCTCATCATGAGCGTCTACCTGCTCGCCGCCAGCTTCGTGACCACCGTCCTCATTCCGCACAAGGAGTTCGAGGCGGGCGGTGCGGCCAACGGCCGGGCCCTGGCCTGGCTGGCACACGAACACGTCGGAGAAGCCTTCGGCACCGCCTACGACATCAGCACCATTCTGATCCTCTGGTTCGCGGGCGCCTCCGCGATGGCCGGACTGGTCAACATCGTCCCGCGTTATCTCCCCGCGTACGGCATGGCCCCCGAATGGGGTCGCGCGGTGCGCCCCGTCGTCCTGGTCTACACGGTTCTGTGCGTCGTCATCACCATCGCCTTCGACGCCGACATCGACGCCCAGGCCGGCGCCTACGCCACCGGCATCCTCGCCATGATGGTCTCCGGGGCCTTCGCGGTCACCGTCTCCGCGCTGCGCCGCCGCCAACGCGTCCTGTGCGTGGGATTCGCCGCGCTCACCGCGGTGCTCCTCTATGCGCTGGTGGCCAACATCATCGACAAGCCGAACGGCATCACCATCTCCGCGATGTTCATCGTCGGCATCATCACCATCTCGCTGATCTCCCGCATCTCACGCACCACCGAGCTGCGCGCGGACAAAATCGTGTTCGACGAGGCCGCCCGCCAGTTCATCAGGGACACCCTCGCCCACGACAACGCCATCAACATCGTCGCCAACCGCCGCGAGGCCGGGGACGGCGCCGAGTACGCCGACAAGGAACGCGAACAGCGTGCCATCAACCCCGTGCCCGGCCTCGCCGACATCCTGTTCCTGGAGATCGACGTCGTCGACCCTTCCGACTTCAGCGAAACTCTCACCGTCCACGGCGTCGAAGTCGACGGGCACCGGATCCTGCGAGCCGAAGCGCCCGCGGCTCCGAACGCCATCGCCGCGATCCTTCTCACCCTCCACGACACCACCGGCGTCCAGCCGCACTGCTACTTCGCCTGGGCGGAGGGGAGCCCTCTGACCCACATGTTCCGCTACTTCCTCCTCGGACGTGGAGACACGGCCCCCGTCACCCGCGAGATCATCCGCCGGCACCAGCCCGACCCCGCCCGCCGCCCCGGCATCCACGTCGCGGGCTGACACCGCGGTCGGAACCATGGCTGTCCAGGGTGCGGCGGCGGCCGGAATCCGGCTCTCACGCCGAGCCCAGTGGTCCTGTCTTGCAGGTTTCTTGACGAAAGGGCAGGACTGGACATCCGACGCAGGGCAATGAGCGAGAAGTGAAACGCATTGCGATCGTCGTCCTCGCTCTGGCCGCCGGCATCGTGGCGGTTGTCGCCGCGGTAGGTCTCTCACCCTGGTGGTGGGCGGTCGCCGTACCGCTCACCCTGCTGGGTCTGCTGGGTGCGGCGGACCTGTTGCAGCGCCGGCATTCGGTGCTGCGCAACTATCCCGTTCTGGGCCACGCCCGCTTCCTCCTGGAGCGGATCCGCCCGGAGCTGCAGCAGTACTTCATCGAGCGGAACTTCGACGGGCGACCCTTCGACCGGGATGTCCGCACCATCGTCTACGAGCGGGCGAAAGGCACCGACGCCGAGCAGCCGTACGGCACCGAACGGGACGTCTATCTGCCCGGCTACGAGTTCCTGGTGCCGTCCATGGCGCCGTGCCCGGTGCCGAAGACGCCTCCGCGGGTGCGGATCGGCGGACCCGACTGCTCCCGCCCCTACGACATGGCACTGCTGAACGTGTCGGCGATGAGCTTCGGCTCGCTGTCGTCCAACGCGATCCTCGCCCTCAACGGCGGCGCGGCGGCCGGAGGTTTCGCCCACGACACGGGGGAGGGCGGCCTGTCGGAGTACCACCTGAAGCCGGGTGGGGACCTGGTCTGGGAGATCGGCACCGGCTACTTCGGCTGCCGCACCCCGGACGGCGACTTCGACCCCGCCGAGTTCGCCGACAAGGCAGCCCACGATCACGTCAAGTGTGTGTCCCTGAAGCTTTCGCAGGGCGCCAAGCCGGGCATCGGCGGAGTCCTGCCGGGGGCGAAGGTCAACGCCGAGATAGCGAAGGTGCGGGACGTGCCCGAGGGGCGGACGGTGATCTCGCCGCCGTACCACAAGGTGTTCTCCACCCCGCGTGAACTCGTCCGCTTCATCGCCCGGATGCGCGAGCTCTCCGGCGGCAAGCCGGCCGGATTCAAGCTGTGCGTGGGCTCGCGCCGGCAGTTCCTCGCCGTGTGCAAGGCCATGCTGGCGGAGGGCACGGCCCCCGACTTCATCATCGTGGACGGAGGCGAGGGCGGCACCGGAGCCGCTCCTCTGGAGTTCGCCGACCACGTGGGCACCCCGCTGACCGAAGGCCTGCTCACCGTGCACAACGCCCTCGTCGGCGCGGGCCTGCGCGACCGGATCAGGATCGGAGCGAGCGGCAAGATCGCCACGGGTACCGATCTGGTGAAGCGCCTGGTGCAGGGCGCCGACTACGGCAACGCGGCGCGGGCGATGATGTTCGCCGTCGGCTGCATCCAGGCCCAGCGCTGCCACACCAACACCTGCCCCACCGGGGTGACGACCCAGGACCCCCGGCGCGCCCGCGCCCTGGACGTGCGTGACAAGACGCCGCGCGTCCAGCGCTTCCAGGAAGCGACCGTGGCCAGCGCCCTGCAGCTCATGGCCTCCATGGGCGTCACCGATCCCGCCGACCTGCGCCCGCACATGCTGCGTCGGCGCATCGATCCCTACACCGAGCGCTCCTACGAGGAGCTGTACGAGTGGCTCGACCCGGGGCAGTTGCTCGCTGAGCCGCCTGCCGCCTGGGCGGCCGACTGGACCGCCGCCGATCCCGACCGATTCACCGTCTGACCGCTGCCGATCCCGACCGATTCACCGTCTGACCGCCGCCGACCCCGACCGATTCACCGTCTGAAAAACCGGAGGACTCACGTGGCCCGCACCGTCGCCCGCGTCATCGTGGACGCACTGAGCGAACTCGGCGTGCACCAGGTGTTCGGCGTCGTAGGAGACGCGCTGAACCCCCTGACGGACGCCATCCGCACCACAGAGAACCTGGAGTGGGTGGGGTGCCGGCACGAGGAGGCGGCGGCGTTCGCCGCGAGCGCCCAGTCGCAGCTCTCGGGCACCCTCGGTGTCTGCATGGGCACGGTCGGACCCGGTTCCGTCCACCTGCTCAACGGACTGTACGACGCGGCCAAGAGCCACACCCCCGTCCTGGCGATCGCCGGGCAGGTACCGCTCGCCGAACTCGGCACCGACTACTTCCAGGAAGTCGACAACGACGCGCTCTTCAGCGACGTCGCCGTCTTCCGGGCGACCATCACCTCTCCCGACCAACTGCCGCAGATGCTCGAGACAGCGGTACGGCACGCCCTCGGCCGCAAGGGCGTCGCCGTCCTGACCGTGCCCGGCGACCTGGGCGAGCGCGAACTGACCTCGGACCGCCCGGCCCGGTTCTCCCTGAACGCCCCGCTCAGCCGACCCGACGAATCCGCCGTACGGCGGGCGGCCGAACTCCTGGACCGCTCCGAGCGGGTCTCGCTGCTCGTCGGACGGGGCGCACGCGCCGCACGCGAGGACGTGCTGGCCCTCGCCGACCGGCTGGCCGCACCCATGGTGCTCACCCTCAAGGCCAAGGAGGGCTTCGAGGGCGACACCAATCCGTTCCAGGTCGGCCAGACCGGGCTGATCGGCAACCCGGCCGCCGCGTCGGCCCTGCAGGACGCGGACACCCTGCTGCTCCTGGGGACCGACTTCCCCTACCGGGACTGGTATCCGGAGGGGAAGACCGTCATCCAGGTGGACACCGAGCCCGCCCACATCGGGCGGCGCGTGCCGGTCGACGTCGGTCTCGTCGGCGACACGGGCACGACCGTCCGGGACCTCCTCACCCACCTCGCCGCCGCACCCGCCGGGACGGACGGTGCGCGGGACCGCACGCACCTGGAGAAGGCACGTGAGCGCTTCGAGCGGTGGCGCGAGGGCCAGGCACGGCTGGCCGACCCCGCACACGACAAGGGCCTGCTCGGCCGGGTGCGTTCCTCGCTCGACAACCGCACCCACGACATCCGGCCGGAGGCGCTGGCGGCTGTGGTGGACCGGCTCGCCGACGACGATGCGATCTTCACCTCCGACACTGGCATGGCGACGGTGTGGCTCTCCCGGTTCGTCGAGATGCGGGGCGAGCGGCGGCTCATCGGCTCCTACAACCTCGGCTCGATGGCCAACGCGATGCCGCAGGCGCTCGGCGCCCAGTGCCTGGACCGCGAGCGGCAGGTCGTGGCCTTCTGCGGGGACGGCGGGCTGAGCATGCTCCTCGGCGACCTCATGACACTGAAGACGCACCAGCTCCCCGTGAAGCTCGTCGTCTTCGACAACCGCCGCCTGGGCATGGTCAAACTCGAACAGGAACAGGCCGGACTGCCGGAGTTCGGCACCGTCCTGGACAACCCCGACTTCGCCGCCGTGGCCACGGCCATGGGCATCCCCGGAATCCGGGTGACCGACCCGGCCGACCTGGAGAAGGCCGTACGCCGCGCGTTCGACACCCCCGGTCCTGTGCTGCTCGACGTGCTCACCAACCCGGACGAGGTCGCGGTGCCGGCCAAGCCGACCGTCGAGCAGGGCTGGGGCTTCGCCGTGGCCAAGGTCAAGGAGATCGTGCGCAGCCACGGAGACGACAGCCCGCGCTGAGACCGCCCCGCAGGTGAGTGAACCGACCGGGAGGAACGGGTGCGGCGTGATTGCGGGTGGACGGGGCACGCGGTCCAGCAGAAGCGGAGAAGAGCGAAGATTCCCACCGACCCCGGAGCCCTTGATGGTCATCGCCGTTGTCATCGCCGCATGTGTTCTCCTGGCCGTGCTGGCCTTCCTCCTGCCGCGCCTTTCCCGGCATCCGCAGAACGGTGCCCAGCGTGGTCTCGGGGCCGGCTCGCGGGCCGGGTCCAAGGCGCCCGGGGTCCTGGGACGGCTGCTGAGCAAACCCTTCAGCTCCAGCTCCCGCGCGGTCGGCCGCAGCGGCTCCGCCGGCCGCCGGGCGCGAGGCCGCCTTCCGTTCTGAGGGGTGGCGGCCGTCGCAACGGTCACCGGCGTCGGCACATGAGGATGATCAGGAGATTGGTGATGTCGGAGCACGACGACAAGACCCGGCCGGACGAGGACGAGGAGATCCGGGTCGAGGCAGAGCTGCTCGACGGCCTGCGTGTGGACGAACGCCGGCCGGAGAAGCCGATCCTCCTGGACGCCGACGGAAGTCCGGTGGACACGTGGCTGGAGAACTACCCGTACGACCGGAAGGTGAAGAGGTCCGAGTACGAGAGGACCAAGCGCGTTCTGCAGGTCGAGCTGCTGAAGATGCAGCGCTGGGTGAAGGAGACCGGCCAGCGGGTGGTCGTGCTCTGCGAGGGCCGTGACGCGGCCGGCAAAGGTGGCACGATCCAGCGGTTCACCGAGCGGCTCAACCCGCGAGGCGCCCGCGTCGTGGCGCTGGAGAAGCCGACCGAGAGGGAAGCGGGTCAGTGGTACTTCCAGCGCTACGTGGCGCATCTGCCCTCCCGCGGTGAGATCGTCTTCTTCGACAGGTCCTGGTACAACCGGGCCGGAGTCGAGCGAGTGATGGGCTTTTGCACCGAGGCGGAGTACCGCACCTTCCTGGAGCAGGCCCCGCTGTTCGAGGAGATGCTGACCCGGGACGGCATCCTGCTGGTGAAGTTCTGGTTCTCGGTGTCCCAGGCCGAGCAGCGGACCCGTTTCGCGATCCGCACGGTCGACCCCGTACGCCGCTGGAAGCTCTCCCCGACGGACCTCGCCTCGCTCGACCTGTGGGACGAGTACACCGCGGCCAAGGTCGAAATGTTCCGGGCGACGGACACGCCCCACGCCCCGTGGACCGTGGTGAAGAACAACGACAAACGCCGCGGCCGGCTGGAAGCGATGCGCAGCCTCCTGGACCGCTGCGACTATCCGACCAAGGATCACACGGCCGTGGGCAAGCCCGACCCCCTGATCGTGGGCGCCGCGGACACGCTGCTGGAAGCCGGTGAGGAACCCACCGATCTCTCCCCGACCCCCCTGACCGGGTACGACCGCGGTCCCGGCAACCACCCGGCCAGAGCGGACGACGAGCAGCGCTGAGCCACGGCGTCGGGCTTACCGGCCGCGCTCCCACCGGACCGAAGACCGCGCTCCCACCGGACCGAAGACCTACGGCCCTTCCCTGGCAGGCATCGTGCCGCTACCTGGGTGATCCGTTTTCATGCCGGGCCTGCCAGTCCTTGACGGCCGCTGCCAGGTGTTCTTGAAGGCGTGGCCGCGCAAGGCGCGCTCTGGCGGGGCGCCCCCCGCTTCGACGGCCGGCCATCCCGAGGAGACCGCGCGACCGTGACCGATCTCGCGGCACCCCAGCGGCCAATACTTGGCTAGCCACATATTTGCTGTACGGTAGTTATGTGTCCAGCCACCTAAATGGGTGGGGCACGGGAGGAGTCGTCATGAAGGCCATCCTGTTCGACCGTTTCGGCGGCACGGAAGTGCTGCACGAGGCGGACATTGAGGTCCCGCAGCCCGGCCCCGGGCAGATTCGCGTCCGCGTCAAGGCGGCCGGGCTGAACGCGCTGGACGGCAAGATCCGCTCCGGGGCCCTGGAGGCCGCGTTCCCCACGCCGCTCCCCGCCGTCCCCGGTGCCGAGCTCGCCGGCGTGGTGGACGCCCTGGGTGAGGGCGTGCAGGACGTGAAGGTGGGCGATGAGGTGCTGGGCTGGTCCGACACCGGCTCGTACGCCCAGTACGCGCTGGCCACCACCGTGGCCCCCAAGCCCGCGGGCCTCGACTGGCAGCACGCGGTCGCGCTACCGGTGGCCGCCGAGACGGCCGAGCGGGTCCTGGACCTGCTCGGCGTCACCGCGGGGGAGACCGTACTGATGCACGGCGCGGCCGGAGCGGTCGGCACCCTGGCGGTCCAGCTGGCCACGGCCCGCAGAGCGCGTGTCATCGCCACCGCCGGCCCCGCCAACCAGGACTACCTCACCTCGCTCGGCGCCACCGCGACCCTCTACGGCGAGGGCCTGGTCGAGCGGGTCCGGGCGCTCGCCCCCGACGGCGTCGACGCGGTGTTCGACCTGGCCGGGAAGGGAGCCCTCGAGGACTCCATCGCCCTGCGCGGCGGCACCGAACGCATCGTCACCATCGCCGACTTCCGCGCACACCAGCTCGGCATCACCTTCTCCACCGGTGGCCGGGAACGCTCGGCCGCCCGCCTGGCCGCCCTGGCGCAGGACGCCGCGACCGGCAAGCTCGTCACCACCGTCACCGCCTACCCACTCGCCCAGGCCGCCAAGGCCCAGCAGGTCAGCGACGCCGGGCATGTCCAGGGCAAGCTCGTCCTCACCCTCGACTGATCACGCCCGCCCTTCCCTCTTGTTCTGCCATGTCCTGCTCATCACCTGACCATCACCGCACCGAAGGACCACTCATGCTGAACGCCCTGTGGACACCGACCACCGTCGGCGACATCTCCCTCCCGCACCGCCTGGTCATGGCCCCCATGACCCGCGACCGCTCCACCCCCGAAGGCGTACCGAGCGAGCTGAACGCCGAGTACTACGCCCAGCGGGCCTCGCACGCGCTCATCATCACCGAGGGAACCCAGCCCAACGCCGACGGCCAGGGCTACCTCCTCACCCCCGGCATCCACAACGACGAGCAGATCGCCGGGTGGCGCAAGGTCACCGACGCCGTGCACGCGGCCGACGGCCGGATCGTCATCCAGCTGATGCACACCGGGCGCATCGCCCACCCCGACAACACCCCCCACGGGCGCCGGCCGGTCGCCCCTTCGGCCATCCGGCCGCAGGGCGCGATGTTCACCGCGTCCGGGCCCCAGGAGATGCCGACGCCCCGTGCGCTGTCGACGCAGGAGGTCGTGGCGACCGTCGACGACTTCCGCCGCGCCGCGGCGGCCGCCGTCGCGGCAGGCGCCGACGGCGTGGAGATCCACGGCGCCAACGGCTACCTCGTGCACCAGTTCCTCGCCGACAACACCAACCAGCGCACCGACCAGTACGGCGGCTCCATCGACAACCGCATCCGCTTCGCCGTCGAGGTCGCCACCGCTGTGGCCGACGAGATCGGCGCCGACCGCACCGGCCTGCGCATCTCGCCCGGCAACCCTTACAACGACATCGCCGAGTCCGACACCGCCGAGCTGTACCCGGCACTCCTGCGCGCCCTCAGCCCGCTCGGCCTCGCCTACCTGCACATCCTCCACGCGGGCGACGAGGAGCTGCTGAGCACCCTGCGCACGCTGTGGCCGACCACGCTGATCCTCAACCGGGCCGGCACCGACCTGCCCACCCGCGCCAAGGACGTCGACAACGGCACGGCCGACCTCGTCTCCGTCGGCGCCCTCGCGCTCGCCAACCCGGACCTGGTCGAGCGGCTACGCTCTGACGCGCCGCTGAACACCCCCGACCCGGCGACCTTCTACGGCGGCGGAGTGGCCGGCTACACCGACTACCCCACCCACACCGTCTGAGGAACCGATGCCCGCCCCCACACACCGCACCCCCTCCACGGCCGGCGACGGGCCGATGAGCTACGCGATCTTCCAGCTCGCCCGCGCCCACCGTGCCCGCGCCGCCGCCATGCTCCGCGAGATGGATCTGCATCCCGGACAGGAACTGCTGCTGATGCAACTCCTGGACCGGGACGGCCAGACCCAGTCCGAACTGCTCGAAAGCGTCGGCCTGGACCACTCCACCGTCTCCAAGTCCCTGCGTCGCATGCAGGACGCCGGCCTGCTCGTGCGCGAGCCGGCCGAACACGACAGGCGCGTCATGGTCGTCCATCTCACCGACAAGGGCCGTGCCCTGCGGGAGCCCATCGCCGCCATGTGGCGAGCCCTGGAGGAGACCTCCGCGCGGGACCTGTCGGCGCAGCAGGCAGAGTCCTTCGTCCGCATCGCCTACGCCATCGCCGACGCGATCAACAGCAGCGCTCTTCCGCAGGAAGAATCCGAGTAACTCACCTCGGCGTGCACCCGGTTCCGGCCTGGAGTGCGAATCGTTTCCAGCGTTCCAGCGAAGTGGCGGAGCGGCAGAGCAACTCGGCTCACGAAGGCCCGTGCTGAACGGATCCAGCCTCCCCAACTGCCGGAAGACGCCCGGTGAGCTGAGCCGGCCGATGTGCCGGGACCCCCGCTCACCCCCGTACTCACCCCCGTACGTCAGGGAGAACGGGGATGAGCGGAACCTCAACGTCCGGGGCAAGCGCGAGCCGTCCCAGTGCAGGCAGCAACACCTCTCCCACGGGGATGTCGAACCCTTCACCGTGGTCGGCCGACCGCACGTCGAGGGCGGCCGCATCACCCGCGTCACCGTCGACCTCCACAAGCTCCCGCAGGCCGCCGACGACCCGAGCCACGGATCCGCCCATCACGGGCCCGCCCCTTGAGTAACCCGGGCCGACGGCGTCCACGCCGACGGCCACCCAACCCCCCACCCCTGACCTGATGGAAAGTGAGACTTCCGTGACCACCACTCTCCCCGTCCTTGTCGTCGGCGCGACCGGCTCCCTCGGCGGCAAGGTCGTCGACGAACTGCTGGGGCGCGGCAAGAACGTCCGCGCCCTGGTCCGGCCGACCAGCGACGCGAGCAGGCTCGAAAAGCGGGGCGTCGAGATCGCCCGCGGCGACATGCTCGACCTCGACTCGCTCGTGGCCGCAATGAACGGCGCCGATGCCGTCGTCACCACCGCCGCCGGCTACACCCGCGGCGGCAAGAACGCGCACGACATCGACACCGTCGGCAACGCCAACCTCGCCGAGGCCGCCCACCGCACCGGCATCCGGCGGTTCGTCCTGACCAGCATCCTCACCAGCGACCAGACGCCCCACGTCCCGCACTTCTGGCACAAGAAGCTCGCCGAGGACAAGCTCGAACAGCTCGGCGTCCCGTTCCTCGCACTGCGCCCGGGAGCCTTCCTCGACCAGATCGCGACCATGGCGGGCAACCCGATCGACAAGGGCCGCCTGACGTGGATCGGCAAGACCACCGTCCCGCTGACCTTCGTCCACACCTCCGATCTCGCGGCGTACCTGGCGGCCGCCGTCGACGCCGAGGCAGACAACGGTGAGCGCATCGACATCGGCTGGGACCGTCCGGTCAGCATGCGCGAGATGGCCGACCTGATGGGCAACCGAGCCGGAAAGAAAATCAAGGTGTGGGCCGTCCCGTCCGCCGTCGCCCGCGCCGCAGGTGGCGTCGCCGGTCGCTTCATGCCCCTGGTCAAGGACATGGCTGCGATGTTCGGCTGGTTCGACAGCGGCCGCTACGTCGCCGACCCTCACCGTCAGGAGCAACTGTTCGGCCCCGTCCCCACCGCCGAGGACGCCCTCGCCCGGTACACCGACGAGCTGGGCACGGCGCAGCACCGGTGACGGGCCCGCATCCCGGTCGCCCCCGGGCGGGGGCCAACCGATGGGTGGAAAACCGCTGTGTCAGATCACCACACGTTCTCACCCCCGGATTGGAACCCTTTGGCCCGGCTGCAGCCGCGGCTTCACCTGAACTGGCGATACCACGACACCTGTTGCTCCTGTTGCACGGCTCAGCGTCAACGGACCCGGCGCTGAGCCGCATGGAGCCCTATCGGCTAGCCTCGCGCCACGGTCGCTCCCGCAGCGAACTCCTGGTCAGCAGGTGTGACGACGCTTTGCGCACCTGCCGCTCTCCGAGCTGCCGGCGCGGGCGACAGCTCGTCGGCACCTCGATAGCGCCAGTGGATTGGGGCGGGTTTCGGCGCGCCCTGCATCAACCGAGCGAAGTCCCGCGCATGCTGACGCGTCGCCCGGTCCCGGTCCACCTCCCCACCCGGCCAGGAATCTCCACCACCGCGGCCAGTCCACCCCATACGAACGGATCGTCGTCGCCGGACGCGGGCACGCCTGGAGCTCGGCGAAGCATGCCCGCGGGAGCAACAACCGCTCCCTCGGAGTCGAGCAGGCCGGTGGGCTGGAAGACGCGAAGCGAGACGGGGGGTGCGTCCTTGGGCCCGGGCACGACGATCCGCTGAACGGTGACGCCCGGTCCTGATCGGTCGCGCGCCACTTCTCGCTCCGCACGATGCGCGATGGTCCTCGTTTTTTCCCCTCGTGGGGTGGCCGGTGCCGAGAGTGACGCAGCTTCTGATCGGTGCGCGGACGGCGTCTCAGTTGTGCTGCTCGGCGTCCAGGAGTGCGAGGGCGTTGCGGATGCCCTGTTCGAGGAGTTGGCCGGCGAGTTGCCGGTCGGTGAGGGCGCGGGAGAGTTGCAGGGTGCCGGCCATCATGGCGAGGAGGCTGAGTGCCTTCACGTGTGCGGAGGACGGGTCCGCGGGCGCCATGCGTTCGGCGATGCCCTCGACGAGGATCAGTACACCGTCGGTGTACGCCTGCCTGGTCGTCTCGGTGCAGCGCCCGATTTCGTCGAGCAGGGCGGCGTTGGGGCAGCCGTCGGCGAGCCTTTCGCGGTGCTGGGGTGAAAGGTACCCCCGCACGATCTGTTCGAGTCCGGCACGGCCGGGTTCGGCCAGCGCGACGACACTCTCGGCCTGCACCTTCAACTGGTCGGCGATTGCCGTGGTGACGAGGTCGTCCTTGGATGCGAAGTGAGCGTAGAAGGCGCCGTTGGTCAGCCCCGCGTCCTTCATGAGCGTCGAGACGCCGGAGCCGTCGATACCGTCCTGCTTGAACCGGCGGCCCGCCGTCTCGATGATCCGTCGCCTGGTCTCCGCCTTGTGCTCTTTGCCGTACCGCACCATGCCACACGCTCCTTCGCCGGCCCGGCAGGACCGGTTGCCCTTCACCGACTCAGCCAGCCTATTGTATTGCAAACGTAATCCAAAGGGTCGGCAGTGGCGACGCGCGAGCGAGTGTGGGGCTTTCGTCGGTGAGGGCTGGCCATCCCGCACTCGACGGCGGATCTTCGCATCAGGTGTGCTCTTCGGCGTCTATCAGGGCGAGGGCGTTGCGCATGCCCTGTTCGAGGAGTCGGTCGGCGAGTTGCCGGTCGGTCAGGGCGCGGGAGAGTTGCAGGGTGCCGGCCATCATGCCGAGGAGGCTGAGTGATTTCAGGCGGGCCGAGGGCGGGTCGTGGGGTGTCAGACGGGCGGCGAAGCCGCCTGTGGACGCCGTCGATCAGCGCGATGAAGTCGCGCTCGCCCATGCTGCGGCGCTTGCCTTTGCCCGTGGGGTGGACGCGCAGGCGGTGGCACAGCCGGTGCGGGAGCCGGGCCGCATCGCGATCAGCCCGGCCACCGACAGCCGCCCCGAGTGTCGCCCGCTGACCGCCACTTCCGGAGTCACGCTACGCCGGCCCCGGGTCCGTCCTATGGGCGGCCGTCGGGTGAAGCCTGCCTCGTCTCGAAACAGACGTAGCCTCCGTGAGCCGCCCGGGCTCTCTCGCCTCGGTCCAGGTCGCCTCCTTCCGCGCGGGGACCTGCGGGCTGAAGCGGAGTCGGTGCATCAGCCTCGTCGCCCCGGAGACGCTGTAATGGGGTGACAGGTTATGAGGGCGTCGACACCGACCTCAGCCCGATCGCCTACGAAACAGCGTCCCGAACAACAGCAACTACGCTGACGCCAGCGGGATTGACCTATGTCCGGGATTCGAGGGCCAAGGCCCGTCGCTACTTGAGCTCATCGGCCGTGTAGTAACCGTCCCGGATCAGAACGTCATAGTTGGTCTTGTCGAGGCTCTGCGGTTGCAGCAAGTAGGCGGGCACGTCCTTGACGCCGTTGTTGTAGTCGCGTCTGTTGTTGATCCGCGGAAGCCGGCCCTTGAGTATGTCGTCGACCATGTCTGCGGCGGCCCCGGCGAGTTCGCGGACGTCCTTGTAGACGGTCTCCGACTGCTGACCCGCGATGATCGACTTCACCGAGGCAGGCTCGGCGTCCTGACCGGTGATGACCGGGAGCCCGCTGCCGGAGCCGTAGCCGTTGGACTTCAGCGCGGACAGGACGCCCCTCGAGATACCGTCATAGGGCGACAGGACCGCGTCGACCTTCTTGCTGTGGTACCAGGTGGCGAGGATGCCGCGCATACGTTTTTCCGCGGTGGGCCCGTCCCAGCGCAACGTGGTGATCTGGCTGAGCTCGGTCTGACCCGACGGAACGACCAACTGCTTGCTGTCCAGGAACGGCTGCAATCGCGCCATCGAACCTTCGAAGAAATACTTGGTGTTGTTGTCGTCGGGGGAGCCGGCAAACAGCTCGATGTTGAAGGGGCCCTTGCCGCCCTCCAGTCCGAGCTTCTTGATGATGTGGGAAGCCTGCATCCGGCCGACCATCTCGTTGTCGAAGGAGACGTAGTAGTCGACGTTCTTGGTGCCGAGGATGAGCCGGTCGTAGGAGATCACCGGAATGTGCGCGGCGGCGGCCTGTTGGAGCACGCCGTTCAGCGACTTGGCGTCGATGGCCGCGATGATCAGTGCGTCCACGCCCTGCTTGATCAGGTTCTCGATCTGGGAGACCTGGGCTTTCGGGTCGTCGTCGCCGTAGACCAGCTTGGCCTTGTACCCCTGGCCCTTCAGGTCCTTGACGATGCTCCTGCCGTCGGTGAGCCAGCGGTCGGAGGACCGGGTCGGCATGGCGACGCCGACGGTACCGCCCTCGGACGTGCCCTCGGAGGTGCGCACGCTGCTCTGCCCGCAGGCGGACACGGTGAGCGCGAGAGAGGCGGCTCCGGCGAGGGAGGCGAGGGCGGTTCTTCGGTTGAGCATGGTGATCGTTCCTTGTCCTTCTCATCGTTGAGGAATTGCGGCGGACCAGACGTCGAGGGGGAAGCGGTGGAATGAGCCGGGCGCTCGGCAGGCAGGTCGAGAGCGAGTCGGAGCGATGCTGCGCCCGGGCGCTGTGGCAGGGGCAGGCGTCGCGGACGAGTCCCGTACGGGTAGATCCCCGGGCGGACCGGACTTCGGACTGAGCGGTGCACCGGGTCGGATCAGTTTCGGCGCCCTCGCCGATCCGCACGCAGCAGCCGAGGTCGTCAGGGTCTTGGTGCACGGGTTTCAAGGCGAGCGAGTAACCGGCGGACCTCGCTCCCACGGTTGCGGTCAGGCCGCCCGGCACGTTGATCGAGTCGGTGCTCAGACGCCTCGGCATCCCGCACATCGCCGATCAGTGCGTTGCTACGGCCCGGCATCGCCGACTCTCGTACTCCCTTTGCCGGCGTGCTCTGTGCCTACGTCGGGCTGCGCCACGGCGTTCCGGCCACATGCGTGCTGATTCCGGGGGTGCACAGGGCAATCGCCTTTCGCGTGTTCGAAATATCGCCAAGCGTTCGGAAGTTGGCGTGACAGTAAGGGGCCGTGTACAGGGTGTCAACGGGGTGAACTGGAACGGTTACAGAGAGACGTTTAGAACCCAGGCATCTCCATGCCGTTCGGCTGTGGGCGGGCGCGCTGGTGGCATCGGTCAGGTGTCAGCAGGGCGGGGGTGCTGAGTGCCTGTTCCAGGAGCTCGTTTGTAGGCGGTTCGCCTGACGACCTGCGCAGGCACGGCCCGTCCGTCGGCGGCGGTCGCACCCGAGGGGGAGCGGGGGTACGCCTGTCACCACGGACGGCCTGACCGCCGCTGGAGCTTCGAGTTGGACCGGGGGCCGGAGGAGAAGAGCGCGGGACGCTCGGGGGCTTCGCACGCGATGCCGGTCAGCGAGACGGTCATCGCGATGATCCGCCCCAAGCCCGACCTCCACCTGCTGGCCGGTGAGCCGGCCGAAGCCATTGCGGCCGCCCAGGCCTTCGTCGAGGCGCCTGACGGGATTGGCGCCATCACCTCCTGCGCCACCGAGGTCGCCCTCCCGGGTCGTGCAGCCGGTGGGCGACCCGGGTGGCCTCGTCGGCCAGGTCGTCGTCGAAGCCGACGATCATCTCCAGCTCGGCGATCGTCTCGTCGTCGCCGTCGATCGCCCGCAGCGTATGAGGCATTGCGCGGGCAGCGTCCGCGATGATGAACGCGTCCCTTGCGTCCGTTTTCGCCTCACCAGGGTAGAGCTCGGCGATCCGCCGCATCGTCAGCCCGGGCAGGTGAGCGACCGTAAGAGCTCGCCGAGCTTGGGTTCGGTGTTGGGCAGGCGCTTGTCGAACGCCTTCTTCCCGCCGGGCTGACGGCAGTGGCGTGGTGCTCGCCGTCGCCGACGTCCAGGCCGCGGAAGACGTGGATGTCGCCGGTGTCGATCACATGCAAGCCCCTCCATCACGCTTTCGTCCGGCCTTGCCAGGGCACCGAGTTGCCACATCCACGTTACGGAGAGCCTTTTCGGCTCGGGTGATGCCGGTGCTCAAGCCCCTCATCAGCGGTCTGTCGATGCCTCCGGGCCCGGTGACCCAACCCCCGGATCGTCAACCGCAACAAGGGGGAGAAGTCATGCCGGACCCGAAGGTCGGAGGCCCCATTGCGGAGCCGCGAGAAAGGCAACGGGGGGCGAGGTGATGGCCCATCAAGGCGAAGAGGACGGCCGTGAGCAGCCGTACGGCATTGCGTCTCAACGGGTTTCTCCCGATCCCGGGGTGCGGGGTGCGGGGTGCGGAGGCAGGTCAGGTCGTGGGGACGAGGCGCCACTGCTGGCAATTGTTGTTCAGCCAGGTCCACAGCCGTACGTCGGCCCCGTTCGTGGTGCCGCAGTTCGCGACGTCGGCGACCTTGCCGCTGTTCTCGTTCACGATCCGCACGTAGTCACCGGTGGCCGTGTAGGCCAGACGGAACTTCTGGCAGTTGTTGTTCAGCCAGGACCACTGGGCGATGTCCGTGCCGTCGGCCGTCGCGCAGCCCGCGGTGTCCGCGACCTTGCCGGTCGCGACGTTGACCAGTCGGCTGGTGTCGTTGCCGAGGTCCTCGACGCGCCACTTCTGGTTGGCGCCGCCGTTGCAGCTCCACTGGAAGATGTTGGTGCCGTCCAAGGTGTTGCCGCCCTCGACGTCCAGGCACTTGCCGCTGTTGCGGTTCACCAGGGTGTACGCGGTCGGGGTCGTCGCCGTTTCGCCCGAGGGGCCGGGCAGTGTCGTGCCGAGCGCCACCGGGGTGCCGAAGTTCGGCGTGCCGTCAGCGTTCCAGGTGAACTTCTGCGCCCGCGTCGTACGGCCGTTGCCGCAGCCGCCGGTCGCGGAGTCGTTGGCGTGGTAGACGATCCAGTTCTCGGTGCCGTCCGGAGAGGTGAAGAAGCCGTTGTGGCCGGGGCCGTAGACACCTGCCGCGTCGTCGCGCTGGAAGACCGGCGTGGACTTCTTCGTCCAGGAGGCGGGGTTCAGCGGGTCGGTGCCGGTCAGTTCAAGCTGGCCCAGCTTGTAGTCCGCGGTCTTGCAGTGACTCGCGGAGAAGGTGAGGAACGTGCGGCCGTCGTGGTACAGGGGTTCGGGGCCCTCGTTGACCGCGCCGCCCGAGGTCTCCCAGCTCGCGGTGGGGCTGGAGATGATGGTGAAGGTGCTGCTGGCCAGTGTGTACGGGTTGCTCATCGGCGCGATGACCAGGCTCTGCGTACTGCCGTTGATGAAGCCGCTGCCGATCAGGTACAGGTTGTTGTTGTTCTGCAGGACTGTGGCGTCGATGAGCCAGCCGCCAGGGGTGAGGTTGGAGCCGCTGAGCTGGTTCTTGTAGGTGTACGGGCCCATCGGATCGGTTCCGGCACTCTCCAGGACGTGGGTGCGTTGGGAGCCGCAGCAGGCGACACCGCTCTGTCCCGCGGAGTAGTACAGGTACCAGTGGCCGTCGAGGAAGTGGATCTCCGGCGCCCAGATGTTGGTGTTGCGGGTGGAGGTGGTGTCACTCCAGATCTGGACACTGGCGGCGGTGGAGAGCCCGGCCAGGGTCGGCGACTTCCGCATGGTCAGCACGCCGGTGAAGGACGTGGTGACCAGGTAATAGTTGCCGTTGTAGTACTCGAGCCAGGGGTCGGCTCCCTTCTGCGACTTGATGGGGTTGGTGTACGGGCGGCCCTCGGCGGCGGTGGCCGGGGTCGTCGCCGCCACCATGGCGATCAGTACGGCGAGCACGCACAGAATCAGGGATCTGACGGGGGGCTGCTCTGACATCTTCGGCATGCGGGACCGTCCTGTCCGTAATTTCGAACACAGTTCGTAAATTCGGTCAGAAGATAAGCGGGGTCCAAGGTTCCGTCAACGCTCTC
The DNA here is from genome assembly GCF_040612795.1 of Streptomyces sp. NPDC006335. Classification (NCBI taxonomy): domain Bacteria; kingdom Bacillati; phylum Actinomycetota; class Actinomycetes; order Kitasatosporales; family Streptomycetaceae; genus Streptomyces; species Streptomyces sp. NPDC006335. Next base: position 93,335 of record NZ_JBEXQX010000021.1, read on the forward strand.
GTCACACGCGCTTTACCTGTGCGAATCCGTCCCGCGTGCCAGGCGTGACGGAGCCGCTCACCGGCTGGCTCTCACCTCAGCCTGATGGAGCAGTCCGACGTGCTCCTCAAGCACCGGTTTCAAGGCGGGAGTTGAGGGGTGCGCGCGGGGCGGGCCGAGGCCGCCTCCTCGACTGGCTGTGGCCGGGACTGCTGTGCGGGGGACCGTGGGCCCCTGCGTGAGCGAGGAGAGGCCATGACAACACTCGAGAACCGGCCGAACACCGCACTTCTTGTCGTCGACGTGCACCAAGGCGTCGTCGAGGAGGCTCACGGGCACGACGCGGTCGTCGCGAACATTGGCTGTTGGTCGCGAAGGCGCGGCGGGAAGGGGGCCACGTCGTCTGGGCCCAGCACTCCGACGAGGGGCTGACCCGGGGCAGCGACGACTGGCGGATCGTCCGCGAGCTCACCGTGGGCGATGCCGAGCCGCTCGTCGAGACGGGACGCCGAGCTGTTCGAGTTCGTCTTCGGCGAGCTTCTTGTGCGGTGAGGATGCTGGTCAGGGCGAACCGGCGGATGCCGGTGCGGTGGGCGGCCTCGGCGAGGTTGGCGTTGCCGACGGTGTCGATGTCGTGCGCGTTCCTGCCGCCCGCGGGACCGTCGGAGGAGCCGACCCGTACGGCGACCTGCCAGTGCCGACGCGTTGGCGCCGAGTTGCCCGCCCTGTCAGCTCGCTTTGCCGGATCTATTGACTTGCTCTGCTGTCCGTCATTACCGTCTGGCAGAATTTCGAACGACGTTCGGCATTTCGAACGACAAATATCTCGCATGAGTGCCCAATGGAGGACACCTCTATGCGTCATCGCCCCAGACCCAGCACCCGCCTCGTGGCCGCCCTGTGCGGCTCGACGCTGTCCATGGCCCTGTTGACCGGCGGACCCGGGGCGACCCCCGCCCAGGCGGCCGACGACCCCAACGCGGTCGCGCTCGACAAGGACGAGATCCTCGCCGCCAACCAGCTCGACGAGCGGCAGTGGTACAAGGACAACATCCCTTTCCTCGACACCCCCGACAACGACATCGACGATGTCTACTACTACCGGTGGAGCACCTACAAGCGTGCGCTCCGCTACACGGTGCCGGGTACGGGTTATGTGTCGACCGAGTACGACGTGCCGATCGGCTACGCCGGGAACCCGTACACCGCGCTCCCGGACGCGGCCGGCTACCACCTGCTGGACGGGCGCTGGCTGCGCAACCGGGACTACGCCGGTGACTACCTGGACTTCTGGCTGCACGGGGCAGGCAACTCGGGCGCCCGCAACTTCAGCGAGTGGATCACGAGCGCCGCGTACCAGCGTTATCTCGTCACGGGCGACGCCGCCCAGATCAAGTCCGCGCTCCCTCACCTCATCGCGCTGTACAAGCGCTGGGACTCGAACTTCAACGCCGACGTCACGGTGAACGGCACGCAGTCCACCAGCGACCTGTACCACCAGACCCCGCTGTCCGACGCCACCGAGTACACCGAGACGTCGATGCACAGCAGCGACTGGTTCGGCGGCGGCCGCGGCTACCGGCCCACGATCAACGCGTACATGTTCAGCGCCGCCCAGGCCATCAGCAAGATCGCCGCGCTGAACGGCGACACGGCGACTGCGAACGATTACGACGCCAAGGCCGCGCAGCTCAAGTCGGCCGTGCAGAACTCGCTGTGGGACCCGCAGCGCAACTTCTTCATGCAGGTCTACAACACGGACACCACCAACGGCACCCTGAAGCAGACCAGGACGACCTGGCGGGAGCTGATGGGCTACGCCCCGTGGGCGTTCAACCTGCCCGACGCGCAGTACTCGTCGGCGTGGAAGTACCTGACCGACTCCAAGCGGTTCAAGGCGCCGTTCGGACCCACGACGCTGGAGCGGGTGCACGACTTCGAGGCGGAGCAGGCCACCCGCAACCACGCCAACCTGTTCAGTTCGTCGACCGCCTCCAACGGGCAGTACGTCGGGCAGATCGACTTCGACGACAGCTACGTCACCTTCACCGTGGACGCGCCCGGCGCCGGGACGTACCCCGTGACCGTGTACTACGCGAACGGCACCAGCGGCACGTCGACCCACAAGCTCATCGTGAACGACGCCACCGCCAACCCGATCACGGTCAGCTACGCGCCCACCGGGGCCTGGCAGAAGTTCTCGGAGTCGCAGGCCGTCACCGTGCAGGTCCCGATGAAGGCCGGCGCCAACACGCTGAAGTTCGCCAAGGGCACCGGCTTCGCCGAGCTCGACCGGATCACGGCGAACCCGTACTTCGACTACCAGGCGATCCCCGCCACGCAGCAGCGTGACGACGCCAACTGCTGCCACTGGAACGGCCCGAGCTGGCCGTTCCAGACGAGCCAGGTCCTGACCGGCATGGCGAACCTGCTCCAGGACTATCCGGCGCAGAGCTACGTCACCAAGGCGGACTACCAGACGATGCTGGCGCAGTTCGCCGACCTCCAGCACAAGGACGGCAAGCCCTACATCGCCGAGGCCGCCGACGGCGACACCGGGGCGTGGATCTACGACGGCTTCAACTTCAGCGAGAACTACAACCACTCCAGCTTCAACGACCTGGTGCTCACCGGTCTGCTGGGCATCAAGCCGCAGGCGAACAACACGCTGGTGCTGAAGCCGCTCGTCCCGTCGACGTGGGACTACTTCGCGGTGGAGTCCCTGCCTTACCACGGACACACCTACTCGATCCGCTGGGACCGTGACGGCACGCACTACGGCAAGGGGAGCGGTCTGCAGATCTTCCAGGACGGCCAGCGCATCCAGCAGTCGTCGACGCTCGCCAACACCACCGTGAACGTGGCAGCCCCCGTCACCCCGGCACCGGCCACCCGGCTGATGAACGTGGCGGCCAACCCGCTGACCGCCGAGCAGGACTGGCTCGGCCGGACCATCACCCAGCCCTACCCGAAGGCCTTCGCCTCCTACACCAACACCGTCTCCAACGGTCCGCACTGCCACAGCGGGCAGGCCTGCAAGCCCACCACCTTCGACGCCCCGCTGCGGGCCACCGACGGCTGGATCCGCTACGACAAGATCCCCGACGACCGGTGGACCAACTCCGGCTCGCCGAACGCCACCGACCACCTCGGCGTCGACTTCGGCGCACCGCGGAAGATCAACGAGGTGAAGTTCTACACCTACGACGACGGCGCGAACATCCGCGTCCCGGCGAGCTACACCGTCCAGTACCTCAGCAACGGCTCGTGGGTGACTGTCCCGAACCAGACCAAGAGCCCTGCCACCCCGGTCGCCGACGACGCCAACGAGGTGACCTTCCCGACGATCACGACCTCCCAGTTCCGGGTCGTCTTCACCCCTCAGGCCGGCAAGTTCGTCGGCGTCACCGAGCTGGAGTCCTGGTACCCGGAGACACCGGCCGTGAAGATCGTCAACAAGAACAGCAATCTGGAGCTCGGCATCTCCGGCTCCTCGATCGCCGCAGGAGGCGCCGCCCAGCAGCAGACGGCCGACGCCACGGCCAACCACCAGTGGAAGATCGTTCCCGCCGAGAACGGCTACTACAAGATCTTCAACGCCAACAGCGGGCAGGTGCTCGGCATCAAGGACGCCTCCAAGACGGCCGGCGCCACCGCACTGCAGTGGGGTGACACGCTCACCGCCGATCACCTCTGGTCCGTGGTGGACGCGGGCGGCGGCTACTGCAAGATCATCAACAAGAACAGCGGCATGGCCCTGGGCATCCAGGACATGTCCACCGCAACCGCGGCGCAGGCCGTGCAGTGGGACGACAACGGCACCGCCGACCACCTGTGGCGCATCGCCGCAGCCGACGGATCCACACCGTTCAACTCCTGACCGCCCGTCCACCGCGGTACGGCCGTCGGCCGGGGTCCGGAATTCCGGGTCCCGGCCGGCGCTGTCGGTATTGGGGTAGATAGTCAACAATACGAATAGGTGTGGTGGAGGCTGGAGTGCCTGTTATGGCTTGTCCATAGGAGAGAAATGACTGTTAGTCACCTTGTTGATTAATCTGTTAGCGTTTATCCATGGCTTTGCGGAACGCGGTGATGGCCGCGCTGTTGAGGGGCGAGGCGTCCGGGTACGACCTCGCGAAGGCGTTCGATGCCACGGTGGCCAACTTCTGGATGTCGACGCCCCAGCAGCTTTACCGGGAGCTGGAGCGCATGGAGGCGGAAGGACTCGTCACCGCCCGCGTCGTGGAGCAGAAGCGCCGCCCCAACAAGCGGCTGTTCTCCTTGACGGAGGCCGGGCGGAAGGCCGTCCACGCCTACACCGCCGAGCCCTTGGGCAAACCGGCGGTGGTCCGGGACGAGTTGCTTGTCAAGGTGCAGTGCGTGGACGTGGGCGACATGGAAGCGGTCCGGACTGCCATCGCGGAGCGCATGCAGTGGGCCACCGCCAAGCTGGCCGGCTACGAGAGACTCCGGCAGCGCCTGCTCGACGGGCGCTCTGAGGAGGCGTACTTCGCCGAGGCCGAGCACATCGGCCCGTACCTCACCCTGCTGCGTGGGATGTCGTTCGAGCGGGAGAACCTCCAGTGGGGGGACATGGCGCTGCGCAGGCTCGAACAGCGCACAGCGGCACTGCGGGCCGACGGCTGACCGCGACGATCCCACCTGCACGATCGGCAAGAAGAGGGGGTGGGGCGATCATGCCCGACTCCACCCCTCACCCGTCGTCGGACTATGCCCGGACGAGGAGCAGCTGCGGTTCCTCGTCGGCGGGAATGCGATGGAATCCCTTGCGGTCGCAGAACCGGGTCACGCCGAAGCCGAAGAGGCCCGCGAGCGCGAGTCCCACGCCCAGCATTACCAGCCCCGGGGCAGACCCGCGTCGGCCTGGGCGTCGTAGTAGAGGATCGAGCGGACGGCGTCCGTGATCTGGCGCAGGGGCTCGAACTCGCCGAGGACGCGGTAGAAACCGGGGGGGGCTTGGAGGGGGACCGTGGCTCCGGACGTCGGTACCGCCATGGCGATGGAGAAGATCAGAACACCGTGAACAGCAGTGCCACGAAGCCCACGATGACGCCCTTGACGGTCCGCAGCCGCTTCGCGCGCAGGACGCGGAAGGGGCGGGCGTTACTCATTTCCAGCTCCGGTGCCAGGAAGAGGGAAGTGCGGCAGGAGGAGCCGCCGGCGTCGTCGCGGGCGGAGTCTCATACGGCTGAGGAGGCGTCCCCGGTGGACGCGGCCACCGGAAGCAGGGCCGGCCGCTTGGCCTGGCGGCCGTCGCCGGAGGAGCGGCCACGCAGGCGGCGGCCGATCCAGGGGCCGAGGAAGGTGCCGGCCCAGCGCAGTTCGGCACCCATGGTCCTCCAGCCGGAGATGCCTGGCCTCTCGGCCGGAAGGGGGAGGGTCCATGTGTCGTCGCTGTCCGGCAGGCCGAGCGCATGCGCCACGGCAGCCGCGATGCGTGCGTGCCCCAGCGGGCCGGCGTGCAGCCGGTCAGCACTCCACAATCGCGGATCGGTCGCCGCCGCGTGCGCGGCCGTCTCCGCCACCACCACGCCGTGGCGGTCGGCGGCCTCCCGGATGCGTGCGTTGAGCGCGAGAACACGGTGACGGATCGGGCGGGCCAACGGCGTGATGCGCCCGACGTCGGGAAACATGAGGGTCGCGACGGTGGCGCCCTGCGCGGTGAGGGCGGCGAACATCGCTTCAACGTGGTCGGCCACCTCGTCGAGGTCGCAGCCCGGGCGCAACACGTCGTTGACCCCGGCCACCACGGTGGCGAGGTCGGGCCGCATCGCGAGAGCCGGAGCCAGTTGCTCGGCGCGCACCTGACCGGCCTTACGGCCGCGCACCGCGAGGTTGGCGTAGAGCAGGCCGGGGCTGTGGCGGGCGACCTGCTCGGCGAGCCGGTCCGCCCAGCCCCGAAGACCACGGACGTCGTCGCCGTCCCCAAGCCCCTCGGTGTGGCTGTCACCCAGGGCGACAAAGCGCAGATACCCACTGCTCGACACGGGGTCGACCGCCTCTCGTCAACGCTGCTGATGGAAGTGGCACCGCCATCGCTAAGCAACTAGGCACCTAGTCGCATTGTTGAGTATGAGGGTAGCTGCGGGCTCACCTTCCTGCAAAGTGACGCCGCCCGGGCAGGAGCTGAGGCCGTCGAGGGCGCTCCACTGCCGCAGTCCACCGCCTTGGTCCCGTGCCGACCTCACCTCCCATTCCTCTTGAGAAGGACACGGTCGGCTTCACCCCGAGCCGCCGCACCCTGCTGCGCGCGATGGCGGCCTTGCCCTGTCCGAGGGCGGCCGGGCCGGCGGGGTGGTCGAAACGGGTGAAGTGCACGCCCAGTCGCCGGCGGCCTCCAGTTCAGACGGCGCGGTGGCGGAGTCCGTCGAGGAGTAGTTCGCGCATGCGGCCCGCGCAGTCGCGGGAGCGCAGGACGCCTGCCTCGGCCCGGGCCTTCAGCAGCGTGCCGATGGCCGTGCTGATCCGGTCCAGGCTCTCGGCGAACGCGCCGCGCCTTGCCCCGCAGATGCGATCGCCGAGTGTGCCGCAAGGGCAAGTGCGGCGAGACCGGCCGCCGCTGTACCCGGTCGGGGGTCGCGACCCTGAACACCCCGAGCGCGCACAGCACATCACCGCGCAGGCGGCTTGACGAGTATCGGGACCGTTCCTTGACGGAACATCCGCAGGCCAGGCCTAGGGTCAGCCGGTGCGCAAGACGTCCAGCGCCATCAGGGCCACGTGCAATGCGGTGCGCTGTTCGCCGGATTCGAGGTCGCAGCCGAGCAGGCGCTCGATGGTGCGCAGGCGTTGGTAGAACGTCTCGCGCGACAGGCCGCCGCGGCGGGCGGCGCTGGTTTTGTTGCCGGCCACGTCGAGGTAGTGGCGGAGGGTCGTCAGCAGGTCGGTGCCGTGTCGGGCGTCGTGATCGAGGAGGCGGCCGAGTCGTCGTTCGGCGTATTCCTGGATCCGGGTGTCCTCGCGGAGCGCGTACAGCAGGCGGCGCAGGTCGACATCGCGGAGTTCGTGGAAGGAGCGGCCCGGGGGGAGAGGTTGGTCGGGCGGGGTGGCCTCGGCCACACGGCTCGCCTGATGAAAGGAGCGGGGAGTGTCAGTGAGCTGGTCGACCTCCAGGCCGACGCTCACGACGGCTCGCGGGGACAGGTCGCGCGCCACGTGGCTCAGGCGTTCGACCGCGGGTTGCCAGGCGTGTGAGGGGCTCAGGACGAGCAGTACTCCCAGGCGGCCGGGGGTCAGTTCACCCATGAGCGCCGGGATTCCTGTGGCGTGCAGGACTTGGGAGAGGCGGGCCTCGGCTTGCGTTGTGGTGTCTTGTGCGGGGAGGTCCACCACGACCGTGAGGTAGCGGCTGTTCTCGGTGGGCAGGCCCAGTGCGGCCAGCCGGGCGCAGGCGTCCGCTGCGGAGCGGTGGCGCTGCTCGACGAGGTCGCGCAGAGCGTTGCGGTGCGCGGTGCTTTCCCAGGGGGTCGGGTGGGTGAGACGCGCGACGGTCAGGGCCATCGCCGTCCTTTCCAGGACGGTGATGTGCTCTGGCCCGAAGGCCGGTTCGGTGGTGGGGACGGGCAGCATGGCCACGCGGCCCCAACGTCCGCCTTGATACTCGACCGATGCGGTGAGCCAGCCTTCCGGGCCGCGTCGGCTCGTGCGGTCGCCGGGCGGGGTCGCTCTGGAGCGTTGCTCCCAGTCGGTGAGGGCTTCCTCCAGGGTGGCGCCGGAGGGTTCGCAGATCAGTGCCTGGTGGACCAGATTTTCCAGGACGACCGTGCGGCCGCTCATCTCGGCTGCCGCGCGTATGACGTCCTCGGGTCCGGCGCCGCGCAGGGTCAGCGTCGTGAACGCCTCGTGGACGCGTTGGGTGCGGCGCATCGCCTCGGCCTGGTTGCCGAGGATGAGGCCGTGGACGACCTGGGTGACCTCGAGGAAGTTGACGTCCTTGGCGAGGGTGATCAGGGGCAGCCCGCGGGTGCGGCAGGCGTGGACGAGGGCGTCGGGCGGGCGGTGGTAGCGCCGTACGAGTTCGATGACCAGGGCCGCCGCCCCGACGCCGGCGAGTTCGTCGACGTAGCGTCGGATGCCCGCTGGTTCCTCGGGCAGGGGCATGCCGGTGGTCAGGACGAGTTCGCCGCCCTTGAGGAAGGAGGCGGGGTCGGTCAGCTCGGTGATGTGGACCCAGCGGACCGGCCGGTCGAGTTCGGTTACGCCGGTGACGACCTGGGGCTGGCCGGCGGCCAGTACGGGCAGGGCCAGGACGTCGGCGACGGTGAGGGCGCGGGCGGGCGGGGTGCGGTCCGGGCCGCCCGTGTCCGGCGGTCGTGCCGTCGAACGGCTGTCGTTCACGGTGTCTCCATGGGGGTGCCACGCCCGAGCGAAGCCGAGAGGGGAGTGCCCGGCCACTGTGACAAGCCTCGCTGACCTGCGCAAGGGCAGTCCTGCCTCGGTGGATGAGGCAGCGCTCGCCGATTTCCCGGCCCGTGCTTGACACAACGTCCGAACAGCGTGCCCTTACCGGACAGATCGCGCGTTGGCTTGCCGCCGGGCGGCGGAGATGCTCGGCAGAGCGCACCAGTCCGACGACCCACGCCGGGAGACGAACATGACCGCACTGTCGCCGCACCTTCGCCAGGCCACCCCCGTGACGGCGGTGCGGGGCGAGGGCGTCCACCTCTTCGACGAGGACGGCCGCCGCTACCTCGACTTCACCGCCGGTATCGGCGTCACCAGCACCGGGCACTGTCACCCCAAGGTCGTCGCGGCGGCGCAGGAGCAGGTGGGCACGCTGATCCACGGCCAGTACACGACGGTCATGCACCAGCCGCTGCGGCGGCTCGTCGAGAAGCTGGGCGAGGTCCTGCCGGCCGGCCTCGACAGCCTGTTCTTCACCAACTCGGGCAGCGAGGCGGTGGAGGCCGCGCTGCGCCTGGCCCGCCAGGCCACCGGCCGCCCGAACGTCATCGTCTGTCACGGCGGTTTCCACGGCCGTACGGTCGCCGCCGCCTCCATGACCACCTCCGGCACCCGCTTCCGCTCCGGGTTCTCCCCGCTGATGAGCGGCGTCGTGGTCACCCCGTTCCCGTCGGCCTTTCGCTACGGCTGGGACGAGGAGGCCGCGACCCGCTTCGCGCTGCGGGAGCTCGACTACACGCTCCAGACGATCTCCTCGCCCGCCGACACGGCCGCGATCATCGTCGAGCCGGTCCTCGGCGAGGGTGGGTACGTGCCTGCGAACCGCCTCTTCATGGAGGGGCTGCGGGAGCGAGCGGACCGTCACGGGTTCCTGCTGATCCTCGATGAGGTGCAGACCGGCGTCGGCCGCACCGGTCGCTTCTGGGGGCATGACCACTTCGGCGTCACCCCGGACATCCTCGTCACCGCCAAGGGTCTGGCCAGCGGTTTCCCGCTGTCCGGGATCGCAGCCTCCGAGGAGCTGATGGCGAAGGCGTGGCCGGGCTCGCAGGGCGGTACGTACGGCGCCAACGCCGTGGCCTGCGCGGCGGCCTGCGCCACCCTCGACGTCGTACGCGAGGAGAAGCTCGTCGAGAACGCCGAGGCGATGGGCAAGCGGCTGCGCCACGGGCTGGAGGCGGTCGCCGACCGCACCCCGGGCATCGGGGACGTGCGGGGCCTCGGACTGATGCTGGCCACCGAGTTCGTCACCGAGGACGGCAGTCCCGACCCCGAGACCGCCGCCCGTGTGCAGCGTGCCGCGATCGACGAGGGCCTGCTCCTGCTGCTGTGCGGGGCCTGGAACCAGGTGGTGCGGATGATCCCGGCGCTCGTCATCGACGAGACGGCGGTGGACGAGGCCCTCCAGGCGTGGGCGACCGCGGTGGAAGCCGGTACCTCAGGAGCATCGCCGCGATGAGCGACAGCGTGGCGATGCTGACCGCCCGGCTCACCGAGACCGCTCCCGGCCTGCGGGTGGAATCCGGCCCGGGTGCCCTCGGCCAGTACGCCTACGACGCCTCCAACTACCGTGTCCCCCCGCAGGCCGTGGCCTTCCCCCGCAGCGCCGACGACGTGGTCGCGGTGCTGCGGGCCTGCAAGGAGACGGGCGTCCCCGTCACCGCGCGTGGCGGCGGCACCAGCATGGCCGGCAACGCGGTCGGACCGGGCGTCGTCCTGGACTTCTCCCGGTACATGAACCGGATCCTGGACATCGACCCGGCCGGCGGGACCGCGCGTGTCGAGGCCGGAGTCGTCCTCGACGCGCTGCAGAGCGCGACCGCTCTGCACGGGCTCTCCTTCGGCCCCGACCCGTCCTCGCACAGCCGCTGCACCATCGGCGGCATGATCGGCAACGACGCGTGCGGCAACCGGTCGGTGCGGCACGGGCGGACCAGCGGGCACATCGAGGCCCTGGAGATCGTGACGGCCGACGGAGTGCGGGCCGTCGCCGACCGTACCGGCCTGCGCCCGGCCGACCCACGCGACACCGACAGCGTCACCCGCCTCGAAGCGGACGTACGACGTCTGATCGGCGAGAACCTCGGGCCGATCAGGACCGAGCTGGGCCGGATCCCGCGCCAGGTCTCCGGCTACCAGTTGCACCACCTGCTGCCCGAGCGCGGTTTCGACATGGCCCGCGCCCTGGTGGGCACCGAGGGCTCCTGTGCGGTCGTCACCGCCGCGACGGTCCGCCTGGTGGCGACCGCACAGGCTTCCGCGCTGCTGACCCTCGGCTACGACGACGTCGTCGACGCGGCCGAGGACGTGCCGGAGATCCTGCGGTGGAATCCGACCGCCGTCGAGGGCATGGACGAGGCGATCGTCGCCACCATGCGCGCCCGGCGTGGTCCCGACTCCGTCACCGGACTGCCGGAGGGGCGGGCCTGGCTGTACGTCGAACTCGACGGCGACGACCAGGCCACGGTCGACACGCGCGCGGCCGAGCTCCTCGACGTGCTCAAGGCACAGGGTCGGATGACCGGCGGGCGGGTTGTGGAGAGCGCGGCCGAGCGGCGCTCCCTGTGGCGGGTCCGCGAGGACGGGGCCGGTCTGGCCGCCCGCCTCGTCGACGGCGGAGAGTCGTGGCCGGGCTGGGAGGACTCGGCGGTCGCACCGGAGAGCCTCGCCGGCTATCTGCGGGACTTCCGCAAGCTGCTGGCCGACCACGCGCTCACGGGCGTGATGTACGGGCACTTCGGCGCGGGGTGCGTCCACGTGCGCATCGACTTCGACCTCGCCACGGACGAGGGCCGCGCCGCCGCCCGCCGCTTCCTGCACGAGGCGGCCACCCTGGTCGTCGCGCACGGCGGCACGCTGTCCGGCGAGCACGGCGACGGTCGGGCGCGCGGCGAGTTGCTGGAGGTCATGTACAGCCACCGGATGATCCAGGCGTTCGCCGCTTTCAAGCAGGTCTTTGATCCCGAGGGGCTGCTGAACCCCGGCGTCATCGTCGCTCCCGCCCCGCTCGACGCCGATCTCGCGCTGCACCAGATCCAGCCCCTGGCCACGGAGTTCACCTTCCCGCACGACGAGGACGGCTTCGTGGGCGCGGCCCGCCGCTGTGTCGGCGTCGGCCGATGTCGCAGCGACGCGGGCGGCGTGATGTGCCCGAGCTACCGGGCGACGGGGGAGGAGAACGATTCCACCCGGGGACGGGCCCGCCTCCTCCAGGAGATGGTGCGCGGCGAGACCCTCCAGGACGGCTGGCGCTCGACGGAGGTCCGCGACGCCCTCGACCTGTGTCTGTCCTGCAAGGCCTGTTCCAGTGACTGCCCCGTCGGCGTCGACATGGCCACCTACAAGGCGGAGTTCCTGCACCAGCACTACAAGGGCAGGATCCGGCCCCGCTCCCACTACTCGCTGGGCTGGCTGCCCCTGACCTCCGCCCTCGCCGGATTCGCCGCCCGTCCGCTCAACGCGCTGCTCCGCGGACCGCTCGGCCGACTCCTCGCCCGCCTCGGAGGTGTGACCACGCAGCGCAGGATCCCCGCCTTCGCCTCCCGGCGCGCCCTGCGCAGGGTCCTGCGCGATGCGAAGACCGGCGAACCGGCGAAAGCCCTGCTCTTCGTCGACAGCTTCACTCGCGCCTTCCGGCCCGAGGTGGCCGGAGCCGCGAGCCGTGTGCTCGCCGACGCCGGGATCCCCTGCACGGCTCAGGACGGCCTGTGCTGCGGCCTGACCTGGGTCAGCACCGGCCAGCTGTCGGTGGCCCGCAGGATCATGACCCGCACCGTCGCCCACCTCGACAACGGCGACGAGCGGCCCATCATCGTGGCCGAGCCCAGCTGCGCCGCCGCACTCAAGCGCGACGTGCCCGAGCTCCTCGGGACGGACGCCGCCCGCCGGGTCGCGGACCGCGTCCACACCTTCACGGGCGCCCTGACCGACCTGGCCGCCGCCGACTGGACGCCGCCGGAACTGCCGGAGAACGTCGCCCTGCAGACCCACTGCCACGAGTACGCCACCTTCAAAGGCAGCCGCCCCGCCGATCTGCTGCGCCGACTGGGCGTCGGCAAGGTCGACGAGGCCGAGGGCTGCTGCGGACTCGCCGGCAACTTCGGCTTCGAGGAGCAGCACTACGACACCTCGATGGCCGTCGCCGACCTGGCACTCAAGCCACGCCTCGACGGCATCGGCCAGGACACTCCGAGCGTCGTCGTGGCCGACGGCTTCAGCTGCGCCACCCAGATCGACCACCTCGCCGGAGACCGAGGCATCCGCGCCCTGCATCTCGCGGAACTCCTCGACCCCGCCGCCGATCAAGCCGCTCGACCAGGAGAGACGTCATGACCGACACACCCACGCAGTTGTTCATCGGCGGCGCCTGGCTGGATGCCGCGGACGGCGCCACCATGCCCGTCGACGACCCCGCGACCGGCGAGATCCTCTGTCATGTCGCCGACGCGGGGCCGAAGGACGCCCGGCTTGCCGAGGACGCGGCCGTACAGGCGCAGGAGGAGTGGGCCCGCACGGCACCGCGAGCCCGCAGCGAGATCCTGCGCCGCGCCTACGAGATCATCCTCGACCGCACCGACGAGCTCGCCCACCTGGTGACGTCCGAGATGGGCAAGCCGCTCGCTGAGGCCAGGGGAGAGGTGGCGTACGCGGCCGAGTTCTTCCGCTGGTTCTCCGAGGAGGCCGTCCGTATCGACGGCGGCGCGGGCGTCCTGCCCGACGGCCGCAACCGCATGCTGCTCTCCCGCCGCCCGGTCGGCCCCTGTCTGCTGATCACCCCGTGGAACTTCCCCCTCGCCATGGGCACCCGCAAGATCGGCCCGGCGATCGCCGCCGGCTGCACGATGATCCTCAAGCCTGCCCCGCAGACCCCTCTCTCCAGCCTTGCCCTCGCCGCGATCCTCAAGGAGGCCGGGCTGCCGGACGGCGTGCTGAACGTCGTCACCACCTCCCGTGCGGGGGAGGTGTGCGAACCGCTCCTGCGCGGGGAGCGAAGCGAGGTGGGGGTCCCCCCGGCCGGAGGCTGGGGGAGGATTCGCAAGCTCTCCTTCACCGGCTCCACCGACGTCGGACGCCTGCTGCTGGCCCAGAGCGCGACCGCGGTCGTACGGACCTCGATGGAACTGGGCGGGAACGCGCCGTTCATCGTGTTCGAGGACGCCGACCTGGACAAGGCGGTCGACGGCGCGCTGGCCGCCAAGATGCGCAACATGGGCGAGGCCTGCACCGCCGCCAACCGCTTCTTCGTCCACAGCTCCTTGGCGGAGGAGTTCGGGCGGCGCCTTGCCGAGCGCATGGGCGCGCTGGTCGTGGGCCCCGGCACGCGGGACGGCGTCGACGTCGGCCCGCTGATCGACAGGACCGGCCGGGCCAAGGTCGAGGACCTGGTCGCGGACGCGGTGGGGCGGGGTGCCCGGGTGCTCGTCGGCGGCCGTACGCCCGAAGGCCCGGGCAGCTTCTACCCGCCGACCGTACTCACGGACGTCGCTCCGGAAAGCCGCCTGATGGACACGGAGATCTTCGGCCCGGTCGCGGCGATCCTCACCTTCGACGACGAGGACGAGGTGATCCGCCGGGCCAACGACACCCCCTGGGGCCTGGTCGGCTACGTCTTCACCGAGGGCCTGGACCGCGCCCTGCGCGTCAGCGAGCGTCTGGAGGTCGGCATGGTGGGCCTCAACACCGGCCTCGTCTCCAACCCGGCCGCCCCCTTCGGCGGCGTCAAGCAGTCCGGGCTCGGCCGGGAAGGCGGCCGGGTGGGGATCGACGAGTTCCTGGAGTACCAGTACCTCGCGGTGCCCGTGCGATGACGGTGGTCATGCCCTGACTACCCCGCATCGCGCACCGCGACGGGCTGCCCCGTGCCCGGTTTCCACACCGCCGGGCACGGGGCGGCGGCTTTTCCTCCACCGGGCGGCGAGCGCAGGTCCGTCACTGCGGCGCAGGCAGGCTGCGCATGTGTCGCAGGGTGCAGGGGCCCGCTGCTGGTCTGGTAGGCCGTCGCATGGCCCGGACGGCGGACGTGGCTGACAAGTTGGCTCCGACCTGCGGCCCTCTGCTCCGCCTGGTGCGGGGGCCTGGCGTTTACCCGAGCGGTTCGTCGCCCGCCCGCCCGCCGTGATGGAGTGGACGGGTGGTTACTGGAAGGCTCGCCCCACGCGCCTAGAGCGCCCTACGCCGCGAGGAGGTCGACGCTACCCGGCACGGTTCCGCTCTCCGGGCCGAGCGCCGCGCCGTTGTTCGGTCGGCAACCGCTCTTGGCGGTGGAGCCCGCGCTCTACCCCACCCGCGAGCAGTTGGCCGCCCCTCACCTGGTGCGCTGTGGCCGGCCATGCTGCCCACGCACCTGCCGCCACTGCGGCGAGCCGGTGGTTCGACACCAACACCATCCGCGAATGGGCCCGCGCCAACGGCTACGACGTCCTTGACCGAGGCCGGTCGGGCTTGTGTGCGCTTCCACCCTCTCAACTGCGCAGAACGATGTGAACGAAGGCGAAGGGCATGGCGGTCAGTTCACAGTGACAGACCGCGAGGGGAACGCACCCTCAGCCGGCATTCCTCTCACCGCGCGTCAACGTGAGCAGAGAAGGCAAGTGGAGACGCCCGAACAGACTAGGAAGCGCATCGATTACCTCGACAGCCTCCAGCGGAAGTACTCGTCCGGCGACTGACAACGTGGGAACCGGGAGGTGTCGGAGAGGCGGCGGATCATCATTGTGATGAGTGCCCAGATCAGGTGCGCTTCTGAGTGCTGTGGCAGCCGTTCGTAGTCGTGGACGTTGCGCCGTGACTTCATGATCCAGCCCAGGGTCCGCTCGACCCTTCCAGCGTCGGGGCAGGACCACGAAGCTCCTCGCGCCGCGGGGTCGGTAGAAGGTCTTCAAGGCCATGTTCAGGAAGTCGTCGGACAGGTGGTGAGCTGGCCGGCATAGGCGGAGTCGGCCCAGACCTGCGGCCGCCCTCCGGCACAAGCACGACGAAGCCCCCGCGCGATCAGAAGGTGTACCACGCGCTCTGGGGCGTCAGCGTGATCCTCTACCAGTCCAAGGACGAGGAGTACGGGGACGCCCACGGCTTCCGCTCCACCCGCCCCCTCGGGCCCGGCTGGACGATCCTCGGCCCGATCGACGACATCGGCCTCCAGGAGAAGCAGTTCCCTGTCGCATGGTCAGGTTCGCGCGGTAGTGGACGGCCACCACCCGCACCCGCTCGGCCAACGGCATCGACCACGGCCGGCCTCGCAGCGTGCCGCCACCGCACCCGCTCACCACGTAGAACCCCAGCCATACAAGGGAGATGCCCAACTCAGCGCCTTGTGCAGCACTCTTTAGGTGCTGTCCCTCTATTCGGTTATAGCTGAAACGTCTGGTGGCTGTGGGGCTCAAGTCCCAGTCTTGGCGTGCGAGAGCCGACCACTTTCACATCCGGGGGATGACATGAAGTCGCTCAAGACGGCCGCGGCAGCCCTGCTCTGCGCAGGCGCGCTGGTCACCACGACCGGCAGCGCCGAGGCCGTGCAGGAATCCCAGGACGGCGGCAGCGCTGTCCTGGTCGTGAACACCTTCCAGAGCCTCGGTACACAGCGCTGCATGGACGACAGTCGGGAATACGGGTTCCGTACGTTCCCCTGCAACAGCGGTGCCTACCAGCAGTGGGACGTCCACGTATTCAACGACGGAACGCGCCGCTTCCAGAACAAGGTCACGGGACGCTGCCTCTACGACGGCCCGGCCGGGTTCAGCGCACAGTACTGCGACAGCTCCGAGTACGTGAGCTGGTACGTCGTCCGCCACCACTCGGTGCGCCTCACCTTCCGCAACCAGTACACCGACGACTGCATCGACGACAGCGACGACAGCGGATTCCGTACCACCCGCTGCAACGGCGGCATCTACCAGGACTGGGTCTGACGCCCCACCACACGGAGAAGAGGCGCACATGGCCGACGAGATGGTGGAGCGAGCGCAGCAGTTCATCAACTCCTACAACGTGCCCGGCATCCCGAAGGTGGAGGTGAACGGGCGCACCAGCTGGACGGTGATGTACGCCCTGACCCGGGCGCTCCAGTACGAGCTGGGCATCACCTCGCTGTCGGACTCCTTCGGTCCGACGACGCTGAGCCAGCTCCAGTCCCGGTACGGGGCGCAGATCGACGACCGGACCCGGCACGAGAACATCTACCGGGTCATCCAGGCAGGCCTGTACTGCAAGGGGTACGACGGCGGCGGCATCGACGGCACCTACAACGGCAGGACCGCGGATTCGGTGGCCCGGCTCAAGGCCGACATGGGCGTGGGCGGGACCTATCCGGGCAGCGGCCTGCAGCCGAAGGTGTTCAAGGCGCTCCTCACGATGGACCCGTACGTGCGGGTCGGCAACGGCACCGATCAGGTGCGCCAGATCCAGCAGTGGCTCAACGGACGGTACGTCCAGCGACGGGAGTTCTTCATCTGCCCGGCCGACGGGAACTTCTCCCGGGACGTACAGAAGGCGTTGGTCTTCGCCCTCCAGTACGAGATCGGCATGAGCGACGACGTCGCCAACGGGCGTTTCGGCCCCGGCACGCAGGACGGCATCAGGACACAGGCGATGCTCAACTTCGGCTCGGCCGACGGCGCCAAGCAATTCGTGCACCTGTTCCAAGCGGCGATGCGGTTCAACGGCTGGGACGTCGCGTTCGACGGCTTCTACTCGGGGTCGCTGGTCAGTACCGTCGTGGACTTCCAGCGCTTCGCCCAGCTGCTGCCCACCACCGGCACCGCGGACTTCCGCACCTGGGCCTCGCTGTTGGTCAGCACCGGCGACCCGAGCCGGCCCGGCACCGCGGCCGACTGCATCACCGAGATCACCCCGGCCCGCGCCCAGTCGCTGCGCGCCGCCGGATACACCACGGTGGGGCGGTACTTGACCAACGCGAACGTCACGAACCCGAGGAACAAGAAGATCCAGCCCGGCGAGCTCGCCAACATCGTCGCGGGCGGCCTGTCGGTCTTCCCGATCTACCAGACCAACGGCGGCGATCCGGAGTACTTCAACGCGCACCAGGGTTCGACGGACGCCCTGGCAGCGCTGGAGGCGGCCCGCGGGCACGGCTTCCGTGCCGGGACCACCATCTACTTCTCCGTCGACTACGACGCCGTCGACGAGGAGATCACCAGCCGGGTCATCCCGCACTTCCGCGGGCTGGTGGGCCGTATGGCCGCCTACGGCAGCGAGTACCGCGTCGGTGTCTACGCGCCCCGCAACATCTGCAGCCGGCTCGCCAAGGCCGGTCTGACCGTGTCCAGTTTCGTGTCGGACATGTCGACCGGATACAGCGGCAACCTGGGTTTCCCGCTGCCGAAGGACTGGGCCTTCGACCAGATCGCGACGATCACCGTGGGCTCGGGTACCGGCTTCATCGAGATCGACAAGGACGTCGCGTCCGGACGCGACACCGGGCAGACCCAGTTCACGCCCCGGGGACCGGACACCGCGCTGGACGTGCCCTTCGACATGAGCCGCCGGGGTGCCCTGACCACGGATCTCGGCACCTACATCGTGGCCAACGGCCACGACGACTGGTACCGGGACCGCACCCCCGCGGAGTGCATCGGCAAGGTCCTCGACATGGACGCGCTGATCACAGGTCTCGCCCGGTCCTTCCGGATGCGTAAGTCGCTGATCCAGGCCGTGGTCTTCTGGGAGTACCAGGCCGACTTCACCGACGAGGCCGTGGACGTGCTGGTCGACTCCTACTTCAACTGGAAGGAGGCGCAGGCCGCCTGGGAGCAGGACCCCGTCGGATCACCGCCCACTCCGCCGACCGTGATCAAGGACGACTCCAGCACGGGCGTCGCCCAGATCTTCGGCAGGACCGGGATCAAGGCCCGTAACCACTGCATCCGCGCGGACGTGATTTCGGGTCCGATCCAGGACACGGAGGACTGGCGGGCGCGCCGGGCGGTGTGGGACCAGCTGCGCAACGACGACGACTACAACGTGAGCACCGTCCCGCTGATCCACATCTGGTCCGCCGCCATCAACGGCATCGCCACCGACCGGCTGAGCTACTCCGACGCCGAGATCGTCACGGTGCTCGCCCAGTACAACGGCGCTGACGAATACGGTCGTCGAGCTCGCGACCTCTACAGCATCTTCGAGACATACAACGCGGCCCTGCGCCGCTGAAGGGGGGAACCGACATGCAGACGAGAGACACGGACACACCGGGCGGCAGAGGCCTGCCCCGGCGGGCCCTGCTGCTCACCGGACTCGCGGGGGCGGTGGCGGCCGGCATCTCCTTGCCGACGGCCGCTCCCGCCTCGGCCGCGGCCCGAACCACCAGCACCAACGGCTGGCCGCTCGCCACCACCGGCATCAGTACCCTGCCGGTGCCGGGCACCCCGGCCTCCGTCGCCCTGCTGGAGGGTGACGTCTCCACGGTGCTCGTGCACGTCATCCGCCGCTTCCACTACGAGGTCGAGGAAGTGGGCCGCCACGAGCTCGCCGGGCACCGCCCCGCCGCGGGACTGACGGGACACACCACCAACTACGCCTCCGGCACGGCCGTCGAGGTGCGCCCGGCGGCCTACCCTCTGGGGGCGACCGGCGTGCTGTTCCCCCAACAGCTGGCCATGGTGCGGGACATCCTCCAGGAGTGCGGGGGAGTGGTGGCCTGGGGCGGCCGCCTGCGCCGACCGCACGCGGCGCACTTCCAGATCGCCGTACGCCCGGGTGATCCCCGGCTCCGCCGTCTCGCCCTGCGGATCAAGGGCTGGACCCAGGTTCCGGGTCAGGGCGCGGGAGTGTTCACCCTGGGCGCCTGAGCGAGGGCGCGTCATCCGGTCGTGACCGGTGGAATGCCGCGACGGCCGTTGACCAGCGTTTCCCCCAGCGGGGTCGCGCTGTGGTGGACGGCCGGTCCGCGGCGTCGGGTGACGATCAGCCCGGAGTCACGCAGAGCGGCGGTGTGTTGCGACACCGAGGCGGGGGAGACGACGAGCCGCTGGGCGAGTTCGCCGGTCGACCCGCCGCCCATGGTGAGGGCGGTGAGCAGATCGGCGCGGGTTCGCCCCAGGAGGGTGCGCAGGGATTCCTGCGGGTCACGGAGCAGTTCGGCATTCGGCTGCGCCCAGCCCAGATCGTGGGCTATCGGGTGGACGATCACCGGAGGCCGACCGGGATGGCGCAGGGTGATCGGAGTGCGCCAGCAGAAGAACGACGGCAGCAGGAGCAGGCCCCGCCCGTTGAGGTGGATGTCGCGGTCGCACGCGCTGTTCATGGTCAGCAGACCGGAATGCCAGTGCAGATCCGGGTGCAGGGTGGCCAGCAGGCAATCGACGCCCCCGTCCGTCACGGCCCGCATTCGCAGCTCGCGGTCGCGGTCGAAGGCCGTGTGCATCCGGGTCCAGTACGGCCGCAGGGCGACGGCGAAGTATTCGCGCAGGGTCTGGTCGAGTCGGCTCAGGGTGTCGAGGTCTCCCTCAGCGAGGGAACGAATCCAGGTGCCGGGACGCCGGGCGGCTGCCAGCCCCCCGATGTCCCGGCGCAGCACTCGGCGCGGGGTGGACAGAAGGGCGTCGAGTCCCGCCTCCAGCCCGTCCCCGCCGGCGTCTGGGGTAAGGAAGTCGGCCGAGTAGCCCCGGGGTGGGGCGAGGTCGAAGAGCACATTGACGGCAGCTGAGAGCCGCGACCGCACCTGTCTCTTCCACGGGCCGAAGACCACCGCGCCGTCGTCTCCCCTGATCAGATGCAGACTGAGCAGCAGCTCCCACATCGGATCCGGTCTGCTTGCCACCCGTACGCGAGCGATGTCCGCGCCCGTGAAATGGAACGTCAACATGTCATCCCCCGAAATGCGACGCAGGCCCCGGTCAAGAGCCTGATAAGGGCGAAACCACCGGCCCGAAGTCTGGGGCCGGCGGGACGAGCGGCGTTACCGCCCACCCGGGCCAGAGGCCAGCTCAGGAGGCCAACGCCGCGCGGGTCGACCGGGACCTCGACAGCGCCCGGAATGCCGTTCGAGCCTTGTCGAAGCAAACGAGGCGGCAGTTCAGTTCAGCCCTCCCGCGCGACGAACTCATTGAACTCTGGATGCCTCACCTCAGGGCAGGTTCGTCCATCGATGCGAGGAGATGTTGTCGTTGAGCCATTCCCCTGAACCGGGGCCCGTGTTCGCGTCGAAGGTCCACCGGCGTAGGTCGCTGAGACCTACGCCGTTGTAGACGCCCCGGCGCGCACCTGTGTAGTTCAGGCCCCAGTACACCCAGACGTCGTCCAGATTGCCGGGGTAGCCGTTGTTCCAGAGCGAACTCACTTGGTTGCGGCAGCTGCCCCAGTCCGGGGCTTCACCCGACCAGTCGTCGCACCATCCCGAATAACCGGTGTTGTAGTAGACGTGGAGATTGCCGTCGGCGAGCCGGCTCTCTGAAGGCACGGGAACGGGTTGCGATGCCTGAGCGGTCATCGGTGTGGCTGCCACCGTCACAACGGCGACAGCCGCACCGATCAGTGTGCTGCGTACCTTGCCCACTTTGTGTCCTCTCGTTGCGGATTTCGGGTTCATGAGGATGTGCCGGCCTTCCGAGTGAGCTGGCGGGCACGGGGGAGTGCGTTCAGTTGCAGTTCCCGGTAGGTGGCGACGGCCGTGTATTGCCGGGCAAGGCGGCGGGCGTGGTGAAGGTCCAAAGCCTGAGCGGTCTTGGCCAGCCCTGAGGTGTGGGCGCACCGTGCCTCGACGACGGCGAGTGCGATCTCCTCGTTCCTAGGAAGAGGATGCCTGCGCGAACTGGTCGCCGTTCGCAAGTCGTCCGGGCTCGTATACGGATGACCGGCTGCCCGCATGCACGCGGACCAGGGCTTGACCGCCTCAACGAACCGCGGATCCTCGGTGACCCTGGCATGCCGGATCTCCGTGAGCGCGTCGACGGTGACTTTCGCCTGGAACCACTCCTCCAGGTTCCCGTAGAGCGTCGCATCTGCCTCCGACTGGCAGCCCTTGGGGCTGCGTTGGTACAGCATGCCGTCGGGGGTCTTGGCCGTCACTGTCAGGGGGCGAGAACCGTTGGCTGCGGTCAGAGCCGCGGTCTGCTGCTTCGCCGGGAGCCCGCGAAAGTACCGCTGATTGGCATCTGTTTTCCTCAGCTCGGATAGATCGTGCTGTATGTCCGTGCCGTAACCGTGTTCGCGGGCCCACGCAACGTCGTTGAGCACGTAAGGAAACTCCCGAGCCTCCGGAACCGGGTTCTCTTTGACCGGTTGGTATGCGAAGCCCTTCCGCTGCATGCAGTCACGCAGCAAAATCTGTCCGGCTTCATGCAGAAGGAGTAACTCCTGCCGTGACGGCTCACGCGGTTCTCGTCCAGCCGCAGCAGTCGAGGAGGTCGACGGGGAAACAGTAAACGTAAGAACGCCCCCTGTCAGGGCCAAGATCACGCACGCGACGCCGATCCCGACAACGCGGTTTCTTAGCTTGGGAGTTCGCCGGAATGCCGTCACCATTTCCTCCTTTGCCGTAGCCCGGTCGGTCACCCGCCCCGCCGCGAAAGCATCAATCTGACATCGTCGGCAGATGCTCGCGTGACCGGCCAGTGGCCGGCAATGGTTTCGATGACGTTCGAAAGGTTGGACACAGTGCCGGAAGATCAGGCGCACGGGGGCCGATTCCCGGCACCGCGGCGCTGCTGCCGCTCACGCCCGATTGGGGCTCCGGGCTCGGCAGCGAGCTCGCTGACATCTACGGTCGGCCACCACGCACCCGGTCGACCCGTCGTCGGCGGCCAGATAAACACCCGCCCCCTCGATCAGACCGGTCACCTGACGTGCTGCTCCCGCTCCCAGGGCTTCGGTGTAGTCGCATGACGTCCGGTTCGTGATCATCCGAGGCCGAGGGGCGCGAGGGTCGCGGGCGTTGCGGCGGAGACCGTCCGCGATGTTCTTCATTCCGGCTGTGCGGAGTGCTCCGATGGCGAGGTTGCGCCACGTGGCCATCGCGCGGGGCGCGTTGCCGGTCCGCAGTTGGGAGGCGTCCTCGGCGAAGGTGGTGTCGCGGACCTCAGCGGCCGGCCCGAGGCGGGAGCGATGGCGCTGAGCAATCCGCACGCTGTCGCCTCGTACGGGATGCAGACCGGCTACGTCCGCGGCAGGCAGATGGCGTGGGTGTCCTGAGCACCGCGAAACCCAGCGACTGGGAACGCGGCGTCCATGCCATCGGATGGATGTACGTCACTGACAACAACCGAACGATCACGTGCGGTCCGTTCGAGGTGACGTCGGCCGCCACCAGGATCACGACCCCGGCCTACCCGACCAGCGGCTCGGCGGGCCGGTCCTTCCAGGTCTTCGCACTGATGTTCAGCCCGTCGGAACGCACGGACGCGCACTGCACCTCCTGGTGGTAGACCGTCCCCAGGAGACCCGAGGCAACTGATGGCCCCGTCGACGGGGTCGGGTTCGCCCGTGACGTGGAGTCCGGTGAGGCCCTACGGCGGTGCGGTGCGGCGTTTGCGCGGCGGCGTGTGTCACCGGACCGGCGCCTGGCATTCCGTTTGCCCACGTGTGCATCCCACCCCGCGACGGCGGTTGGCCGACGCCACCCCTTGGTTGGCTGGTGTCGGTCTTGCCCCGCTTCTGAGTGGGAATACAGCATGAAGACATCGAGATGCTCGAGCCGCCGCCGGATGGTCGAACGTGGTACGAAGCGACGCGGACGCAGTGCTCCAGTGGCGCAGACCCGAGGGGAACTGTCATGGACAGCGATGAGCTGAACCGCTCCGCCGGGCCCGCGATGTGTGGAGCTCCCGAGGAATCGAAGGATGCCGTCGCCGACAACGGTCTGGTCAGTCTGCTCGTGGACCGTCGGGGCGTTCCTCTTGATCGGATGAGTGCCGAGGACGAACTTGCAGTGCAGCGTCTCGTACCGGCGGGCGGACCAGCGTCCTATGGGTTCAGCTCCGCGCTCTGACCGGCTGTGCCGATGGCCGCCACGGTCCGCCCCTTCCGGCAGTTCGTTCTCAAGATCCACAGCCGTTGTGATCTCGCCTGTGACCACTGTTACGTGTATCGCCACGCGGACCAGGGCTGGCGCCACCAACCGCGCGTCATGGCCCCGCAGACGGTCCGCGCCACCGCGATGCGCATCGCCGAGCATGCCCGAGCGCATCGTCTGCACGGGGTGCGCGCCGTGCTGCACGGGGGAGAGCCGCTCCTGGTCGGAAAGGACCGGCTGCGCCTGATCGCGCGCGAACTGAGGTCGGCGCTGGGCGAGGTGGCGAGCCTCGACCTCCGTATGCAGACCAACGGGCTGCTCCTCGACGAGGAATGGTGTGCCCTGCTGCTCGAGGAGCGCATCGTCGCCGGCGTCTCCCTGGACGGCGACCGGGTCTCGAACGACCGGCACCGGGTGCGGGCGGACGGTTCGGGAAGCTACGACGACGTGGTCCGCGCGGTGCGACTGCTGAGCAGGCCCGAGTACCGTGCGGCCTTCGCCGGCCTGCTGTGCACCGTCGATGTGAACAACGACCCGGAGGCGGTGTACCGCGCCCTGGTGGACCTGCGCCCGCCGCGCATCGACTTCCTCCTGCCCCACGCGACCTGGGACCGTCCCCCGCCCGGTCCTGGCGGTGCGGTCGACTACGCGAACTGGCTGATGACCGTGTTCGACATCTGGAACGCCGAAGGCCGCCCGGTCCCTGTCAGAATGTTCGACTCCATCGAGGCGGCGGGGACGGGGCGAACGGGTTTCACGGAAGCCCTGGGACTGGGCAGCCCCGACTTGGTGGTGGTGGAGACGAACGGGGCGATCGAGCAGGCCGACTGGTTGAAGACGGTGGGCTCGGGAGCCGCGGCGACCGGGTTCCATGTGCGCACCGACAGCTTCGACACGGCCGCGGCGCATCCCGGATTTCTGGCCCGGGCGCCGGGTATAGGGGCGCTTCCGGGACCGTGCCGTCGCTGCGAGGTGGTGACCGTGTGCGGGGGCGGCCTGTACGGGCATCGGTACCGCGGCGGCAGCGGGTTCGACAATCCTTCCGTCTACTGCGCGGGCCTGCTGCGGTTGATCAAGCACGTGCGCGCGGCGGAGCGACCGCCGAGCCGTCACCGCCTGCCGGAAGGGGACTTCGAGGCCCTGGCGTCGGGTGGCTCCGACGTCGCCGCGGTGGGCCGGCTGGCCGAGGCACAGATCAGTCTCCGGCGTTCGGTGCTGGCCTACCTCCACAACGCGGGCGCCCTGACCGGGGAGGGCTGGCGCTGCCTCGTGCGGGAGGAGGCGTCCGCGCTGGACGCCGTTCTCGCCCAGCCTTACGTCCGGGCCTGGGCCGTGCGGTGCTGCGAGGCGCTCTCGACGGGGGCGGCGGACCTCGACACCGGGCGGGTGACAGAGATGGCGTTGGCGGCCGCCGTCCGGTCCGGGCGCCGAGCGGAGCTCACCGTCCCCTTGCGGTCGGGCGCCGTCCACTTGCCCTCGTTAGGGCGTCTGACGGTCCTGGACGGCGCGGCTGCGGCGAGCGGCGAGGTGACGGTGTCCGTCGAGGGCGGCCGGGTGCGGGCACGGGACGTCGACGCCGCGTTCGAGCCGACGAGGTATCTGACCGCGGAGGGTGTCCGCGTCGCCGTGGAGGACACCGATCCGTACCGCGACTGTCATGTCTGGCCGCCGGCGCCCCGGTTGTCGCAGGAGGAGTTCGGTCGTTGGCAGGAGTTGTTCGCTGCCGCCTGGTACATCGTCCGCCGCGACCATCCGCGGTATGTGGACAGTCTGGTCGTCGGACTGCGTGCGATCACACCGCTGCTGCCCGTGCCCGGACGGAAGGTCAGCGACACCTCCCGGCACGCTTTCGGAGCCGTGGCCGTCGCGCTTCCGGAGACGGCCGAGGACCTGGCACTGCTGCTGATCCATGAGATCCAGCACGCGAAGCTCGGCGCCCTGCTGGACATGTACGGCCTTGTCGACCCGGCCCACGAGGAGCTGTACGAAGTCGCCTGGCGGCCCGATGCCCGGCCCGCGGAGGCCGTGCTCCAGGGGGTCTACGCCCATCTCGCCGTCGCGGAGGTGTGGCGACGGCGCACCGGGCGGAAGGCGGCGGAGCAGGCCCGGCACTGGTGGTCGGCCTCCGTGACCGCCTTGGACGCCGTGCTGGCGGGCGGCGGTCTCACTCCGCTCGGCCTGCGGTTCGCCACCGCCATGCGCTCCTCCGCCGGCACCGGTCCGCTGCTGGAACGAGGATGACCGGTGTCGAGTCCGCGCACCGTGTGCGGGCGCTGGCCGAGGATCTGCGCGGCCTGGGCGTGACGCCCGGACACACCCTGCTCGTGCACGCCTCGCTCCGCGCCGTGGGGCGGACGCGGAACGGTCCCGCGGGCGTGCTGCGGGCACTGCGCGAGGCCGTGACCCCGCAGGGAACCGTGGTCGTGCCCACGCACACCACCGGCAATTCACTGACGTCGCGCGCGTACCGCGCACGGGTGGCCGGCCTCACGCCCGCGCAGGAGGCGGAACACCGCGCCGGCATGCCGGGATTCGACGTCGGCACGACACCGAGCACCGGGATGGGAGCACTCGCGGAGCAGCTCAGAAGGGCGCCGGGGGCACGGCGCAGCGCGCATCCGCAGACCTCGTTCGCGGCCCTGGGCCCCCTGGCGGAGTGGATCACCCGAGGTCATGCGCTGGACTGTCATCACGGTTGGAGTTCACCGCTGGGCCGGTTGTACGAGGCGTCGGCGGGCATCCTCCTGCTCGGCGTGGGCCACGACCGGTGCACGGCCCTGCATCTCGCCGAGTACTCGCTTCCCAGCACACCCACCCCGAAGTACAACTGCGTGTTCTCCACGGCAGGCCGGGCGGTGTGGCGGTCCTTCACCGACATCGTGCTCGGCGACAGCGATTTCGCCTCGCTCGGTGCGGATCTGGACAAGGCCGAAGGGCCCGGCGGGCTCTTCGTGCGGCACGGCCGGGTCGGCTCGGCAAATGCCCGCTTCCTGCCTATGGTCCCCACCGTCGATTTCGCGATCCAATGGTTCGGAGACCGTAGGCGGCTGTAGGGGGCACAGTGAGCGGACCGCATGAATCGCACTCGGTCCGACAAGCGCCGTACTTCTTTCTCAGCTACGCCCATGTGCCGATCGCGCGCGGGGACCCGGGCGGCCCGGACCGCCATCTGGTGGAGTTCTACGAGCAGTTGTTCGATCTGATCATGCAGCTCACCACAGTCGACGCCGGCGGCACGCAAGCTTTTCTGGACCGCAGGATTCCGCTCGGCGCGGAATGGGAGAAACACCTCAAGCACGCCCTGGCGACCTGCCAGGTATTTGTTCCGGTCTATTCTCCGCGCTACTTCGACAGCGAGTGGTGCGGCAAGGAGTGGGACGCCTTCGAGCGCCGTCAGCAGCACCACCGCAAATCCAGGCCCCATACGGTGACGCCAATCGTCCCCGTGTGGTGGCTGTCCCCGGATCGGGTGCGGGTGCCGGCGGTGGCCCGGGGCCTTCAGCACACGCATGTCGATCTGGGCGGCGAGTACCAGCAGAAGGGCCTGTTCGGCCTCATGGCGGAGGGGCGCAGGACACGCTATCGACAGGCTGTGTGGGGCATCGCGCAGGCGATCGTGGAGGTCGCCGAGACAGCGCGCCTCGATCCGTGCGACGTCGCCCTGTTCGAGGACCTCAGGAACGTGTTCCAGGAGGATCAGTGACGGCTCCGGTTTTCTTCCTCAGCCATGCTCGTACGCCCGGCAGCCGGGTGTTCGGGCCCGACCCGGACCGGCCCGTCTTCGAGTTCTTCGACGATCTGTCGCGCGCTGTGGCCCGCGTCCTGGATGTCCCGCAGGTCGCGGCGGGTTTCGTGGAACGCGCGGGCGCCACCCTCGCCGAGTCGCAGCGAGCCCTGGCCACCTGCCAGGTGTTCGTACCGTTGTACTCGCCACGGTACTTCACCGACCCCGTCTGCGGCCGGCAGTGGGCCGCGTTCCGGCGACGTGCGGGCGCCGGCTTCCCCGGGTCGGTGGTCCCTGTCCTGTGGACGCCGCGCCGGGCCGCTGCGGCGCTGCCCCTGGCGGTGCTGGACGTCCCGGTCGAGCTCGGCCCTCCCGAGCCGCACGAGGCATCGTCCGCCGCGGCGGACGAGAAGGAACGGTACGAGGACGGCGGAATCTACCAGTTGCTGGACGTGGACGAGGACGGGCAGGTCTACCGGCGGATCCTGGAGCGGCTGGCCCGGCGGGTGGCGGTGGCGGCCCGAACCTCTCCCGCGCCGCCCGTGCACGCCGGCGAGGTCGTCGCGGTCGCCGACGCCTTCGCGGTGCCGCCACCGCGCCCGGTGCTGCGTCTGACCGTGCTGGCCCCGCAGGGCGACCGGCTTCCCCCGGGCCGCGATGCGGATGCCTACGGACCGCTGCCGACCGACTGGCGGCCCTACCGGTCGGCAGGCGAGGCACCCGTGGCCGTCCAAATGGCCGAAGTCGCCCGGAACTTGGGGTTCAGCCCGGAGTCCGTGCCCTTCGAGAAGGCCTACGGAGAGTTCGTCAGCCCCGGCCCGGGACCGGCCCCCTGGGTGCTGGTGATCGACGCCTGGACGCTCAGCGATCCCCGGCTCGCCGAGCGTGTCCGGGACATCGACGCGGCCGGCCGGCCCTGGGTCGCCGTGCTCGCCGTGCTCGCCCTGGACGAGGAACAGACCCGGCAGCACGAGGAACGACTGCGCGCACTGCTCAGGGCCGCGCTCCCCAGACATCTCGACGCGGGTCGCAACGTCCAGCGCGCGGCCGCCCGCGGGATCGAGACAGCGGACGCATTCGGTCTGATTTTCGCCGAGTTGGCGCAGGGGTCGTATATGCGGTATGTGGGTGGCATCCAGGAGCACGCCCCGGCACCACGCTCCTGGCCGAACAAGGACGACGATTCGGAGACCGGCGAATGAGCGGCGAGGGCAACGGGCGCATCGTCACCTTCTACTCCTACAAGGGCGGCACCGGACGGACCATGGCGCTGGCCAACGCCGCCTGGATCCTTGCCTCCGGAGGCCAGCGGGTCCTGGCCGTCGACTGGGATCTGGACGCTCCCGGTCTGGACCGGTTCCTCCATCCCTTCCTGGACCAGGAGCAACTGCGCACCAAGGCCGGTGTCCTCAACCTGTTCAGCAGCTTCAGCCAGGCGGTGACCGAACGGCTGCACCTGCAGAAGCAGCAGGCCACCGGGGTGGACGAGGGACACCCCGGCGAGGAGGAAGCGGCCTGGGTCGCCGAACAGGCCCGCTTCAATCACTGCGTCATCCCGGTGAACTGGCAGTTCCCGGGCCGGGGGCGACTGGACTTCATCTCCGCCGGGGCGCAGAACAGCCAGTATCTGGCGGCGTTCTCGCAGTTCAACTGGATGCCGTTCTGGGACGGTTGGCACGGCCCGCGTCTGCTGCAGGCCTTACGGGAGGAGCTGTGCCAGCACTATGACTACGTGCTGGTCGACAGCCGCACGGGCCTCAACGACGTCTCCGACATCTGCACGGTGATGCTGCCGCACGTCCTGGTGGTCTGCTTCACGCCCAGCAGCCAGGGCATCGACGGCGCGCACGCCGTGGCGAGCAAGATCGACGGCATCTACGGGTACCGCAACATCCGCATCGTCCCGGTACTGACACGCGTCGAGGACGCCAACGGCGAGGCGGACCGGCTGGAGGCCACCCGGCAGCAGGTGCGGTCCAGATTCGCCGAGACGCTGCGCCGCCACCACAGCGACCGGGACCCGCTGGACTACTGGGGCAAGGCCGAGATCCCCTACCGTCCCAGCTACGCCTACGAGGAGATGCTCGCGCCGTTCCGCGACGCACCCGGCAGCCACTCGTCGATGCTCGCCGCGTGCGAGCGGCTGACCGGGATCATCTCGGACGGCGAGGTGACCTCGCTGACCCGGATCGACGAGGGCGTCCGGCAGCACCAACTGGAGCGCTACAAGCGGCAGCGGCCGCTCGGCAACTCGGACGTCTACCTCAGTTTCGTCCCGGAGGACCGCACCTGGGCGGACTGGATCGCCCATGTGTTGCGCACCACGGGATTCCGGGTCCACCTCGCACCCAGCGGCACCGTCCCCGGGCGTCTCGTCAAGGACGAGACGGAACAGGGGGTGGATTCCGCCTTCCAGACGGTCGCGGTGCTGTCCAACGCCTATCTGCGCTCCGATCAGGCTCGGACGGTCTGGGAGAAGATCGCCTCCATCGACTCGCTGGGCAGCCGGCGCAGCCTCATCCCCGTCAAGGTCGATGACGTCCGGCTGAGCGCTCCGTACTCGGAACGGCAGGCCGCGGATCTCGTCGCCTGCGGCGCCGATGAGGCCCAGGCCGCGGAGGCGTTGCTGCGCGCGCTGGACGCGGCGACACCGTCAGGGGTGCATCCGGCGACCACGGACGGCGACGGACCACGCTATCCGGGGGCCGAACCCCCGGTGTGGCTGGTGCCGCTGCGCACCACGGCGTTCACCGGACGCGCAGGCATGCTGGAGGACCTGCGCGAGCAACTGCGGCGGGGCAGCGGCACGGTGCTGCTGCGGGGCATGGGAGGAGCGGGCAAGACCCTCCTGGCACAGGAGTTCGCGCACCGGTTCCGCGGGGACTACGACGTCGTCTGGCACATCCAGGCCGACCAGCGCAACCTGGCGGTGGAGCAGTACGCCTGGCTGGCCCCGAAGATCGGTGTACAGGAGCGCAAGAACCCCACGGACACCGCGGCCGCGGTGCGCGACGCCCTCAGGCGCGGTCTTCCCTACCACCGGTGGCTGCTGATCCTGGACAACGCCGAAGGCCCCGAGAGTCTGACCGATCTGCTCGTCAGCGGCGGATCCGGGCATGTGATCGTCACCAGCCAGCGCTCCGAGGGCTGGGACCGGCACGCGGAGATCGTCGAGGTCGGCGTGTTCGACCGCGGGGAGAGCATCACCCACCTGCTCAACCGGCTTCCGGAATGCACCGTGGAAGAGGCCGACGCGGTGGCGGACGCGCTCGGAGACCTGCCGCTGGCCGTGGAGCAGGCGGCCGCGGCGCTCAAGGAGTCCGGCATCGGAACCGAGGAGTACGTGACGCAGCTGCAGAACCAGCCCGCCGCGGACACCGAGGGCATCAGCCCGGACGATCAGCTGCTGGACGTGTCACAGGCATGGCGGGTGGCCATCGCACAGCTCAGCAAGAACTACCCGCCCGCGGTGCAGCTGTTGCGACTCGCCTCCTGGTTCAGTCCGGAACCGATCTCCTTCGACCTGCTGCAGAGCACCGAGATCGCCCGGGCCCTTCGGGGCGGATCCACCGTGCTGGACAGCACGCAGATGATCTCCAGGGGCTTCCAGGAACTCAACCGGTACTCGCTGGCCAAGGTGGACCGGCGCTCACAGAGCCTGCAGGTGCACCGGCTGGTGCAGATGTCGGTGCGCGCCTCGATGACGGAGGAGGAGCAGCGCGCCACCTCGGAGGCGGTGTACCGCACCCTGGTCGCCGCTCGGCCCGAGAAGGACGACCCCGAGGATCACCACACGTGGGAGCGTTACCGCATCATCTGGCCGCACCTCGGCACTCCCTGGGCGCTGTCGACCCGCACCAGCGGTATCCGCAAGCTCATCGTCGACCGGGTACGCCAGCTGCGCCGACGGGGCGAGCTGAAACAGGCCCTGGATCTCAGCCGTCGAGTCCTGACGGAATGGAGCAAGCCGCAGAACGGCGGCCGCGACGAGCGGTGGGCGCTGCACATGGAGTTCCAGATCGCGAACATCCTGCGGGCACAGGGGCGGTACACCGAGTCCCTCGCCATCGATCAGGACGTACTGCGCCGGCAACGGGAGACGCTCAAGGACGAGGACGACCTGCACATCCTGATGACCGCGGGCAGCAACGCCGCCGATCTGCGCGGCCTCGGCCGGTTCACGGACGCCCTGGCCTATGACCGACAGACCCGTCGCAAGTTCATCGAACTCTACGGCGACGACCACCAGCGCAGCCTGCTGGCCAGCAGCAACCTCGCGGTGTCGCTGAGGTTGTCGGGCCAGTACTACGAGGCGCTCGAACTGGACCAGAGCACCCTCGAGACCCGGGAGTCGATCTTCGGTCCGAATCACACCAACACCATCGAGTCCGCCATCAACCACGGCCGTGACCTGTGCGACTGCGGGGAGTACGACAAGGCGGTGCGCCAACTGCGCAGCACCTACAAGCTCTGCCTCGAGGACCCCGGTTACGGGGAGAGTTCACCGATCACCCACAACGCGGCGAAGGCGCTGACGGTCTCGCTCCGCCGGGCCGGGCTGGCGGCGGAGGCGGAGGAACTCACCAGGAAA
Organism: Streptomyces sp. NPDC006335; assembly: GCF_040612795.1. NCBI lineage: Bacteria > Bacillati > Actinomycetota > Actinomycetes > Kitasatosporales > Streptomycetaceae > Streptomyces > Streptomyces sp. NPDC006335. The sequence goes on from NZ_JBEXQX010000021.1 coordinate 125,018, forward strand.
GTCCTGGAGGCGATGGGCGACGAGGAGGAACACGCCTCCCCGGAGCGGCTGTTGCTGGAGCTCAGCCTCGCCGGAGACCTTGCCGCTCAGGGACGCGCACAGGAGGCCGCCGACCTGGCCCAAACGGTGCTCGCCGGCTGTCAGCGCCCCGAAGGCTTCGGAGAACTGCACCCCCACACCATCACCTGCATGACGAACTACGCGGTCTATCTGTACGCGGCCGGTGAGGCGGCGGCATCACTGACCTGTGCCGAGCAGGCCGCCGCGGCCTTCGAGAGCATCTTCGGCGAGGACCACCTCTTCGGGGTCATGTGCCGAGTCAACGTCGCCAACGCCCAGGCCTCGCTGGGCAACAGGGCAGCCGCCCGGACCCTGTACGAGGAGGCCTACGACCGGCTTCGCGAGAGTCTCAAGCCCGACCACCCGGCCACCCTGGTGTGCAGCGCGAACATGGCGATCCTGCTGGACGAACTGCACGAGGAGACCGTCGCCGACGCCAAACGACAGGAGACGCTGGGGGCCATGACCCGCCGACTGGGGGCGGACCACCCGTACACCGTGGCGCTGCGGGAATGGAACCGCTCGGGGCTCGAACTCGACCCGCATCCCATCTAGAGACGTCTCACGGACACCGACCGCCCTCAGTGCCGCCCGTGTCCCCGGTCCCGGACCCAGGCCAGGATCTCGGGCAGGGCGGACAGGGCGGCGAAGTGGGCGGCGCTGGGCTGCAGTACGGGGATTGCGGAGGGGATGCGATCGGCGAGCCACCGGAAGTGGCCCACCGGGCAGAAAGTGTCGTGCTCGCCGTGCCACAGCAGAACCGGAACGTCCTTGATGGTGACCGGATCGAATCCCCAGGGGTGGCACAGGGCCAGGACGTCGTCCAGCCAGCCCTCCGAGGACTCGCCCACACCCTGTAGGTAGTTGTCCAGCAGCAGGCCCCGCATCCCGGCGTCCTCGACGACCTCCCTGTCGGCCGCCGGCAGTTCGGGATCGAGATTGCTCAGCAGGGAACCCGGCTCCTGCTTCACGGCGTCGGCGCTTCTGGCGAGACTGTCCGTCAGTTCTTTGAGCCCTTTGGGGTCTTTCGTGATCGCCAGCCTTGCCCGGGTATAGGCGAGTACATTCGACTCAGCCATCCCCGCATACCAGTCCAGTCCCTCAGCGTCGGGTGGGGCCAGACTCACCAGACAGGCCGCACTGGCCACCCGATCCGGATTGAGGGCGGCACAGGCCAAGGCGTGCGGGCCACCTCCCGAACGGCCCACCACGGAATACCGGCCTTCGATACCGAGCGCGGTGGCGATGGCCTCGACATCGTCCACCACATCCTTGACGACGCGTCCGGGAAAGCGCCCGGAGTCGCCATAACCCGGGCGGTCATAGGCGATCAGATGGATGCCGAGCCGGTGCAGGAAGGCGGGCAGAGGACGCGGCCCGAGTCGGCTGCCCGGCGTTCCGTGCAGCAAGAAGACCGGATACCCGTTCGGATCCCCCCAAGTCTCGCAGGCAAGCTTTCTGCCGGGGCAGCCAGCCGCCTCGACCATCCTGAACACGTGGTACCTCCCGTTGCCAGAGGTCGATGTCCGGAGCGGGACCCGAGACCAGCATCTGTGCCGTGTGACCTCGCGTCGACGTATGTTTCGGACTTCGTACCCTGCTGGCGAAACCTCCGTACTTTGCCGCTCCCTGTCACGCGACGCGTTGACGGTAGTGCATGTTCTAAGTGACGTGCCTGGCGGTCGGGTTGTTCAATACGCCGAAGGAGGCATTTCCTCAACCGATGGGCGCAGGGCGCGCGATTCGCCTTCCTTGTTGAACGGCGGAGTACCGCGAGAGCGGCCCCAAGTGGGGGTGAGCGTGCACCGCCCCGCGCAGACCTCGGGCCGACCGCCGGTCCTGTGGCGCGCGAGCGGGGCGACGCGTGCGGGCGCGCATGCGCCCCTTGCCCTCTGCCCAGCGATGCCTTCCGTGCCGCCCCGTGTGGGCGGCGGTGGCAAAGTCGGCTCGGGCCCTCGGATACCGTTGGCGATCTTCATACGTCCTGGTGAAGTCCCTCCGCTTTCGGCCCCGTTGGCGAAAGGCCATGGTCCACTGGTGGGGTGCGGTGTGGAAGGAGCGGCCGGGGGTGGCCGCGTGGTGGCTGTGGGTCGGGCTCCGGGGCGGATGGGCCCGCCACTGACCGTGCGGATGACGCGGGCCGGCACCCCGCGAGCCACGGTGGCGAGCTGCGCGCGGGACGTGACTGGACGAACTGTGCACGGAGAAGGGCCGCACCCCCTGATGCCCGCCCTACGGGCGCCGTGATCTGTCGCCGACCTGACCCGCGCCGGTGTCGGCGTTGCGGTACGCCGAGAACCTGACCGTTCCCCAGGCCCCCGCGAGCCGGCCGAGAGCTTGAGCAGACCACGACGGTTCCGGCTCTAGTCCGAGGCCATAGCCCGCCAGGCCGCGGTGACGCACCCTTCCTCCCAAGGGCACCATTCCTCGGCTGCGCCGGGTTCCAGCAGCCTGCGGATCCCGGGAAGGTCCGCTGTCGGCGGGACGTCCAGCGCGACCATGCGGAACTGCTCGGTCTCCCCGGCCCACCACAGGCCTTCGTCGTCGACCTCGACTCTGACGATGTCGTCGCTCGCGATCCCGCGGACGAACCACGGGGTGTTGTCCACGCGCGCGGTCCCATCGCCGAGGTCCACGGCCCAGGGCTGTGTTGATCTGTCAGCTCAGTGGCGACTTCTGTGCTGGCAGTCAGCGAGTGGATCGCCGTCAGCACATTCGGCCTGGCCGCCGCGCTCGTACTGGTCCGAGCAGGTGCGCGACCTGCTCGGGGGCGGCAACCCGAGGGAATGCTCACTCTGACCGGCTGGAGGAGGTTGAGCGCGCTGATCCCAGTCGTCGGTCTCCTCTACCTCTTGGGCATGGCGATGGACAGCTTCCAGGTACGCATCAGTACGGTCCGTCCCTCAAGGCAGACCACTGAGCGGGCCCCGAATGGTGTGGGGAGTGGAGATCCCGATGACCCTGCCGCTGCTGCACGGACCGCGCTCCCCAAAGGCGGCTATGTCCTGCGCCCCGCGCTCCCGCGCCGACGACAACCGACGCAACCGTGACGGGCAGCGCAACCGTCCGGCATCCGAACCCGCGGCTCATGGGGACTTGCCGATGTCGTCGCGGCCAATGGACACGTTCAAGCCCTGTCCACCAGCGGGCTCAGCAGCTCAGGCCGCCCTGAGCTGCGGCGATGAGGTGTGGCGCGGCATCCAGGTCACGCGCCGACCGTTCTGATACGCCCTGTGCTTGGAACCCGCCTTGTGGAGGCTGAGCCAACGCGGTCTTCGCGGGCCGGGGCCGCTGGGGCGGACCGGCTCGCCCGTCAGGCGCGCAGCAGTCCTGCAGCCCCCCGTCCGGATGCCGTGTGTGAGAGGCCTTACCAACCGTGACTCGCGTTCATAATCACCGTATCCTCATGAATGCCAGATAATTTCTTGATATGGATTATCTACGGTGTGAGTGAGGCGGAGCGTGGGTCGGTCCGGCGGCGAACCGATACCGACGGGGCGTGCGACAGACGGCACGGGGCCCGCCAGTCTTCGTGAGCGGTTTCTGCAGGGGGAGCAGGTCGAGGCGGGTGTCCGGACCTCGATCCTGAGCTCCTGGCAGCGCTGCCGGTCCATGGGGCTGTCGCCGGACCAGAACGATCTTCCCTTCCGGGAGGATTTCGATCCGGACGACCGGCTCGTCCATGCGGCCGTGCCGGTGCTCGACCGGTTGCAGGTCAAGTTCGCGGACAGCGCGATGAACATCTCCGTCGCCGATGCTAACGGGACGGTTCTCCTGCGCCGTTTTGGAGAGACGTCGCTGGCCCGAAGTCTCCCGGCGATCCAGAGCGTCCCGGGGTTCGTTTTCGCCGAGCAGGTCGCCGGTACCAACGGCATCGGTCTCGCGCTGGCGGAGCGGCAACTCATCCGGGTCTACGGTGCCGAGCACTTCGCCGAGCGCTCCCAGGGCAGCGCCTGTCGCGCGCTTCCCGTCCGGGACCCGCTCAGCGGCCGCATCGAGGGTGTCCTGTGCTTCGGTTATCCGCGCAGCGCCGAGGACCCGGCACTGGACGCCGTGATACGCAGGGCGGGCGGGGCCATCGAGCGGCGGCTGCTGGAGCACAGTTCCGCGCGTGAGCGCGCTCTGCTGCGGGCGTACCGCGACATCGCGGCCGAAGCCGCCGGCCCTTACCGCAGCGTCGGCGTGGAAGAACTAGCACGCGAACTGCACCCCCGGGACCGGGCGATCATCGTGGAGAAGGCAGCCGAGCTGATCTCCCGCGGGCAGCGGGCCGCCGTCGACGTGACACTGTCCGACGGCCGTCACGTCACGCTCGTGAGCCGTCCGGTGACCGGTGCCTCCGCAGTGGAGGGCATCGCCATCGAGGCCGTCCTTCCCGCCCCTCTGCTGAGCGAGCCTTTCGCCGCGCCGCAGCATGTCGACGTGCCGGCCGGTCTCCTCGCCGAGCCTGCCGCCGCCTCCGGTCGCCTGGCATCAGGGGGCGTCCCCGGCCTCGTGGTGCCCGGGCATCTCTCTGTGGCTGTACTCGGCCAGGTCGCGGCGGCCGGTGAACGCGTCACGACCGCCGATGCCGACGGAGCGGCGCACGGTCACCTCGGCTCCCCGCTCCCCGCCAGAGGGCTCGTGATGGTGGGGGAGCCGCACGTGGGGACGTACGCCCTGGCCGCGCGACGGCGCCTGGAGCTGCTGTCCGAGGCCAGCACCCGCATAGGCACCACCCTGGACGTGCGCCGCACGGCCGAAGAACTCGCCGAGACGGCGGTGCCGCGACTGGCCGACTTCGTCACCATCGATCTGCCCGAGCCCGTACTGCGCGGTGAGGAGTCCGCGTCTGCCCGCCATGACCTGCGTCGTACCGTCGTCCACGGCATCCGCGACGACTGTCCCTTCCATCCCGTCGGCAAGCAGATCGACTACGGCCCGACCACGCCTCAGGCGCGCTGTCTGACCAGCCGCGAGGCAGTGCTGGAACCGGACCTCAGGGCTGCCGCGGGCTGGCTCGCACAGGACCCCGAGCGCACCGCCCAGATGCTGAGCCACGTCCACTCCCTCATCGCGGTGCCCCTGGTCGCCCGCGGCGTCGTCCTGGGCGTCGCCGGTTTCTACCGTGCGCAGGACCCCGCTCCCTTCGGGGACGACGACCGCTCGCTGGCCCAGGAACTCGCCACCCGCGCCGCGCTGTCCATCGACAACGCCCGGCGCTACACGCGCGAACGCAGTATGGTCCTGGCCCTGCAGCGCAGCCTGCTCCCGCACGGTCTGCCCGAACAGGACGCCGTCGAGGTCGCCCATCGCTACCTGCCCGCCGAATCCGACGTCGGCGGAGACTGGTACGACGTCATCCCGCTGTCGGGCACCCGCGTCGGCCTCTTCGTCGGCGACGTCATCGGCCACGGCATGCTCTCCGCCGCCACGATGGGCCAGCTTCGTACCGCCGCACGCAGCTTCGCCGAACTCGACTTCCCCCCGGACGAAGTCCTCACCCACCTCGACAACCTCGTGGGACGCCTGGACCGGGAGGACCCCGCTTCCGACGGGTCCGGCGCCATCGGGGCGACGTGTCTGTACGCCGTCTACGACCCGACCACGCAGCAGTGCACCATGGCCCGCGCCGGCCACCCCCCGCCCGCGCTGGTCCACCCCGACGGCGACGTGTCGTTCCCCGACCTGCCCGCCGGCCCTCCCCTGGGCCTGGGGGGCCTGCCCTTCGAAGCCGCGGAGATCCACCTCCCGGAAGGCAGCCAACTGGTCCTCTACACCGACGGACTCATCGAGGACCGGCACCGCGATGTCGACGTCGTCCTCGACCATCTGCGCGACACACTGGCCCATCAGCCGGAGCGCTCACCCGAGGACACCTGTCAGGCGATCCTGGACACCGTGGCACTGCCGCACCCTTACGACGACGTCGCTCTGCTCGTCGCCCGCACCCGCGCCCTGGACCCCGGTCGGATCGCCACCTGGGAGCTGGCCGCCGACCCGGCCCTCGTCGGCGAGGTCCGCGGTTCCGCCGCCCGGCAGATGGTTGACTGGGGGCTCGACGAGGCCGTGTTCGCCACGGAACTCATGCTGAGCGAGCTGGTCACCAACGCCATCCGGCACGGTGCCGGACCCATCCGGGTACGACTGCTCCACGGCCGCACCCTGATCTGCGAGGTCTCCGACGCCAGCAACACCGCCCCGCACCTGCGCCGGGCGGCCAGCACCGACGAGGGCGGCCGCGGACTGTTCCTCGTCGCCCAGTTGTCACAGAGCTGGGGTACCCGCTACATCCCGGAAGGCAAGGTCATCTGGGCCGAATGCGGACTCGACGGCCCGTGAGGTCCGAGCACGGCGCTGAGCCGCCTGGGACACGAGCGATGGTAAATGTCTGCTATCTGGTTATGCGTCCGGATAGCATCGCTCATGACAGTCGGGAATTCGCCAGGCCCATCACCGGAGATGTCCGTGGAACCTCTGGTCCGCGTCCGCGGCCTCGTCAAGCGGTTCGGCGGTACCCTCGCGCTGGCCGGGGTCGATCTGGACGTCCACGCCGGCAGCGTCCTCGCCCTCCTCGGTCCCAACGGAGCAGGAAAGTCGACGCTCATCAAGGTGCTCGCCGGCGTCCACCAGGCCGACGCAGGGCGGATCACGGTGGACGGGCACCAGCTCGGGAGCCAGGCCGCCTCCCGCGGAATGTCCTTCATCCACCAGGATCTCGGTCTGGTGGAGTGGATGACGGTCGCGGAGAACATCGCCCTGACCGCCGGGTATCCGCGGCGCGCCGGACTGATCTCCTGGCGGCGGAACCGAGAGCGCTGCACCGAGGCCCTGCGCATCGTCGCCGGACACCTCGACCCCGACGCACCGATCGCCGGGCTCGCCCCGGCCGAGCGTTCACTGGTCGCCATCGCACGAGCCCTGGCCGCCCGGGCGAAGCTCATCGTCCTCGACGAGCCGACCGCCCGGCTCCCCGCCGCGGACTGCGCTCGGCTGTTCGGTGTCCTGCACACCCTGCGCGACCGGGGGCACGGCATCCTCTACGTCAGCCACCGCCTGGACGAGGTGTACGAGGTCGCCGACACCTTCGCCGTCCTGCGCGACGGCCGTCTCGTCAGCCAGGGCGCACTCGCGGGCCGGAGCCCTGCCCGTCTGGTGCACGACATCGTCGGAGAGGAGCCGACCGACCACCACCGTGCCAGCATCCCGGTCCGCGGCCCGGCCGTCCTGACCCTCGACGGCGTACGGACCGCCGGCGCGGGGCCGGTCAGTCTGGAGCTCAGGGCCGGGGAGGCCCTGGGCCTGGTCGGCCTCTCCGGTGCCGGACACGCGGACCTGGGCCGGGCCCTCGCGGGTTCCCGGCCCATCCGCGAGGGACGTGCCCTTCTCGACGGCCGCCCCTACAGTCCCCGTACGGTCGCCGACGCCGTCGCGCTCGGTGTCGCCCTCGTGCCTGACGACAGACAGCAGGAGGGCTGCCTCGCTGAACTGACCGTGCGGGAGAACCTCCTCGCCAACCCCCGTACGGGAGGCTTGCCGGCGCTGCGCTGGATCAGCCCCCGCCGTGAACGCGCCGAGGCCGCCGCCCTGATCGAACGGTTCTCGGTGCGCCCCCGAGACAGCGAGGCCCCTATCGCCACCCTGTCCGGCGGAAACCAACAGAAGGTCATGATCGGCCGGTCGCTCCGTGCGGGCCTGCGCCTGCTGGTCCTCGAGGACCCGACCGCGAGCGTGGACGTCGGAGCCAAGGCCGCGGTTCACCGCCTGCTCGACGAGGCACTGGCCGACGGCCTCGCCGTGCTGCTCATCTCCACCGACTTCGAGGAGGTGGTGGATGTGTGCCGACGTGCCCTGGTCTTCGTCCGCGGGGCCGTGACGGCCGAGCTGAGCGGCCCGGACCTCACCGTCGCCGGGCTCACCCGGGCGGCTTCGGCCCTGCCCCCTTCCGGAACTGTGCCGAACCCGTGACCGCCTCGCCCCGGTCGAAGGAACGCGGCGGACGCCGTGGGCCGGGTCGCCCGGCCCGACTGCACGGCCCGGGCGGGCACATCGTCGGCGCCTACGGCCTCCTCGCCCTCACAGCCCTGCTCTTCCTGATCTTCTCCCTCACCCTGCCGCGCACCTTTCCCACTCGGGACACCGTCGACTCGATCCTGTCCAACCAGTCGATCCCGGCCCTTCTCGCGCTCGCCGCCATGGTCCCCATCGTGACGGGCGCGTTCGACCTCTCCATCGGCTACGGCCTCGGCCTGGCGCACGTCATGGTGATGCAGCTCGTCGTCAACGCCGGGTGGCCCTGGCCGCTCGCCTGCCTCGTGGTGATCGCCGGAGGGGCGGTCGTGGGCGTCCTCAACGGCGTCATCGTCGAATTCGGCCGGATCGACTCCTTCATCGCCACGCTCGGGACCGGCAGCATGATGTACGCGGTGACCGGCTGGATCACCGGGGGCGGGCGCATCGTTTCCGGCCCGCAGGGCCTCCCGGTCGCCCTCACCGACATCTACGACTCCACGTTCCTCGGCCTGCCGGTCCCCGCCTTCTACGTGCTCGCCGTCGCCGTCTTCCTCTGGCTGGTGCTGGAGCGGCTGCCGCTCGGCCGGTATCTGTACGTCGTCGGCTCGAACCCGCGCGCGGCCGACCTCGTCGGCATTCCGACCCGCCGGTACAGCATCTACGCGTTCGCCGCGTCGGGGCTGATCGTCGGCTTCGCCGGTGTGCTGCTCGCCGCCCAGCAGCAGATCGGCAATCCGAGCGTCGGACTCGACTACCTGCTGCCCGCCTTCGTCGGTGCCCTGCTCGGCTCCACCGCGATCAGACCCGGCCGCCCCAACGCGATGGGCACCCTCGTCGCCGTCGCCGTCCTCTCCGTGGGCCTCACCGGCATCGCCCAGATGGGCGCCGAATTCTGGACGGTCCCACTGTTCTACGGCGGCACCCTGCTCATCGCCGTCGGCCTGGCCGGCTACTCCGCGCGCCGCCTGCGCACCGGCGCCGTCCGGGCCCGCGACGCGCCCGCCGCACCGTCGTCCTCCCCGACGCGGGACGGCGGCGCAACAGACGCCTCTCCATGAACGACGTCACGGCACCACCCGAGTGCTTCCCGCCCCATCCTCCCGCTCAACTCCGCGAGGAGCCCCCGTGCACCGCGACCGCACAGTCACCCCCGGCCCGCTCAAGACCCGGTCCGTCGCGACCGCCCTGCTGGCCGCGGCAACCGTCCTGACCGGCTGCGAACGCGGCTCGTCGAGCGGCCCGCAGGCCTCCACCACGGGTCCGAGCGGCTGTCCCGCGGTCCAGGCGAGGGCACAGGCCGCCGTCGGACAGGCGCAGAAGACGGCCGTGCCCTGGAACGGACCGACCAGCGGCCCGTCGGCGACGTCCGGCAAGACCATCGTCTACGTTGCCCAGACCATGACCAATCCGGGAGTGGCGGGCGTCGCGAAAGGCGTAAGGGCAGCCGCACGGATCATCGGCTGGAACGTCCGGGTGATCGACGGTGGCGGTACCCCTGCCGGCATCGAGGCGGCGATGAGCGAGGCCGTGGCCCTCAAGCCCTCGGGCATCGTCATCGGAGGCTTCGACCCGGGCTCGACCTCGCAGCAGGTCGCGCGGGCCGACGTGGCACGCATCCCGCTCGTCGGCTGGCACGCGGTCGCTGACCCCGGGCCCAGTCGGCGGCCCCGGCTCTTCACCAACGTCACCACCGACGTCGAGGACGTGGCCCGGGTCAGCGGGCAATGGGTCATCGCGAACTCCAACGGCCACGCCGGGGTCGTGGTCTTCACCGACGCCTCCATCCCCTTCGCCAAGAACAAGTCCGAGCTGATCAGGAAGGAGCTCGCCACCTGCCCGGGCGTCAAGCTGCTGGCGTACGAGAACATCCCCATCCCGGACGCGAGCAGCCGCACCTCGCGGGAGATCTCCGCGCTCCTCGCCCGCTTCGAGAGCAGGTGGACCCACTCCGTGGCCATCAACGACCTCTACTTCGCGGATGCCGCCCCGGCGTTCCGCGCGGCCGGCACGAAGGGTTCCGGGCCGCCCTTCAACATCGGCGCAGGGGACGGCGACCCCTCCGCCTTCCAGCGCATCAACAACGAGCAGTACCAGGCGGCCACGGTGCCCGAGCCGCTGTCCCTGCAGGGCTGGCAGATCGTCGACGAGTTCAACCGCGCCTTCTCCGGCCGTCCCGCCAGCGGATACGTAGCCCCGGTCCACATCACCACGGCCGACAACAGCCACGGTGCCACGACCTGGGACCCGTCGGGCTACCGAGAGGCGTACCGGAAGATCTGGGGCACGTGACAGCGGCGCGATTGCCGAGCCGCTGCCCAGCTTGCACAAGTTCGTGGCTACGGGCCGAACCCAGCGCCCGGGGACGGCTGGTCCGCAGCCCTCTCCGGTGGCGGGGCGTACTCGGTGAGCAGGAGTGCGATGTCGTCCATCCTGTCGGGGGACCTGCAGGCATCCTGCAACAGGCCGTCGGCCAGATCCTCCAGGCGGCCCCCGCCCATGCGGGCCAGGGAGGCCTGGAGCCTGCCGATGGCGGCACCAATGTCGGAGCCGCGCCTCTCGACGAGCCCGTCGGTGTACAGGACGAGGACCGATCCGGGCGGGAGGTGCATCCGCGACTCCGGATAGTCGGCCATCGCCTCCACGCCGAGCAGCGGGCCGCCCGGTACGTTCAGGATTTCGGCGTGTCCGTCGGGCAGACGCAGCAGTGGCGGGCAGTGGCCCGCGCGGACGATGCGCGCGATACCCGAACGCGGGTCGAACAGGGCGTAGCAGCAGCTGGCGAGCAGCGTGGGGTCGAGATCCAGATGGAGCCGGTTGGTGCTGGCGACCACGTCACTCGGGCGATGGCCGGCGGTGGCGAATGCCCGCATCGCGCTGCGCAGTTGGCCCATGGCCGCCGCGGCGGCCACGCTGTGTCCCTCGACGTCACCGACGATCAACGCGACCTCGTCCCCGACGGGGATGACGTCGTACCAGTCACCTCCGATGTCCATTCCCCTGGTGCCGGGAACATAGCGCCCGGTGACGCGGAGGCCCGGCAGTGTGGGCAGCCGGTGGGGCAGCAGCGCGCTCTGCAGGCCGCGGGCGAGGGCGAACTCGGCGTCGTAGAGCCTGGCGCGCTCGAGGGCCTGGGCGATCAGGCCACCGAGCGCGGTGAGCACGCCACGCTCCTCGTCGGGGAACCGGTGGACGTCGTCGAAGGCGAGCATGCACGCGCCGACCGGGCGGTTGGAGGCGATCAACGGCAGGAACGCCCAGGAGTTCGAGCGGCCGACCAGGGTTCCGGGATACGTCTCGAGGAGCTCCTCCCGGGTCTCGACGAACAGCGGGGCCCCGGCGGTCAGCGCGTCCGTCACGGGCAGTCGGACATGCAGCGGGGTCCCTTCGAACGCGGCGAGGAAGCGCTTCGAGTAACCGCGCTGCGCGAGCAGGTGCAGGCGCCGCTCCTCCACGACGGCCATCGCCAGCTTCTGGCCGCCGAAAGCGGGCAGAAGCTGGTCGGCGACGGCGTCGAACACCTCATGCGCGGTGACCGCCCCGGTGAGGGCGCTGCCCAGCTGGAGCACGCGGTAGAGGGCTCCCAGGCGGGGAGCCGTGGGTGCGCGTGACAAGGCGACGGGCGGGCCCTCCTCCGCGACGAACGTCCCCGGTCCGGCTCCGTCGGGCAACGGCTGCCGCACGGGTGCCGCCCACCCCGTCATGCCCTGCCCGCCGGGGTGCAGGGAGAAGACGAGCCACTCGTCGGGTGGGCGGCGGACCAGGAAGGAGACCGGTTGCTGGGAGACCACGGCTGCCCGGTAGCGGTCCTCGTAGACGGGATCGGCCAGCCAGGGCAGCACGTCCCAGGGGCGTCGGCCGAGCAGTTCTTCCTGACGGACCCGGAGAAGATTCTCGAGACTGTGGTTGGCGTAGGTGACACGTCCGTCCGGGGAGAGAGCGAAGAAGCCGTCCGCGAGCCGCTCCAGCGCCGCCATGGCAGCCATGCCGCTTCCGGAGTCGAGCACGGCGCCGACCAGGTGGGACGCCGTCTGCGGGTGGTGCGGGTCCTCGGGCACCCGGCCCCACAGCTCGACAGTGTGAAGCCTCCCGCCGCCGTCCCGGATGCTCACGCAGTGCGCGAGCACATGTCCCTCCTCGACCGCGGTACGCGCGGCGGACCGGAAGCCGGGCAGGTCCGCCGGTTCGATTCTGGCCGTCAGGGTGGCCATTCGCCCGTCGAACTCGCGGGGCGCGATACCGAAGATCGCGCACAGTTCGTCGTCGGCCGTGAGGGTTCCGGTGTCGAGGTTCCAGTCGAACAGGCCCACCCGTATCAGAGGAGCGGACGGCATCGGGACCACCACTGGAGCCGTCCGCTCGTCAAACTCGCCGAGCAGCCGACGCGCGCTCAGACCGGCGAGTGTGGTGCCCAGACGGTCGGCCGCGGAGCGCAGCTGCCGGCGCTGCGCCCTCGACAGCCCTGTCCGGTCGGCCCCGGGCGTCCACACCACGGCCATGGCCCCGAAGGTCCGCCCGCCCGCGCGCACGGGCACCGAGGCAGAGCCGAACGGGTAGGGCACCGCGACCGAGAGCTGGGGGAAGCGCCGCATCGTCTCCTCCGCGTCGGCCAGGTGGACAGTGCGCCCCGAGCGGTACGCCTCCGCCACCGGAATGCGGCTGTCGACCGGGATCCGACGCCACCCGCCCAGCAGGGAGGGTGGCGTTCCGCACGCCGCGGCCAGTACAAGGGCGCGACGGTCGCCGGAGAGCAGGAACACACTCGCGGCATGCGCTCCGGTCACCTCCACGGCACTGACGGCGGCGCCGAGCAGCGCGTCGTCACGCTCGGGCGCCTCTCCGACACGTGTGGTGCCGAACGGGTACGAGCTCGATGCCTCACCGTCGGCCGACACGTTGCCCTCAATCACCCTGGGAGATTTGTTCCATTTTAGACAGGCTTGCGGCTCGCTGTGGTCGGGTAGCAGCAGGTCTGCTTGGTGTCGTCGAAACCGCGCTCGACGCGGCGGCCCGGTGGGACCCGGGCGAGGCGTGCCAATTCGCAGTGGATGTGATGACTGATGGATGGCCTGCGGTCTGCCTGTTCCGGTAGCTCGTCAGCTTCGGCGGCCGGAAAGGGCAGCACCGTGGCGGCGTTGGCGTCGGCTGTATTCGGTGATGGCCTGCCACAGGTCACGCCGGTCGACGTCGGGCCAGTAGCCGGGGGTGAAGTACAACTCGGCATACGTGGTGTGCCAGGGGAGGAAGTTGGAGGTGCGCTGTTCATTGCCGGTGCGCCACAGCAGGTCGACGTCCGGCATGTCGGGGTGGGGTAGGTGGCGGGCGAAGTCGTTTTCACCGATGAGGTGGGGGTCGATGGCGCCTGCGTGGGCTGCCTGGGCGAGGGCTGCGGCTGTCCGTGTGATCTCGTCGCGGCCGCCGTAGTTGATGCATACGGTGAGGGTCAGTCCGGTGCGGTTGCGGGTGCGGTGCTCCTCGCGCAGGAGAGCCTGGACGAGCTCCTCGGGTAGTTTGTCGGGGTGGCCCAACCAGCGCTGCCGTACGTCGAGGTCGCGGATGGGTCCCTGGTCGAGGTCGCGTCGGATCGCTTCCAGGATTGTGGTGATCTCCTCGGTGTCGCGCTTCCAGTTCTCGGTGGAGAACGCGTAGAGGGTCAGGTGGCGCAGGCCGATCTCCAGGGCGCCGTAGACCATCTCGTGGGCGGCGGCGGTGCCGGCCCGGTGGCCTTCCCGGCGGGGCAGACCGTGCTGCTCGGCCCAGCGGCCGTTGCCGTCCATGATGACCGCCACGTGGGCGGGCATCCGGTCGGCCGCGATCTGCGGGGGCCGGGCGCCGTTGGGGTGCGGTGGCGGGGGCCGCAGGGTGGTCCTCTCTTCAGGGCTCGGACCACTTACGGTCACCGCTGGTCGTCGGGGTCCGGGCACGGTCAGGGGCGTCAGGCTCCAGGCCAGTTTCGAGCGGATGCGGGCGGAGGCGAGGATGCGGGTGCGGGCCGCGAGAGAGGGGCGCGGGGCCCGCTTGAGCAGGGCGTGGCCGGCCGCGTCGACGACATCGAGCTGGGCGCGCATCAGGCAGGCGGCCGTGTTGAGCACGGTGGCAGCGCCCGGGTGCATACCCGTGGTCATGGCGGGCCTGGTGACCCATTGACGGGCCAGAGCCGTCAGCTCCCGCACCAAAGCCGCTGCGGCCGGGCTCCAGCTCCCTTGCCGCAGGGCGTCCTCGGCGCCGGGGAAGGCGTCCAGGGCCTCCTGCGGCAGCAGCAGGTCGCCCTGGGCGACGTCGGCGCCCAGGTCTGTGAGGATGTCGGTGAGCTGGGCGCCCTCGACGAACCGCTGGTAGTCCTGGTGCCGGTCCAGCCGGAGCGTCATGGGCACTCCGGCCCGTTCGAACAGGTGCCGTACCTGGTCGACCCAGGGCACGACTTCCTCGCTGCACCGGGCCCGCCACGCGGTCCAGTCGGCGAAGTGGCGGCCGCGGGTGTCATCGCGTGTGCTTGTCATGGCGCCTTGGAGGCTGGACAGATCCAGACGCCATCGCAGGGCGGTGTCCACCAGGGCGTGCCGGACCGGATCCGTGCTGGTGCCGGCCGCCAGGTCGCACTGAAGCGCTTGGGTCCACGCTTCGACGCGGGCCGCACGTTCGGCCGGCTCCGCATCCCGCTGGTCGGCGAGGTCGTCCAGGACAGTCGCTGCCGCCCACAAGGCCCAGCAGGACGGCCGCAGTACGTTCGGCATCAGCTGGATGAGGGCGTAGATCCCGGGATCCTGCTGTCGTGTGGTGCGCCGGCACAGCCGGTACGCCGCCCGCAGAGACGGGTCTTCACCGGTGGGCGGGCGATGGGTGGGTCGCCCTCGTTGTGCGGGCAGAGGGTCGTCGAGGTCTGGCGTTGTGGAGTGCGTGGTGGTGCGCATGTGGGGAGCGGGCCCTCAGTGTGTTTCCGTGTCGGACGCCGTGGCCGATGGGCCGGCAGTTTGGCGGGGTGCGGGGATGTCGGCCTTGCTGTTTCCTGGCCCGGGCGGCGGAGTGGGGGCGGTCGGCAGGCAGTTGCGGGTGCTGTGGCGAAAGCCCAGCAGGGCGACCAGGGCGGCCAGCCCGAACCAGGTGAACTGGAGGGCCAGATGGCCGGGGACCGGGTTGGTGGAGAATCCTGCCGCCGTACTGGCCTGCATGGCCCCGTACGAGGGCAGGTAGCGCATGAGCGGGTTGTCGGCGCCGGAACTCGTGATGGGGTTCTGCAGCGCGAGGTCGATGATGCTGGTCATCACGATGGCGAACATCCCCTCGACTTCCCGGCGCAGCAGGGACCCGAAGACGACTCCCAGAGCGCCGTAGGTGAGTCCCGCGCAGAACAGGGAGGCGGCGAGGAGGAGCGGCTGGCGGGGGGTCCAGGCCAGGCAGATGACCGCTGTGGCATAAGCGGCGACCGCCGCCGAGACCAGAGCCAGAGCGGTGACCTTCGCCAGGACGAGGTGGGCGCGGGGGTATCCGGCCATGGCCAGCCGGCGGTCGAAGCCGCTGCCGGAGAAGGTGGCGGCGAACATCATGAAACCGGTGATGAGGGTTACGGCGTTGAGCGCTCCGCTGATCGCGGTCAGTTCATTGCCGTGCGGGGTCAATGCTTCTCCGGTGGCGCGAAGCCGCATCCGGGCCGGGGTGTCGGGCATCGCCAGGTACGCCAGGGAGGTCCACAGCGGGACGAAAAGGATCACTAGAACCACGGCGAATTGGTTGCGGCCGTGTTCGAGGAGCGTGAACCGGGTGGAGACAGCGAAGCGGGTCAGGTGAAATCTCACGCGGCGGCCCCTGCCGTGTCCGCGCGCAGCACTCCGCTGTCCAGGCGCCACAGCTCGTCCAGGCGTTCGGTGTCGTACGCGAGGTGGGAGACGACCAGGACCGAGCGTCCCGCGTCCCGCAGCCGCGCGGCCAGGTTCCAGAACCGCTGGTAAGTGTCCCAGTCGAAGCCCTGATACGGCTCGTCCAGTAACAGGACCTGCGGATCGTGCATGAGCGCCAGCGTCACGTTCAGTTTCTGCCGCGTGCCGCCGCTGAGTACCCCGGCCCGCTCGTCGGCGTACCTGGTGAAGCCCAGGACATCCATGATCTCTTCGGCGTGGCGCACATCGGGGAGGCGGTAGGCCGTCTGGAAGAACGTCAGGTGCTGCCGGACGGTCAGCGCGTCGTTGAGGATCACGTGCTGGGGGCAGTAGCCGAACCGGCCGCTGTGACGGACCGATCCATGTGTGGGCCGCAGTTCGCCGGACAGAATCCTCAGCAGCGTGGACTTGCCGGCACCGTTCTCCCCGACAATCCCGCACAGAGTTCCGGCCCGGAGCCGTAGGTCAACACCGCGCAAGACCACACGCCGACGGTAGGCGTGATAGATGCCTTCGACCTCCATGCCTGCCTCCTCCTGTCGACCTGATACGACCGTGCCCGAACGGCCTAACGATCAAAAAGTGGAACAGGCACGAGCCTCACGCCTCCGGCGTAGCCGTTTTCTCGCAGCCCGAGCCCAACCCACCCCGAGATCACGCATGGGATGTCGCTGAACCACACCTCGCCCCGCAACCAGCCACTCCGATACCTCCTGTGACGGAACACTTCTCGCGGGAACAAACCTGCCAACTGCGCTGCGTGGCGCTTGCCAACTCAAAGGCGTCACGCTCGCTGACCTGGACAGCACGCCGTCGACGCTTGCCGACAAGGCTGCGTGGTCACAGCGGGCTGGGGATGAGGGTGTGCAGGGCAGGTGCCAGCAGGTCTCGGCCGTGCGGGTCTGCCGTAGCAGCGCGGCCCGTCCGCCGCTGGGGTGGGGCTGCGGGTGGCTACCGACTGACCATCAGCTCACCGACACCGCGCTGTGGACACGTGAATGTGGGCGCAACTGCGGCGTCACTCGCCGCGCGCCCCCGCCTGCCGTGTGACCGATCGCAGTAGGGGGCGGCTCAGGCCACCGGCCGCCAGGATCCCGCCGACGCCAGCGGCGCAACACACCGCCAGAACGGTCAGGCCGCGGGCGTCGAACGACGAGTCACCGCCGGCCAGCACCATCGAGCCCCCGCACAGCAGCCCTGCCGCGACGGCCCCGCCGGCCAGCACTGTGACCGGGATGAGCGTCTCCCGGTTCCGGGCGCTGTCCAGGATCCGCAGCGGGGTCCCCGCCAAGTGCAGCAGGGCGTAGGTGCGGCGGCGGTCCAGAACGGCGGCGGCCGCGGTGATCCCTGCCGAAGTGATGGCGACCGTGAAGGTCACCACGAGCACCACGCGGGTGAGGGTGGTGAAGTCCTGGATGAACAGGTTCTCGGACCAGTTCACGTCCGTGGTGGTGGTGGGGTACTGATCGGGTACCAGGCCGGTGAGTGCGGTGCGGGCTCGGTCCAGTTCGGCCGGGCCGCCGGAGACGGTGGCGGTGACCTGGCGGCTGTCGTAGGGAGCCGTGGCCACGAAGCCGTCGTCCACGCCGACCACGGCGCTCACGTCGGCGGCGCGCAAACGTTGTTCGGCCTGCTTCCGCACCTGCGTCACCTTGTGGACCGGGGCTGCGACGGCGAGCTGGTCGGGGCGTCCTCCCCACGGGGAGGCGGCGTTCAGGGTAAGGAAGGCGAAGAACCCGGCGACAAAGCCGGCCAGGGTGAGCCCGGAGACGATCCGCCACGCAGCCTTGGGATCGTCCATGAGCCGGCGCCCGGCCAGGAGCGTCGCGGGCCGCTTGGCCAGGGCGGTGACGATCCTGCCCAGGATCCGGACCGCCCAGGGCCCGATCACGGCCAGCGCCAGGAAGACCGCGGCGAACGCGTACAGCGCCATCGAGTCGTCGCTGCCGTACGCCTTGCTGATCAGGCCGTATCCGGCGACGACGGCCACGAAGACCACTGCCCGTACGGCGCTCGCGCCGCGACTGCGGGAGCGGTGGGCCACGCCCAGCGGACCGACGACGACCTGGCGGAGCCCGGCGAGCGCGCTGACGACGACCAGTGCGACAACCCCGGACGTCACCGCCAGCAGCGGTCGCGCGCCGATCCACAGATCGGCCGGGTACCAGGAGCCACCCGCGAGCGGCAGGCTCGCCTCGGCCGGCAGCAGCACGGCGTATCCCACAGCGCCGAGCAGCGCCCCGGCTGCTCCGGTGAGCAGCGCTTCGGCGGCCGTCATTCCGGCGACACGGCCCGGCGTGGCGCCGATCAGGCGCAGCGCGGCCAGTCGCTGGTCGCGGCGGGAGATCGACAGCCGCGCGGCGGAGGCCGCCAGCACCAGCAGCGGAACGACGACGAGGACGGTGGCGACCCGGGCCACGGACTCGTACGCCCTGCCCATGCCGTCCGCCGGCGGCGTGCCGGTGAAGGACGCGATGCGAGTGGGGGAGACGATGTCGCCGACGCGGCGAGGGTCGGGTGCTCGCTCGGCGGTGACCGCCGGGTCGCCGGAGCGGTGTCCGATCACCGCGACGAGTTCACCGGGGTGGGCCAGGGCAGCGCGGCCCAGGGTTCCGGTGGGTGTGCCGGGCACCGGGTGTCGGTCGGCAGGCAGCCGGTCGAGCAGGGCACCGAGCGCCGGGGAGACCCACAGGTCACCGGGGGCGGGGAAGCGGTCCAGGCCGGGAGGGGCGGGCGCCGTGTGGCCGGGCAGTCGGGCGACGTCCACGACGGTGACGGGTGCTCCCCGGGTGAACGTGGTCCCGACCGCCTCGACGGCCACGGGGCGGGAGGAGGCCACGGGGTTGCGCCAGTCGGTACGGTCCGCGCGGTGCTGGAAGCCGAGGTTCAGCGCGACGCACAGCAGCAGCAGTGTGGTGGACACTGCTGCGGCCGCGACCGCGAGCCCGGTGGCGAGCAGGCCGGTACGGCCGCCGGCCCGAGTGAGCCGCCAGGTCAGTGCCCAGGTGGTGCGGTCCAGTGCCCTCATCGCCGGAACCCCGCCTCCGCGTCGGTCCCGGTAGCCGTCCGGGTCCCGGCCTCTGTCTCTGTATCTGCGTGAGACTCGGCCAGCCTGCCGTCACGGACGTGCACCGTGCGGTCGCACCAGCGGGCCACGTTCGCGTCGTGGGTGACCAGGACCAGGGCGGCGCCCTGGCGGCGGCTGACGTCCGTCAGCAGGTGGATCACCTCCATACCGGTGGCCTGGTCCAGCGCGCCGGTCGGCTCGTCAGCGAAGATCACTTTCGGGCGGCCGGCCAGGGCCCGGGCGATGGCCACCCGCTGCGCCTGACCGCCGGAAAGCTGCCCCGGACGCCTGCCCTCCAGACCTTGCAGGCCCAGCGGCCCGAACCACTGCCGGGCCTCCTCGACGGCCGTCCGGCGTGCCATGCCGCCGAGCATCAGCGGCAGGGCGACGTTCTCGTCGGCGGGCAGTTCCGGCAGGAGTTGGCCGGACTGGAAGACGAAGCCGAACGCGGTGCGGCGCAGCTCGCTGCGGGCCGGCTCGCCGAGCCGGTCAATGCGCCTGCCGTCCAGCAGCACCTCGCCGGAGTCGGGTTGTTCGATGCCGGCCAGGCAGTGCAGCAGGGTGGACTTGCCGGAGCCGGACGGGCCCATGACGGCCAGGGACTGGCCGGCCGTCACGTCGACGTCGACGCCGGCCAGGGCGCGGGCCGTGCCGTAGGACTTGAACAGGCCGGTGCCGGTCAGGACGGCGGAGGTGATGCTCATCGAGCTGACTCCCCGGAGGAAACGGTGATCATCGGATGCATGCCGTCCACGATCGGGGTGTACGGCACCCGGCGGGTTCGGCCGGATGGCCGGTTGTGGCGGCCGGACATCGGCCATTCGGCCGAGGCCGCCGGGAATCGCAGCTTCCGTATCCTGCGGGCGTGTACTCCGAAAATTCGCTGCTCCGCCGGACGCTGATCGTCGCCGGCTGGACCCTCCTGGGCCTGCTGGGCCTGTTCGACGCGTTTGTCCACGGAGTGCCCGAATTCCGCTGGACGAGCTTGCTAACGATGGTGTCCGGCCCGCTTGCCTGCCTGGCGCTGCTGTGGCCCGCTCGTCGGCCGAACGTGCAGGTACGTGCCGCGCTCGTCGCGGGTGGCTCGCTGGCCCTCACTACCGTGATCGTCACCTGGGCGAGTCCGGACCTGGACGACACGTTCGGAGTGCTGGAGAGTGTCGCTGCGCTGGTGCTGCTCTCCCGCGCCGTGGGGACGGTGCCGCGCCCAAGGATGGGGGCGGCCGTGGCGGCCGCACTGGCTGTGGCGATCATCGCGATCCCGCTGCGCTTGCTGCCGACCGACCTGTATTACGGCATCGACGACTCCGTCACCGGGTGCCTGGTGATGACGCTCGCCGTCGGCCTGGCTCTCGCCTGGGGCCTGCGCACTCGGCTGCTGCAGGAACACCGGGTGCGGGACATCGCCGCCGTGCGCCAGCGTCAGCGCCTGGAACTCGCCCACGACCTGCACGACTTCGTCGCCCACCACATCACCGGCATCATCGTGCAGGCCAACGCGGCGCTCACCCTCCAGCACACCGCACCGGAGCAGGTCGGGCCGCTGCTGGAGAACATCTCCCGGTCCGGATCGGAGACGCTGGACTCGATGCGCCGCCTGGTGCGGGTCCTGCGCGAGGACGACCACACGGGCATCCGGCCCGGTCAGCTGTGGGCGGAACTCGCCCGCCTGGTCTCCGCGTTCTCCGAAGACGAAGCGGACGTCCACCTGCAAGTCGCCGCAGCGGCCCGCGAGGTGCGACTCGCCCCTGAGGTGGAGACTTCCGTGCACCGGGTCGTGCAGGAGGCCCTGACCAACGTGCGTCGGCACGCGTCCGGCGCCGCGGTGGCCGTACGGGTCGACGTGCACGGGCCCCGGCTGCGGGTCGAGGTGCACAACACGGCACCGGCCGCACGCCACGCCGTTCCGGTCGGCGGCCGTGGCGGCTTCGGACTGGTCGGCCTGCGAGAACGCGTCCAAGCGGTGGAAGGCGCGCTGACCGCCGTCCCCACCGGCGACGGTGGTTGGCGAGTGACCGCCGACTTCCCGGTGTTGGCCGCTGTGGCAGGATCACCGGCGTGAACGACACGGCGATCCGCGTACTGATCGCGGACGACCAGGAACTGGTCCGCATGGGCTTCCGGCTGATCCTCGATGCCCAGCCCGGTATCGAGGTGATCGGAGAGGCCGCCGACGGCGCCGCCTGCGTGGAACTCGCCCGACGGCTGCGGCCGGACGTGTGCCTGGTCGACATCCGGATGCCGAAACTGGACGGCCTGGACGTCACTCGGGCGCTGGCAGGGCCCGGGGTCGTCAACCCCATGCGGGTGGTTGTGATCACCACGTTCGATCAGGACGACTACGTGCACACGGCGCTGCGCAACGGGGCGTGCGGCTTCCTCCTCAAGGACGCCCCGCCCAGCCTGCTGATCGAGGCGGTGCGGGCCGCCGCCCGCGGCGATGCGCTGGTCTCCCCGGCCGTCACCGTCCGGCTGCTGAAGCAGATGTCCGCCGCGCGGCCCGAGCCGGACGCCGCTTGCCCGCTGACCGATCGGGAGCTGGACGTGGCCCGGCTGGTCGCGGTGGGCCGCACCAACCAGGAGATCTGCGAGCAGTTGGTACTGTCCCTGTCCACCGTGAAGACGCACCTGGCCAGCATCCAGCAGAAGATCGACGCCCGTAACCGGGTCGAGATCGCCGCGTGGGCGTGGGAGACCGGGATGGTGCGGGAGCGCTAGGCGCGGTTGCACAGCCGTTACGGGTGAGGGCACCTGCACCGGAGCACCACGAGGCGGGCGATGCGGCGGAAAGCGGTCGACCGCCCGACTCGGGGTACGGGAGAGGCGGTAGACGACGAAGCCTGCCCCGCCTCCGATGCGAGACGCCGTGCAAGGCCCACGGCGTGACGGCTGACGCCTCCTGGTCGGTCAGCCAGGTCGGCCCAAGGAGCGGGGGCCGTCTGAGGAGGTCCTCCTGCCGTGCCTCTCACGGCACGTACCTGTCCATCGGTCTACTTCGAGACTCCCGCCAGAAAGTCCAGCAGACGTCGGTTGACCTGATCAGGAGCCTCCTCCTGTATCCAGTGCGTCACCCCGGGCAGGATGTCGGCGCCGCGCAGGTCGGTGACGTGGCCGTCCATCAGGGACGGCGGCATGAACTGCAGTACCGGGTCCTTCTCGCCGCCGATGTACAGGGCCGACTGGTCGATGGTGCGCCCGCTGTGGGGGGCCAGCAGCTCCCAGTTTCGGTCGAAGTTGCGGTACCAGTTCAGCGGCCCGGTCCAGCCGTTCCGCTTCAGCGAGTCGATCAGCGCCTGGTCCTGGGGGGTGGGGGCGGTGAGCCTGTCAGTGGCCGGCCCGTTATGCCACGCCTCGTGGTCCAGGACCCAGCGACCGTTGGGTGCGCGTTCGACGTCGGCGTCGAAGAGCGCGTCAGCGACTCCGGGTTCCCGGAGCCAGAGCATGTAGAAGTCCTCGCCGGGCGTCTCGCGCCAGAACTGGGTGGGCGGTACGGGAGTGCGCGGGACGAAGGGGACCGACACCCCGGCGACGGCCCGGACCCGCTCCGGGTGCATGAGCGCTGTGTACCAGGCGACCATCGTCCCCCAGTCGTGCCCGACCACGACCACATGCTCCAGATCGAGCGCGTCCAGCAGTCGCACCACGTTGCCTGACAGGTATTCGATGCCGTATGTCCAGACATCGCTCGGGACGGAGGTGTCGCCGTAGCCGCGCTGATCCGGGGCGATGGCCCGGAAACCGGCCGCGGCCAGGACGGTGATCCGGTGCCGCCAGGTGATCCACAGCGTCGGAAAACCGTGCGGGAAGAGCACGGCAGGGCCGGTGCCGAGCTTGGCGACATGCATGTCTGTCTGGCCGAGGTTGACGCTGCGGTGCGATATTCCGGAAGCGCCCCATCGCCTCGCCGCTCGTCCGCCTTGCAGCTGTCAACGGTGAGGAAATCATGGACAGTTGGCAGCCGGGCACCGTGGAGCAGCTGACGTACACGAAGGACAACCCGCAGGTCGGACAGCGCCGGACACGGAGATCGCGTGGCTGCGGTTATGGAGGACCGTGGTGCTGGTGACGCTGCGGGCTGCGCAGCCGCGGTGGACGCTGGAACGCATGTCGGTTGAACTCACCCAGCGCACGCAAGGGGAACCATTGGAGCGCGGTGCGCGGACCGATGTGTCGGGCACGGCTGTCGACGCCACTGCGACGTTCGTGATGAACGACGGCGGCTGCTTCCACCGCCGACACCTGCTCGCAGAAGCCCGCCGCCACCTGCCTGGTCCTGCGCGGCCGCCGCCGCGCCGCCGCGCCGTGGACGGTCGGATCGTGGTTGCCGCCACCTCGACGCAAGTTGCGTGGACAGCAGCGAGCCGAAGACCGTGCGAGCCCTGGAGTCCGGCTACCGCCTCCACACCGCAGGCCGGCCTGGTCGAGTCCGGTGCGGCCTCGGCGGTCGGGCGATGCCGGCAGTCATCGGCACCGCCTCGCGGGCGTGAGCTGGGGATGGACGTCGCCGGGTTCCTGATGATGTCCCTCATGGCCGAACCGGCCGAACTCGCCCGCCAGGCGCGGCTCATGGAGTCGTACGGCGCGCACTGCGTCTACGTCACCGAATCCGGCGTCTGGCTCACCATGGACGGTATCCGCGGCCGCTTCCGCGCCTACCGTGACGTCTTCGACCCGGTCACGGAGTTGCGCATCCACGCCCATCGCAACCTCGCCCTGGGTGTGGCGAACACCGTCGGGGCCGTCGCGAGCGGCGCTGTCCGCGTCGACGCCTCGCTTGCCCGTCAGGGGGCAGGCGCGTCGCAACTGCCCACCCGAGGCTTTCATCGCGGTCGCCGACCTGAGGGGGATCGAGCCCGGCTGCGACCTGTTCCCGCTGATGGACGCCGCCGACGATCTCGTACGACTGCTGAAGGACCGCGAGGTGAGGGTGGACCGCGAGTCGCTCAGCCTCGTCCACGCGGGCGTGTATTCCAGCTTCCTGCGCCGCGCCGAGACCGCCGCCGCGCGCTACGGCCTGGACACCCGCAGGCATCCTCGTCGAGGCCGGCCGACGGCGCATGGTCGGCGGCCGGGATCGCCGATTCGCCGGCGCCTGCGTTCCACTCTTTGGCAGTTGATTTCAGAGAGCAACAGCACGCCCCTCAGGGTTTGGCAGTGCCCCGTTGAGCGGTGAGCGCAACTTGGGTCAGGAGGTCTCGAAACTGGGCCCGCTGTTCCTCGCTCAACTCGCCGAGCAGCCGTGCTTCCGCGGCCGCGACCTCCGTTCGCATGCGCTGCAATTGCGATCGGCCTTCGTCCGTGAGGATCACGTGGCGAGCTCGTCGGTCCTGCGGATTCGGGCGTCGCAACAGCAGCCCCTGCCCCTCCAGGTCGTCCAGGAGGTAGGTCATCACCGTTCGGTCGAGACCTACCTGGCCGGCCAGCTCGAGTTGTGTGGGGGGTTTGTCCCCGGCCTCGGCCAATGCCACGAGCACCAAGTAAGCCCGTGATCCTCCGGGCAGCGTCTCCGAGGCCTCGGCTGCAGCGCGTCGAAGCGCCCCCGAGATCATGCGGATGGCCCAGACCAGGTCGTTGTCCAGGGCAAGACACTTGGCGCTTTCGCTCGCTCGGCCGCGGGGTTCAGAGGGCATCACATCACCGTAGCACCTTTCGGCGTGACTACAGATAGTCTTGTGTGCAGAATATCTTGTCTGCCTAGTGTCCTTGTAGGGGTGTGCCGGCTCCGAACCCTTGGTGACCGCGGGGCCGCCGAGGACGCCTGTGGTGACGCCCCCGGCCCCCAGCCGAGGTCTGACTGGAGTTCGTCGCGAGCCACCGGCACCCGCCTCATGCCGGACTGTTAGCCACCACACTTTTCTTGAAAGCAGATGTTCTGTTGTGCATACTATCTGCATCGCAGCCGAACTATGTTGGAGGTACCGGCACCATGAACCTGTTCCGTCTCGACGCGAGCATCCGTACCGAAGGATCGGTGAGCCGCGCCCTCGCGGACACCGCCGAGAAGGCGTGGCTCGCCGAGCACCCCGGCAGCGTCGTGACCCGGCGCGACCTCGGGGTGCACCCGCTGCCGGGGGGCGCGTGGACCGCGCTCGCCCACGAAGTCGTCAACCCGGCCGCACCGGCCCCGGCCGAGGCGCACGAGCTCCTCGACCGCCTCGGCGCCGAACTCCTCGCCGCCGACGCGTTCCTGTTCGCGGTGCCGATGTACAACTGGAACGTCCCGGAACAGGTCAAGACCTGGATCGACCTGATCCTGAAGCACGACCAGGTGGGGATACACGGTGACCAGCCGCTCAAGGGCAAGCCGGCGCTGCTGACGTTGAGCCGGGGCGGCGGCTACGGGCCCGGCTCCCCGAAGGAGGGCTGGGACTACGCCACGCCCTACCTGCGCAGGATCCTGGCCGACGTCTTCGGGCTCGACCTGCAGATCGCCGAGGCAGAGCTGACCCACGCGTTCTGGAATCCGGAGATGGCGCACCTGCGAGGGCTGGCCGAGGAGTCGATGAAGACGGGGCACGAGGATGCCGCTGAGCACGGGCTGCGCATCGCCAAGCTGAGCAGGGTCTGACCCCCAGGGGCCTGTCTCGTAGATCACCGCGGGCTGCGGGCCCCCTCCGCGCGGCACATCCCGCTTGCGGGGGACTGGCCGCGCTGGCATCGCCGCACGGAGGATCCCCTGGCGGGCGTTCCTCCGCCGCCTTGCCAGGCATCCACGCGGACGGCCGCTCGCCACCGCACTGATCTGCGAGACAGACCCTGGAACGATTGTTCTCAAGCGTTCTGAAGGGACTGCACATGGGCAATGGGGCCGCAGTGCGGGAGACGGCCGTTCCGTCGTCGGTCATGCAGAAGGCGTTCGATCTGCTGGAAGTGTTCCGTAACGGCCGCGTGTTGACGCTGAGTGAGGTGGCGCGCCGCGCCGGTCTGCCGAAGTCGACGGCCTACCGCGTCCTCGGGATGCTCGTCCAGGTCGGGGCGGTGGAGCATGAGGGCACCGGCTACCGGATCGCGTTCCGGATGATGGTCCTCGGTGCGGCGTCCCCCGAAGGAGCGGTCCGCCACGTCGCGCTTCCGTACCTGCTGGATCTGCACCGGGCCGTCGGGCACACCATCCATCTGGGCGTCTTGCGCGGGCCGGAAGTCGTCTACGTGGAGAAGCTGTACACGCCGCGGGCGCGGTTGTTCGCCACGGAGGTCGGGATGACTCTGCCCGCTCACTGCACGAGTGTGGGCAAGGCGCTGCTGGCCCACACGGACCCGGACCTGGTCGAGGCGACCACCACGGGTCGTCTGCGCGCGCTCACCGCGCACTCGGTGCGGGATCCGGAACTGCTCCGTCGTGAGCTGCGACGGGTCCGGCAGCGTGGGGTCGCCACCGACGTCGAGGAGGCGGCGCCCGGACGGTCGTGTGTGGCCATGCCGATCGTCTTCGGCGACCAGGCGGTGGCGGCGGTGTCGATCGGATTCCCCACCGAACACGGGTCGGCCGATGTGTTCCTGCCACCCCTGCGACGGACGGTGTCGTCGATCGTCAGGGCACTGCCCGGCGTCCTGACGTGACGGGGGGCGAGCTGGGCGGCCGGCAGCAATCCCTGACGGTGTCTCCACCGCGTCCGCCCCAGCCGCAAGGCAACCAAGTGCTCGTCGCCCGACAGCTGACGAGCCACTTCGAGAGGAATCCGACGTACATGCCACACATTCGCTCCAGGGTGGTCACGCTGGGTGCCATAGCGGCGGGGGTCGTCGCGCTCAGCTCTGCGACCGCACTCCCCGCCAGCGCGGCAACCAGGTACTGGACGGTCCAGGGGACCGGATCTACGCCGGCCGCGGCCAAGAAGGCCGCGGATAAGAAGTGCACCGATGCCGGGGGGCACCCAGACCCGTGGGCAGGCTACGTGCAGAAGTCCGGTGGCTGGACCGCGACTGAGCAGTGCTCTAAGACCGTGTCCTACGTGGTGAGGCGTCGTTGGCCTCGGGAAGACCGCGGGCGCGGTGTCGAAGGTGGAGGCGCGGACGTCGATTCAGCCGGTCCGGTGCATGGAAGGGCCCTCTCCGTGGTCGTTGAGGTGGCGGGGAGAGAGTAGGCCGGGCCCGGCTCGCGGCGGAACGGTTGTGCCGGTTCCTGGAACACGCGCAGCGCCGGCGGAACGATGTGCCGGTTCCCGGAACACGCGCTTCGTCGGCGCGGTCTCCCGCCTTAGCGTCAACGTCATCAGTTCGGTCGGCGCCCCGATCGGCGCGCCGCTCGACGCAGTCGCCCCCACGCTCGGGATTCCCGCCCCCCAGGACGGCCGGGCCGCCGGAAAGACCTTCGCCACCGCAGCTCACTGACCATCCCGGACAACCTGAGGAGAAAGCACATGAACTTCTTCACATCGCTGGGCTATGTCGTGGTCCGTGGTCCACTTGACGAGTGGGCCCGCTTCGCCACCCAGACCATCGGCGCGGAACCCTCGCCGTCCGCCGCGGGCGAGCTGCGCCTGCGACTCGACGAGTACGCGTACCGCATCCTCGTCGAGGACGGCGAGCCCGCGGGCCCCCGGTCCCTGATGGCACTGGGCCTCACCGTCCCGGACGCGGCCACGCTCGCCGCGCTGGAAACCCACCTCGCCGCCCGGGGCATCACCGTCCGCGAGGACGAGGAACTGCGAGCCCGCCGGGGCGTCGAGGGACTGCGGGTCTTCTCCGACCTCGCAGGCCAGACGATCGAGGCCGTCCACGGCCTGCCGCTCGCCGGTACTCCGTTCGCGTCCCCGCTGGGCGTCCGTTTCGTCACCGGTGATCTGGGGGTCGGGCACGCCCTCCTGACCAATCCGGGTGGCGCGCGCGAGCTGGCCGAGTTCTACCAGCGTGAGCTGGGATTCAGGCTGACCGACACGATATCGATGGCTCAGTTCGGATCGGACGAGAACGCCTACTTCCTGCACTGCAACCCCCGCCATCACTCCATCGGCGTCGGCGAGGGCGTTGGCCCCATCCCGGGCCTCGATCACCTCATGCTCGAAGTCTCCGACTTCTCCACCGTCGGCCGCATCATGAGCCAGATCAGCGGCGATCCCGACCGCGTCATCATCACGCTGGGCGAGCACACGAACGACCACATGACCTCGTTCTACGTGACCACGCCGTCCGGTTTCCAGATCGAGTACGGCAGCGGCGGCGTGGTGATCGACGACGACACGTGGCAGGTCGCCCACTACGACGCGATCAGCGCCTGGGGCCACAAGTACATCGCGGCCGACGCCTGAACCGCCACCGGAGACAAAAGGAAAGCCATGCCCACAACCGAGGCCCTGACCGAATCGGCGACCAGCAAGTACGTGCAGACGACCAAGTGGAAGCTGCACTACAACGAGGCCGGTGACGGTCACCCGCTGATCCTGCTGCACGGCGGGGGTGCTGGCGCCAGTGGCTGGAGCAATTACTCGAGCAACATCGCCTCCTTGGCACGCCACTACCGTGTGTTCGCCATCGACATGCCCGGCTGGGGCAAGAGCGACACCGCCGTGCCGGGCGACCGGGACCACGTGGAGGCGCTGGAACTGGCACTGGACGCGCTCGAACTGGACCAGGTCGCCATCGTCGGCAATTCGCTGGGCGGAAGGACGGCGCTGCGGTTCACGGCGCACCATCCCGAGCGCGTCAGCCACCTGATCCCGATGGGCGCCCCCGCTCCGGGGGTCAACGTGCTCGGCCCGCCCAACGACAAGACGGAGGGAATCCTCCCCTTGGTGCGCACCTATTTCGACCCGTCGCCGGCGAACTTCCAGGCGATGGTCGGGGCGCTCGCGCACGACCCGGCGCTCGCCGAGGACGCCGACCTCGCTCGCGCGCGGTCGGAGGCTGCGCTCGCCCGCCCCGACCATCTGGAGAACATGAGGCTTTCACTGTCCAGCGGGGATCTCAATGGCCCGCCGCAGCTGTTTCAGGCCCTGCCGCCGCTGCTGGCCGAGCTCACCGTGCCCACGCTGATCGTGCAAGGGCGGAACGACCGCGCCGTCCACTTCGAGAACGCGCTGCGGTTGCTGGCGATGATTCCGTCTGCCCGGCTGTACCTCATCAACAACTGCGGCCACTGGGCGCAGATGGAACACTCCGAGGAGTTCAACCGCGTCGTGCACGAGTTCATCTCGGCACACTGACCCCCTCGGAGCGGGCGGCCCGCACGACGGGCCGCCCGCTCCTGCCGGAACCACAGGCGGCGTCCTGGAACCGACTGAGCGGTCTTGGCGCCGCCGCCGGCGCGTACACGCCGCTGCGGGTGAAGGAAATCTGCGAAGCGACCGGACGGGCCGTCGAACCACCGGGCACGCCGAGACGCTCCGGATGCGGCTGAAGCCGATGGTGCGGTGAAGACGATGAGTCACCCGGCACCGTGCATGAATCTCATGCGGGCTTGCCGGCTCAAGGCAACGGGCAGGTCGGCATCCTCGGTGACAGCGATGATTTCCCGCTCGATGCGGGTGCGCGGGCGGCCGAGCCGGTGCCCGGCCTCGGCGAGCAGTTGGTCGGCGACTGCTCCACTCTCTGATCGGCCCGCCTGGCAAAGGCTCCGGCTTGCGAGCCCTCGGGGCCACAAAGTGTGGTGACCGCCGCCCATAAGATCTGAAGGGCAACACGCCGGGACGTGACACAGAATCGAGCTGGAACAGGCCCACAGTGTCCGAGGCCCGGATCATCTCGAAGGCCTTCTCGTCGTTCAGGCTGACGTGGTCGGGGTTGTCGAGATCGAGCAGGCGTCCGGTCGTGCGGCGGATCTCGGAGACTGCGTACGCCATCGCGGGCGAGCAGGCCCACGCAGTGGACGCCGTAGTCCCGCAGCACCGTGGCGCCGTGGCCGCCGACCGGGCCCGCGGCATCGACCCTCGCCCCGTCATTGCCCGCGCGGTGCCCGCCACGGCGAGCGTGCGCTACCGCTTCGTTGAGCACACCCTGGACGGCGCCGTCGTCCGCGCGGCCCTGCTCGAGCTGGTGGTCCGGCTCGGCACCCGGCTGCGCGGCCGCGACCAGGCCGCCCGCGCCCTGGCCCTGTCCCTGACGTTCGCGGGCGGCGGCAGCTGGGACAAGACCCGCCGGTTGACGGCCCCTTCCGCCCACGAGGACGACCTGCGCCAGCTCGCCCACCAGTTGATGGACGCAGCAGGCCTGCAGCGCGGCCGCCTGACCGGTCTGGTCCTGAAAGCCGAGGACCTCCTCGACGCCGACCAGGCGCCCCGGCAGCTGTCCCTCGACGACGCCCGCGAGGGCCGCCTTGCCACGGAGACCGCCGTCGACCGGATCCGCGACAAGTTCGGGCCGCAGGTGATCGGCCCGGCCGCCGTTTTCCGACGCGCCTCATAACCCCACGCCGACCTGCTCCCGCTGGAGGTAGACCCGGCTGCTGGCCCCGCCAGGACCCCGCGGCGCACCTCAGGGGCTGCCGCACTGGCCCTACGTCCAGGCCGTCGACGACGCCCTCACCGCACGCGGCGTCCCGGACGGCACCGTCCGGGCCGACCACCACGGTCTCGAGCGCGGCCTGACCACCTACATGACCCTCGCCTGGGACGTCTCCCGCACCAGCGGCCGCGGCGGCATCCGGCTCGACTGGGAGGAACGCCAGGGCTGGTACTACGCCCTGACCGGCCTGCACGCGTACGACGTGCTCTTCTACACCGTGGTCACGGCACTGCGCACGCCGATCGCGGACCCGGAGCGGGTGGCGGACGTGGCGGAGGAGCTGGTGTGCTTTCGCCGGCTGCCGGATGTGGAGTACCGGGAGGAGTGGGAGGGCGGGCGGGAGGTGCGGGCTGCCGCGGACGACTTCCGCCGCGGTCGCCTGGGTCTCGGTCTCTTGCGGCTACGAGAGGACGGCACCGGCTCCGAGAGTGGGAGCGGGCCGGGTGTGCAGTTGACGATCGACACCCGGGCCGACACCTACGAGCAGGCGGTCACGGCGCTGCGGGCCGCGTACGGGAGTGGATTACAGACGTGAGTCCGCGACGCCAGGATTGTGACCACGAGTTGGCGCCAGCCTTCCTTAGCACACGTACTCATGACGTGTGGCTCAGCCAGCGCTGCAGGGTGGTGTTGATGCTGGGAGGCAGGGTGCTGAGCTGGTCGATGGCGTCGCGGTCTTCGGGCCGGGGCGGGATGCCGGCGGCGGTGAGCGCGGCGTGCAGGGCCAGGCGGTGCTGGTCGCGGGGGGTGATGTGGATGCTGAGGCGCTCGGCGGGGTTGGGCGGCGGCAGCAGGCAGTCCAGGTCCTGCCCGGCGGCCGGGGGCCAGGCGGTCTCAGCCGGGTCGGCGGTGTAGGGGTCGACGAAGGTGTGCGGCGTGTGGTGGTCGAGGGTGATGCTCACGTCGGTCTCCTTCAGCAGCGGGTGGATGTGCAGCAGGAGAGCCCGAGATGGCCGTGTGCGGTTGCGGTTGCCGGGTGATGTCACGCCGACGGCGTCATCGGCGGCTCATCGTCTTCTCCGACCAGCACAACTGCAGGCCGGCCGCGCCTGACCAGCCGCTGGCAGGCACCGGGGCCTGCGCAAGTCCGTGGGGCTGTTACGCACTTTCGGGTGAGGGCCGTGCAGCTGCCGGGGGGGCGTGTCCTGGCGGTCGCCGCGGGCGGCCAAGCCCCGTACGGGGTGTCTGTGTGGCGGGGCGTCAACTTCGCGCATACGACGCATGAATGGACGTTGCAGGCGAGAGTCACAGCAAAGTGGGCGAACAGTAACGGAGCGCCCGTATCGGGTTCGCAATCTGCACGGCACGGCCATGGTGTGGGTGTGCGGCGGACCGGCCGCCACCCGCACACCGCACCAGCCCGTCCCACCCGGCCCGTGTGGTGGATCGGGTCCCAGCCGATCGTCTTGGTCGACAGGACCGGCGCCAAGTTCGGCCACGTCTCGTCCTCCCCGGCTGCCAGTCGGTACAGGCGAGCGGAGCCGAGGTTCTTCAGCCGGGGCACCAGGTCGAAGCCGAGCATGTGGGCGAAGGCGAACCCACGATGGGGGCGTCGTGCGTGTCGGTGTACTGCCGGTCAATCCACGTCCGTGCAATGCTGCAGCACGCTCTCGATTATCGCGGCGACCTCGGAGGCCGAGACGGACCACCTCGCGGACTCGCGTAAAGAAGAGCTGCTTGTCCGCGGCTCTTGAGGCCGTCGAGAGATCCGTTCAGCCGATGGTGAAGCGCTGGTTCTGGGCGCCTCGGTCGCAGCGGCCAGTGCGGTAGTAGCCGTCGTCCTGCTGGTAGAGGCAGCGGCCCGTGCCGACACTTTGGAGCATGATGGCGCTGCGGGCGGCGGGCTGGACGGTGCGCCACTTCTGGTATGAGCCGCCGTTGCAGCGCAGGGGGTAGACGTCGCCCCGGTCATTGCTGTCGAGGCAGCGGTCCCAGAAGTTGTTCGTGAGAGTGGTGTTGGTGTTGAGGCGGCCGTTCCACTGCCACAAGAGGCTGCCGCGTCCGGTGGTGCAGCGGTCGCCCTTGAGGCCGGTTTCGGAGTTCTCGCGCAGGCAGTCACCGTAGCGGTAGTTCGCGAAGCGGCTGGTGTGGGTGGCAGCCGAGGCGGGTGTGGGGGTGAGGAAGGGGAGGGCGAGGCCGGCTGCGGCGATGAGGGCGGCGAAGGCTTTCCGGGTCGGGGGGCGCACGGAGGGTCTCCTTACAGAGGATTTCGGAGGACGTCGGCAGGATCCCCGAACATCACTGTCTACGCCTGAAAAATGGGTGAAACCACCAGATCGAGCCCTCATGTCGGCCGATCCGGTCCGGGACGGCGCTGGGCCGATCACCGCGGCCGGTTGAGGCTATCGCGTAGAGGTGCCACACCAGCTCACCCTGGCGGGACCGGCTACGAGAGGACGGCACCGGATCCGAGAGTGGGAACGGACCGGGTGTGCGGTTGACGATCGGCATCTGCGAGCGGGCGGTCGCGGCGGTGCGGGCCGCATACGGGCGTGATGCGGCCAAAACGCCAGCCACGGCCAGGATCCGTATG
Organism: Streptomyces sp. NPDC006335; assembly: GCF_040612795.1. NCBI lineage: Bacteria > Bacillati > Actinomycetota > Actinomycetes > Kitasatosporales > Streptomycetaceae > Streptomyces > Streptomyces sp. NPDC006335. The sequence goes on from NZ_JBEXQX010000021.1 coordinate 157,980, forward strand.
AAGGCCGCCGCGGACCTGTCGGGCGCTGGCACTGCTGAGCTCCGGGCCGCCTGCGAACGGCGGCTGCGCAGCCGCACCACGCTGGAGGCCGATCGTGCCAAGGTCCGGCATGCTCGTGCGGCTACCGTGATGCGGCGGGTCGCGGTGGCACGGCGCCGGGAGCGGAGCGCGAGGAGCTGCTCGAGCCGGGCGCGCTGGACGCGGACCCGGTTCTGGCGGCGTCCGCGCTCGCGCTCCAGGTCGTGGAGCAGGCCCATGTCGGAGTACCGCAGTGGCGCCCTCGGACGATTCGTGCGGACCGAGGAAGCAGAGGCGGAGGCCCGGCGGGCGTACAAGATCGAGCAGGGGCGCCGTTGGGTCCAGCACAATCCGAACGGTGTGGACAGCCGTCGCGACCGCAAGGAAGGCCGTCGACGCGGCCCGGCAGCGCACCGCCCATACCTGTGGGCGGCGCGGCTGGAGCAGCTGCGCAAGTGGGCGGCGGCCGTGACAGCACCAGCACGTCTAGGCGGGCAGACCTGGCCGGTGAACTTCTGATGACCTGCACCTTTTCTTACCAGCGCATGGGCGGCCCATGCCCAAAGGCCCAGTTCTGCTTGGGAGTTACTGCGAGATCGCGAGCGACGACGGCCCACATCGATGCGTAGACGGGCGAGCTACCTGCTGCGCACGTCGCGGGGAGGGACCAGCCCCTGCACGGCTTAAGGTCCTTACGTGGCACACACCTTCGAAGAACTCGTGGAGAAGCAACGCGCCGCCGACCAGGCGCACGCGACTGCCCAAGCGCTGCGCACCCAAGGCGACCCTCCCGCCTATGAGACCGCGTGGCAGGTATGGCGTGACCTGGCGCAGGACGTGCAGGGCGCGGTCACCGTGCACGCGAAAGAGCAGGGCGCGGCGCGGGCCGGCGTGGAGCTTGAGGTGAAGAGGGCGGTCCGCCACACCGAGTGGTGAAGAGGGCGGTCCGCCACACCGGGTAGCGAGCAGGTGGCCCGTACCCCCACTCGCACTTGGCCCAGACCTCGCCAACGTGGAGCAGAGCGTGAGCCCGGAGGCAGGACCCTGTGCCGGGGCCTGCACCCCACCGTACGAGGCGCCCGGGTGACGAAGGTGGGCTCGGCCCTGATACGCCTCGTCAACGGCGAGGGCGACCCCAACTCCGTCGGCTCGGTGTTCATGACGTTCTCAAAACGCCGTCATGGTGCGGAAGAAGGTGGGAGGCGCCATCCGGATGTGCCGGAACTGGACAGGACTTCGCGGGGATCAAGTCCACGACGCGGACGTTCCGGCGTCAGCGTTCAGTGGCCGGCGGAGCGCAATATATGCACACCGCCCGGCTCCTCTGGCTACCGTCTGGAAGCCGAGCTAGGAGCAGGTGGCGCCTGGGCCCCACCTGCATACCCGCGCACCGGCACGCCGCCGATGTGGTCCCGAGGCTCCGTTTGTGAAGGGGGTTTCAACTGGGTAGTGCATTCCGATGGTTGCCGCGGTCATCCCTGCATCTGGATGCGGGCAGCCCTCGGCATCCCGTTGCCTCACCTGCTCGCCGCGTATGAGGAGCAGAGCGACCGCTACCGTCGTCTGCTGTCCGACCACGACTTGTACTCGAGGGCCGAGCGGCCCATCAGCGACGGCCGCCACGTGGACCTCCGCTGGGTGATCCTCCACGTCACCGATGGGATCTCCCGGCACAACCAGCATCTCGACATCGTGCGAGAGCTCGTCGACGGACGGACCGGCGTCTAGGCCCCTTCGGCTGGTCACGAGCGGAGCCAAGTGGCGGCCGGATCAACTCGTCAACGTGATCGAGCAGCCGGCCTGGACTCGGTCGCCGCATTGCGGCTCCCCTCGGCGGAGTGCAGCGGGCCCGGTCTGGTCATCATGGCCAAACGGCCCGGCTGACGGTCAGGCGTCGAAGTGGCGCAGGTCTTCGGCCAGGATCCATGACCTGACGCCTCCCGCTGTTTTTCCGTGGGCGGGTTCTCCCCCGAGGGGCAATGATCACCCACCCAATCGGTAGACAGTGTCTACGAATTCACGGTAGACACTGTCTATGACTGATGGGAGCTCTCTTCGGGAGCGATTGATCGATGTCGGGGTCGACCTTGTACTGACCGAGGGCTCCGCGTCCGTGGGTCTGCGGGAAATAGCCCGTCGAGCGGGGGTGTCGCACGGGGCGCCGCGCCGGTACTTCCCCACACACCACGCGCTGCTCTCGGCTATCGGCCGTCGCGGCTTCGAGGACCTCGCAGTCATGTTCGAGGCCGCGGTCGCCGGCACGACCACACCGCGCGGCCAGCTGGAGGCCCTCGCGGGGGCGTACATCGGGTACGCACTGGAACGCCGCGGCATGTTCGAGCTCATGTGGCGGCACGACCTGCTCGACGGCGCGGCGCAGGCATCGGACCAACCGAGGCTGCGCGAGTCGACCCTCCCGCTGTTCGGGCACTTCACCGGACTCGTCGCCCGATGCGTATCGGAGCGGGATACCGCGCGAAACGCCGACGGGCCGAATGAGGCCGGACCGCCGCCTGCGGTGACCGCCGCCGCCCTGTGGTCGAACCTGCACGGCATGGCCCAGCTATGGGCCTGGGGCAGCCTGCAGCTCGCCCTCGGCGCCCCACCGCTGGGCGGTGACCCCGGCGACGCCCAACGCGACCGGCTCATCGCGGCAGTTCTGGACGCCCATCTCGGCCCGGTGACCTCATGACCGCACCCGCACAGCGGCAGATCGCACTTCTGGTCAGCGTGGTCGGCGCGGTGATCGTCGCACTGGACGGAACCATCCTGCTCATGGCGCAGCCCGGCATGCAGCGTGATCTCGGCGCGAGCGTGGCGCAGATCCAGTGGACGAGCACCGGCTATCTGGTCGCCGTGGCCGCGTTACTCGTGATCGCCGGGCGCCTCGGAGATCGATACGGGCACCCTCGCCTGCTGTTCGTCGGCGTCCTCGTTTTCGGGGCTGCCTCGGCCGGGATCGCGCTCGCGCCGACCGTCGGCTGGGTGATCGTCCTGCGCGCGGTGCAGGGCGCGTTCGCCGCGTTCCTGCAACCTGCGACGCTCGCGCTGCTACGGCTGGCGTATCCCGCGGACCGGCTCAGCAAGCCGATCGCCATCCGCACCAGTGCGATCGCGGTAGCGGCAGGGTCCGGTCCGCTCCTGGGCGGTGTTCTCGTGGCTCACCTGGGATGGCGCGCCGTGTTCTGGATCAACGTGCCCCTCGCGTTCATCATCGCCGTCCTCGCCCTCGCCGTACGGACGCCGGCACCTCAACGTGTCAACTCTCCACGAGTCAACCTCACCAGCGCGGGCCTGCTGGCAGTCGCGCTCGCCATCCTGGTCCACGCCTTGGCCGACGTACCCGCCCGGGGGTGGACCGCCGCGCCGACGCTGCTCGAACTCCTCGCCGTCATCGGCATCGCAACGGTGCTCACCTGCCAAGAACGCCGCACCACGCACCCGATCGTTCCCGCAGCCGTAGCGCGCTCCGTACCGGTGACCGCGTCGATGGCGATCCTGCTGGTCACCACCGCCGGCCTGTTCGGCGCGCTGTTCAGGGCCACCTTCTACCTCCAGGACGTACTTCGACTCGACCCACTCGACAGCGGTCTGCGGGTACTTCCTCTGACCGTGCTCATGGTCCTCGGCTCACCCGCCGCGGTGGCCGCACTGCGCCGGTACGGTGCGCGCCGCACCGCGATCGCCGGTACGGTCCTCGTCGTGGTCGGCATCGCGGGGCTGTCCCGGCTCGGTCCCGCCAGCACAGGGATGGCCATGGCTGCAGCCTTTGCCGCCATCGGTGCCGGGTTCGCCACCGTGATGGTCACCGCCACCGGGACCGTCGTCGGAGACGCGCCGCCCGGGTACGCCGGGGTCGTCAGCGGACTCAAGCAGACCGCCATGAACATCGGGCCGACCTTCGGCATCGCCGTCGCGGCCAGCGCAACCGCCACCGCTGCGTCAACCATGAGCTCCACTGTGCTGATCCTGGCCGCACTCGCCGCCCTCGGCCTGCTGCCCGCGTCGCGACTGCCCCGGCGCCCGGCCCACCAGGAAGGAGACGACACGACCGCCGCACGCCCGGAGCAAGAACCAACACCACAGACGGCACCAACTCGACACCCAAACAGTTGAGCAACCGCCGAACACAGCCACGCTGATCCGGTCATGTACCAGACCGATCTTCGTCGAAAGAACAAGCTGAAGTCGACGAGGTCGTTTCTTATGGTGCTTGTGAACACGTCCGCTGCAGGGCAGCGAAGGCCGCGCTAGCGGAGTCGGCAGGGAACAGCCGCAGGACGGTGGCTCGGTTCGGCGTCGTGATGACGTAGTGCCGCGCCAGGTAGGAGAGATCTCCCCAGTTCTCTCGGGCATGGGCGCGCATTAGGACCTGGCCACATCTTGTGCAGGCGATCCAGGGGACGAGGACACAACCGGCCGGGTCCTGTTCGGCCCCACCTGTTGCCTTGGGGACGATGCTTTCGTCGCCTTCGATCAGCTTCAGGTTGCCCGATGTGCCGTCATTACGGCACTGAAGGATCCGTGGTGTGAGCGTCTCCCGCTCGCCCCAGATCTCCGCGAGCACGGAGATCTGCGCCCTGGCTGTCTCGCTGATCGGCACTCGGTGGTCGAGGAGGCCGGAGACGAGCAGGCCAAGTCCCGCCTCCTGCTCTCCGATGTCCCAGCAGTCTTTGACTTGCTGGGCTTCGGCCTCTGGCAGGAAAGCGGCGAGCCAGTTCCAGATGACGGCATCGTCGGTCACTTGGCAGACGCTACCGGCCTGACACCCGGAGGCCGTCACGACCAGCTTGCGTACGTCGGCCCTGGCCCCCGAGGCCAGCGACTGGAAGAGGGCCGCGCGCGCAGGCAGATGAGCATGACCGCGTTTGCAGTGAAGCCATGCCTCACCGTCCGCTGGGAACGCCGAACCGAACTCCACGATGCCTTCGTCTCGTTGGCCTGCCCCTCATCTGCTGGAGGCGCCTCCAGCGCCGGCACCGGCCATCACGTCGCCGCCCAGTCGAGTCCGAGGTCGGCCAGCGCTTGGAGTTTGTCGGCGGTCAGCCTGGCGCGTCGGCTCTTGCTGTTGCTCAGGAACACCCCAAGCCGGATCTCTGTCCCGTCCTCCAGCCGCTCTACGTGCCCTCGTGAGACGGTCAGGGAGCCCGTGCGGGTCTTGTACTGCGCCAGAGCCGCCACGCCCCGTTCGAAGGCCCCCACAGGCGTGGTGGACGGTTTCGCGGGCGCCTCGGGCTCTGGGGCTGGAGGTGTGATGCCGAGCTGCTCCAGGCGCTCGCGCTGCCCGTTGTGAAGGGCCTGCCAGACCTCCGGTTTCCGCTGCCGGGCCAGCCACTTCCCGATGTCCATGCCGTGGACCGTGAGGCCAGGAAGGACGTCTGCCTGGCCCTCTTCGTCGGCGACCAGCTCCCGCAGCGCCGCGTAGTGGCGTTGCCATTCGGCCGGCCACGCCGGGTTCCAGTCCTCATCGACCTCGCGCAGTGCCCTCTCCCAGTCGGGGTGTCCGTCCAGTGCGCCGGGGCGCCGCAAATTCGCGAGCCACATCCCCAACGGCCTGTCCAGCATCGCTGCCGACCTGGGAGCGCACAGTGTCCAGTGCTGGTCGTAGTAGGCCTTGGCGGCTTCGAGGTTTTCCTGGAAGCGTTCATCCACCACCGACCAGACCATGCCGAGCTGTTCGAGCCGTCGGGCGCGCTGGCCGGTCATCTGTCCGGCTGTGTAGGCGCGTCGTTGTTCTGCGACCCATTGTCCAAGGGGGGTCGCGCCTTCGCGGTGTCCGTAGGGCACGCGGGCGTTCCCGGTCCGTTCGACGTATGTCTTCAGTTTCGCCCAGGCGCGGGCCCAGTCCTGGCGTTCGGTGTCGATGACGTTGAAGGAGACCCAGTCGGCGACCATCACCGGGTCGCGTGGAGCGGCAAAACGCAGCAGCAAGCGAGACTCGTCCTCGCCCTCTTCTGGGACGACACCGATGTTCACGGACGGCTGGACGACGTCCTTCTGAGGCTCCTGGGGGATGGCGAGCAGTTCCACGGCTTCTTCATCGTGGGCCCGCAGACCTTCGAGGACTTTCACGAGGGGCCGGTAGGAGCTGGAGGTGAACATGTCCTCGGTCTGCTCTCCGGGCTGGAGGAAGACGGGCACGATCAGGGAGGCGAGTTTGCCCTGTCCGGGCTTCTGTCGGAGTGCCCGGCCGATGGCTTGGACGATGTCGTGCGGCGCGCCCTTGGGGTCCAGGAGGGCCACTGAATCCACGGCGCGGATATCGACGCCCTCGCCCAGAACACGGCAGTTCGAGAGCACGGCCCGCTGCGCCGTGGTCCCGAACGAACCCAGAACCTCTCGCCGGTGCTCAGGGACGTGCTCGCCGCACAGCCAGTTGGCCCAGATCCGCTTCGGGTACGTCTCGGGCTGATCCGCGTGCAGCTTCGCAGCCACCCGCTCCAGACCCTCCGCATATGCCTGTGCCTCGATGGTGCGGTGGTGGAAGGTGATGCACGTCGACAGGTCGTGCTGCGCCATCGTGTGCAGGAGCGCGGCCTGCAGCGCCCCGAGCCTTTGCCCCCGCACCTCTTCCGTGTGCCGTTCCTCGCCCATCAGCCGCTCGGGAGTGACGACGGGGTCCTTCAGCTCCAGGACGATGATCTGGTACCGCGCCAACAGGCCCCGGGAGACGGCTGATGCGAGCGAGAGCTTGTACAGGACGGGCCCGAAGACCTTCTCGTCATCCATGGAGGCCGCCATCTCCCGCGGCAGCGGGTCACGGACTCCCTCGGCGACCTCGCGGCTGAGCTGCTTCTCCCAGATCCGCGGTGTGGCCGTCAGGTACAGCCGCCGCAACGCCGGGATGACGCTCTGGTCGTGGATGTCCGCCCATGCCTTACCCATTGAGCCACTTGTCCTGTGGGCCTCATCAACCACCGCGAGGTCTAGTGGATCGAGTTTCTGCCCGTAGACACCCTCGAATGCCTCTGCCAGAACACCCAAAGACGCGTAGGTGGCGTAGATGGTGACCGGCCCCTGCCCGTGCCACAGCGCCAACTGGATCGGGTTCGTTGTGGAGCGCACCTTCAACGACCACAGCTCCGGATCGTCCTGGAGCGAACACACTGCAACCGCCGGCCCGTTGTGCCCGGCCTCGTGCCACGCCCTCACCGTCTGCGCCAGCAGATCCAGCGTCGGCACCAGCACGAGCACACGCCCCCGGGGCACAAGCCGCCTCGCCGACGCCGCAGCCATGATGGTCTTCCCCGTGCCGCACGCCGCGTGCACCTGCCCGCGAAGACCATTCCAGGGAATACCGCCCGGCGGGACATCAAGACCCCGCACAATGGCGGAAACGGCCTCGATCTGGTGATCACGCAGATTCACGGCCATGCCCCATGCTCTCCTTCCTTTTTCTCGGAATGCGGCGCGTAATAGCAAATAGAATCCAGGCGCAAGGTGCGCGGCGGTAGGGGTGTAGCATCTGATCCCAGACTCTACACAGTCACCACTCGTGATGCATCCGAGGATGACATAGTGACTCAACCTCACCCACGAACAGTCGACTGCCCTCTATGCTGACAGGGTGATAGGTGAACATGCCGGGACAGGTAGACGATGGGGGAGGGGTTCAGGGTGGAGCGCAGCGGAACCCGTTCACTACAACAAAGTCGACACCCCATCAGGCCGACGGGCCGTCACATCTTATGCAGAGATAGTAGCTGGGAATCCCAAGCCCTACAGTCCCGCACGTGATGCACGCACCCTTTACCGCCAGCCCCCAGGAATCCCGCTTGCGGGATTCCATCAATTCGCGCTTGCGCGAATTGACACGCACTCAGAATTCCGCTTGCGGAATTCGCTTCCCGCGCTTGCGCGGGAAGCTGGCGGAGCGTCAGCGGAGCCGTTTCCTTATGCAGCGCGCCAGCGCTGCATAACCCGCTCAGATCGGAA
>NZ_JBEXQX010000022.1:0-134539 GCF_040612795.1 Streptomyces sp. NPDC006335
GACCGAGACCTCCACGCGGTGCGGGCGCCCGTCGTTGAGGATCCCGGCGAAGGGGCCCGCGGAGCGGGTTATGCAGCGCTGGCGCGCTGCATAAGAAACGGCTCCGCTGACGCTCCGCCAAATTCCCTCGCAAGCGAGGGAATCGAATTCCGCAAGCGGAATTCTGAGTGCGTGTCAATTCACGCAAGCGCGAATTGACGGAATCCCGCAAGCGGGATTCCTGGAGCTGGCAGCAAGGGGGGCTGCATCATGCGCGGGCCTGTGTAAGGCTTGGGATTCCCAGCCCCCACTCCTGCAACGGATGTGACGGATCATCGGGCTGACGGAGTGCCAGCCTCACTGCAGTGACAGGCTCCGCTGCGCTTCACCCGAACCCATCCCCAACTCCCGATGCTATCCACGCTTGCGACCAAAACCCGGCCAGCATGCACGTCAAACCGCCAAGGTAAGGCAGAATCCGTCGACGCATCATCCGGGGGGGGTGGACGCGCATAGTGGGTAATGCACCATCTTTGTTACCTGTGTAGCGTTTGGGCTCCAGCAAGCTGCCTACGGTCCGCACTGTGCTCACGGAGCCGCACGCGAAGCTGCGCGCGCCACGATGGGGTCCGGGCGTTCCGGGCGATGGCCGACCCCGGCGCAAAACTGGAAGTGCGCAAGGGGTCGGATGGGGAAGGGAAGGCCACGTCATGACGTCCTCTGCCGAGGAATGGGTACCTCGCCGGAACGTGCTGTGGGGCAGCTTCAACGGTCTCGCGTACGTGCCGAGGCTTCCTCCCACCACCTACACGCTGCTGCTGCACATGATGACCGAGCAGGAACCGGGCGGCTTGGTCGTCGCCACGCACGACGAACTCGCCCACGGTCTCGCCATGGAACGCGGCATGATCAGCCGCGCGATGCCGCACCTGGTCGCCGCCCGGCTCGTCACCGTGGTCCGCCGCGGATGCTTCCAGCTCCATCCTGCGATCGCCGCCTTCAACGATCCCCGCGAGCAGCAGCGCGCCCTCAAGGCCCTGCCCCGGGACATGCAGCTGGACGTCGGCGACTTGAAGGATGAGTACGAGCGCCGCTTCCAGCTCCACCTGGATAAGAAGGTCCGCAAGGCCGAAGCGAAGGCCAAGGGAAACGTCACGCCCATCACCAAGTCGACGCTCAAGCGCGTTCACTGACCCGGCCGCATCGTGCAGCTGGGAGTCCGGCTTCAGGTTGCTCGACGAACGCCTGATCGCACCAAGCACTGTACGGAACTGCTTGGCGATGTCCGGTGGAGCACTCGCCTGCATTTGCTCACCCATAGGAACTATCACGGCAGCCGGCGGCCGGGCCCACGTGTTCGGTTCATCGTCGGGTGGGGCGCTCGCGCTGGAGGCAGCTGGCGCCAGCGTGCCCATCGACAGGATCGCCGCTCATGAGGTGTCGTATCTCCTCGGCGACGAACTGGTCGCCACCTGGCGGGCCTACATCAGAGATCTCGCTGTCGATAGCGCTGGATGAGCCGCCTGCGCCGTACCGGTGAGGTCTTCTGGGCCGGCTGAAGGCTGGACTGGCCGCGACTGAGTCATTCCGCCTCCCCCGCGCGCCGTCGATGCCTCAGTCATCACTCGCCTGCCCACTCGCCAAACCGCAACACTCAGTCACAGTAATTGCTCGCCATTCAAGGCCCCAAGTTCAGTAGTCGAAATCCATGTAGTCGATGTGCTGCTCACTTTTCTTTCTACCTCTGCCATGGGACTCCTGCGTCAACGACGTTCCGTGGACGCATTGGGAACGCGTACGCGGCACCTGATTAACCCAGGGCCAATGTCACCGGAACGGGGACGGAGAATGCTCAGGTAAGGCGACTTAGAACCTCGGCCCAGGCGGCTTGTGAACAAGATCCTCTGTGCCGCTGGTAGGGCAGGCGAGTCCTAGCCGCGCGAGGTGTACGGCTTTTCAGTCAGCTTCCTTTGGGAGAGAAATCATGAGTGAAGGTCCTCGAGTTACCGTGGACGAGGCGACGCAGGCGGCCCTATCCGGCGCCATCAGAGCCTTGGAGGAACGCAATTCCGACCGCAGTGGAATGTTCCCTGCCCTCACACTCGGAATAGTAGTCAATTTGCAAGAATGGGATGGGTCGCAAAGCACGGAAAATCCCTCACCCCCCGCGCCCGAAGGATAGACATGTCTTCCAGGGAACACGCTGCGGATGACCGTAACAGGGGCCATGATCCCTACTGCCCCAGCGCCCAGCCAGATATGTCCGGGGCCGTGGTGTTCGGCGTGGTAGCCGGAACAGCCAATGAGCCGCATGTGCGCTATCTGGACCAGCTGATTCCCGTAACGACAGAGGTTACGGATCTGGCCCAGCCAGTTGAGCCCGCCGAGGTGTTCCGTATCGGCGCCCCATGCGCAGGAAGTAGTTGTCGTCACTTCGACGGTGCCCAGTGCAGCTTGATTCAGAGGATCACACGTGTCTTGCCGCCAGAGACAGGTAGCTTGCCGGCCTGTCGCCTGCGGCCTCGTTGCCGCTGGTGGCAGGAACAGGGAGCAGAGGCCTGCCACCGCTGCCCCATGGTTGTAACCCTTCAACATCATCCGTCTCCTGACGTCATCGAGGTCGCGAGACCGCCCGATGAATCTCCTCCTGATCACACCCCATGAAGTGGTGTGTCCGGGCCGTGGCCCGGAACGCGCGGGTGTCTACTCGAGGCGCACATCCGCCTTTCAGGTGACCCGAGAATGAGGGGGCGGCGCTATGAACCCAGTCGGCAGACTGCCAACCAACCCTCCCAGGAGGAAGCGATGAGCGAAATCGTCAGTTATCTCCTAAGCGGGAACAACATCGAAGTCGAGTACCAAGATGGGGAACTCCGTCTCGATGGCGATGACCATTTTTTGAAGAGTTCTCGTCAATTGTCCGAGATAGATCTTACGCGAACGGAGACCGAGATCGGCACTCTTATCACAGGCGTGCTTCTCGATTCGTCTCGTAATGGCACCAAGGTCACAATTAGCGTGCTCCTGCCCGACACGCAATTTCCAGCAGAAGTGAATACTGCTGAAATAAAAAGTGTGGCCATCATCACGGATGACTATCACCACGTACTGGGGTCGCCGCCTCCCGTGCTGTATGACTACGAAATTCGACCACTAACTGGTACTGCGTTTCGAACCCCTCAGGGGTAGCACAGGGCTCGTGTTGGCTTGATGGGTGGATTCGGTGCCCGCGTCATGATTCGGGCCGTAGTGGCCGACAGCGTCCACGTCCGAGGACCGCGATATGGCTCAGCTGGCTGGAATCGCGAACTCTATCCAGAGGGGGAAGTGGTCGGAGACGTGCCAGGACAGGTCGTTGCGGGTGCCGTCGCCTTGGAGGGCGTCGACGAAGTCGACCTGGCCTCCGGCGACGGCTTCCAGGTTCAGGACGGGGCGGTGCTGCTGGCCCTTGGTGAACCAGGCGATCTGATCGTAGAAGTGCGCGGCGCCGGGCTTGTCGAAGATCGTGCGGGGCAAGCCTTCCAGCTGCGGGGCCGGGGTGAGGCCGGTGGAGGTGAAGGCCTCGAAGAGTGGGTCGCCGGCGCGGTCGATGTTGAAGTCGCCGAGCGCGATGAGGTTGTGGTCCCAGCCGAACTCACGTTCCGCCCAGCCGGCCAGCCACTTCGCGATCGCTTTGAGTTCCGGTACCCGGTCGACGGCCGCCGTGCCGTAGTCGACGTGCAGGGTGACGAGGGTGAAGGTCTGACCGGAGGAGAGGAAGCTGACGGCGTAAGGGGTGCGGGCGAACTGTCGCTCCAGACCGCTTGCGCTCACCCTGGCGTCCTGTTCGAGCGGCACCACCAGCTCGCAGGCCAGGCCTGACGGTTTGACCCGGTGGGTGTCGAACAGGAACGCCAGGCGCTCGTTGTTGCCGTCCTTGCCGAGGGTGACGTCGGTGAGGATGAACGCCCAGTCCTCGCCCAGGACCTTCAACAGGTAGCGCAGGGCACGTAGGTTGCCGCGGACCTCCTGCACCGCGACCACGTCGAACTGGCGGATCACCGTCGCGATCGCGTGGATGTCGGTGAAGTTCCGCTTCGGGGAAATGCCCTCGCCGGTCTTCCATGCCTTGGTCAGGTCCCCGAAGGCGCGCAGGTTCCACGTCGCGACCAGGAGATTCGAGCCATCCGCCTTTGCCGACACGAGGCCGTCGACCATCGCGTCCCACTGCGCGAGGTGTGTCGCGACTGTCTGCGGCGGGGCCAGGTTGTCCACTTCAGGCGGCATGCTCTCCTCCTCAATTGGACAGGGGCTTCTTGAGCGTGCACGTTTTTGGATCGGCACGGCTTCCTCGATCTCGGCAAGCCGATGGACGCGGACGGTGTCGGTTCACTCCGGGACGCGAGGCGAGCCGGTCCAGGACCAGCGCCCGCTACGTGCCGTCAGTGACCTCGGGAGCGTTCAGCGCGAGTGCCAGCAACGCGGCGGAAACCTCCTGGATCACCTGTTCGGCCTCGCTGAACGCTGGTTGGAAGCTGTCACCGCACTCGATCGTGTAGCCAAAGACTTTCGTAGCGGCGGGGTTGGTGAGGTGCCGGCTGTAGGCGTAGTCGTCGCTCGTCCCCGAGGTGGGGTACAGCCCGTACGCTGCCTGGACTTTGTAGTCGACACCGCGCACTGCACGTACCGCGTCATTCATCCGTTCCGCCAGTTCGACCGAGATTTTCAGATCTCGTTCGGGGATAAATTCGCCGATGCTGTCGTCCGGTCGCCCTCGAATGCCGTCGAGACTGGGGTTGCGGAAGTTGTCCGCCGGGGTTGTGCACTGGTTCTGGTCGGAGCCCCAGTTGTGCAGGATCACCGGGACGGCGCTGTGGACGTCGGTCATCCACTGGATCTGCGGATAGGTGTCGAGAGCCCAGACCACGTTGCGGGTCTCGGGCTCCGATGCAGCGGCTGGCCCTCGGTAGACCTGCGGATTGCATGGTTCGCTCGACGTGTGGACGTCCGCGTCCGGGGCGAACTTCGAGGTGTGATCCCACAGGAAGTCGAAGTTCCGGTTCAGATCCACGCCAATGCAAGAGGAGCCTGTGGACCCGGCAGGTGCCGGTCGGCGGTTCTTGCGCCACGTTGCGGAAGTGGTTTGGCTGAAAGCCCGGCCGTCGGGGTTGACGCAGGGGAAGAAGAACAGGTTGAGGTTCTGGACGACCTGTGTGACCTGCGCCGCCGTAAACGTCGATGCCCCGTACCCGAGCCCTGTGGCACGGTCGTGTGCCTCGAGTACGTCTGCTGCCAAAGAAACCAGCGCGTCGGGTGGAACCCACTCCCGGGCGTGGATCCCGCCCAACAGCAGGATGGCCGGTACTTCGTCGGCCTGGCGTGTCCCGACGCGCAACAGCCTCGTTGTTCGGCCCTCGTGGGTGAGGTGGGGCGGGGTGATGACCTCCGAGGCGTCGGGGTAGGCGTCGTGCAGGCTGGTGATCGCCGATTCGATCTCGGCCACGCTGAGATACACGTTCACTCCTTCCGACCGAGGCCGTGTGGGACTGCGTCCCGCTGTGCGAAGCGGTCACCGTCGCCCACCTCTTCCTTGAGGCTGCGCCAGATTTCCGTAACGTTTTCGATCACGGTGATGTCCACCAGCGGTGCCGATCTGGCTGCTCTGGCCTGTTCAAGCTGCTCCTGGCGGAAGTAGAGGTCCAGGCCCACGCCCGCCTGAGTGTGGCGCGCGATGGCGCGACAGCCGATATCGGGCTGCGTGTCGTGGAGGAACTCTCTGAGGGCTTGGGCGTTCTCGGCGAGAACGTGGCAGCGGATGACATCCTGTTCCTGGCTCATGGCGTCATCCCGTCCGCGAGCGCAACGGCCCGGGATGCGTTGACCCGTCCGAAGCCGTAGTCGTCATTGTGGCCGGCTGCGTCGTAGTGGACTTGTGGTCCTCCGATCTTGTCGGCCGACTCGTGCATCACCTCGCGCAGTTGGTCTCTGGTGAGGTGGGGGTTCACCGACAGTGCCAGGGCGGCGCACCCGGCCGCGCACGGAGCGGCGAAACTGGTGCCGGTGCTGGTTCCATATCCGCCGCCGGACTTGGTGCTGAAGACCTTGACACCGGGTGCGATCAGTTCGACCTCTGGGCCTCGTGCCGCGTTGTCCTCCCGATCCTGATTGTTGGAGCGCACAACGGCGATCACGTCCGGGTGGGAGACCACTTCGTCCTTGGTGACGTCGGCGTTCTTGCCGTTGCTCGCGGCCCAGAAGATCGCCAGCCCTTTTCCTTGGCGGCCGTTAGTGGCCGCGAATTCGAGCGCGAGGTCCAGGGCGCTGGTCAGATCCCAGTCCGCGCCGTCCGGGCCCAGACTGCTCACCAGGATGTCTGCCCCCCTGTCAGGGGCAATCCCGGGGACTTCCGTGGAGGGGACGGCCGCGTATGCCACTGCGCGGGCGAGCGTTGTCTGCGTACCGACCTGGTCTTTGAGACATGCCAGGAGCATCAGGCTGCACTCGGGTGCGGCGCCGGTACCGCCAGCACCGTTGTTGTGTCTGGCTCCGACCATACCGGCGCAGAAGGTGCCGTGATCCTTGTCAGGCATCCCCGAGGTGCCCGGGACGAAGACTGTGTCTGCTGCTGTGTCGTCGAAGAATCCCGACAGCGGATCCACGCCGGGGGCGAGGTCTGGGTGCTCCGTGTCAAAACCGTTGTCTATGACAGCGACTCGTATCCCAGCCCCGAAGGTGCGGTCCCAGGCCGACTCGATATGGACGTCGGCGTCCGGGGTGCCGCCGCCTGTGCCGGCGTTCCTCCATTGCCACTGCTGGGCGTACCGGGCACCAGCGGGCCTGAATCGCGCGGGAACGTGTTCGATGAACGATGGTTCAGCGAAGACGAAATGGTCGTTGTTGTGGAGGGCGACGGAGGCCTCGAGGGCGTCGTGTGACGCCGTGGCGCGCACCTCATAAAGGTTCTCCGCGAAGCGGAGTTTGTTGACGATGGTCAGACCCACCGATTCGATCTCGCGTCTGGCCTCTTCCTCCGAAAATATCGGCTGCAGTTGCACAGTCAGGGCGTCGGTCGCGATACCGATCCTGCCGTTGGAGCGCCGGATGACGTTACCAGTCGCCTCCGTGCCGGGGATCTCCTCCCCTGCGGTGAACGCTTCGCGCGTCTCCGGGTTCGGCCTGACAAATCGCCAGTTCGCACGGGCGAAGGCGTCGCTCGTCTCGTCGTCGACGCCTGCCTCGCGTACCTGCTCGCGGGCGCTGCTCCCCAGTGCCACCGCCTCGGCGGCTTCTTCGCCAAGGGTGTGAAAGTCAAAGCTAAACTTGACCGCGATTACATCGTCGAGTTGTTCCGCCTCGACGAGGTGACCACGCTGATAGTACTGACGTGACATGATGCCTCTTTAATGTCGGGGCAAATCCCTGGCCGGTGACGACAGGCTCCTGCCCCACAGCGCGAGGTGCAATTCCGCTCTGCCGGGTCAGAGTTCTGCGTCGTGCGCCCAGTGCACGAACGGCGCAGGGACCGGATCACCTGTCCTGGCTTCCGGTCCCTGCTTTGACTTCTCCAACGCACCGACCTTTCCGGAGGTCCGGAAAGGTCGACAGAATTCCGGAAACTGATCCCCGTGATGCGTTCAGGCGCTGGTCAGATGGCTGCCTACCAGCTGACTCCGACACCAATGCCGAAGGCACTGACGCCCAGGGAGAACCTTTCCTGGTCATCAGGCGGCTTGATGGATTCTGCGATCAGGGCAGAGCGGACAGGAACTCCGGAGCTGCTTCGCCACTGCATTTCCAGGTCGAGGCCGTTGGCCAGCCTCCAGAATGGTTCGAAGAGGTCTTCTGCGCGCACGTCGTCCCTCGTGACGCCTTGAGCGTCCGCAGCGTCCCTGACATGGGCAACGAAGGTTTCCTGGTTCTTGAGTTTGCTGAGGGATTCCAGGATCGAGTCCGACATTGCCTTGCTCATGAGCTGGACGACTTTCTCATAAGCCTCGTAGTCGGCGTCCGTTTCCGCTGCTCGCGCGGGTGCCTGTGTGGCCGCCATAACGTTTCCTTTCTGGTGCCGCTCCCCCGGCGATGTCACGCGACGCCAGCTTGGCGATATAAAGCGGCGGTTCCGCGTAACTGCTACCTGGGAGGGAGCTCCTGATGCTTCACTCCTGAGCATCCCCCGCCCCTGTTCGGGCGATATGGACGGCACATGCTCATTAGCGTGACGTGAGCGTTTCCTAGGTATCAACGGCACGTCATCGCCGCAGGCAGCGGCCTCGGGTACAGAGGTCAAAGAAAATGTGAGCGGCAGGCTTGTCCGGGCTCCACCTGCGGCAATGAGCTGACCAACCGGATGCGCTCGGCACATGCCGACGGCACAGTGGTGCACGTGCTTGGAAACGAAGCTTCGGCCGGGGTCTCCCTCGAACTGCTGGGTGCCTTCGAGCTCACCTGCTGTGGCAGCAGGGTGCCGGCACCTCTTGGAGCTCAGCGACTGCTGGCGTTCCTAGGTCTCAGACCCGACGGCGTCCACCGCAGCGCCGCAGCGGAGCAGTTGTGGCCCGACTACCCGTGCCACCGGGCCGCAGCCAACCTCCGCTCGGCGCTGTGCCAGGGTCGGCGTGCCTGCTGTGTCACTCTGATCGAATGCGTCGGGCAGCGCCTGCGGGTATCGCCAGTGGTCCAGGTTGATGTGCTCCGAAGCCGCGACGTGGCACGACAGATCATCGACGGGCCGGCACCACCACCCGCCGAGAGCGAAACCCTCATAGAAGAGTTCGCCCGGGAGCTGTTGCCGGGCTGGCCTGATGAGTGGCTGCAGTCGGACCGCGGACGCTGGGACCAAATGCGCCTGTACGCCCTGGAAAGCCTGGCGCAGCAGCTGCTGACCGCCCATCAGTATCTGCCCGCCCTCCAGGCTGCCCTGACAGCCACCGCAATCGATCCGATCCGGGAGACCGCCCACCGCACCGTCATCGAGATTCATCTCGCCGAAGGCAACGTCGCCAGCGCGGTGAGGTGTTACCAGCAATACGAGGCTTACCTTCAGCGGGAGCTCAGGGTCAGCCCGTCGCCTCAAATGACCGATCTGCTGCAGGGGCTGCCGTGCATCCAGGCGGACCGGTACAGAAAGCAGCTCAGTGCGCCGCCACAGGCCGCAGCACCGGCATCCGACCGGCTGCGGGGACAGGCCGGCGGCTCACGCGCACCAGGACGTGGCCGCAACGCTTCGTGAACGCCACGGCAAACACAGAGCTGACGGCAGGAACCTAGGATGGTGAGCCATCCAGAAGAGGGATAAGCCTGAGCAATCCGGGCCCGCCGAGAAACCTGGCACCCAGGACCGCCGGGTGACACCGATGGCGGGCGGCGTGCCGAGTCGGACACGTCCGGCGAACGTTGGCTCATATTTTCCCACGCACAACCAAGGCCCGGTCGGCACGAGCAACGCCCTGGGCGGCCCTTCACCGGGCGACTCAGATCGGTAAATCGAACGTGCCAGACGATGCAGCGCACCCTCTCGCTTTTCCTATCAAACTCGGAGGTACCCATGCCCTGGGAAATGACTCAAGAGATGGAATCCGGTGACGTGGTCAGCATACTGGGGATAGATCACGTGTTCTACGAAGACGTGATGCGAACGAGAGGGACTCCCTCCTGGAACAACAATAATCCCGGAAACATCGTCTCCTCCGGAGAAGCAGAGAATTACGGCGCCTACCACGGAAAGCGCAACGACATATTTGCGATTTTTCCAAGTGAAGAGCAAGGGCTCTCCGCTGTTCGGCAGTTCCTGTTGAGGCGCAAAGAGAAGACGATTCTGCAAATGATGCACATTTACGCTCCCAGCGGACACGGTTCAAACAATCCCGAGGTCTATGCCCTGCAAGTCGCGACAGCCTTGGGTGTGAGCACGAATACGCTCGTAAGCCAGATGAGCCAAGACCAAGTAGCCGATTTCGCCAGGGAGATCAAGCGCATCGAGGGATGGCGTGAAGGACAGGTCCATGGTCCGGATGACCTGCCGGACGACGTGAACCATTGGCTGGCCAAGTTTTCCACGCGAGCCGAGCGCCGAGCGGCCGACCAGCCCTTCGCCAAGCAAGGGTCTCCAAAATCGGAAGGAATCAAGAACATTCAACAGCGCTTGAATGATCTCGGACGGGTGCCCGCTCTTGTCGCCGATGGAATATTCGGCCCCAAAACCGAAGCGGCCGCGAAATGGTTCCAGGCGGGACATGGACTCTCTGTAGACGGCATCGTAGGAAACAACACGTGGAAAAAGCTTGCTCAAGGATGACCAGCATGCGCAACGGGCAGATACCGCCTCATCTCAGCCTTTGCGCGCTGCGGGCCGCCGAGAAGAAGACAGACCTGCCTCACCAAGTCCCCTCGGTCCCTCGGTGCGTTGCTCAGGCTGCTGCGTCGGCAGGAGGCGGGTGTGTGCCGTCCGGGGCGGCCCTGGTCGCCGCTGGAGGATCGGGTGCTGCTGCTGGTCGCGTACTGCGCACAATCCTCACGCTGCAGCAGTCAGCCCCGCCGTTCGGGGTGTCGAAGTCTGCAGCCGCTCGGATCGTCCGCTGCACCTGACCGCAAGGTGGCGGAGGCTCACTGCGGACCACGCACCGCCACCGCATTCGCCGAGGCCCGGCGGCGTCGCCGCTCATCGCCACCACTGCCGTGGCCGCGGTCGCGAACGCGACGGCGGCGCTCATCACCTTGCGCATGTTTCCCCCCTAGCGGGTGGCCTGAGTCGTCGCAGGCCGAGCTTCGATTTGACGGGATCAGCCTGTTCCGGGGGACTGTCGGGGTCGACGGGTTTCCTGTTGCCCGCTTGGGGGGCGGCCGGGAAACCCGGTGTGAGCTGGGGATTCGCGGACGATGGTCGACCGGTGGGTCGGACGAGGCGACCGGCCGGGGTCAGAGGGTGATGACTCGGCGAGCAGGAGCCTGCGCGCGTCCCGGAGGGCGCCATCGTGGCCTCAGAATCGCTGACCCGCTGGAGCGGTTCCCACAACTCATTCGGCACGAGCCGCTCAACGGTCGAGACCACGTCCGACAGCCTCGCCCTACCGGGGGAAGCGAGCAGGCTCGTGATGATCAACGTGGACGTGGGCGGCGGGGACCGGCTGGGCTCTGGCCGTACGAGGGCCAGGTCAACCGGATCACGCTGATGCAGTCCGGACGGCGAAGGGTGTGGTTCCCCACCTCGTTCAAGGTGCGGCTCGCCTGGGAGTGGCCAGAGCTGCGCGAGCGCCGGCCCTCCCGCGCGGCGTCCGACCCTAACCGCCGTACGCCCCGCGGTAGGACACGGGTTGACGGGCTTGAAGTGAACGAAGCCACCCCACGTGGCCGGAGGGGCGAATGGGGGAACCTAGCATCCCCTCGGCTGACAGATGGCAGATTATTGGAATCCATGACTGCATGGATGATGGACATGCAACCAGCGAAGAGCCCAGACCGAAGCCGCTGTCAAAGCGTCTCGGAACATGGCTGGGTGTGACGGCGAGCGCTGCTGGCGTCCTAGCCGGGGTGCTACTCGTGATGGACCGCTGGGGGCCCAAGGACATCTCTCTTACCGAGTGGCGGACCCGAGCCAATACTGTTTGCGATAAATCCCTGAACCTATCTCCAGCACTCAACGCGTACGCGTCATTCTGGGAACTCGCAAATGAATCCGATTCACTTCCAAGCGATCAATTCGAGAGCCGGAAAGAATCGGTTGCAAATTCATTTACCCAATTGGCCGATAGAGCGCGCAGCGTCAAGGCCGACCTGAGCAGCATCGAGAGACCCAAGGGGCACGAGGCCGAGGTCGATCAACTCATCGAGAGCATTAATCACGGCAGTGAAATGACCTTTAAGCTTGCAGACGATCTGCGGGATACCGCCAATCCAAGCGAGGTCATGGCCATCTATGGCGATCGAGTTGAAGTTCTTAGCTCGACTGGAGATGAGCAGCGAGATCTTTTCGAAAAGCTCGGCGCCAAGCAATGCTATGTTGATAGCTCGGCAAACTGAAAAGCGTGCTGGAAGGCTGGTTCGCGGCAACTACGAGCGGTCACGGAGTTGACGGGCGGAGAAATTCGTCGATCGCCTTGGCGACTTCCGGGTGGGCGAGGTATTCCTCGATGCTATGGGCTCGCTCGCTCGCGTTCACCACGGCGTGTTCCTCCGTCAGCTTGCCCCAGCGGCGCTCCAGCGGACAGCCGATGGCCACCGCATCAGTCGGGCACCATGCGTTGACCCAGTTCTCGACGGCGTCGGAGCGGCGGGTGCCCGGTGGGATCAACCGGCTGTAGACCGCGTCCATCCCCAGCGGGCTGCCGGCGGTGACCAGCAGAGTGACTTTCGTTCTCTTGGGGAGTCGGTTGGCAACGAGGTCCATGCCGACCACCGTGCCGAGGCTGTGGGTGACCAGGACGAGCTCGCCGTCGGGCGGAAGCGTCTCGGCCACGCAGTCCAAAACAGCCGTGCGAATGGCGTCGTCCCGGAGGTACGTGTCCACATCTCGGAAAATGGTCGCAATGGTCAAGGCGTCGACGCCGGTCTTGGCCGCCAGCCAGCTCAGGGCGCCATGGAGGGATCCGACCACTGTGCTGCCCAGATTCTCACTGGCTGGCTGGCCGTTCTGCGGCATGCCGTCCAGGGCCGCTGCTTCCAGGACGAGCTTTTCATACGTACCGTTCACGGACTCCGTGGCGTACGCCTCCGCGGCCGCCACGGCCGGCGCGTCGGCATAGGAGATGGGAATGGCCTCGTGCTGCCCGATGGCTTCGGCAATGCGGTCGCCGTAGAACGGGAACCAGACGTTCTCCGGAGCGACGGTGGAACGGCCCGCGCGGGTGAGGCCGTGGTTCAGTCCCCCGGTCCAGCGGCGGCGAAGGTCTGCAGGGTTCTTCCCATGTTGGCTTCGGCCGTGCAGGAAGATCAGGTGCCGCCGCCCTCCGAAAGCATCCTCCGGGGCTTTCAGACCGATGTGAGGCGCGGCGGAAGCGCGGGCGGCTGCGAGGTGTGAAGGGCTACCGACTGCGGCGGCCTCCTGCGGGGGGCGGCTAGCCGGCGCAACCAGTGCCTCCACCGGACCGGCCGCGAATTCTTGCTGGAGGCCGGATTCTGGACCCATCTCGGCCAGCAGCGCACGCTGCTCGGGAGCCAATGGCAGCGCGGCCAAGTGCTTGAGGATCGAACTGGTGCGGGCGCCCTCGTTCGAGACGTAGTCGACGGTGTCGTCACTGTCGATGCCCTTCCGCCAGGGCTGACCGTCCTTGCGCAGGATGTGGCCTTGGCTGTCCGTGTTCGGCACGCCTTGGTGGTGCAGTGCCACGACCTCCCACTGGTCGTTGTAGACCGGAGAGCCGGAGTTGCCGGGCTCGGTGTCGGTCCGGTAGTGGAGGAAGTCCTCCAGCCTCTGCACCACCGCGTTGTCCCGGACAGCGATCTCCTTGAGGCGGCCCATCGGGTGCCCGATGACGTTCACCGGGTCGTTCACAACGATCTTGCCCTGCTCGATGATGAGCCGGTTCCATCCGAAAATCTCGCCCGGGAGGCGACCGTCGGCGGCGGGTTTGACCGCCACCAGCGCGTAGTCGAGGTGCTTGTCCGCCACAAAGAATGTGTCGGAGTCGAGTTGGTACCGGATCACGGTGTCGCGTGCATTGTCGATGGTGACCTGGGCGTTGAACTCCAGGAAGCAGAGCTGCGCCGTCTCCGCGTTCGGGAACACGTGGTGGTTGGTGAGCAGTAGCCGCGGTGAGACCAGGAATCCGGTGGCGTGCGGTTGTTCCAGGCCGTTGCGGAGGATCGAGATCCGGGCGACGGTGGAGCCCGCGCGGACGCCTCTCGGCAAGAAGCTCCACGGCTGGAGGTCCATGGTGAGCCCGACGATTCGCTCCAGAGTCTCGGACCCGTCCAGCGCCTCCGCGTAGATACTCTCCACCGCCGCTGTGGGCGGGACCCCACCCTGGTCAAGAAGCCGTTTGGCCCGGTTGGCGATCGCCTGCGGAGTATCGGGGTACTTCACACCCGCCGCCAGCTTGTCCTCGATCACCTCCCGCTCCGCGGTCGCGTCGCGATACCGCTTCGCCGCCGCGGCGGCCTGCTGTTCTTGCAGTTGCCGGGTTTCATCCGTTGCTGGCATGTCGGTCACCGTTCTGTACGGGCGAGGTGCGGATTTTCTTCTAGAACGTCAATCGCCGAGTCCGGCATTACTCAGGGAGCGGACCGCGGTTTTGCCGACTCAGGATTTCGCCCTGTCAGAAATGACGCAGATGTCCTGGCGAGGCTGTGCACGCTGAGCGCCGACCTGCCTCAGATCACGGCGATCAAGCGCCCCGAGCGCAGATAGGCCTGCCATCGGGACGGGCCCGAAAGACAATCCGTCCGTCCGGTATCGCTCACCGAACAAGCCCGGCTTGCCCGCCTACCGTCGCCCCCACGAGCATGCCCCGACCCTGTGAGGCCAACGTTGCCCGGATGGGGCAACAGGCGTTCCTCAAACGTCGCCCACGCGCCAACTGCGCGTCGTTGACGCAGATGGCGCTCGCCTCGACCATGCAGGTGGAAAGGCCGGAAAAGCCCCGGCGGCCCGGGCAGGGCCACAGCAGCTCCTCGCGAAGGATCGAGGCTGACGCTGCCCGACCTCCACAACCAGCGCAGTCGGCCGTCAGCCGACGTCGGAAATGGCGGCCCGGCAAGGCTCGACGCAGCAGCCAACATCTGCTCGAGCGTGGGATCGTCAGGGCGTCTGATCAGTCCGTAGGCACCTGATCTGCGCAGCTAGGAACTTGAAGCCGCTTCAGCTGGTCGGTCGCCATCCGCTCGTGCGCGGAGTCGACGGCCGGAGAGTCTGTTGCATCGCGATTGGGCCACTGGCCGCCGCGGAAGTACGGGGCCCCCACCAGGTAAGCCTGGCCGGCACTGGCCGGGGCCCTTCACGGATCGAATCCAACGATGCAAGGCGACCCGTCATGGACGACGGTAACAAGAACGACGACACGAACAACATGAGCGGCGAGCCGGAGAACCGCACGGCGCGCCTTCGCAGCCGACTGCGGGAGTGGCAGATCAGGCAGCAGGCCGCCCGCGGCTTGGCCTACGGCATCGGGAGCGGCGCGGTCAGCCTGCTCGTGCTCTGGGCACAGCACCGGTACTGACGGCGGCCGGGCGGGCCCCGCTCCCGAAAAGGCCCGCCGGCATCGTCGAGGAGACCGGCACCCGCACCTATGCGCTCAGCGAACTGATGGTGCGCGTCCCGTGGCGCAAGACCGGCGCCGCCCGCCACCTGCACGACGCCCTACTCGAGGCCGCCCCGAGGGGCGCCCCCAGGAGCACCAACCTCCATGCGCTGTACGAGTCATGGGGCTGGCGCACGCTGAGAGACCTGCGCCCCCGCATCCCCGAGGCCGCTCTTCCACGCCACGCTGCTCGACCTCCCGCAGCCCTGACGCGTGCGGCCGCGAGCTGGGGTGTAACAGAATCCGGCCGCCGACGTTTCCCTGCTGTGATGATGCGAATGACGTCCCGCTCCGTACAGCCAAGCCCAGCACAACGCATTCCACGACTGCGGGCCCCAGCCACACACAGCAGTCTGCATCCATGGGGCGCTCGGTTACCCGCTCGCGCCCCCCAGAAATGGGAACGTCGGCGGTGACCTGGGAAGACAACCCGGAGCCCAAAAATGGGAACGTTCCGAAACCGGCCCTCATTCCCTCCGTAGCTTCCCTCGAGTACCTCTCATGAGCATCCTTTGATCAAGCGTCTCGGGTGTCCGGGGTAGCGGACTCAGCGGAAGCGAAGCCGCAGAGCTGAAGACGCCTTGCGCGAGAACGGAACAAAGGAAGGAAGCGGTGTCCCGAAATCTGAGGCTCCTCGTCATACTCGCGACATGTGGTCTAGTCACGTTCACCGCCCTGACGGTCACTCTCTTAGCGATGGGCGTAAACCCGACTTTGATCGGCACGCTCATCCTGGCGATCGTGGTGGGCGTGAACCATCTCCTCCAGTCCATCACCACCAGCAGCAGGGACGTGTCCCGGTCCGTCGAGAGCAGCTCCGCGAGCCGCAACGCTCTGGGAGAGGAGACAGAGCAGCAGGCTCAGACCACAGGACACCCACGTATGACGCCTGGGGTGGTCAGGAGCGAGTCGAAGGGGACCGTCATACCGGAAGACAGCCGGGTTGACCCTTGTGACGCAGAAGACGGTTTCCCCAACCACTCGTTCCCGGAGCGCTAGATGCCAGGTCCGACCCTCGGAGCTATGCGCGAGGGCATCTCCCCCGCACACCAGTTCTGGCTCGACCTGATTCGCTGTCACGTCCGGTTGGCCAATCTGAGTTGTCAAGACATTGCAGAAAAGGCGAAATGCTGTCACGGGGAGCAGGTTTTCGCCAGCAAAGGGAAGGTGTCTGAATTCCTCCGCGCAGTACCGAAAAGACACCCCAACTGGAAGTACGCGTTCGCGGTCCAACAGATCTTGGGATCCTCGACAGTGTCCAGAGAAACCCTTGCCCGGCTCTGGGTCGACGGCGCCCGCAGCGACAAGAGGGACGACAAGTGGATTGCGCGTTCCTTCCATGACGTCAGGCTTTGGTCACCCGAAACCAGTAAGTTCGAGCAGGAGTTCCTGACGAGGTATCCGCGGAAGCCCGTGCGGGCCGGAGCTGCCGTCGGTGGTCTGGCTGCCGTCCTGCTCATGACGAGTGTTGCTGGTTTCGGGTACTTCGACCGGAACCAGCCTGACCCGCCTCCCCGCAACATCCGCATGTACATCCAACCGGAGACGGTCGGCAGCACTCTCGGGCTCCAGAAGGTCACCCTGCACGGGGATCTGGCCGTCGACATCCCGGGCTCCGAGGAGACGGCCTACATCAGGCGAGGAGAGACCATCTACCTGGGCTGCTTCCGCCCGGACAACGCCTTCGGGATCGCCGGCACGACCGCCAGCGTCGGTCCGCAGGCACTTGCCCGCGCCGGAGTCCGTGACTCCGACTGGTACTTCACGAAGTGTCAGGGCCCCTCCGTCATGCCCTCCAGCGACTCCCCCTCCCAGGAGGCGAAGTAGGAGGCAGGGCAAGGCCGGTCACAGAGCGACGGAAATCTTGCGGACCTCCCCGTACACATGGGGAGGGTCCTCACAGAGCATCGCGAGGGGGCTTTGTTGTGCTCAGTACGGTGGCGGGCCTGGCGCTGGTCGCGGAGGCGGGCCGGCGCCGCGGCGGCGATGCCGCCTGGGCTGCGTACGCAGCACCCGAGGTCGACGAACAGGTGAGCTCGGAGGCCTGTTGCGGATCCTCCAGATCAGCCCGTGCCGCGACCACCAGGTCGACGGCTTCCGCAACCAGCACATCCGTACGCCGGGCGTACGAGCACGCCGGGCACAAACCCGCCGCCTCCGCCAGCCCGCAGTCCGCGCACGGCGCCAACTGCCGCGACCGCTACCCGCCGCTCCTGCGCCGCGGCGGTCGCACGGGCATGCCGGACCTGGGCGCGATCGGCCTCCGCCGCGGTGTGGGCGCGCAGCCGCCGCTCGTAGACGGCCCGGAGCTCGGCAGTGCCCACGTCCCTCAGGTCCGCCGCGGTCTCCCTGCGGATCCTGGCCCGCACCGCGCGCCGGTCCGCGATCACCGAGGCGCAGCAGGGGCAGTCCTGCCGGGTGTCCAGGCGGACCCCGTCGTCGCACCGCACGTCCGTACGGGCGGGCCGCCGTACCAGGCCCCGCCGGATCAGCCACCTCTACGCGCTGTCGACCAACGCCGCGCCGCCGGTCTCCTCCAGCCGGTCCGCCAGCAGACCAGGTTGCGGATCCGGATGCGGCAACAGGCCTGCCAACCGGGTCAGTTCCTCCGCCACAGCAGCCTGGGGCTGGTCCTGCTGCCAGCTGGACAGCTGCTCCCGCAGCCCCGTGACCGGCTCCAGAGCCTCTCGCAGACGACGGAACGCGGTGCGGGTCAGCGGGTGGTGGACAGGTGGCGTTCGGTGTCGAGGGCGGCTGTGCAGCCGGTGCCGGCGGCTGTGATGGCCTGGCGGTAGGTGTGGTCGACCGCGTCGCCGGCGGCGAAGACGCCGGGGAGGCTGGTGCGGGTGGAGGGGGCGGCGACCTTGAGGTAGCCGGCGTCGTCGAGTTCGAGCTGGCCCTTGAAGAGGTCGGTGCGCGGGTCGTGGCCGATGGCCACGAACAGGCCGGTGACGGGGAGGGTGCGGTGTTCGCCGGTGACGGTGTCGCGCACGGTCAGGGAGGTGAGGCGGTCCTCGCCGTGGAGTTCGGTGACCTCGGTGTTCCAGGCGAAGGCTATTTTCGGGTCGGCGAAGGCACGTTCCTGCATGATCTTGGAGGCGCGCAGGGTGTCGCGGCGGTGGACGATCGTCACGGACCTGGCGAAGCGGGTGAGGAAGGTCGCCTCCTCCATCGCCGTGTCGCCGCCGCCCACCACCGCGATGTCGCGGTCCTTGAAGAAGAAGCCGTCGCAGGTGGCGCAGGAGGATACGCCGCGGCCGGAGAAGTCGTCCTCGCGGGGCAGGTTCAGTTTGCGGTGCTGGGAGCCGGTGGCGACGATCACGGTGCGGGCACGGTGTGTGGTGCCGGTGGTGTCGGTGACGGTCTTGATGTCGCCGGTGAGGTCGACCGCGGTGACGTCGTCGTCGATGATCTCGGCGCCGAATCGTTCGGCCTGGTCGCGCATGCGGTCCATCAGGTCGGGGCCCTGGACTCCCTCGGGGAAGCCGGGGAAGTTCTCCACCTCCGTGGTGGTGGTGAGGGCGCCTCCGACGAGGAGGGAGCCGGCGAAGACGAGGGGGGCCAGCTGGGCGCGGGCGGTGTAGAGGGCGGCGGTGTAGCCGGCGGGGCCGGAGCCGATGATGATGACGTCGCGTACGTCGTGGTCGCCGGTGCGGGTCACGGTGGGTCCTTCGGTCGGGTGGGATGGGTTCAGTCGATGGCCTGGGCGAAACGGAAGAAGCGGGCGGGGTCGTAGGTCCGCTTGACGGTCTGCAGGCGGGCGTAGTTCCTGCCGTAGTAGGCCTGGCGCCAGGTGGTGAGGGCCGGGTCCATGTAGTTCTGGTACGACTCGTGGTTGGAGTGGGCGTCCATGGTGGCGTGGGCCTTGTTCACCCAGGCCTGGGCGCGCTCCCGGTCGTTCTGGGCGGGGTCCGCGGTGGGCAGGGTGACGGCGTAGCCGGCGTTGAGGACCGCGTCGCGGTGGACGAACGCGGTGGCGGTGGGCGAGATCTCGTTGATGCGGCCGCCGTAGGGGAACAGGCCCAGGAAGCGGAACTGGCCGGGGCTGGGGTCGGCGGTGAAGGCGTCCAGGGCGGCCTGGGCCGCGGCCGGGGTCCAGGGCTTGGCGAAGTACTGGTTGCGCTGGGTGGTGTGGCTGTCGCGGGGCAGCTGGGCTTCGGGGGTGAAGCCGATGCGGTGGCATTCGGCGGCGGTTTTGTCGCCGCATCCGAACACCTGCATCATCGCCTGGGTGTAGGGCAGTTCACTGCTGGTGCGGCTGGTGCCGGGGTGGCCGATCGCGGTGGTGAGGCGGTCCAGGAGGCGGTCGCAGTCGCTCTTGGTGCCGTGGTAGCCGCCGGTGAGCACCACGGTGGGCTCGGTGCCGGCGGGGGCGTCGGTGGAGTGCAGGAACATCAGTTCGCCGGCGAGTTCGCGGGGTGCCGACGCCATCCAGTCCTGCCAGGCGAGGATCACCTGGAGGGCGTCGCTGTAGCGGAAGTTGAGGTTGAAGAGGGTCAGGACCGGGATCTGCACGGGCCGTACCTCGTAGTCGGTGACGATGCCGAAGTTGCCGCCGCCGCCTCCGCGCAGGGCCCAGAACAGGTCGGGGTTGTCGGTGGCCGAGGCGCGTACCGTGCGGCCGTCGGCGAGGACGACGCGGGCGGAGACGAGGCGGTCGGCGCCCATGCCGTACTTGCGGGAGGCGTAGCCGAGGCCGCCGCCCTGGATCCAGCCGCCCATGGCGACGGTGGGGCAGGTGCCGCCGGCCACCTGGATGCCGTACGGGGAGAGGGTGTTGACGATGTCGACGCCCTGGCTGCCGGGGCCGAGGCGGACGGTGGATTTGTCGACGCGGACGGTGTTGATGCGGGAGACGTCGATGACGAGACCGGGGCTCGTGGAGTAGCCGGCGGCGCTGTGGCCGCCGCTGCGGACCGCGGTGGGCAGGCCGTTGTCCTGGGCGAAGCGCACGCACGTGGCGACGTCGCTTTCGGTGGCGCAGTAGGCGACGGCCTGCGGGTGGACGGCGTCGAACTGGGCGAGCTGGAGTTGCCGGGCGGGGTCGTAGCCGGTGTCGTCGGGCAGGACGAGGCGGCCGGTGAGCTTGTTGCGCAGCGTGCTCCAGGGCACCGCGGTGCCGGCGGCCAGGACGAGACCGCCGGTGGCGGCGGTGAGCGCGGCTGCCGCGGTGGCGCCTGCCGAGGCCCGTATGAGGGAGCGTCTGCTGAACACGTGGATCACTCTCCGTTGTGTGTGGGCGGTAGCTGTGGGTGTCCCGGCGGGCGGTCGCGGTTGCGCGGGGACAGATGCAGCATCCGTGAGGACGGCGGGGGTTCGGCGGGATCGGGGCGGAGTTCGTCACCTCCGCCCCGAGTGGGGAGAGGGGGGTCAGCGGGGGCGCCTGCGGGTGGCCGGTGGGGACGTGGGCAGGTCGTGCAGGACCAGGGCGTGGGCGGCGATGCGGCGGCCGTCGCCGACGGTGACCGGGCCCAGGACGGAGGCGCCGGTACCGATGAGGACGCCATCGCCCAGGACGGGGTGACGGCGGCGTCCGCCGTCACTGTCGCGCAGCCATCCGCGGGAGCCGAGGGTGACGCCGTGATACAGCGTCACATCGTCGCCGATGACCACGGTTTCGCCGATGACGACCCCGAATCCGTGGTCGATGAAGGCGCGTCGGCCGATGCGGGCACCGGCGTGGATCTCCATGCCGGTGAGCAGGCGGGCGAGGCGGGTGAGGACCGCGGCTGTCAGCCGGTGCCCGCGCGTGTAGCGGCGGTGGGCGATCCGGTGCAGGGCGAGGCCCTGCCAGCCTGCGTGCAGCAGCGCCTCCAACCGACCGGAGCAGGACGGATCGCGTTCCAGGACGGCCTGGAGGTCCTCGCGGATCAGCCGTGGCAGCGAGGGCGTGCCGCCGGTGGCGGGGGGCCTCGTCGCGCGCAGGCGGACGCGTCGCGTCGCGGGGCGGGGGCCGGCGCCTCCCACCGCGCCGGCGGTGGTCGTCGTGGAGGCGTGCGAGCCGGTACGGGGCGCGGTGGGGTGCGGCTCGACGCGGCCGTCACCGGGCAGCGGGTGGGACGGCATCCCCGCGCCGGGTGTCGTGCCGCCCCCGGTCACCGCGCGAGAAAAGGCGGCCGGTGCCCTGCGCCCGGCACGGTCGGGGGCGGCGGGTGTGGACGTCATCGGGCCGCAGCAGGGACGGGCGCGGTGTCCAGGCGCTTGATGCGGTACATGGTGCGCTGGAACAGTTCGTCCGCGGTCAGGGTCGCGAAGCGCTGCGGGCTCGTCTCGGCGCCGGGAACGCGCAGCGGGGTCAGGGTGGTCCAGGGTGCCGGGTGGCAGAACTGGACGATGGACAGGCGTCCCTCACTCTGACCGGGCCGGGCCACCACACGGTGCACGGCGGCGCGGGCGAGGCCGTTGGTGAGCCGGTCGAGGACCATGCCGACGTTGACGACGGCGTAGCCGGGCGGCGCGTCGACGGCCAGCCACTCCCCGTCGACGAGGACTTCCAGGCCGGACGCGGTCGCCCTGGGCAGGGCGGTGATCAGGTCGAAGTCCTGGTGTTCCACCGCCCACACGTGCCTCTGCGAGGGGGCCTGCTCCATCGGCGGGTACCAGGTGGCCCGGTTGACGACGGGGCCGTCCTCCAGCATGTCGGTGAAATAGTCCGGGTGGGCGCCGAGCGCGTCGGCGAGGGCGCGGACCACGTCGTGCTGGAAGCGCACCATGCGGGTGTGCAGTTCGCGCAGCGCCGAGCCGATGCCGGGCACCAGGTGGTCGGGGAAGTACGGGTCGGGGTAGCGGGCGGGGTAGCGGACACGCAGCGGGTGCTGTGCGGGCAGCGGCGCTCCCCAGTGGAAGAGTTCCTTCCAGTCCGGTACGGCGCCCTTCTCCGCGTGTTCCACCAGGGGTGGGGTGTAGCCGGACTGGCCGTTGCTGCCCGCGACCCGGCAGGTGTTCTTGCTGTCGGGGTCCAGAGCGAAGAAGGCGTGCAGGAAGGCGTACGCCTCGTCCAGGAGGCTTTCGGGAACGGTGTTGCGGACGAGGAAGAACCCGTCGCGCAGTGCGCCGCGCAGGTGCTCTCGGCCGCCGGGCCGGTCCAGGTCGATTTCCTTGAGCATGGTCGGTCCCTTCACGGGTGACGGGGGTCAGCCGTCGCTCTTGCGGAAGGAGAGCACCAGGTACTCGAGCCAGTGGCCCTGGTACTGGAACTTCCGGTCGATCACCAGGCGGTCGGTGGGGGTGAGCCCGGCGCCGGTGTACAGGTCGGTGACGGTCCCTTCGGGCAGCCACCAGTTCAGGCGGCCGTCGTCGAGGGGGAGCTCGGTGATCTCGTCGTGGGGACTGAGGAAGACGCTGACGACGAGGACTCCGCCGGGCCGCAGCAGGCGGGCGCCGTGGGCGGCCCAGGCGGGCCAGTCGGCGCGCCGCTGGTGGTGCAGGCAGCCGTTGTCCACCACGAGGTCGAGGCCGGTGGACGTGAACTCCAGGAAGTCGCCCTGACGGAAGCGGGCCCGGCCGCGGGCGGGCGGCGGGGCGTCCCACACGTCCAGCAGGTCCAGGCCGGTGCTGTCGGCGTCGAGGTGCTCGGCGAGCTCGGTGGTCTGCCGGCCGCGGCCGCAGCCGACGTCGAGGATCCGGCGGCGGCCGGGGCCTGCGGCGGCCGGTGCCTGGGCGCACGCGAAGCGGGTCACCTCGTCGTTGGTGGCGGCGCCGGTCCAGGAGTCGCGGCCCTGGCCGTACCAGTGGTCGAAGGAGGCGGCGACGATGCGCCGGTAGGCGCCGTAGTCGGCCGGTGTGTCAGTGGTCGGCGGCATGAGCCCACTCCTCGGCTGTTCCGCGGCCTGCTGCGACGGCCACCGCGTGGCGGCCGCGCGGGGCCTGGTCGACGACGCGGGACGCGCTGAGCCAGGCGCCCGCGGCACTGCTGGAGACGGCGATCTGCTGGCTGCGGCGCAACTGCCGCATCGCCTCGAGCGCTTCGCCGTAGCCGATCTCGGTGAAGGTGAAGTCGTCCTCGTACGGGGCCAGCAGGGGTTGTCTCAGGCCGTGGCCGAGGCCGCCGGTGCCGCTCATGCGGCGGGCGCCGTCGGGGGCGCGGCCGTCGCCGTAGGGCGCCTCCGCGGGCAGGACGGCCAGGGGCGTGCAGCTCGGCCAGCGGGTGCGCAGGGCCTGGGCGGTGCCGACGAGGGTGCCGGCGGAGCCCACCGCCGCCGCGAGCGCGACGGGGCGTATCCCCTCCTGGGTGAGCCGGGCGGTGATCTCGGCCCCGGTGCGTTCGCGGTGCACGGCGACCGCCTCGGGGGCGCAGTGCTGCAGCAGCAGATGGCGTCCCTCGCGTTCGGCGATGCGCACGGCCTCGTCCATCGCGCCGAGGAATCCGCCGCCCTCGGGCCCGTGGGTGACGTGGGCGCCGTACCGGCGCAGGGTGGCGACGAGACGGTCGGGTGAGCCGTGCGGCACGGCCAGGTGCAGGTCGAGGCCGAGTGCGGCGCACATCTCGGCGAGCGCGAGAGCGAGGGAGCCGCCGGAGTACTCCACGAGCCGGACGTCCGGGGTGCCCGCGCGGGCCACGGCCGCGCACAACAGGGCGTAGGCGGTGCGGGCCTTGACGGTGCCGGTCAGGTTGGTGGCCTCCGCCTTCAGCCATACGGTGCCGCGGCCGGCCCGGCTGGGCACCGGGACCAGCGGGGTGGCGCCGATGGCGGGCCGCAGGTGGGCCAGGCGGGGCAGCAGTCGCAGGGCGCGCCGCTCCAGCGGGGCGAAGGGGGCCTCGATGTCGGCGCGGCCGGGGCGGCGGGCGGTGAGCGTCCGCTCGATGTCGGCGGGCCGCACGGCGGGCGCCGTCATCACCGGCGCGGTCATGACGGGCGCTCGCTGGTGGCGAGGCGGAAGCCGACGGGGTAGAGCGGGCCGGGGAAGGCGCCGTGGCGGCGGCGGGTGCGGGTGAGGTCGCCGAAGCGGGCGAAGCTGCCGCCGCGGGCGACGCGGTAGGTGCCCATCGACTGGACCAGGTGGTCGGCGATGTGCTCCCCGCCGGGGTAGGGGGCGTAGTCGTCGGCGGTGAACTCCTCCACGTTGCCGCCCATGTCGTGGGCGCCGAACGGGGCCTGGCCGGCCGGGAAGGCGCCGACGGGGGTGGTGGTGTGCACGCCCGACTCGCGGGTGTTGGCGGCGTCCGGGTCGAAGCCGCCGTCCCACGGGTAGGGGCGTCCTTCGGGGCCCTTGGCGGCGTACTCCCATTCGGCCTCGCTGGGCAGCCGCCACGGGTGACCGGTGCGCTCGCTCAGCCAGCGGGCGTAGTGGTCGGCGTGTTCGGCGCTGATGCCGGCGACGGGGTGGTTGGAGCGGTCCCAGGGGTAGGCGCCCAGGTACCAGGTGGTGGGGCGCTCCTCGATGCCGGTGTCGGCGAGGAAGTCGCGCCATTCGCCGTTGGTCACCGGGTAGCGGGCGAGGTAGAAGTCGGCGATGCGAACGGTGTGTTCGGGGGTTTCCTTGGCGATCCAGGACTCCTCCACGCCCTTGTCGGCCCATGCCCGGGTGACGTAGCCGATCTCCTCGGCGGGCAGGCCGATGGGGACGGTGGCGCCGGGCACGAAGCAGACGGCCGGGACGGCGGTGATGCGCGGATCGCCCAGCAGGCCCAGCATGGCTCCGGCGGCGAGCCGTTCGGCCAGGGGCAGCGACGGGTTCTCGACGGCGGCGGCCAGGCGCAGCCGGTCGGCGGAGGGCCGCGGGTGCGGCGACGGGTGGACGCGGGCCGGGTCGGCGAGGTCCGCTTGCTCCTGGAAGTGCGGGGAGCGGGCGATGTCGTCGAGGTTCATGCGCTCGCCTCCTTCAGCAGCGCGAGGGTGTGGCCGCTCTTGGCCTTGGCGGACAGGTAGCGGGCGTTGTCCTCGGTCAGGTGGACGGCGGTGGGCAGGACGGCCTCGACGCGGATGCCGAGCTCGCGCAGCTGGGTCACCTTGTCGGGGTTGTTGGTCAGCAGCCGGATGCGGGTCAGGCCGAGGGCGCGCAGCATGGCGGCGGCACCCCGGTAGTCGCGCTCGTCCTCGCCGCGCCCGATGATGCGGTTGGCGTGGAAGGTGTCGATGTCCTGGTCCTGCAGCACGTAGGTGTCGAGCTTGTTGTACAGGCCGATGCCGCGGCCCTCCTGGCGCAGGTAGAGCAGGACGCCGCCCTCGTCGGCCATGGCGGTGAGCGCCTCGTCGAGCTGGGGTCCGCAGTCGCAGCGGGCGGAGCCGAACACGTCGCCGGTCAGGCACTCGCTGTGCAGCCGTACCAGGGGCACGGCCGTGGGCGCGCCGGGCAGGACGCAGGCGATGTGTTCCTGGTCGTCGGGCAGGCCGTGGAAGGTGACGAGTTCGGCGGCGCGGCCCGCGGCGCGGTCCAGGGTGATGGGCACCCGGGCGCGGACCGAGGCGGTGTGCGGCAGTGCGGTGAGGGGGTTCATGCGGCCCTGCTTTCCATGGTGCGGGCGGCGGCGGCCCGGTCGGACGTCGTGGAGGCGGTGAGCAGCTCGCCCAGATGCAGCGAGTGCCGCACCTGTGGCCGGCCGGCGCGGTCGAGGCCGACGACGAGGACACGTCCGTCCCAGCCGGCGACGGCGACCGTGCCGTCGGTGAGGCGGAGCATGCAGGACAGGCCCTGGGCGAATTCGGCCAGGACGTGGCCGGAGGCGAGGGTGGTGGCCGAGTCGTCCCAGTCGACCTGCCAGGCGTACAGGCCGAAGTCGTAGGAGCCGGCCAGGACGACGGGGTGTTCGGCGTCGCCGAGGAGGGCCACGCACTTGACGGACTCGTCGGGGCCGAGGAGCGTCTGCACGTTCTCGGCGCGCCAGGTGCCGTCGGGCAGGCGGGTGAGCCGGCCGGCCTTGACGGTGTGGTCGCGGGAGGCGCTGGCGGCGGCCTCGGTGCCGAGCGCGGCGACGGCGTTGACGAGGTTGCCGTGCTCCCACAGCTTGCTGCGCCCGTGCGGCCCGCCCGCTTCGACGGTGCGGTCGGTGGCGGCGGACAGGAAGCCCTGGTCGACGGCGGTGAGGGACTTCACGGAGCCGTCGTGTGCCTGGATCCGCTCCACCACCTCGAGGGTGTCGTGGGCGAGGAGGAGGAACTCGCCGTTGTAGGTGCCGGCCACGAGGGTGCCCTCGTGGAGGGCGAGGGAGGGCACGGGGGCGCCGAGGTCGGTGCTGGTGGCCAGGGTGGTGCCGTCGTGGCGCAGGACGTGCCCGGAGTAGGTGCCCGCCCAGACGGTGGCGCCGTCGGTGGCCAGGGACAGGATCGGGCCGTCGGTGAAGGCGGTCGTGCGGACCGTCTCGGTGCCCAAGGCGTCGGTCGTGACGGCGACGACGAGGCCGGAGTCGGTGCCGATGAGCAGTTCGTCGCCGTGCTGGGCCAGTGCGTTGGGGCCGTGGGTGGCGCCGTCGGGGGCGGCGATCTCCTGCGCGGTGTGCAGGTCGTAGAGGTGGGGGCCGTTCCAGAAGCTGCCGGCGGCGACGACACCGTGGGCGACGGCCACCGAGCGCGGCCACACCCGGCGGTCCTCGACGCGGTGCAGTCGGGTGCCGACGACGTCGAAGTAGTGCAGGGCGCCGTCGTAGGCGCCGACGACGAAGGAGGAGTCGTCCTCGGCCCAGGCGACCGCGCGGGCCGCCGAGGTGGACACGGGCACGGTGCGCACCACGTCCAGGTCGGCGGTGAGCAGGTCGACGGCGCCGTCGTCGCGGGCGACGGCGAGCAGCCGGCCGGAGTGGGACCAGGCGCAGCCCTCGATGGAGGAGTCGTAGCGGCGGGTGCGGGGCTCGGCGGTGGTGTCGGGGTCGCTGACCGCGACCAGGCCGTCCTCGCCGACGGTGGCGACCAGGCCCTGTGCGCTGACCGACACCATCATGCAGTGGGCCTCGTGCGAGCCGACCTCGGCGATGAACGCGCCGTCGACGGCCGACCACAAGGTGGCGCGGCCGTCCTCGGAGACGCAGATGAGCCGCTCGCCGTCGGGCAGCCAGGCCACCGAGTTGATGTCGTCGGTGTGCCGGGCCAGCACGGTGTGCAAGGTGGTTTGGCCCTGTTCGCCGACCCGCCAGATCGCCACCGTCTTGTCGGCCGACGCGGTGGCCAGTACCTCGGGGTCGGCCGGGTTCCAGGCGGAGGCGTTGACCAGGCGGCGGTGGCGCAGCCGGGCCAGCGGGGTGGGGCGGGACGGGTCGCCGGTGTCCCAGACGATCACCGTGCCGTCGTAGGAACAGGTGGCCAGTCGCTGTCCGTCGGCCCTGAATCCCACGTGGGTGAGGGGAGCTGAGTGGCCTGATCCGTGGTCCGGAAGGTCAATGGTTCGCACGCCGTCTCGTCCTTTTTCTCGGGTGGCTCGGGTCACTGGGACTTCTCGGTCTCCCGGCTTCTCGAATTCCTTCGGTCATCGGGTTCGCCGAGCGCCGAAATTAGACGGGCCGCTTCCCGATTGGCGAGGGGCCGACAGGATTTCTGGCAACTTGCGATATTCGGGACGGCCGTGTTGACAGCGGGCCCGGTCCCCGTCAACGGGTGGTGGGAGAGGACTACTTGACCTATTCCGCTGCGCTTCCTTGAGAGGTCCGGCGGTCCGGGCGGACGCTGACGCGGAAGGCAGGACCGGGCCAGGGAGCTGAGCGGCGTGCACATAGTTCTGGTGGAGACGACGTCAGTCCGCGGATTCGACATGGTCGCGGAGATGGCGGACTCGGGAATCGAGGTGAGTTTTGTCACCGCGAACCTGGACGCCTATCGGGGGAAGCCGGGATTCGACCTTTCCTCGCGGGCCGCGCGCATCATCGAGGTGCCGTCCCTGGCCCGCGGGCAATTGGCCGACCGGCTGCGCGGCAGGCTCGGCCCCACTCCGGTCGACGGTGTGATCGGCCGCGACGAGGTGTATCCGTTCGCCGTCGCCGAACTCGCCCGGGACCTGGGACTGCCCCATGAGTCGCTGGCGACGGCCCGGATCCTCGGGGACAAGGCGGCGGTGCGCGCCCGCCTCACCGAGCACGGTGTCGGCTCGCTCGCCTGGCGGGTGGCCGGCACCGAGGACGAGGGGCTGGCGGCGGTGGACGAGATCGGGCTGCCCGTCGTGGTGAAGCCCACCGCGGGCGGCTGGTCGGTGGGGGTGACCATCGCCTGGAGCCGGGCGGAGGCGGCCCGCGCCCTGTCGGAGGTGCTCGCCGTGCCGGCGGGCCGCGACGGCGGGCCGCCGCGGGCGCTGGTCGAGAGTTACGCGGTGGGCCGGCACGTCAGCGCGGAGCTGCTGGTGCAGGGCGAGCGTGTGGTGCTGCTCGGTTTCGCCGAGCGGTTGCCCGCGCCGCCCGGTCAGGCCGCCGAGCTCGGCGGCCACTTCCCCGCCCGCGTCGAACAGGAGGCCGCCGCCCGTGCCTTCGTCCTGGACGCCGTACGCGCCCTGGGCATCCGGGCCTCGGCGGTCCACGCCGAACTGCTGCTCACGCCGACCGGGCCCGAGCTGATCGAGCTCAACGCCCGCGTCGCCGGACATGTGGTGACCCGTCAGATGTCGCTGGCGCTGGGACGCTCCCTCACCCGCGACCTGGTGGCGCTGGCCGTCGGGAACCCGGTGCAGGAGGCGGCGCCGCCGGAGACGGTCGTCGCCCTGCACCAGCTGTACAGCCCCGTGGACGCGGTGGTGCGGGGTGTGAAGCCGGTGGACGCGCTCACGCCCGAGGTGGTCGAGACGCACCTCACCGTCGAACCGGGCGACCGGGTCCGGGCCCTGCGCACCAACCACGACCGGTTCGGCTATGTGCTGGCCCGCGGCCGCACCGGCGAGGAGGCCGCACGCGCGGCCGCCGACGCCGCCGGGCGCATCCTGACGTCCCTGGAACTGGAGGCTGTGCCGCAGGCACAGCCGGCACCGCGTACGGCCACGCAGCCCGCCCAGGACGCAGATCCCGGCGGCTCCGATCATCTGCTGTTGCTGCTCGGCGCCGACGACCCGGCCGGGCACATCCTGGCCGCCGTCGGGGCGGTCACCGCGCGGTTGAGCGTGGTGTGGACCGGGGGGCCGGACGGTGAGCAGGAGGCACGGGCACTGTGGCGAGGGCACTACCGCGGTCAGTGGCACAGCGCCCGCTCCGGAGCGGACATCCGGGCCGCCGCCCGCGCCGTCCACGCGGCCGAGCCGGTGCGCGCCGCACTGACCTTCTCCCCCGTGCCCGTGGCACGGCAGTTGCGCGACGGCGCGCCGGCCGCGCCGCCCGTCGAACGCCCGCACGGGCACACCGTCGTGGTGGCCGCGCACCACGGCACCGCCCACCTGCTCGCCGTCGTCGACGAGGAACCACAGGCCCGGCTGTGCCCGTCGGGCCTGAGCGCGCCGCTGAGCGGATCGCTCGCCGAGCGGGCCGTGCGCGCGGTGCTCGCGGCCGGGGTGGAGGGCGTGGTGCGCTGCGTCTTTTCCGCGAGCGGTCCGGACACGGCCGCCGGCGCTCCGGACACGGCCCCGCCCGTCCTGCTGCCCGGCCTGGACGCGGCGACCATCGACCTGTACGACGCCGTGCACACCCGCAGCGTGGTCTGCGCCGCGGCCGAGGCCGCCCTCGGCCGCACCCCGCGCGGCACGAGCCGCGGCACGGTCGCCGTGCAGCGCGAGGTGCCGACGCCCGGCGGCCGCTTCCGGGTGGTGGAGGCCAGCACCGCCGAGGAACTGAGCTCCCGGCCCGGGCTGTTCAGGGCGCAGGTGTTCACCGGCGCGGGCGATGTCCACGAGGAGCCCGGGCCCGCCGTGTGGCTGCGGCACACCGTGGTCGCGGCAGACCATGAGCGGGCGAGGCGGGCCGCGGCACGGCTGGAGGACTCCCTCGTCCTGCGCACCGCCTCCCTGGACCGCACCCACGTCCTGCTGCTGGACCGGCTCGGCCCGTCCGCCTGGACCCTCCCGGACGACTGCGGGCCCGTGCTGCCCGCGGACCGTTTCCGGCTCAGCGTGCTGACGTCGGCGCCCGGGTCCGGGCCCGCCGAGCTGAGCGTGGGCGCCGACCTGGGCGACGACTTCGCGCTGGAGCACCTGGCGCGCGCCGTGCACGCGGCGCATCCGGTGCATCGCGTGGCCGCCATGTCGGAGCGGCTGCTCGAACCCGCCGCCCGGCTGCGGCGGTTGCTGAACGTGCCGGGTGAGGGGCCCGAGCAGGTGCGCCGCTTCCTGGACAAGGCCGTCATGAAACGCATCGCCCGCCGCCACGGCATCCGCTGCGCCGACGGGTTGCTCGCGCAGAGCCCGCAGGACGTGACGCAGATGTTCGACCGCCACGGGAAGATCGTCCTCAAGCCGCGGGCCGCCTCCGGCTCCCAGGGCGTGGCGGTCATCTCGTCCTGGCAGGCTCTGCAGACCTGGCTGCGCGAGGAGTTCGTCCCGGGCACGCAGGTGTGCGAGGAGTTCGTCGACGCCCCGATGTGCCACATCGACGCGGTCGTGCGCGACGGCGAGCCGCTGTGGAACGTCTCGCTCTACGAACGCGACACCATGGCCCTCCGGGGCGGCCGCCCGCTGTCGTCGGCGACCGTGGCCGACCCGATGGTGCGCGCGGCCGCCGGACGGCTGCTGGCGCAGGTCGTGGACGCGTGGCGGGTCCGCTCGGGCGTGCTGCACCTGGAGGCGTTCGTCACCGGGGAGCGCCTGACGTTCTGCGAGGTGGCCGCGCGGCCCGGCGGCGGCGGTGTCACGGAGGCGTTCCGCGCCACCAACGGCGTCGACCTGCGCCACGCCAAGATCCTCGCCGACGCCGGTGAGGACCCCCTCACCGGGCGCCGTGAGCCCGTCGCCGCGTACGCCGGCTGGACCGTGCACTACTGCGGTGGCGGACGGCTGCTGGAGTACGACGACTCGGCGGTGGCGCCGTACGCGTACTCCCGCTCCGTGCCGGTCCGCGTCGGTGACCTTGTGCCCGCCTCGACGTTCTCCGGCACCGGGGTGAGCACCCATGTCTTCGCCCACGACTCGCACACCGAGCTGTCGCGGCTGCTGGCCCGGGCCGAGCGCGAGATACGGGTCGTGACCGGCGGCCCGGCCGGCGAGGGGGCGGGGCGATGATCCTCGGCTTCCTCGGCAGCGCCGCCAAGGACTCGGTGACCCGCGAGATCCTGCTGCGGGCGGGCGAGCGCATCGACCGGGCCGGCGTCGGCTTCGAACTGGTCGACCTGGCGGTGGAGTTCCCGCAACCGCACGCGCTCCAGGACTACGACGACCCGCCGCCCGGCAGCCAGACCGCGCTGCTGCGCGCCCGTGTCGCCCGCGCCGACGGCGCCGTGCTCGCCACGCCCGTCTACCACGGTTCCTACAGCGCGCTGCTGAAGAACGCGCTGGACCACCTCACCGGCGACGCGCTGGCCGGACGGCCGGTCGGCCTGATCGCCGCGGGCGGCGGCCCGCGCGGCGCCGGTACCGCCTGTGACCAGCTGCGCACCGTCGTCAGGGCGCTCAGCGGCTGGGCCACGCCCACCCATGTGGCCACCACCGCGGCCGACCTGACCCCCGGCGAACCCCTCGCCTTCCTCGACCGGCGGCTCGACGTCATGGCCGGCGAACTTCTGTCCTTCGGCGCGTCCCGCGCGTCCTTCCCCGTCCTCAGCTGAAAGGCCTCACCATCATGGGCTCCTCCCACCTTCTGCTCCTCGCCGGGATCGGCGGCCACGCCCCTGAGGAGGCTCTCGGGTCGCTTGCCACCCTGACCGACACCGTCAGTGTCGTGTACATCACCGCCTGGCGCCCCTCCGATCAGGTCCGCGCCGAGTGGGAACGGCGCGGTCTGCGCGGCGAGTTCCTCGACGCCCCGGATCTGGACGCCGCGGTCGAGGCCGCCGTCGCCCTGCACGGCAGGCTGCCGCTGCACGGCGTGGTCACCTACTCCGAGCTGCTGTTGCGTCCGCAGGCCGAGATCGCCTCCCGGCTGGGCCTGCCCGGCAATGCGCCCGAGGCGGTGGCCGTCGCCCAGTCCAAGGCGCGCCAGCGCCTGGTCTTCGCCGAACACGGCGTGCCCTCCCCCGAGTTCGAGGTGATCACCAGCGAGCGGGACCTGGCGGCGGCCGCCGCCCGCGTCGGACTCCCCGGCGTGTTCAAGCCCTCCCTGGGCGCGGGCAGCCAGAGCGTGAAGCTGGTGTCCACGTACGCCGAGCTGGTCCACGCCTTCACCGTCGGGCGTGCCGAGAAGACCGCCTTCCTGCAGTCCGACGAGGCGTATCTGCTGGAGCAGCGGATGGCGCTGGAGGCGGACGGCGACAGCGGATACGCGGCCTACTGCAGCGTGGAGTCGCTGCTGGCCGACGGCACCGTCCACCATCTGGCCGTCTCCGACCGGCTGGCGCTGGAGCACGGCTACGCCGAGGAGGGCGTCGTACTGCCCAGCCGACTGGACGAGGCCACCCAGGCGGCCGTCGTCGATGTCGCCGAGCGGGCGATCCGGGCGATCGGGCTGGCCTCGGGCGCGGTGCACACCGAGATCGCGCTGACCGCCGACGGGCCCCGTGTCATCGAGGTCAACGCGCGTGCCGGCGGCCCGCTGCCCACCATGTTCAAGGTGGCCGCCGACTACGACTACGCCGCCGAGATCGGCCGCAGCGCGCTCGGCCTGCAGCCGACCGGGATGCCGGAGTTCACCCGGGTGGCCCTGCTGCGGTTCC
The DNA here is from genome assembly GCF_040612795.1 of Streptomyces sp. NPDC006335. NCBI lineage: Bacteria > Bacillati > Actinomycetota > Actinomycetes > Kitasatosporales > Streptomycetaceae > Streptomyces > Streptomyces sp. NPDC006335. Next base: position 32,825 of record NZ_JBEXQX010000022.1, read on the forward strand.
TGCCCATCCCGCTGGGCAACTGGCGGGTGGCCGCGCAGACCCCCGTCGAGGAGGTGATGCGTGCCTTCCCCGAACTCGTCTACGTCTCCCCCCGCTTCGCGCCCGGCCAGCGCGTCAGCCGGCAACGCACCCTGCACCTGGCCAGCTTCATGGTGAGCGCCCCCGACAGGGATACCGCCCGGGCCGTCACACGACAGGTGGAGCAGGCGCTGGACATCCGGCTGGTGCCGGGTTTCGGCGCGACGACGGGGGCGGATCGTGACTGATTCCGGCGCCCGGCAGGCGGCGTCGGCTCCGGCGCGCAGGTTCTACGCGGTGGGGCTGTGCGACGCCCTGGGCCTGGGCATGTATCTGTCCTTGTCGGTGATGTTCCTCCACCAGGCTGCCGACCTGACGAACCAGCAGATCGGCATCGTGCTGGGCACGTCGGGGGTGGCGTCCTTGCTGGGCGCGATGCCCATCGCCCGGGCATCGGAACGGATCGGCATCCGCGCCGCGCTGGGCGCGCTGTTCGTGATCCGCTGCGCGGCCTTCCTCGCCCTGTCGGCGGTCTCCTCCTTCGGGCAGGCGCTGGGCGCGGCGGCGGTGGCCGGGCTGCTGAGCCGCGGCATCGGCCCGCTGATCGAGTCCGGGCTGATCAGCCGGGTCGGTGACGCGCAGGCCGTGGACACGCTGGCCAGGCTGCGCACCCTGCGCAACGCCGGCATGGCGGCCGGGGCACTGCCGGCGGGCGCCGCGATCACCGCGGGCGAGCCATGGGTGTACCGGGCGGTGCTGGTGGCCTCGGCCGCGCTGTTCCTGTGCTGTGCGGCGATCTGCCGAGGCTTTCCCGCCTCGGCCGCCGCGCCGGGCGGGCGGAACGAGCGGGCCAGGATTCTGGGCAACCGGCCTTTCCTCGGCATCACCGCGCTGTACGGGGCGTTCACGCTGTCGGCGCTGCTGCTGGGCATCGGGGTGCCGTTGTGGATCGTGCAGCGCACCCAGGCCCCGTCGTGGAGCGTGACGCTGGTCCAGTTGCTGAACACGGTGATCGTCGTGGTGTTGCAGGTACGGCTGAGCAGGGGCTCGGAGCGGTTGGCGCGGGCACGCGGGCTGATGTGCGTGGGGGGTCTGCTGGCGGGGCTGGGCGCGCTGGTGGTGCCGTTGACGGTGCTGGGCGCGGGGCGGCTGGATCTGGTGGTCGTGGTGGCGGCGGCGGTGCTGCTGTCGCTGGGCGAGCTGCTGATCACCGCGGGCACGACGGGTGCGGCGCTGTCGCACATCCCGGCGGGCCAGAAGACCAGTCATCTCGCCGCCCTCAACCTGGGTTTCGCCGTGACGACGGTCGTCGGCCCGCCGCTGATCAGCACCACCGTCGACTGGGACTGGGCCGGCTGGGCGGGCTGGGCGGTGTTCTTCTCGGTCCTCGGACTGCTCGCCCTGCGCGTGCCCGAGCCACAGACCCGTGTACGGCAACGCGAGCAGGTGACGGCCGCGGCGGTCTGAAGGGGCACGACACCACCCGGCGCGGGCGCCGGGTGGTGTCGTGCGGTGGGCCGGGTGTCGTGCGCGGGCCCGGGGGTCAGTCGAAGACCGGGCCCTGGGTGCGGGATCGTTTGAGTTCGTAGAAGCCGGGACCGGAGGCCAACAGCAGCAGGCCGTCCCACAGGTCCAGCGCCGCCTTGCCGCGCGGGGCCGGGGTGACGACCGGGCCGAAGAAGGCCGTGCGGGTACCGTCGGGGCCGGGCAGGGCGATCACCGGAGTGCCGACCTCCTCGCCGACCCGGTCGATGCCCTCCTGGTGGGAGGCCCGCAGTTCGCGGTCGTAGGTGCCCTGGTCGGCGTACTCGATCAGGTCCGCCGACAGGCCCGCCTCCTGGAGCGCCGCCGCCATCGTCTCCCGGCCCGGGCCGAGGCCCTGGCGGTGGATGCGGTCGCCGAGTGCGGTGTAGAGGGGGCCGACGACGTCGTCGCCGTACTTCTGCGCGGCGGCGGTCACCACCCGCACCGGGCCCCACCCCTCGGTCAGCAGCCGGCGGTAGCGCTCGGGCAGGTCGTCGCGGCCCTCGTTCAGCACGGCCAGGCTCATGACGTGCCATCGGATGTCGAGGGCGCGGTGTTCGGCGACCTCCAGCAGCCAGCGGGAGGTCATCCACGCCCAGGGGCACACGGGGTCGAACCAGAAGTCGACGGGCGTCGGGTCAGTCGCGGGCACGGTCCTGTCCTCCTTCCCGGTCGGCGATCCGCTCCAGCAGGGCGCGGGCCGTCGTCCTGGCCGCCGTGGCACCGGGGGCAGGGGCCTCGGCCACGGCGAACAAGTGCCCGAGCAGGGCCGCGAGCCGGCCCTCGCCGGCGTGGTGGACGGCGACGGCGCCCTCCCAGAGCGTGGCGCGTATGCGGTCCGCGGTCAGTTCGTGGTCTCCCGCCGATGCGAGGAGCAGGCGACGGGCGAGCCGCGCTTCCAGCGGGCCGGGGGTCCAGGATCCGTCGGCCAGATCCTGTGCCAGGGCGGCCGTCAGCTCGGTGAGCCGTCGGACGGCCAAAGCGTCCTGCCCGCTCGGGACAACGGTGGTGTGGGTCATGTGAGTGGCTTTCCGCTTCCTCGTCGTGCCGGGTCGCGCCGCATACGGCAGTCCGCGGCACACGTGCCGGGCGCTGCGGCGTGCCCACACGGTCGGCGACAGCGGTCGAGGCTCGACCAAGGGCCGACCAAGGCGGGGGCCGGTGGGCAGGGCGCGCGGGAAGCGGCCCCGGCGGGAGGGCTGACAGGGCGGCGGGGACCGCGGAGTGCCGGGCCCGCGCCCCTTCCTCAGGTGGCGGTGACGTCCAGGGTGAAGTGCAGGGCCCGGATGTTCATTCCGCGGGCGTGGTAGAAGCGGTGGGCGTCGAGGTTGGTGGTGCCGGAGTCGAGTTCGACGCGGTGGCAGCCCGCGGCACGGGCCCGCTCGGTCAGGTGGGTGACCAGGGCCCCTCCGATGCCGGCCGAGCGGCGTGCGGGGTCGGTGACGAGGTCGTCGACGAAGAGGATCCGGCCACGGCTGGTGGCCAGGACGCGGTGCGTGGCCACCGCCGCGCAGTGGCCGTGGGCGTCGTGGGCGGCGGTGAACACCAGGCCCTGCGCGTGCGCCTCGGCCGCGAACCGGTCGAAGTCCTGCTCGGTGAGCGCGGGCCGCAGGGCACGCATCAGGGGCCGTACGTGCGCGGACATCCGCCAGTCGCCGGGGAGCACATCGGTCAGGAGGACAGACACGGCGCACATCGTAGGGGCGCCACGGCCCTTGAGCGGGGCCGAGTTGACACACCATCGCGGCGACCTGACGGACCGTGCCCCGCGATCGCCGCCGGGTCTGCCGCGGGCGTCACGGCCGGTGCCAGACTCGGCGACCATGCGTGCCGCTTACATAACCCAGCTCGGCTCCCCGGACGTCATCCGTCACGGCGAACTGCCACCGCCCGCGCCCGGCCCGCACGACGTGCTGGTCGACGTCGAGGTGAGCGCCGTCAACCATGTGGACACCTTCGTGCGTTCGGGGGCCTGGCGCACCCCGCTCGAGTTCCCCTTCGTCATCGGCCGTGACCTGGTCGGCACGGTGGCCGCGGCCGGCCCGGCCGCCACCGGCTTCCGGGCCGGCGACCGGGTGTGGTGCAACAGCCTGGGCCACGACGGCCGCCAGGGGGCCGCCGCCGAGCAGGCGGTGGTGCCCGTGGACCGGCTCTACCACCTGCCCGACGGCGTGGACGCGGTGGACGCGGTGGCGCTCGCCCACCCGGCCGCGACCGCGCACCTGGCGCTGTTCACCCACGGACGGCTGCGCGCCGGCGAGACCGTCGCCGTGCTCGGTGCCGGCGGCAACGTGGGCAGCGCCGCCGTCGTGATGGCGGTCCGGGCGGGCGCCCGGGTGATCGCCGTCGCCTCCGGCCGCGACGAGCCGTACGTACGGTCCCTGGGCGCCGACCACGTCGTCGACTACCGCTCAAACGACGTCGCCGGGCAGATCCGGGCCGCCGCCCCGCACGGCGTGGACGTCCATGTCGACACCTCCGGCCGCAACGACCTCGACACCGCGGTGGACCTGCTGGCCGGCCGGGGCCGGATCGTGGTGCTGGCCGGGCTGCGCACCCGCCCGGTGCTGCCCGTGGGGCCGCTGTACCTGATGGACCGCTCCGTGCACGGCTTCGCCATCTCGCACGCCGACACCGCCCAGCTCGCCGACGCGGCCCGCGGTGTCAACGGGCTGCTGGCGGCGGGCCTGCTGCGCCCGCGCGCCACCGAGGTGTTGCCGCTCGGCGACGCGGCCGAGGCCCACCGCCGCCTGGACGAGGGCAAGGTGCACGGCAAGCTCGTGCTGCGCGTGCGCGACTGAACAGGACGGCGGCCATCGGTGCGCACGGCCGGGTGTACGGCCGTAGCGAACCGCTGCCGGTGAAGGCGTCGCGTAGGGCCTCGCGGCGCCTTCTCGTGTTTCCCGCACCGAAATGATTTACCGTCAACTCACCGGCTACGCACCGGAATGGAACTTGACGGACCCCGGACGGCTTCATTGCTCGGCTTTGGCGGGGATCGGCAGGATTGCCGCCATGACAGCGAACACCGAAACCGTCATCAACAATTCCCCGCTCTTCGAACTCGACGCCCGCATTCGCATTTCCGCGAGCCCGGCACAGACCTACTCCGTGGTCAGCGACCTGACCCGCAGCAAGGAGTGGAGCCCGGAGTGCATGGGCGGCGAGTGGATCGAGGGTGAGCCCTCGGCGGTCGGCTCGGTCTTCCGCGGCGAGAACCTGCGCAGCGAGGACGTGGTCGGCTGGGCGCCGCTGGTGCGCGGCACCTGGTACACCGAGGCCCGTGTGGTGGCCGCCGAGCCCGGCCGGACCTTCCGCTGGATGATGCTGACCCACGCCCGTGAGGACCAGGAGTCGATCTGGGGCTTCGACATCGAGGACGCCGGCGACGGCACTTCCTGGCTCGTCCACCACTTCCGGATGGGCAAGGCCACCGCCGGCATCCACAAGATCGTCGCGGATCTCGACGAGGACGCCCGCAAGCGGTTCGTCGCCGACTGGACCGCGAAGCTCGAACAGGACCTCGACGACACCCTGGCCCGTATCAAGGACGTCATCGAGAAGAACTGACGCCGCACGCCGCACACCCGCGCCGGCAGGCCGTCAGTTCCGTCATCAGACACACCCCTTCAGGAATTCCGCAGCCATGGACGAGAGATCGGTTACATGTTTCTCCAGCGAATAGGAAGCAAGGGAATTCGGCTTGGCACGCTGTTCGACCGAGCGGCGGCCCGGCATCCGGCGAATTTCGTGATCCTCGACCACGACCTGGACATCGCCCCCCGCCTCGGCCGGCGCGCGACGCTGACCGAGCTGGCCGACCTGGTGGACGACTTCGCCTCCCGGTTGTGGTCCGTCAAGGTGCGTCCCGGGGACCACGTCGTGGTGCACAAGAGCGACGGCTTCGACATCTCCCTGCTCGCCTGCGCCATCGCCCGCACCGGGGCGATCCCGGTGCTGCTGTCGCCGAAACTGGACGGCGCGACGGTCGCCGAACTGCTGCGCCGGGTCGGGCAGCCGTTCCTCGTCACCGACCGGGACAAGCTCGAACACGACCTGCCCGCCGAGGTCTTCGACCTGTCCCGCGAGGTGCTGCTGGCCTCGGGCGAGTACGAGGGAGCGACGTCGTTCGCCTCGCTGGCCGGCGCCCCGCGGGTGCCCGCGGTGTCCATGCCGATCGACCACCCCACGCTCATCACCCACACCTCCGGCACCACCGGCACACCGAAGCTGGCCGTGCACACCGGTATGAGCTTCCAGTCCCGTTACCGGCCGCAGGCCACCGTCGTGCGCACCTCCGTGCGCCGCAGCGAGCCCATCGCCATCCATGTGTCGTTCGTGCACTCGCGGATGTTCACGGCGATGCCCATCTCGATCCTGCAGGGCCACCCGCTGATCATCCTCAAGGACGACGACCCGCAGACCGTGGGCGATCTGTTCACGCAGATCCCGCCCGGCTTCATCGAGGCCCACCCCAACACCTTCCTGCGCTGGGAGGTGCTGGCCGACGACCCGCGCGGGCCGCTGGCGAACGTGAAGTACTTCTCCTCCACCTTCGACGCCATCCACCCGCGCACCGTCAACACCCTGCTGAAGGCCTCCCGCCGCAAGGGCCGGCGTTTCGCCCAGGCCTACGGGCAGAGCGAGGTCGGTCCGATCGCCGCGCGCACCTACTCCCTCAAGGACGGCGCCGACTTCAACGGCCGCTGCGTCGGCGTGCCGTTCCCCGGCATGACCGGGGTGCGGGTGGTCAGCCGCAACGGCGCGCCGGTCTCCAAGGAGAACCCCGGCTTCATCGAGGTCAGGAGCGACGGTCGGATCGTCACCTACCTCGGTGAGCACCAGCGTTGGCAGAAGCAGGTCAACGACGGCTGGTGGCGCATGGGCGACCTCGGCTACCGCACCAAGTGGGGCTGCCTGCACCTGCTGGACCGCGAGGTCGACGAGATCCCCGGTGTCCAGTCCACGCTGGAGATCGAGGACAAGCTCTTCACCCGGCTTCCGGAACTGGTCGAGGTCATCATCATCCCCGGCCCGGACGGACGTGCGGTACCGGTGGTGTGCACCCGCGACGACGCACCGCTGGACGAGATGGCCTGGAGGACCGCGGTGGTCGATCTGCCGGCCCTGGGCGATCCGGTCCAGTGGCGGCTGGACGACCTCCCGCAGACCGCCACCACCAAGATCAAGCGCCTCGAACTGGCCCGCCTGCTGGCGGCCGGTCCCGGCGAGTAGCACCATCCGTCGGACCGGGCGGGGTAGGCCCCCGGGCTCCGAGAGCCACTGCCCCTACGGCGGGCCGCGCGCAGGCCACCGGCCCAGCGCCCTTCCGGCCGCCCGGTCCACCCCGCTCACCGACGTCGTGACCGTGACGTCCTTCGGCCCGCACGCCGCCGTCAGTACCCGGGCCCCGGTGCCCCTCACCCCTCTCGTCCGCGGCAGGTGGCCGGTCGCCGCTCCGGCCGCCGGTCGCCCTCGCCCAGAAACGGAGTATCCGCATGAGCAGCACCCTCGAGGTCTGCATCATTGGTGCCGGCCCTCGCGGGCTGTCGGTGCTGGAACGGCTGCTGGCCAACGAGCGCCGCACCCCCTCGCACGGCGCGGTCACGGTCCACGTCGTCGACCCCTCGGCGCCCGGCGCCGGAACGGTGTGGCGCACCGGGCAGTCGCAGCATCTGCTGATGAACACGGTGGCTTCGCAGATCACCGTCTTCACCGACGACAGCGCCGAGATCGACGGCCCGGTGGAGCCCGGCCCGAGCCTGTACGAGTGGGCGCAGGGCCTGGCCCTGCTCGGCGACCCCGCCGAGGTCGAGGAGAGCGTCCTCGCCGAGGCCCGGCGCCTGGGGCCCGACTCCTATCCCACCCGCGCCTTCTACGGCCGCTACCTCCAGGACTGCTTCGAGCACATCGTGCGGTCCGCTCCCGCCCATGTCGAGGTCCGGGTGCACCGCTCGCGTGCGGTCGCCGCGGCCGACACGCACGGCGTGCCCGGCGGCCCGCAGGGGATCCGCCTGGAGGACGGCACCCGGCTCAACGAACTGGACGCCGTCGTGATGGCCCAGGGCCATGTCCCGGCCCGGCTGTCGGCGCGCGAGGCGCGCACCGCGAGCCTGGCGCGCATCCACCACCTCACCTACATCACCCCGGCCAACCCGGCCGACCTGGACCTGACCGGCATCCGGCCGGGACAGAACGTGCTGCTGCGCGGGCTCGGCCTGAACTTCTTCGACCACATGGCCCTGTTCACGCTGGGCCGCGGCGGCCGCTTCGAGCGCACACCGGGCGGCGGGCTCGTCTACCGCCCCTCGGGCAACGAGCCGCGGCTGTACGCCTTCTCCCGGCGCGGCGTCCCGTACCACGCGCGCGGCGAGAACGAGAAGGGCGCCACCGGCCGCTACTTCCCCCGCCTGCTGACCGCCGAGTACATCGCGACGCTGAAGGAGCGCTCCGCGACCGGCCGGCCGGTCAACTTCGGCGAGGACCTGTGGCCGCTGATCTCCCGCGAGGTGGAGAGCGTCTACTACGGCGCGCTGCTGAGCGAGCGCGGCGACGGCGCACGCCGGGAGGAGTTCACCGCACGGCTGCTCGCGCTGGATCCGGCCGCCGATCCTGCCGCCCTCCTCGACGCGTACGGCATCCCGGCCGAGGAGCGCTGGGACTGGGAGCGCCTGTCGCGGCCGTACGGCGAGCGGGAGTTCGCCGACCGGGAGGAGTTCACCGGCTGGCTGCTCGCCCATCTGCGGCGGGATGTCGAGGAGTCCCGCAAGGGCAATGTCAGCGGTCCGCTCAAGGCCGCCCTGGACGTGCTGCGCGACCTGCGCAACGAGGTCCGCCTCGCGGTCGACCACGGCGGCCTCGAGGGCAACTCGCACCGCGACGACCTGGAGGGCTGGTACACGCCGCTCAACGCGTTCTTGTCCATCGGCCCGCCGTCCTCCCGTATCGAGGAGATGATCGCGCTGATCGAGGCGGGCGTGCTGACGCTGACCGGGCCGGGCACGCAGGTCCGCATCGACACCACGGCCCAGGTGTACGTCGCGACGTCCACCGCGGTGCCGGGCGAGCCGGTGCGGGCGACCGCGCTCATCGAGGCCCGGCTGCCCGAGCCGGACCTGCGCCGCACCGGCGACCCGCTGCTGCAGCACCTGCTCGACACCGACCAGGCGACGCCGTACCGGATCGCGGGCGCCGGCGGTTCCGCCTACGAGACCGGCGGGCTGGCGGTCACCGAGCGTCCCTACCGGCTGCTCGACGGCCGCGGCCGCGCCCACCCGCGGCGCTTCGCCTACGGCGTGCCCACGGAGTCGGTGCACTGGGTGACGGCGGCCGGCATCCGGCCCGGCGTCGACTCGGTGACCCTCGGGGACTCCGACGCGATCGCCCGCTCGGTGCTGGCGCTGCCGCCGGTGGCACATGTGCCCGTCGGCGTGCGCCCGGTGGACGCCGACAGCGAGCTGTCCGGGGTGATCGTGTGACCTCCTCCCCCGACGACCTCACGGACGCCGGGCTGCTGTCGCCGGTCAGGGCCGGCACACCCGTCGAGGCGGCCACCGGCGACGGGGCCTGGCTGCAGGCCATGCTGGACGCCGAGGCCGCCCTGGCCCGGGCGCAGGCCTCGCTCGGCACGCTGCCGAAGGAGGCCGCCGAGACCATCACACGGGCGGCCGACGCCGGCCGGCTGGACCTGCGGGGGCTGGCGCTGGCCGCCCGGGAGACCGCCAACCCGGTGGTCGGCCTGGTCAAGGCGTTCACCGCGGTGGTGGCCGAACAGGACGCGCAGGCCGCCGAGTACGTGCACCGGGGCTCCACCAGTCAGGACGTCCTGGACACCGCCACCATGCTGGTCGCCCGGCGGGTGCTCGGCATCATCCGCGCCGACCTCGTGCGCACCGCGCGGGCGCTGGCCGAGCTCGCCGAGCGGCACCGGGACACGCTCGCCGTCAGCCGCACGCTCGCCCTGCACGCCGTGCCGACGACGTTCGGGCTGAAGGCGGCGGGCTGGCGGCAGCTGGTCCTGGACGCCGAGGCGCGGCTGGCCCTCGTCCACGAGGGCGGGCTGCCGGTGTCGCTCGGCGGGGCGGCCGGCACGCTGGCCGGCTATCTGGAGTACGCGGCCGTCGGCGACGACGGCCGGCGGCCCGAACCGGGCGTGTACCTGGATCGCCTGGTCGAGGCGTACGCCGCCGAGACCGGACTTGCCCGGCCCGTGCTGCCCTGGCACGCCCTGCGCACGCCGATCGCCGATCTGGCGTCCGCGCTGGCCTTCACGGCCGGTGCTCTCGGCAAGATCGCCGTCGATGTGCTGTCGCTGGCCCGCACCGAGGTGGGCGAGGTCGCGGAGCCCGGCGCGGACGGCCGCGGCAGTTCCTCCGCCATGCCGCACAAGCGCAACCCGGTGCTCGCCACCCTGGTGCGCGGTGCGGCCCTGCAGGTGCCCGCCCTGGCCGCCGCGCTCACCCAGTGCCTGGTGTCGGAGGACGAGCGGTCCGCCGGCGCCTGGCACGCGGAGTGGCAGCTGCTGCGCGAGTGCATGCGGCTGGCCGGCGGCGCGGCCCACACCGCGGTGGAGCTCGCCGAGGGGCTGCGGGTCAGGCCCGAACGGATGCGGGCCAACCTGGACATGACGGCCAGTCAGGTCGTCACCGAGCGGGTGGCCGCGTACCTCGCCCCGCTGCTCGGCAAGGCCGGGGCCAGGAAGCTGATGACCGAGGCCGCGCGGGTGGCGGGCCGTAGTGGCCGCCCGCTGGCCGAGGTGCTCCCCGCTCTGCCGGGATGGCCGGCCGCGGCCACGGACGAGCTAGCCGAGCTGTGCGACCCGGCCGGTTACACCGGAGCCGCCGCCCTGGTGGACCGTGCGCTGCGGCACTGACCCCACACACCCCACCCCCCGCCTCATCGGGGCGGCCGGGTTCGGGGCGGTGCCACCACCGGCGTACAGCGCTGCCGGCACCGAATCCCCGACCACGTGCCCCGCCCCGCAGGCCACAGCCTCCACCCGGCCACCCTCGGCCGCACCACCCCCGGGCCTCGCGTCCGGGTGCGTCGGGCGTCTGTGTCGGCAGGGGCGGCTGTGGCCGGGTCACACCGTGTGGGGTACCTGGCGGGCTCGGGCGCGGATGTTGAGGGCCGTGATGATCTCGACGGCCCCGACGACGACCAGCCAGATGCCGCCGACCAGGGTGAGGACGGCGACCGACTCGAAGGGGGAGTCGATCAGCACGATCCCGGCGACGAAGGTGAGCACCCCGAGGGAGAGGTGCCAGCCGCGGGCCGGCATCGAACGGTCGGAGGCGGCGGCCAGGGTCTGGGTGATGCCGCGGATCAGCCAGCCGATGCCGATCCACAGCGCGAGCAGCAGGATCGACCGCATCGGGCCGCGCAGACAGAACAGGCCCAGCAGGATCGACAGGGTGCCGCTGATGAAGGCGAGGACGCGCAGGGCGGTGGTCCTGTGCGTGCCGAAGGCCGCGACCAGCTGGAAGACACCGCTGATCAGGAGGTAGACGCCGAAGAGGACACCGGCCGCGAGCAGGGAGGCGCCGGGCCACACCAGGACCAGGACGCCGAGGACCAGGGAGGCGGCACCGGTGAGCAGGACGGCCTGCCAGGCCGCGTGGGCGAGGGTGTGCAGGGGGCCCTCGAGCGGCGGTTCGGGCGCGTGCGGGGAGGTGCCCGGCGGGTGGCCCGCGTGGACCCGGCGGTCGTCGAAGCGGTCGTCGAACTCGGTCATGGTCCATGCTGGGACCGCCGTGCACGGCGCGGCCACCCGGGCGGGCCACCTGGCTGACCAGGACCTCCCGGCTGAGCAGGACCTCCCGGCGGACTATGACTTCCTGGTCGCCTTGGCCGCCTTGGCCGCCGCCTTCATCTCCTGCTTGTGCGCGCGGACCTTCGTCAGCGACTCGGGACCGGTGATGTCGGCGACGGACCGGAAGGACTCCGGTTCGCCGTAGGCGCCCGCGGCCTCCCGCCAGCCCTTGGGCCGGACACCGAGCTGCTTGCCCAGCAGCGCCAGGAAGATCTGCGCCTTCTGCTTCCCGAACCCCGGCAGCTCCTCCAGCCGGCGCAGCAGCTCGCGGCCGTCGTCCACGCCCTTCCAGACCAGCTCGGCCTCACCGTCGTAATGCTCGACGAGGTACTGGCACAGCTGCTGGATGCGCTTGGCCATCGAGCCCGGGTAGCGGTGCACGGCCGGCTTCTCGGAGAGCAGCGCGACGAACGCCTCCGGGTCCTGCGCGGCGATGTCGTGCGCGTCGAGGTCGCTCGCGCCGAGGCGGTCCGCGATGGTCCGGGGGCCCTTGAACGCCCACTCCATCGGGACCTGCTGGTCCAGCAGCATCCCGACCAGCGCGGCGAGCGGGGAGCGGCCGAGGAGCTCGTCGGCCTCGGGGTCCTGGGCGAGGTGAAGGGTGACGTCCATGTCCCCGATCATGCCCCCGTCGGCAGCGCGCCTCTACCGGGAGCCGGCGGGCTGGTCCCGCCAGTAGCCGAGCGCGTGCACCCGCTGCTTCGGCACGCCGAGCTCCTTGCGGACGTACGACGCCAGGGTCCGGGTCGTCGTCGTGTCGCAGGCGATCCAGACGTACGCGTCCGGGTGGCTCTTCAGCAGGCCGGGCAGGTCCGCCTTCACCTGGGCGACCAGGTGCGCCCCGGAGTCCAGGCGCAGGACCCGGCGGACCTCGTGGCGGGACGGGTCGGTGCGGAAGGGGAGGCCCTCGTCGCCGCCCTCGAACCAGACGGTCGCGGGGGACGAGTCCAGGGCGTCGAGGAGGGAGTTGAGGGCGGGCAGGGAGGCCGGGTCGCCGAAGGCGAAGACGTGCGTGGGCTCGGGGTCGGGACGGTCGAACCCGGTGCCGTGGACGGTGGCCTCGACGGTGTCGCCGGGCTTCGCGGTGCGGGCCCAGTCGCTGGCGACGCCGTCGTGGAGCGCGAACTCCAGGGTGAAGGTGCCCTTCTCGGGGTCCGGGTCGACCAGGGTGTAGGCGCGCTGGTGCGGCTTGCCCGCGGCGGAGAACCACAGGCGCACCCACATCGTCGGATGGACTCCGGTGGCCGCCAGCATCCCGCCGTCGGTGAGATGCACCCGCCGGTACGCGTCGGTGACGTCCTCGGCGCCGGTCACGGTGAACACGAAGTCCTTCGCCCGCAGCAGTCGGAGGACCGCTCCCTCCCAGCCGTGCCCCTGCCCCATGGTCTTTCACCCTTCGCGTACGATTCCCCCACCAAGATACTTAGGTAAGCCTAACTTAAGGGAAGCGGGTTCGAGGGTGAGTATCGAGATCCACCGCGACGCCTGGGGGATTCCCCACCTCCGCGCGGGCAGCGCGCGTGAACTCGCCCGCGCCCAGGGCCGGGTCACCGCCCGCGACCGCGCCTGGCAGCTGGAGGTCGAACGGCACCGCGCGCAGGGCACCTCGGCCGCCTTCCTCGGCGCCGGGGCCCTCTCCTGGGACACCCTCGCGAGACGGGCACGCCTGGCCGACACCGCGAGACGCTGTTTCGCCGCGCTGGAGAGACAGGACCCGGAGACGGCCGAGTGGGTCCGGGCGTACGTCGACGGAGTCAACGAGGAGCTGCCTGCCACCGAGGCACCCGAGTTCGCCCGCGTCGGCCTCGCCCCCGGGCGCTGGGAGCCCTGGACACCGCTCGGCGTCTGGCTCGCCACGCACATCCTCTTCGCCGGCTTCCCGGCCAAGCTCTGGCGGGACGAGGCGATACGGCACCTGGGCCCGGACGCGGTCGGTCTCTTCGCCGCCGACGGCCCGGGCACCTCCGGCAGCAACGGCTGGCTGGTCGCCGGCGCCCGCACCACCACCGGGCACGCCGTCCTCGCGGGCGACCCTCACCGCTTCATCGAGGATCCTGGCGTCTACCAGCAGATCCGGCTGGCCTGTCCCGAGTTCGACGTCGTCGGTCTCGCCGTACCGGGCGTCCCCGGCATCGCCCACTTCGGCCACACCGGCACGGTCGCCTGGTCCATCACCAACGCCATGGCCGACTACCAGGACCTCTACCGGGAGCGGCTGCGCCGCACGGGGGCCGGCGTCGAGGCCCTCGGCCCGGACGGCGCCTGGCACCGCGCCGCCCGTCACACCGAGACCGTCGAGGTGGCGGGCGAGGACCCGGTCGAGATCGAGGTGATCGAGACGGAACGGGGCCCGGTGGTGGCGGGCGGCCCGGAAGGACTGGAGGGGGGAGGAGTGCTGGAGGAGCCCCCGGCCTCGGACGCCTCCCGGCCCGGCCTGGAGGAGCCTCTGGCCTCGGACGCCTTCCGGCCTGGCCTGGAGGAGCCTCTGGCCTCCGGCGTCTTCCGGCCTGGCCTGGAGGAGCCCCTGGCCTCCGGCGTCTTCCGGCCCGGCCTGGAGGGGCCCGAGGCCTCGGACGCCTTCCGGCCCGGCCTGGAGGAGACCCCGGCCACGGACGCGTCCAGGCCCGGCTCCACCCCCACCCCCGCTCCCGCACCGGCATCCACTGCCACCCCCCTCGCCCTCTCCCTCCGCTACCCGCCCCGCGTCACCGAGGACCTCGGCTTCAGCGCCCTGCTCCCTCTCCTCCGCGCCCGCCGTACCGCCGACGTGGACCGTGCCTTCGACCTGTGGGCCGAGCCCGTGAACGTCGTCCAGGCCGCCGACACCGAGGGCGGTCTGCTGCACCGGGTCGCCGGAACCGTGCCGGTGCGCGCGGAGGCCAACCGGCTCCGGCCCGTGCCCGCGTGGGAGCCCGGTCACGAGTGGCAGGGCCGGCACGACACCCCCCGCGCCGGGCTCACCGACGGCGTCGCCGTGATGGCCAACCAGCGGGGTCCCGCCACCCCACTCGGCGTGGAGTTCGCCCCGCCGCACCGTGCGGACCGCATCACCGCCCTGCTCCGGGAGAAGGAGCGGTGGTCGGCCGCCGACATGCCCCGGATCCACATGGACACCCATCTGGCCTCGGCGCAGCCCCTGTTGGACCACCTGGAGGCCCTGGAGGGTCTGAGCCCCGCGGCCACGGCCGCGAGGGAAACGATCCTCCGCTGGGATCGCCGCATGACCGCGAGCAGCACGGAGGCCGCCCTGTACGCCGCCGTACGCAGCGCGGTCGTACGACGGCTCGCCGCCCACCCCGCGTTCGCGGCCCTGGCCGACCCGCCCGCCTACCCCGACGTCCTCCTCCCATGGCTCGGCCTTCTTCCCCGGGTCGCCTTCGCGCTCGAACACCTCCTGCGCGCCGAGGAGTTGTACGGCATCGACCGGGCCGGGATCGTGCGGGACGCCGTGGAGGACGTGGCCGCCGAGCCGCCTCGGGGCACCTGGGGCGACACCCACCGCCTCGCCCCCTGGCAGGCGCTCCCCGAGGACGACCGGGACGCCCCCGCCCTCTCCGGCGACCACGACTGCGTCCTGTGCACCTCCGCGGTGCCCGGACTCACCGACCTGGCCGCGCGGGGCCCGGCCGCCCGTTACGTCTGGGACCTGGCCCGCCGCGAGGACAGCCTCTGGGTGGTCCCGCTGGGCGCCTCCGGCCTGCCCGACTCGCCCCATCACCGCGACCAACTCCCCCTGTGGCTGGCGGGAGATCTCGTCCCGGTCGTCACCGACTGGCAGCACCTGACGAAGGAAGACTGAGGAGCCCGATGTCCGACACCCCCACCCGTGAAGCGGTCCACACCCAGACGGTGGACGGCTTCGGCACCGTCCGCGTCCTGCGCCTGGACCCGTACGGCGACGCCGCGACCGTGCACGCCTGGGTGCGCGAGGAACGCGCCGCGTTCTGGGGCATGAACGGCCTCACGCGACAGCAGGTGGCCGAGATCTACGCCCACCTGGACACCCTCGACACCCACCACGCCTATCTGCTGGAGAAGGACGGCGAACCGGCCGGGCTCCTGCAGACCTACGAGCCGGAGGCCGACCGCGTCAGCGAGTGCTACCCCGTGCAGCCCGGTGACATCGGCATCCACCTGCTGCTCCCGCCCCCCGGCCCGGACGGCGACCGGCCCGGCTGGTCGAAGGCGCTGCTGTCCGCCGTGGCCTCGTACGTGCTGCTGGGCCTGGACAGGAAGCGGGTCGTGGTCGACCCCGACGTGCGCAACGAGAAGGCCATCGCCCGCTTCCTGAAGCAGGGTTTCGTGGCCGGAGACACGGTCGTGCTGCCGGAGATCGACCTGCCGGACGTGCATCTGCCCGAGAAGCACGCCCAACTCGCTTTCCTGACACGGGAGGTAGCCTTCCCGGGTGACGCCTGACGACCTCGTCGCCCACTACGGCCTGGAACCCATCCCCCGCGAGGGCGGACTGTTCCGGCAGACCTGGGCGGGCGAGGAACGCGCCGACGGAAGACCGCACGGCACGGCGATCGTCGCCCTCCTCACCTCGGACGACTACTCCGCCCTGCACCGCCTGCCCAGCGACGAGATCTGGCACCACTACCTCGGCGACCCCCTGGACCTCCTGCTCCTCGCCCCGGACGGCACGACGGACACGGCCGTCCTGGGCCCGGACATACGCGACGGCCAGCACCCCCAGCTCACCGTGCCCGCGGGCACCTGGATGGGGGCCCGCACCCGCGGCGCGTGGACCTTCTTCGGCTGCACGATGGCACCCGGCTTCACCTACGAGGACTACGAGCACGGTGACGCGGCCGAGCTGACGGCGCGTTACCCGTCCGAGGCCGCGCGGATCGCGGGACTGTGCCGCCCATGAGACTCCTGGAAGGACAGGTCGCCCTGGTCACCGGCGCGGGCGGCGGCATCGGGCGGGGGATCGCGCTGCGGTTCGCCGAGCAGGGCGCGTCGGTCGCCCTCCTCCCTCAGAGGGGGCACCCCCAGCCGTACGGCGGTGGCGGCGGCCCGTGAAGCGGCGTCCCGTATCGAGGACTCGGGCCCGGGCCGTCGTAGTGGAGGCGGATCTGCGGGACGAGGACGCGTGCCGGCGGCTGGTCCGGGAGGCCGCCGCGTGGGGCGGCGGGCTGACCGCGCTGGTCGACAACGCGGGCGTGCAGCCCACCCAGCCCCTGCCGGGGATGAGAGCGGCGCGGTGGCGGGCCGTCGTGGACACCAACCTCACCAGCGTCTTCGCGTGCACGCAGGCGGCGGCCGAGGTCATGGACCCGGGCGGGTCCGTCACCCACATCGCGTCCGTCGAGGCCCGCAACCCCGCCCCCGAGCACGCCCACTACTCCGTCTCCAAGGCCGCGATCGTGGCGCACGCGCGGGCGGCGGCCCTGGAGTACGGTCCGCGCGGCATCCGTGTGAACACGGTCTCGCCCGGGCTGATCGACCGGGAGGGGCTGGCGCAGGCATGGCCGGAGGGGGTGGAGCGGTGGCTGCGGAAGGCGCCCCTGGGCAGGCTCGGGCGGCCCGAGGACGTGGCCGACGCGTGCGTGTTTCTCGCCTCGCCGCTCGCGTCCTGGATCACCGGGCACGACCTGGTGGTGGACGGCGGTCTCCGCCCGGCCGACCTGGTGAGCGCTGCGGGGTTCGCGTCCGTACCTATCGGGAAGACCGCGAGCCCAGGTACGGAGTAGTGACGTGAGGTGTGAGCGTGCGCGCAGCAGCACAGGCCGGCGAAGGCGAGGACTTCAAGGGCTGGTGCTGCTGGGCACCGTGCTGGTCCTGCTCCTCTTCGGCGGTGCGGGAGCGGCGTCGGCCCACGCGGCCCTCCGGTCCACCGACCCCGAGGACGGCACCGTCCTCAAGTCCGCCCCCCGCGACATCACCCTGACCTTCACCGAGTCCGTCGGCCTGCTCGACGACTCCTTCCGGGTGCTCGACCCGGACGGCAAGCGCCTGAAGGTCACAGACGCCGGGCACGGACCGGGCGGCTCGGAAACCGCCCGGGTCACCCTGCCCGCCAAGCTCGCCCAGGGCACCTACACGGTGGCCTGGCGGGTGGTCTCGGCCGACAGCCACCCGGTCTCCGGCGCCTTCACCTTCTCCGTCGGCAAACCCTCCCCGGCCATCGTGGTCGCGGACACCGGCCCGACCGAGGACCCGGCCACCGAGAGCCTCTTCAACATGGGCCGCTACCTGGCCTACCTCGCCGCCGCCCTGCTCATCGGCACCGCCGTCTTCCTCGCCGCCTGCCGTCCCCCGGAGCCGTCCCGGCTGGGCCGCCTGCTGTGGGCGGGCTGGGGCACCCTGCTCGGCTCGACCGTGTTCCTGCTGGTGCTGCGGGCACCGTACGAGTCGGGGGCGGGCCCGTCGGCCGCGTTCTCGGCGAAGGCCTTCGAACGCACCCTGACCACCCGCCCCGGCGAGGCCCTCCTGGTCCGCCTGGCACTGCTCCTCATCGCGTACTTCTTCGTCGTACGACTGCTGCGGCTCGGCGAGTCGAGGCTGCCCCGCGCGTGGCAGGCGGCGGGCGGCGCGCTCGCCGTGGGTCTCGCGCTGACCTGGGCCGCCGCCGAGCACGCGTCCGCCGGGATCCAGGTGCCGGTGGCGATGACGTCCGCGGTGCTGCACGTGCTGGCGATGGCGGTCTGGCTGGGCGGTCTCGCGGCCCTGCTCCTGACGCTGCACCGGGCCCCGGCACGGCTCCCGGCCGCCGTCGTCGCCCGTTTCTCCCGGCTGGCCTTCGCCTCCGTGACCGTCCTCGTCGGCACCGGCGTCTACCAGTCCTGGCGAGGCCTCGGCTCCTGGGACGCGGTCACCGGCACCACGTACGGCCACCTGCTCGTCCTCAAACTGCTCGCGGTGACGCTGCTGCTGGCGGCGGCGAGGCTGTCACGGCGGTGGACGGGACGGTTGGTGACGGTCGCGTCGGAGTCGCAGGCGCAGGCGCAGGCGCAGGCGGAGGCGGAGGCGGGAGCTGCGGCTGGGTCTGGGCCTGGGGCGGTCGTGCCGGAGAAGGTTCCCGAGCGGGTGGGCGGCCCGGCGTCGGCCTCCGACGAGACGCAGGCGCGGACGCAGGCGCAGGCCCTGGCGCAGGCGGAGACGGTCGTGCGGGAGAAGCTGCCCGAGCGGGTGGGCGGCCCGGCGTCGGCGTCCGAACCGGCGCCTGCCACCTCGGCGCCTGACGCCCCAGCGTCTGCCACCTCGGGGCCTGACGCCCCAGCGCCTGCCACCTCGACGCCCGTCACCCCGGGACCGGCCGCACCGGCCTACCGGCACGGTCTGCGCCGTTCCGTCCTCGCCGAAGTGGCCGTCGGGGTCGTGGTCCTGGTGCTGAGCACCGTGCTGAGCGGCACCCTGCCCGGGCGGGCGCAGGCCGAGGCGGCCGAGGCGGGCCCGGCCACGGGCGGACTGCCCGCAGCGTCCCTGACCACCGTCCCCTTCTCGGTGGGCGGCGCCACCGGCAAGGTGCAGGTCACCCTCGACCCGGGCCGCACCGGCGACAACTCGGTCCAGGCCATCGTCTACGCGGCCGACGGAGGCCTCGCCACCGTGCCCGAACTCCGGCTGTCCTTCACCCTCCCGGCCAAGGACATCGGCCCCATCGACGCCCGGCTGACGAACAAGGGCGGTTACTGGGGCACCAACGACCTCACCCTGCCCCTCGCCGGCGACTGGCGGATGAAGGCGACGATCAGGGTCTCCGACGTCGACCAGATCAGCGTGACGAAGACGGTGCGGATCGTGGGCTGAGCAGATCGGCCATGGTCTCGGCGGCATGCACGGCGGCTGCCGCACAGCAGTTGTTGAACAGCACGTGGAGCTCGTCGGACCGCTCGGCCAGTGAGTGCAACCGCGGTACCCACTCGGCGAGTTCGGCGCGCGTGTAGTCGTACCGGAAGCGCTCCTCCTTGCTGCCGCGGCCCCAGGAGGAGCTGCGCCCGTGGAAGCGCACGACGGACAGCCGGGGCGAGGTGACGGGGGTGACCGGCGGCAGGGAGGCGGGCAGCCCCTGGCGCATGTCCACGGCCACGGCGGCGAAGTCGTACTTGGCGAGCAACGCGCAGGTGAGGTCCTGCTGCCCCTCCTCCCACCAGGACGGATGCCGGAACTCCAGGTGGACGGGCCAGCCGGCGGTCCGTTCCGCGGTCTCCTCCAGGAACCGCTCCGCCCGCGCCCCCGGTCGCAGCCAGGGCGGGAACTGGAACAGCACCCCGCCGAGCCGCCCGGCCTGGCGCAACGGCTCGATCCCGGCGGCGAACCGCGCCCACACCTCGTCCAACGGGACGTCGGCGAGGGCGGGTTGCTTCGCCGGATGCCCGGTGAGCGACGCGTACGCCTTCACGTCGAACACGAAGGAGGCGGGCGTGCGCTCCACCCACAGAAGGCTGTTGCGCTCACTGGGCAGGGCGTAGAACGTGCCGTCCACCTCCACCACCGGGAACCGCTCGGCGTAGTACCGCAACCGCCCCTCGGCGTCCCGCCGCCCCGGCGGGTACCAGCCGCTGCGGACGAGCGCGGGATCGGTCCAGGAGCAAGTGCCGACGAGAATGCGGGTCATGGGAGCCCGGGTACCGACTTAGGGTGCGGGCATGACTTCCCAGGCGTATCTCTCCGAACTCTTCTCGCTGGACGGCCGGGTGGCGTTGGTGACCGGCGGGAGCTCGGGCATCGGCAGGGCGATCGCGGGGGCGTTGGCGCGAGCGGGGGCGAGCGTGGTGATCGTGGCCCGCCGGGAGTCGGAACTGGCAGCCACAGTCGCCGATTTGACCTCCGAAGGCTGCCGGGCGGCCTGGGTGAGCGGCGACCTGAGCACGAGGGAGGGTGTCCGTACGGCGGCGGAGGCGGCCGCCGCCCTGTTCGGCGAGCCGGACATCCTGGTCAACTCCGCGGGGATCAACCTGCGTCCACCGATGAACGAGCTCACCGACGACGTGTGGGACACCACCATGGCGGTCAACCTGGAGGCCCCCTACCTCCTGGGCCGGCGCTTTGGCCCCGGCATGGCCCGGCGCGGCTTCGGCCGGATCATCCACATCACGTCCCAGCAGGCCCACCGGGCCTTCGTGCAGAGCGGCGCCTACGGCGTCTCCAAGGGCGGCCTGGAGTCCCTGGCCCGCTCCCAGGCCGAGGCCTGGTCCCCGCACGGTGTCACCTGCAACACCCTCGTCCCCGGCTTCGTCCTGACCCCCCTCAACGCCCGCCTCGCCGACGACCCGGCCCGCGTGGCATCCCTGGCTGCCCGCACGATGACCGGCCGCAACGGCCTCCCCGACGACTTCGCGGGCGCCGCGGTCTTCCTGGCGAGCGGCGCCTCGGCCTACGTCACGGGGCAGTCGATCTTCGTGGACGGGGGATTGTCGGTGCACTGACCGAACTCGCCGCAGGGCCCCCGGACTGGTGGGTCACCCGGCGGAGCAGAGACCGTCCGTCGGGCAGAACATGGCCCACACGGCGTTGTAGCCGGACCGCACGGTCAGGGAGGCCGGATCGGGTCCGCCGTTGACGCCGGAACCCGGGTCGGGCGTGGCGGTGAAGGTGACGGTGGTGCCGACCGGGAAGCTCGCGGAGCACGGGCCGGTCGAGTTCGCTGGGGGCTCCTCGGAGCTGTACGGGTCCCAGGCCGTCGTATGGCAACTGATCCCGGCGGGGCTGCTGGTGACCGTGCCACCGCCCCAACCGTCGATCCACGCGTACACCGTGCTCGTCTGGGTCACCTGGAGGACCTGGGCGGTCTGGGCCCCGGCCGGGGCGGCGGTGGCGAGGCCGGCCGCGGCGGCGAGCGCGGCGGCGGCCAGGACGACAGGGAATCTCGACGTCTTTCTCATCGGTGGCTCCTCGGTGGCTCCTCAGTTGCCTTCCGACGTCTTCTGACGCTTCCATGCTTGACCTGGTACGGAGCACGGCCCATCCCAGAAATGTGGGGAATCGCGACGTACGCTCGAATCATGGCCGTCCCTGTCGTGCCGTACGCGCGGTCGCACGAGCGGATCGTCCGTCTCTGCGAGGCGGGCGGCGACTCCCGGACCCTGCGCGAACGGCTCCTCGGCGAGCTGCGGACCGCCATCGGCTTCGACGCCTACGGCTTCCTCCTGACCGACCCCGAGACCGCGGTGGGCTGCTCCCCGGTCGCCGACGCGCCGTGGCCGCCGGAACTGCCGAGGACGACCCGCCTCAGATACCTGACCGCGGCCAACCGCTGGACGACCCTGGACGGCGTGGCCCTGCTGAGCCGGCTCCCCGATCCGGCCGGCAGCCGCCTGTGGCGCGAGGTGCTGCGCGACCACGGCGTCCGGGACATCGCCTCGCTGGTCTTCAAGGACCGCTTCGGCTGCTGGGGCCACCTCGACCTGTACCGCCGCGACCGCCCCTTCAGCGCCGCCGAGGCCGCCTGCCTGGCCCGCCTGACCACCCCGGTGACCAGGGCGCTGCGTCGCCGCCAGGCGGAGACCTTCGTCGTACGGCCGCCCCACGCGCGGCTGCCGAGCCCGCTGGCCCTGCTGCTCGACCCCGACCTGCGGGTGCTCGCCCAGACCCCGGCCACGTCGGCCTGTCTGAGCCGACTGGTGCCGCCCGGTCCCGGCCGCCCGGCGGTGCACGCGTGCGTGTACGACGTCGCCGCCCAGCTGCTGGCCGTCGAGGAGGGCGTCGACACCCACCCGCCCCGCTCCCGGCTCCACCTCGGGGACGGCCTGTGGCTCACCCTGAGCGCCGCGCGCATCGGAGGCGTGCTGCCCTCGGACCGCCGACACAGCATCGCCGTCACCCTGGAGGAGACCACCCCGGCGGAACGGCTCGCCCTGTTCGCCAGATCCTTCGCCCTGAGCCCCCGCGAGGCCGACGTCCTCGACCACCTGGCCAAGGGCGGCGACAGCCACACGGTGGCCCACCGCATGTCCCTCTCCGAACACACCGTCCAGGACCACCTCAAGTCGATCTTCACCAAGACCTCGACGAACAACCGCGTGATGCTGCTGGCACGGGCGCTGGGGGCGTGAACGATCGAGGCCCGAGAAAAACGTCGAAGGGCCCCACCTCGCGGTGGGGCCCTTCGACATCGTGCCCGGTGAGGCACTGGCGGAGGATACGAGATTCGAACTCGTGAGGGGTTGCCCCCAACACGCTTTCCAAGCGTGCGCCCTAGGCCTCTAGGCGAATCCTCCGCGGCAAACAATACAAGACGTTGAGGAGTGCTCGCGAACTCGTTCCCACCCGCTGCCATCGGGTACTGTTTGGGCAGCCCCTCACGCGGCGCTATCTGACTGAACTCCCCCAGGGCCGGAAGGCAGCAAGGGTAGGTCGGCTCTGGCGGGTGCGTGGGGGGCGTTCGCGTTACCGGGTGTTCCCGGGTGTTCCCGGGAGGAGTGTCCGCGCGGGTCGGGTTGTCAGTGGGCGCCTATAACCTCGTATGCGTGTCGTCTCTCGCGCTGTACCGCCGCTATCGCCCGGAGTCATTCGCCGAGGTCATTGGGCAGGAGCATGTCACCGACCCGCTGCAGCAGGCGCTGCGGAACAACCGGGTCAATCACGCGTACCTGTTCAGCGGTCCGCGCGGATGTGGCAAGACGACCAGCGCGCGCATCCTCGCCAGGTGCCTGAACTGCGCACAGGGGCCCACACCCACCCCCTGCGGCGAGTGCCAGTCCTGCCAGGACCTGGCCAGGAACGGCCCGGGCTCCATCGACGTCATCGAGATCGACGCGGCGTCCCACGGTGGTGTGGACGACGCCCGTGAGCTGCGGGAGAAGGCCTTCTTCGGACCGGCGAGCAGCCGGTACAAGATCTACATCATCGACGAGGCCCACATGGTCACGTCGGCCGGGTTCAACGCGCTGCTGAAGGTGGTCGAGGAGCCCCCGGAGCACCTCAAATTCATCTTCGCCACCACCGAGCCCGAGAAGGTCATCGGGACGATCCGGTCGCGGACCCACCACTACCCCTTCCGGCTCGTACCGCCCGGCACCCTGCGGGAGTACCTGGGCGAGGTGTGCGGCAAGGAGAACATCCCCGTCGAGGACGGGGTGCTACCGCTCGTCGTGCGGGCGGGGCAGGGCTCCGTGCGTGACTCCATGTCCGTCATGGACCAGCTCCTCGCCGGAGCGCGGGAGGAGGGTGTGACATACGCCATGGCCATCTCCCTCCTCGGCTACACCGACGGCTCCCTCCTCGACTCCGTCGTCGAGGCCTTCGCCACCGGTGACGGTGCCGCCGCCTTCGAGGTCGTCGACCGGATCATCGAGGGTGGCAACGACCCGCGCCGTTTCGTCGCCGACCTGCTGGAGCGGCTCCGGGATCTGGTCATCCTCGCCGCCGTTCCCGACGCCGCCGAGAAGGGGCTCATCGACGCCCCCGCCGACGTCATCGAGCGCATGCAGGCCCAGGCCGGCACCTTCGGCGCGGCCGAGCTCAGCCGCGCCGCCGACCTGGTCAACGCAGGTCTGACGGAGATGCGCGGCGCCAACTCGCCCCGCCTCCAGCTCGAACTCATCTGCGCGCGCGTGCTGCTCCCCGCGGCGTACGGCGACGAGCGCTCGGTGATGGCCCGCCTCGACCGCATCGAGCGGGGCGTGAACTTCTCGGCCGGTGGCGGCGCCCCCGCGATGGGGTACGTGCCGGGGCCGGAGGCGCACGGGGGAGCGGGAGCCGTCCCCGGCCCCTCGACGGCCGCCCTGCCGTCCCCGGGCGGCATCCCGGCCTCGGCCGCGGTGCCGCCCGGCGGCGGTCCGGCCGCGGCCCGAGCTGCGGTCCGGGCCGCGGGCGCGGGCAGCACCGGCGGCCCAGGGCCCTCCGACGCCCCGGGCAGCGGCGTGCAGGGCGGTGGCGTCCCCGGTGGAGCAGGTGCCCCCGGCGGATTCCCCGGCGCTACGGCCGACTCGGCGCCCCCCGCCCCGACCGTCCCCGCCTCGATCGCCCCCGCCGGTCCGCCCTCGGGCGCGAGCCCGGCCGCCGCTCAGGTCGGCGGCTCGGCCTCCAGCCCATCCCCCTCCGACCACCCCGGCCAGTCCCACCAGCAGCCCTCCGCCGCGGTCGCGGCCCCGGCCTCGTCCCCCGGCGCCTGGCCCACCGCCGCCCCCGCCGGCGGTGGCCGACGGCCTGGTGGCTGGCCCACCGCGACCCCGGCGGGCGGGGGGCAGCCCCAGGCCCCCGCGGCGCACCGGCCCACGGCCGCCCCGGCACCGGCCCAGCCCGCCCCCGCGGCCTCCGCGCCCGGCCCGGCCGCCTACGCCCCGCCGACCGGCGGCCTCGATCCCCGTCAGCTCTGGCCCAACATCCTTGAGGCGGTCAAGAACCGCCGCCGCTTCACCTGGATCCTGCTCAGCCAGAACGCCCAGGTGGCCGGCTTCGACGGCACCACCCTCCAACTCGGCTTCGTCAACGCCGGCGCCCGCGACAACTTCGTGAGCAGCGGCAGCGAGGAGGTGCTGCGCCAGGCGCTCTCCGAGCAGTTCAGCGTCCAGTGGAAGATCGAGGCCGTGGTCGACCCGTCGGGCGGCGGCGCGGCCCCCCCGGCGTCCGGCGGCTTCAACGGCGGCGGTGGCGGTGGCGGCGGTGGTGGTGGTTACGGCGGAGGCGGCAACGCCGGCGGCTACGGCACCGGAAACACGGGAGGCTACGGCACCGGAGGCTACGGCGCCCCCGCCCCCCAGGCCCCGCCGTCCCCCCAGCCGACGCACGCTCCGACCGACCGGCCCGCGCCGACCCCTGCGCCCGCACCGGCCCCGGCCCCGCAGCGGTCCGCGCCGGAGCCCCCGCCCGTCTCCATCGAGGACGACATCCCCGAGGACGACGACCCCGACCTCAACGAGTCGGCCCTCTCGGGCCGCGAACTGATCGTCAGGGAGCTCGGGGCGACCGTCGTGGAGGAGATCACGAACGAGTAGAGGGCCGCCGAGGGGCGAGCAAGGCGCCTCACCTTGGAGGAACCTACGACTCCGCTCCCTCCACCCCTTAGGAACCCCGCACAAAAACCCCGTTAGGCTGACCCCCGTGAAGGTCCTCGTCATCGGTAACGGCGCCCGCGAACACGCCCTGTGCCGCTCCCTGTCCCTCGACCCCGACGTCAGCGCGCTGCACTGCGCACCCGGCAACGCCGGCATCGCCGAGGTCGCCGAGCTGCACCCCGTCGACGCCCTCGACGGCGAGGCGGTGGCCACGCTCGCGCAGCGACTCGGCGTCGACCTGGTCGTCGTAGGCCCGGAGGCCCCGCTCGTCGCGGGAGTCGCCGACGCCGTGCGCGAGGTGGGCATTCCCGTCTTCGGCCCGTCCGGGGAGGCCGCGCAGCTCGAGGGCTCGAAGGCCTTCGCCAAGGACGTCATGGCCGCGGCCGGGGTACCCACTGCCCGCTCCTACGTCTGCACGACCCCCGAGGAGGTCGCCGAGGCCCTCGACGCCTTCGGCGCCCCGTACGTCGTCAAGGACGACGGTCTGGCCGCGGGCAAGGGTGTCGTCGTGACCAGCGACATCGAGACCGCGACGGCCCACGCGAACGCCTGCGAGCGGGTCGTCATCGAGGAGTTCCTCGACGGCCCCGAGGTCTCCCTCTTCGCCATCACCGACGGCGACACCGTCCTGCCGCTCCAGCCCGCCCAGGACTTCAAGCGGGCCCTCGACGGCGACGAGGGCCCGAACACCGGCGGCATGGGCGCGTACTCCCCGCTGCCCTGGGCCGACCCGAAGCTGGTGGACGAGGTCATGCAGACGGTCCTGCAGCCGACCGTCGACGAGATGCGGCGCCGGGGCACCCCCTTCTCCGGCCTGCTGTACGCCGGTCTCGCGATCACGTCCCGCGGTGTACGGGTCATCGAGTTCAACGCCCGTTTCGGCGACCCCGAGACCCAGGTCGTCCTGGCCCGCCTCAAGACCCCGCTGGCCGGTGTCCTGCTCGCCGCCGCGAGCGGCAACCTCGAGGACCTGCCGCCCCTGCGCTGGAGCGAGGACGCCGCGGTCACCGTGGTCGTCGCCTCGCACAACTATCCGGCCACCCCCCGCACCGGCGACCCGATCACCGGCCTCGACGAGGTGGCCGCGCAGGACGCCCCGCACGCGTACGTCCTGCACGCCGGCACCCGGCGGGACGGTGACGCCGTCGTCAGCGCCGGCGGCCGCGTCCTGTCGGTCACGGCGTCCGGCAAGGACCTCACCGAGGCCCGCGAGCGCGCGTACCGGGCCGTCGGCCGTATCCGACTCGACGGCTCCCAGCACCGGACGGACATCGCGGCGAAGGCGGCGTCCGGAGCCTGAGAAGCCCGGAAGCCCGTGAAGCCTGGAAGCGCGGAAGCCTGAGAAACCCAGAACCCGGGAATCCGAGAACCGGGGCGAAACCACCGCCCCCGAACAACCCGACAGGCCCCGGATCCGTCTAAGGATCCGGGGCCTGATCTTCGCTGTACGTCATCCACCTTTCCCCAAAGCCATTCCATCGAGTGACCGGGCCCGCATACGGCTGACGGGGGCCCGGGGCCCAACTAGGGTGCCGCGCAAGCGGTCCGGCACTTGGCCCACCGGCATTGCGATGTCAGTGGTGGGTGCCACAGTGGGGGAGTGAGCAACGCCAGGACAGCCCGGCATTCAGGACGGCAGCGAGGGGGTGAGGTCCGGTCATGACCGGTATCGGTGTGGAGGCGGGCGCGCAGGCCGCGCGCTCCCGGGCCCTCGCCGTGCTGCGGATCCGCAGCCGCGCGCTGGCCGTGGCGCTGCTGCCCGCGGCGGTGGCCGTGGTGCTGCTCGCCGGAGGTTCCACCGGCCATCTCATGGGCGGGTTCTGGGACAGCGCCCGGCTGGTGATGAGCGTGCTCGGGGTCGTGGTGCTGCTCGCCGCCGGGGCCGTCGCCCTGGTCGTCGCCCGTGCCCGGCCCGCCGTGAGTCCGACCGTCGCGATCGCCGAGGAGTCCGCGCCCGACCTGTACCGCATGGTGCGCGACCTCGCCGACCGGCTGGACGTCCCCGCCCCTTCCGCCATAGCGCTCACCCCGGACTGCGACAGTTGGCTGGAGGACCGCACCCACCCTGCGCACGGTCCACCCCCGCAGGAGGGCCGGGAGGACGAGATCGCGGGCGTCCGCGGCTCCCACCGCGGTGTACCGGCCGCACCGGTGCTGGTCATCGGCTCGCCGTTCCTGTGGTGGATGCGCGTCGGCGAACTGCGCGCGGTCCTCGCCCCCGTCGTCGCCGGTACGGGCCCCTCGGCCCACCCCGACATAGCGGCGGCCCGGCGTTTCGTACGGGGTCTGGACGCGGCGGTGGCCGTCGGCTCCGTCCCCGGCCGCTGTCCGCTCACCCGCGTGATGTGCGCGGGCGTCGCCTGGGTGGCCCGCCTGCTCCTGCGGAGCTGCCGGGAGCACGCCACCCAGATGGAGCGCGGGGTCGCCGCCGCGGCCGCCGAGCGTGCACAGGCTGTGGATTACGGCCTGCGGATCGTCGCGCAGGAACAGGTGGGCCTGGCGTACGCGGGCTGGGACCGCCTCCTCACCCGGGTCGCGCTTCCCGCCTGGCGGATGGGCCGCTGGCCCTCCCGTCTGGACGCGGGAGTGGTGGCCGCCCTCACCGAGTTGTCGCGCCGGGACCGTCTCGCCGAGGGCTTCGCCTCCCGGCTGGGGGAGCGCCCCGCCTGTGACCTGCTCGAAGAGCCCGGTGCGATCGACGAGGCCGCCTCCCTGCTCGCGGCCCGCCTCTTCCACGGCGGCCCCGCGGAGACCGGGCCGGACTGGTCCCCGGTGGACTGGCAGGAGTACCCGGAAGAGGTCGTGGACCGGAAGTGGCGCCTGGACGCGGCCCGCCTCCACCGAGTCCTCGACGCGCAGGGCGTCCGCCGCACCCCACAAGCCACCGCACCGGAATCCGACGCCCCCACCCTCTCCCGAGTCCTGGCCCACCTGTCCACCCCCCAGCCGACGAGCACCACCGCACAGCCCACTGCCGCGGGGGAGTCCATGGCCCCCGTCGCACAGGCCACCACCCCTGATGGGCCTGCCGCCCCGACGCCAGGGCCCTCGGCGGGCGCCGAGCATGCCGATGCGGCGTCGCAGCCCGCGGCCGCGGGCCGACCCGTCGGTTCGGCTTCGGAGCCCACGGCCGCCGACGGGCCTGCCGGTGCGGTTCCGCAGTCCACGGCGGTGGCAGCCTCTGCCGACCCGGGGCCACAGTCCGCGGCCGCCGACGGGCGTGCCGACCCGAGGTCACGCCCCACGGAGGTGGCCGGGTCCGCCGAGGCGGTGTCACAGTCCGGGGCCGTCGACGGGCCTGCCGGTGCGGCTACCCAGCCCACAGCCGTGGCAGCGTCTGCCGACGCCGACTCAGGGCCCCAGCCCGCCCCCGCCCAGCGACCTGCCGGCCCGGATACGCAGTCCACAGCGGTAGCCGGATCCGCCGACCTGACGTCACCGCCACCGCCACCGCCACCGTCGACGGCAACGGCAACGGCAACGGCAACGGCAACGGCAACAGACCAGCCCGCCCACCCGACACCCACCAGCCCGCACACTCGAGCCTCCGCCGCCGCGGACCTCGTACCGCCTCCGCCTCCCGACGACACGGTGACGGATCACGCACCGACCAGTGCGGCCGACCGCGACGCGGAACAGCACGTACCCAGCCCGCCGCAGGCACCCGCCGCCCCCGACACAGTCCCGCCCCCGCACAACGCAGCCCCCACCGCCCCCCTACCGGCGCCCCCAGCCGACGCCAAGACCGCAGACCACAACAACCCGGCCCCCGCGGACGTGGACGCCGGCGCGGCCGTGCAGAACGCCCCGGCCCCTCAAGGCCCGCCCGCCGCACTCGACGGCGACAGCGTGGACGTGGACGCCGGCGTGGCCGCGCGGAACGCCCCGGCCCCTCAAGGCCCCCCCGCCGCACCCCACGACGAAAGCCACGCCGGCCACGACAGCGACGACTGCGACCCCCACAACCACGACGCAGCCGAAACCGGAGGCGAAGCCGAAGCCCTCGCCGCGGCGCTCACCGCCGAGCTGGCCCGCGAGGAAGCCGCCGCCCCCCACTCCCGCACCGCGCCCGACGCCACCCCCTGGGACGACACCGCTCTCCCCCTCTTCCCGCTCCAGCCCCCGCGCAGCGCCCGCGAGCTCCTCACCGACCACGTCACCGCGATGGTCTGCTGCGCGGCGATCGACACCGCCGGCGCCACCCCGGGCCTGGACTGGCTCGACGGTCCGTCCCTCCTGATCAACGGCGAACGCGCCGCGGACCTCGCCCCTCGCGTCCTGAGCCTCGTGGAGGACGGCGACCCGGCCCCTCTGCGCGCGTGGCTGGTCAAGTCGGGGATACGCCCCGAGAAGCCGGTCCGCCTCGTCTGACAGAGACGGAATATCCGCTTCCACTTTCGGCCAATTCACAACGAATAGTGACAGCCTGAGTGCGGAATGTGATGTGCTGGGACCGAACGCGCACATGGCAAGGTCCTTCGCCATAGGACAGGCGCACGACACACGCGCACCCCACGCGCGACCGCACGCCCCACAGCACCACGCACCATCACGACTGAACCGTCACCACCGCACCACCACCGCACCACGCATCACCACATCACGGCACCACCGCACCGAACAGGACGAACGACGGGGGCACGAGGGAGGGGAGCGACCATGGGGCCAGGACCGGAACCAGGACCAGGACCGGAGCACATCCGCCGCTGGGAGTCCGGAGCTCTCGCGCACGCCGTCACGGACCCCTTCGGCCAGGGCCCCGTCCCCTGGCTGCGCGGCAGTGAGACGTACTTCGACGACACCGGCCAGGTGGTCCCCTGGTACGTCGAGACGGACCCGGCGCACACCCCGAACACGAACACGCCCCGTGTCCCCGCCCCCCGCACCGCCCCCACGGGCGGCGGCCCTCGCTCCGCCGACGACGTCCGTCGCCAGATCAAGGGCTTCACCTCGACCGGCGCGGTCGCCCCCGGCGAGGCCGTCGACTTCCACATCACCGTCGACCCGCCGCAGGAGTTCGGCGTCGACGTCTACCGCATCGGCCACTACGGCGGCGACGGAGCGGCGAAGATCACCACCAGCCCCCGTCTCTCCGGCATCGTCCAGCCCCCGCCGCTGACCGCCGACCGCACGGTCTCCTGCCACCACTGGTGGCTGTCGTGGCGGCTCCAGATCCCGTCGTACTGGAGCATCGGGGCATACGTGGCCGTCCTCACCACCGCCGACGGCTACCGCTCCCACATCCCGTTCACCGTCCGCGACAACCACCCCGCGGACTTACTGCTCCTGCTGCCCGACGTGACGTGGCAGGCGTACAACCTCTACCCGGAGGACGGCCGCACCGGCGCCAGTCTCTACCACGCCTGGGACGAACAGGGCCGGCTCCTCGGCGAGGCCGACGCCGCGACCACGGTCTCCTTCGACCGGCCGTACGCGGGCGCGGGCCTGCCCCTGCACGTCGGCCACGCCTACGACTTCATCCGCTTCGCCGAGCGCTACGGCTACGACCTCGCCTACGCCGACGCCCGCGACCTGCACGCCGGCCACCTCGACCCCACCCGCTACCGGGGCCTGGTCTTCCCCGGCCACGACGAGTACTGGTCGACCGCCATGCGCCGCACGGTCGAGCGCGCCCGGGACAGCGGCACCTCCCTGGTCTTCCTGTCGGCCAACACCATGTACTGGCAGGTCGAGTTGGGCCCCTCCCCGTCCGGTGTCCCCGACCGCCTGCTCACCTGCCGAAAACGCAAGGGGCCGGGAAAACCGGCGCTCTGGCGCGAGGTCGACCGCCCCGAACAGCAGGTGGTCGGCATCCAGTACGCGGGACGGGTGCCCGAGCCCCACCCCCTGATCGTCCGCAACGCCGAGCACTGGCTGTGGGACGCGACCGGCGCGCACGAGGGCGACGAGATCGCCGGCCTGGTCGCGGGCGAGGCCGACCGCTACTTCCCGCGCGCCCCGCTGCCCGACCACGACGACCGCATCCTGCTCGCCCACTCGCCGTACGCCGACAGCGAGGGCGCCCTCCGCCACCAGGAGACGTCCCTCTACCGCGCCCCCTCCGGTGCCCTGGTCTTCGCCGCCGGCACCTTCGCCTGGTCCCCGGCACTGGACCGCCCGGGCCATGTCGACGCCCGTGTCCAGCGCGCCACCGCCAACCTCCTGGACCGCATCTGCAAGCGTGACTGAGCCCGGGCGGAGCACCCGCCCAAGGACCGAGCGGGCACCCGCCCAAGGCCCCAGCACACCCCAAGTCCAAGGTCAGCCGCCTGTACGGGACAATCGACCCGTTGGACATAGCCACGGGGAGGAACCGTGTCCGGATTCGTAGAAAAGCCCGAGCCGCTCCAGGTTCCGGGCCTGGTGCACCTGCACACCGGCAAGGTGCGCGAGCTGTACCAGAACGAGGCGGGCGACCTCGTGATGGTCGCCAGTGACCGTATCTCCGCCTTCGACTGGGTGCTGCCGACGGAGATCCCCGACAAGGGCCGCGTCCTCACCCAGTTGTCGCTGTGGTGGTTCGACCAGATCGCCGACCTGCTGCCGAACCACGTCCTGAGCACGGAGGTGCCGGAGGGCGCCCCCGCCGACTGGGCCGGCCGCACCCTGGTCTGCAAGTCGCTCCAGATGGTCCCGGTGGAGGCCGTCGCCCGTGGCTATCTCACCGGCTCCGGACTGCTGGAGTACAACGAGTCCCGCACGGTTTGCGGCCTCGCCCTGCCCGAGGGCCTGGTCGACGGCAGCGAGCTGCCCGCCCCGATCTTCACCCCGGCCACCAAGGCCGCCGTCGGCGAGCACGACGAGAACGTCTCCTACGAGGAGGTCGCGCGCCAGGTCGGCGCCGACACCGCCGCCCAGCTGCGCCAGGCGACCCTCGCCGTCTACAGCCGCGGCCGGGACATCGCCCGGGACCGCGGGATCATCCTGGCGGACACCAAGTTCGAGTTCGGCTTCGACGGGGACACCCTCGTCATCGCGGACGAGGTCCTCACCCCGGACTCCTCCCGCTTCTGGCCGGCCGACCAGTGGGAGCCGGGGCACCCGCAGCCGTCGTACGACAAGCAGTTCGTGCGCGACTGGCTGACCTCGGTGGAGTCCGGCTGGGACCGGAAGAGCGAGCAGCCTCCGCCGCCGCTGCCGCAGCAGGTGGTGGACCGCACCCGCGCCAAGTACATCGAGGCGTACGAGCGTCTGACCGGGACGAGCTGGTCGTAACGGAAAAGCCCCCCGGTGAACCGGGGGGCTTTTCCTCAACAGAGCGAACGACGAGGTTCGAACTCGCGACCTCAACCTTGGCAAGGTTGCGCTCTACCAACTGAGCTACGTTCGCATGCGCCGTGGCGCGAGAACCACTATACCCAACCTCGCTCCCGCGCGAACCGCACGGCCGCGTGACGGTTCTCGGCCCCGAGCTTGGAGACGGCCGACGACAGGTAGTTCCGTACGGTCCCCTGAGACAGCGCGGCCCGTTCCGCGATCTCCGCGACGGGCGCCCCGTCGGCGGCGAGTTCCAGCACCTCGGCCTCCCGGGCGGTCAGCGGCGAGTCCCCGGCGGAGATCGCGTCGGCGGCCAACTCGGGGTCGACGTAACGGTTTCCGGCGTGCACCGTGCGGATGATCTCCGCGAGCCGCTGCGCGCTCACGGTCTTCGGCACGAACCCCCGCACCCCGGCCTCCAGGGCCCGCTTGAGATGCCCCGGCCGCCCGTGACTGGTGACGATCAGCACCTTGCACGAGGGCAGCTCGGTCCGCAGGAGTGTGGCGACCTTCACACCGTCCGCGCCGGGCATCCGCAGATCCAGTACGGCGACGTCGGGCGCGTGCGCCCGGGCCATCGCCAGCGCCTCGGGCCCGGTGGCCGCCTCCGCGACGATCGCCAGGTCGTCCTCCAGCGAGAGGAGCGCGGCGAGCGCGCCCCGGATCAGATGCTCGTCGTCGGCGAGCAGCACCCGCACGGTCACGGTCACGAAACCCCCTCCAGCGCCACCAACGGCACCTTGGCCACCAGCCGGAACACGCCGTCCGGCGCCGGCCCCGCCTCCAGCGTCCCGGCCACCGCCGCGAGCCGCTCCCGCAGCCCGACGAGCCCGGACCCGCCGCTGCCCGGCGACCGCGACACCCCGTCGTTCTCCACGGTCAGCACCACCCGCTCCCCCTCTCTTCGCAGAGCCACCACACACCGTTGGGCGTCCCCGTGACGCAGCACGTTCGTGGTGGCCTCCCGGACCACCCAGCCGAGCGCCGACTGCACCTCGGCGGGCAGCCCGCCCGTATCCCCGGTGATCTCGCAGTCGATACCGGCCGCGGTCAACACCCCTCGTGCTCCGGTGAGTTCGATCCCGAGATCGGCCTCCCGGTATCCCCGTACGACGTCCCGCACCTCGCGCTGTGTCTCGTGCGCGATCCGCTGCACCTCGGTCATCTGGTCCACGGCCTCCTCGCGTCCCCGGCGGGCGAGCTGGACGGCCAGTTCGCTCTTGAGCGCGATCACCGCCAGGTTCCGCCCGACGACGTCGTGCAGGTCCCGCCCGAACCGCAGCCGTTCCTCGGCGACGGCGAGCCGGGCGCGGGTCTCGCGGGCCGTGTCGAGTTCGTAGACGGCGTTCAGGAGCCAGACGGAGAAGACGGAGGTGAAGGCGAGGAAGCCGGCGGCGACCAGCACCACGATCCCGGTGACCAGGGACTCCGGGACGGCGTACCCCAGGGGGAAGCCGCCGAGCGCGGCGCCCGCGGCGAAGCCGCCCACGAGCGCCAGCACGCGCCGGCGCCTGCGGACACCGAGCGCCCCGATGCCGGCCGCGAAGGTCAGCACGCCCACGAAGACCGCGCCCACGGCCTTGTCGACCCCGTCGGCGTCCGGACCCCGCTCCGCCATCGCGATCACCGCGGCGGCGATGACGACGCTGACCGCCCCGAGCACCCACAGCGTCCGCACCGGCTGCTCGCGCCGCCCACGTGTCCAGTCGAGCGCCCGCGAAGCGGTCACCGCGCACACCACGGCATGCGCGCACACCAGCAGCAGCAGCCAGACCGCGAGCCGGCCCGTCACCTGGCCGAAGACCGGCAGTCCGACCGACGCGACGTAGATCACCGCGAAGAAGTGGAACGACCACCGCGTGTACGTCTCGACCTTCGCCGGCGTGCTCTTGCGCCGCCACCAGCCCCCTGCCTCGCGCATGCTCTCCCCGTACGTCAGCGCCTCGGCTCCCACCGGAACCACCGCTGTACAGCAAACACGGCCAGCACCGTCCAGGCCACCGCCGTGGCGAGGGCGCCCAGGGCCTCGTAGGCCGAGAGCGTGCCCGCCCAGCCGCCGCGGACCAGGGTGAGCACGGGGGACAGGGGCAGGAGCTCGCACACCGACGCGAAGGTGTCGGGCAGCAGCTCCAGGGGTACGGCGACGCCCGAGAGGACCATCGAGAGCATCACGAAGGGCAGCGTGGTGACCTGCGCGCTCTCCACGGTCCGGGTCACGGCCGACGTCACGGCCGCGAGCGCCGCGCACATCACGAGCCCCAACAGCAGCCCCAGGACGGCGAGATGGGGGGCGCGCGGTGCGGGCACGTCGAGCAGGGCCGTGCTCGCGACCACCAGCACCAGGGACTGCGTGAGCCCGGTCGCGCCGATCGGCAGCGCGGTCCCGCAGAGGATCTCGACGTCCCGCAGCTCCCCGGTGCGCAGCCGCTTCAGCACCAGTTCCTCGCGCCGGGCGGTGTAGATCCCGACGAGGGCGCTGTACACGCCGAACAGCAGGGCGAAGCCGACCGCGGCCGGCAGCAGCACCAGGCCGACACTCAGCCCGGCCTCCTGGACGTCCATGTCGTCCACGACGGGCCGCAGGCTGAACGGCAGCGCGAGCGGCACCAGGACGGCCGCGACCAGGGTGGCCTTGCTCCGTCCGAGCAGCGTGAACTCGGCGCGGGCGAGGGCGCCCAGTCTGCTCGCGGGAGTGGTGACGGTGCTCATGCCGAGATCTCCTCACGTGCCGCGATCCCCAGGAAGGCCTCCTCCAGCGAGGCGGACCGCACATCCAGCCGCCGCAGTTCGACCCCGGCCCGCTCGGCCCACACCAGCAGCCCGGTGGCCGCCCGCTGCAACTCCCGCGTCCGCAGCCGTACGACGTTCCCGTCGAGCTCGTGCCCGGACACCCCCAGCTCGCCGAGCGGCGGCAGATCGCCCACGAAGTAGCCGTCCGGCAGTTCGAACGAAATCCGTGCCGGCTGGGCGGCGGTCACCTCGGCCGGTGTCCCCGTGGCCGCGATCCGCCCCTCGTGGAGGATCGCCAGCCGTCCGGCGAGATCCTCGGCCTCCTCCAGGTAGTGCGTGGTGAGCAGTACGGTCGTCCCCCGGTCGCGCAGTGCCCGCACCAACTCCCAGGTGTCCCGGCGTCCTTCGGCGTCGAGTCCGGTCGTCGGCTCGTCCAGGAACAGCACCTCGGGGTCGCCGAGCAGCGCGAGCGCCAGGTCGAGGCGCCGCCGCTCGCCCCCGGACAACTGCTTGACCCGTACGCCGGTCCGCCGGGAGAGCCCGACGAGCTCCAGCACCTCCAGCGGCGGCCGGGCCCCGCTGACGCAGCCGGCCCACATCCGCGCGGTCTCCTCGACGGTCAGCTCGGAGGGGAAGCCGCCCTCCTGGAGCATCACCCCGGTGCGTGGGCGCAGGGCGGCCCGCTCGGTGTACGGATCGTGTCCGAGGACGCGGATCCGTCCGTCGCTCGGCCGGGCGAGTCCCTCCAGCAGTTCGACGGTGGAGGTCTTGCCGGCGCCGTTGGTGCCGAGCAGGGCGAAGACCTCTCCGCGCCGCACGGAGAAACTGATTCCGCGCACGGCCTCGAACCCGCCCCCGTACACACGCCGGAGGTCGGTGACCTCAATCACGTGTTCGTGTTCGTCGGTGTTCATGAAGCCAGCGTCCCGGCGGACCGGATGCGACAGCAGTGCGCGCTGTCACCACTCCGTATGACAAATGTCAGATGACCGGTGGATCACTGGGACGGCATGAAAAAGCCCCCCGGCAGAAACCGGAGGGCTTGATTCAGAGCGGACGACGAGGCTCGAACTCGCGACCTCAACCTTGGCAAGGTTGCGCTCTACCAACTGAGCTACGTCCGCATTGCATCCGACCGGCTCTCACCGATCGGCGCGAGCACCAGCCTACCTGATCCACAAGGGACCGGGACCGGCGGTGCAGAGCGGGTGACAGGAATTGCACACTGCGCCTTCCCCCTGGAAGGGGGATGTTCTACTACTGAACTACACCCGCGTGTACTCCGTGAGCTGGGCCTTTCGGCCTCGCCCCTCGGCGTGCTCCAGACTCTAGCTGACCAGGTGGGGTGCAACGCAAGTCGGTTGTGCCGAGGGGCGGGTGACCCGGCGTCGACAGGCTCCTACTGGGCCTCGGTGAACGCCTCGTAGACCTTCTTCGGGATGCGTCCACGGGCGGGGACGTCCATCTTGTTGGCCTGGGCCCAGGCCCGGACCGCCGCCGGGTCGGGAGCGACCTCGGTCTGCTTGTACGCCTTGCCCGACCTGGACCGCTTGCGGCCGGCCTCCACGTACGGCTCGAGCGCCTTACGCAGTTTCTCGGCATTGGCTTGATTCAGGTCGATCTCGTACGACTTGCCGTCGAGTCCGAAGGCGATCGTTTCCGCCGCTTCCGAGCCGTCGATGTCGTCAAAGAGAGTGACCACGACCTTCTGCGCCACGAATATCGGTCCCTTCGTACGGCACGTTGCCAATTCATTTGTACAGTGCCCGACAATGCATTGTGAAGCTCGACTAAATCCTTCCGCGTGTCCAAAATCAAGAGGGAGCGGAAGCGACTTCGATTGAGGGTGGTGGTGGGAGACGGGTGGGCGCAATAGGTATCGGGTGTCGATCTGGGATCTTTCCCGGAAATTTTCGCGACCGGCCACGTCGGCGATGCTCAGTGATGGCCGTCACGTAGATTCCTACAACTCAACGCGCGTAGAAATTTTGTGCGGGTAGTCTGAAGGAACCTGCTCAGCACCACACCACCGGGAGTGCCAGTGGCACGCGTCGTAGTCGACGTCATGCTCAAGCCGGAGATCCTCGACCCCCAGGGCCAGGCGGTCCAGCGCGCACTGCCGCGACTGGGTTTCGAAGGCATCTCCGACGTACGTCAGGGAAAGCGATTCGAACTGGAAGTTGACGGACCGGTCGACGAGGCCGCGCTCGCCCGCATCCACGATCTTGCGGAATCCTTCCTCGCCAACACCGTGATCGAGGACTTCACCGTCAAGGTGGAGGAAGTCGCGGAGGCCGTGAAGTGACCGCTCGTATTGGCGTCGTCACTTTCCCCGGCAGCCTCGACGACCGTGACACCCAGCGCGCGATCCGCCTCGCGGGCGCCGAGCCGGTCGCCCTCTGGCACAAGGACAAGGACCTCCACCAGGTCGACGCGGTCGTCCTCCCGGGCGGTTTCTCCTACGGCGACTATCTGCGGGCCGGTGCCATCTCCCGCTTCTCGCCGGTGATGGAGACGGTCATCGAGCAGGCCAGGGCAGGACTTCCGGTCCTCGGTATCTGCAACGGCTTCCAGATCCTCACCGAGGCCCACCTCCTCCCGGGCGGGATGCTCGGCAACGACCACCTCCACTTCATCTGCCGCGACCAGAAGCTGCGGGTGGAGAACGCGGACACCGCCTGGACCGTCGACTACACGTCCGGCCAGGAGATCCACATCCCGCTGAAGAACATGGACGGCCGGTACGTCGCCGACGAGTACACGCTGGACAAGCTGGAGGCCGAGGGGCGGGTCGTCTTCCGTTACCTCGACTTCAACCCCAACGGCTCGCTCCGCGACATCGCCGGCATCACCAACGAGGCCGGGAACGTCGTAGGCCTCATGCCGCACCCGGAGCACGCCACCGAGCCGCTGATCGGTACGGGCCGTACCGACGGCCTGCCGTTCTTCACCTCGATCCTCAAGAAGCTGGTCAACGCATGAGCCGGACGCCTCTGGACACGGTCGAGCACGCGGCCGCGACCCCCGACGTCGAGCTGCCCTGGGCCGAACTGGGCCTGAAGAAGGACGAGTACGAGAGGGTCGTCGAGATCCTCGGGCGCCGGCCCACCGGTGCCGAGCTCGCCATGTACTCGGTCATGTGGTCCGAGCACTGCTCGTACAAGTCGTCGAAGGTGCACCTGCGCCAGTTCGGCGAGAAGGCCCCGCAGTCCGACGCGCTGCTCGTCGGCATCGGTGAGAACGCGGGCGTGGTGGACGTCGGCCAGGGCTACGCGGTCACCTTCAAGGTCGAGTCGCACAACCACCCCTCCTATGTCGAGCCCTACCAGGGCGCGGCCACCGGCGTGGGCGGCATCGTCCGCGACATCATCGCGATGGGTGCCAGGCCGGTCGCCGTGGTCGACCCGCTGCGCTTCGGCGCGGCCGACCACCCGGACACCAAGCGCGTTCTGCCGGGCGTGGTCGCGGGCATCGGCGGCTACGGCAACTGCCTCGGGCTCCCCAACATCGGCGGCGAGGTCGTCTTCGACGCCTGCTACCAGGGCAACCCGCTGGTCAACGCCGGTGCCATCGGTGTGATGCGGCACGAGGACATCCACCTCGCGAAGGCGTCCGGCGCGGGCAACAAGGTCATCCTCTACGGGGCCCGGACCGGCGGCGACGGCATCGGCGGCGCCTCGATCCTGGCGAGCGAGACCTTCGACGACGCGAAGCCCTCCAAGCGCCCGGCCGTCCAGGTCGGCGACCCCTTCCAGGAGAAGCTCCTCATCGAGTGCACCCTGGAGGCCTTCAAGGAGAAGCTGGTCGTCGGCATCCAGGACCTCGGCGCGGCCGGTCTGTCCTGCGCCACCTCCGAGCTCGCCTCGAACGGCTCCGGCGGCATGCGCGTCACCCTCGACGACGTCCCGCTCCGCGACTCGACCCTCTCGCCCGAGGAAATCCTCATGAGCGAGTCCCAGGAGCGCATGTGCGCGGTCGTGGAGCCGGAGAAGGTCGACCGGTTCCTGGAGATCTGCGACAAGTGGGACGTCATCGCCACGGTGATCGGTGAGGTCACCGACGGCGACCGGCTGGAGATCTACTGGCACGGCGGCAAGATCGTCGACGTCGACCCGCGCACGGTCGCGCACGACGGCCCGGTCTACGAGCGCCCCTACGCCCGCCCGTCCTGGCAGGACGAGCTCCAGGCCGACGACGCGAACAAGCTGCCCCGGCCGACGACTTCGGCGGAGCTCCGGGACCAGGTCCTGAAGCTCGTGTCGTCCCCCAACCAGGCCTCCAAGAAGTGGATCACCTCGCAGTACGACCACTTCGTGCAGGGCAACACGGTGCTGGCCCAGCCGGAGGACTCCGGCATGATCCGCATCGACGAGTCGACCGGCCTGGGCGTGGCCATCGCGACGGACGGCAACGGCCGTTACGCGAAGCTCGACCCGTACGCGGGCGCGCAGTTGGCGCTCTCGGAGGCCTACCGGAACGTGGCGACGACCGGTGCCAAGCCGCTCGCCGTCTCCGACTGCCTGAACTTCGGTTCGCCCGAAGACCCGGCGGTGATGTGGCAGTTCGCCGAGGCCATCCGCGGACTGGCCGACGCCTGCCAGCAGTTGGGCACGCCGGTCACGGGCGGCAACGTCTCCCTGTACAACCAGACGGGCGAGGTGGCCATCCACCCGACGCCGGTCGTGGCCGTGCTGGGCGTCATCGACGACGTGGCACGCCGTACGCCGGTCGCCTTCCAGGAGGAGGGCCAGCTCCTGTACCTCCTCGGCGACACCCGTGAGGAGTTCGGCGGCTCGGCCTGGTCCCAGGTCGTCCACGACCACCTCGGCGGTCTGCCGCCCAAGGTCGACCTGGAGCGCGAGCGCCTGCTCGCCGAGATCCTGATCTCCGCCTCCCGGGACGGCATGATCGACTCCGCGCACGACCTCTCCGACGGCGGCCTGATCCAGGCGGTCGTGGAGTCGGCCCTGCTCGGAGGCAAGGGCGCCCGCCTGATCGTCCCGGACGGTCTGGACGCGTTCACCCTGCTCTTCTCGGAGTCGGCCGGCCGCGCGGTCGTGGCCGTCCCCCGCTCCGAGGAGCTCCGCTTCAACGACATGTGCGGTGCTCGGGGTCTGCCCGTCACCCGCATCGGTGTCGTCGACGGCGACTCGGTCGAGCTCCAGGGCGAGTTCGAACTGTCCCTCGACGAGCTGCGCACGGCTCACGAGGAGACGATCCCGGCCCTGCTGAAGTAGCCGGTAACCGTACGACCAGGAAGGCCCCGCCCGTCACCGTGACGGACGGGGCCTTCGCCATGCCGCAGGGCGGGGGCGGGCGGTTACGCACGCAAGGCAGCCTTGGGCTTCCCCGCGCCACCGAAGCCGCGGCCGAGGAGTGGTCGCACCTGCCGTAGAGCTGTGAGCTGATGGCGAGGAGTGGTCGCGCCTGCCGAAGTGCCCAGCGCTGGGGGGGGGCGAAGAGCCTCCGTGCTCGCCGAAGAGCCCTCCGCTACCGCTGAAGAATTCTCGCGCCCCCGGAAGGCTTTCGAGCCCCCGAAGACCCCCCGCTGCCGCCGAAGAGCTTCCGCGCCCGCCGGAAGGCCTCCGCGCCCGCTCGCCCAAGAGCCCACCGCTGCCGCCGAAGAGAACCGCGCCCCCCGCCCGAAGATCACCGCCCCCTCCTCCTCCGCCCACCCCGCCGACTAGGCTCACCGCCATGCCCACGGCCAGGAAGCGCGCCCGCACCTACGACTCCGTCAAGATCCGCGAGGCTCTGAAGAAGCAGTTCGGACATGTCCGGGACGCCGTGGGCGCCCTCACCCCCGAGCAGCTCGCCCTCGAGACCCGCCTGGCCGGCTGGACCGTGCGGGACCTGGCCGCGCACATCACCATGGCCGTCGAGACGGTCAGCCGGAACCTCGCCCGCGACGAACCGCCGGCGCCCCAGCTCGCCCTCCTCGACTGGCCCTTCGCCACCGCCGCCCGGGCCGGAGACATCGCCGACGGCACCCGGGAGCTGGCCACCGCCAACCCGGATCTCGACGCGCTGTACGCCCGTACCGAGGAGCGGTTCCTCGAAGCGCTGACCGCCCCCGGCTCCCGCGTACTCGCCGCCCGTACCGGTGCCATGACCCTGGCGGACTACCTGGTCACCCGGACCGTCGAGCTCGTCGTCCACACCGACGACCTCAACGCCGCCGTGCCCGGCCTCGACATCCCCTACGACCGCCAGGCGCTCGCCGCCTGCACCCGCCTCCTCGCCGACGCCCTCGCCGCCAAGGCGCCCGGCGGTTCGACCGAGGTGCGGATCCCGCCGTACGCCGTCGTGCAGTGCGTCGAGGGGCCCAAGCACACCCGGGGCACCCCGCCGAACGTCGTCGAGACCGACCCGCTGACCTGGATCCGGCTCGCCACCGGTCGGCTGACCTGGCAGGACGCGCTGGACGCGGCCAAGGTCAGCGCGAGCGGGGAACGGGCGGACCTGGGCGGGCTGCTGCCGATCATGGGCTGACACGGGGGGACGCGTCCTCGTATTGAGGGCGAACATGACAACAGACTGATAACGGGACCGAACCCGTCGCCCGCCTCCCGCGTCAAAGAGCCATGAAGCGGACGACATACGCCAAGTACGCGGCCGCGGCCCTGGTCGGGACCACCGTCCTGACCGCCTGCGGCACAGAGCCGGCGGGGACCAGGACCAAGGACGCCTCCGTCCTGGAGGACACCCTCGCCCACACCCCCTGGGTGCCGAAGAAGGTCACCGTCGACGGCAAGGACTACGCCCTGCCCACCGAGGGCGCTCGCAGGAAGGCCTACATCACCTTCAAGCCCGGCACCGCCGAACCGGGCGTCGACGGGGGAAGGTCCGGCGGCACCGTGGGCTGCAACAGCTTCGGCGCCGACGTGGACATCCAGGGCGACACCCTGAAGGTCTCCGACCTCGCCCAGACACTCATGGGCTGCCCCGGGGCCGTAGGAGAGTTCGAGGAGAAGTTCGTCGCCGTCTTCGACAACGACCTCAAGGCCCGCCTGGAAGGCCCCCCGGGTGCCAGGACCCTCACCCTGACCAGCTCTCGGGACGGCACCATCACCCTTCGCGAGCAGAAGCCTCCCGCCCTGAAGGGCACGCGCTGGTCCCTCGGCGGGAACGCCCATCTCACCCTCACCGAG
Organism: Streptomyces sp. NPDC006335; assembly: GCF_040612795.1. NCBI lineage: Bacteria > Bacillati > Actinomycetota > Actinomycetes > Kitasatosporales > Streptomycetaceae > Streptomyces > Streptomyces sp. NPDC006335. Next base: position 75,262 of record NZ_JBEXQX010000022.1, read on the forward strand.
ACCAACACCGTCACCGGCAGCCTCGGGTGCAACAGCTTCCGCGGCAAAGCCACCGTCAAGGACGGCACGATCGAGTTCGGGCGCCTCGCGACCACGCGCATGATGTGTGCGGGCCCGGTGATGAAGACCGAGCGCGAACTCGCCGGGATCCTCTCCGGAAAGGTCTCCTACCAGCAGGAACACGATTCTCTGAAGATCACCAAGGCCCCCGGGAAGAGCGTTACGGCCCGGGCGGAGTAAGAAAGCCCACTCTCCGCGAATTCGGACCAGTGGTCGATCTCGCCTACACTCGGAACCGTGCCACGTGGTGACGGACGACTCAACCACGACCTGCTCCCCGGCGAGAAGGGCCCCCAGGACGCTTGTGGCGTCTTCGGTGTCTGGGCTCCGGGCGAAGAGGTCGCCAAGCTCACGTACTTCGGGCTCTACGCCCTCCAGCATCGGGGCCAGGAATCCGCGGGAATCGCGGTCAGCAACGGCTCCCAGATCCTCGTCTTCAAGGACATGGGCCTCGTGTCCCAGGTCTTCGACGAGACCTCTCTCGGTTCGCTCCAGGGTCACATCGCGGTCGGACACGCCCGCTACTCGACCACCGGCGCCTCCGTGTGGGAGAACGCCCAGCCGACCTTCCGTGCCACCGGGCACGGTTCCATCGCGCTCGGCCACAACGGCAACCTGGTCAACACGGCGCAGCTCGCCGAGATGGTCGCCGACCTGCCCAAGCAGGAGGGCCGCAGCCCCCGTGTGGCCGCCACCAACGACACCGACCTGCTCACCGCGCTCCTCGCGGCCCAGGTCGACGAGGACGGCAAGCCCCTGACCATCGAGGAAGCGGCCCCCGTGGTCCTCCCCCAGGTCCAGGGAGCCTTCTCGCTCGTCTTCATGAACGAGCACACCCTCTACGCCGCCCGCGATCCGCAGGGCATCCGTCCGTTGGTCCTCGGCCGTCTGGAGCGCGGCTGGGTCGTCGCCTCCGAGTCCGCCGCCCTCGACATCTGCGGCGCCGCCTACGTCCGCGAGATCGAGCCGGGCGAGTTCGTCGCCATCGACGAGAACGGTCTGCGAACCTCCCGATTCGCGGAAGCGAAGCCCAAGGGCTGTGTCTTCGAGTACGTCTATCTGGCGCGCCCCGACACCGACATCGCCGGCCGGAACGTGTACCTCTCCCGCGTGGAGATGGGCCGCAAGCTCGCGAAGGAAGCGCCCGTCGAGGCCGACCTCGTCATAGCGACCCCGGAGTCCGGCACCCCGGCGGCCATCGGCTACGCCGAGGCGTCCGGCATCCCCTTCGGCGCGGGCCTGGTGAAGAACGCCTATGTCGGCCGTACGTTCATCCAGCCCTCGCAGACGATTCGCCAGCTCGGCATCCGCCTGAAGCTGAACCCGCTCAAGGAAGTCATCAAGGGCAAGCGCCTGGTCGTCGTCGACGACTCGATCGTGCGCGGCAACACCCAGCGCGCCCTGGTCCGCATGCTCCGCGAGGCGGGCGCCGCCGAGGTCCACATCCGGATCTCCTCGCCCCCCGTGAAGTGGCCCTGCTTCTTCGGCATCGACTTCGCCACCCGCGCGGAGCTCATCGCCAACGGCATGACGATCGACGAGATCGGCACCAGCCTGGGCGCCGACTCCCTCGCCTACATCTCCATCGACGGCATGATCGAGGCGACCACCATCGCCAAGCCGAACCTGTGCCGCGCCTGCTTCGACGGCGAGTACCCGATGGAGCTCCCGGACCCCGAGCTGCTCGGCAAGCAGCTCCTGGAGACCGAGCTGGCCGCCGGTCCCGCCGCCACGGCCGCCGCCGACGCGATCCGCCGCCCGTAGGCAGTCCGTCATACCTGCCGTACGACACGAAGGTTCTCTACTGCCATGTCTGAGACAACTGGTGCCAGCTACGCAGCCGCGGGCGTCGACATCGAGGCGGGCGACCGCGCCGTAGAGCTCATGAAGGAGTGGGTGAAGAAGACCCAGCGCCCCGAGGTCCTCGGCGGCCTCGGCGGTTTCGCCGGCCTCTTCGACGCCTCCGCCCTCAAGCGCTACGAGCGCCCCCTGCTCGCCTCCGCCACCGACGGCGTGGGCACCAAGGTCGACATCGCGCGCCAGTTGGGCGTCTACGACACCATCGGCCACGACCTGGTCGCGATGGTCATGGACGACATCGTGGTGTGCGGTGCCGAGCCGCTGTTCATGACCGACTACATCTGCGTCGGCAAGGTCCACCCCGAGCGGGTCGCCGCCATCGTCAAGGGCATCGCCGAGGGCTGTGTGCTCGCCGGGTGCGCCCTGGTGGGCGGTGAGACGGCCGAGCACCCCGGTCTACTTGGCCAGGACGACTTCGACGTCGCCGGCGCCGGTACGGGCGTCGTGGAGGCCGACCGGCTGCTCGGCGCCGATCGCATCCGTAAGGGTGACGCGGTCATCGCCATGGCGGCCTCGGGTCTTCACTCGAACGGGTACTCGCTCGTGAGGCATGTGCTCCTGAACCAGGCCGGCCTCGCTCTGGACGCCCGCATCGAGGAGCTCGGCCGCACCCTCGGCGAGGAGCTCCTGGAGCCCACGAAGATCTACTCGCTGGACTGCCTGGCCCTGATCCGCACGGCCGAGGTGCACGCCTTCTCGCACGTCACCGGTGGCGGCCTGGCGGCCAACCTGGCCCGTGTCATCCCCGACGGCCTGCACGCGATCGTCGACCGCACCACCTGGACCCCGGACCCGATCTTCGACCTCGTCGGGAAGACGGGTCAGGTCGAGCGCCTGGAGCTGGAGAAGACGCTGAACATGGGCGTCGGCATGATCGCGATCGTGCCCGAGGAGTCGGCGGACGTCGCCCTGGCCACCCTGGCCGACCGTGGGGTCGAGGCATGGGTCGCGGGCGAGATCACGGACCGCGGCGACCACGCCACGGGTGCGGAGCTGGTGGGCGACTACGCCGCGTAAGACGCGGAGGCAGCGCAAAACCCGGTCCGGTGGTGTGGATCACCCCGGACCGGGTCAAGCACAGCTAGAGCGTCAAGCGCCGCGGCGGTGTTGCGAAGAGGGGCCGGACTCGTCGTCCTCGTCCTCGTCGTCGTTGTAGAGATCCGCGTACTGGGCGTACGGGTCGTCTTCCTCGTCGTCGTCCTCGAACGGCTCGCCATTCGGCGGCTGGCTCGAAGTCGAAGCGCCCAGCTCATTGGCCAGACGCGACAGATCTGTCCCGCCGCTGCTGTACTTCAGCTGGCGGGCGACCTTCGTCTGCTTGGCCTTTGCCCGGCCGCGCCCCATGGCTCGACCCCCTCGGATACGGGGCTCGGTGGCCCCAGAGTCTTGACACGCGTTCATGATCTGGAACGGACTCTCCGCGGAGAGACCGGTCCGTAGGGCTTCCACGGTACCTGAGCCCACGCCCATACGGTACGTCGCCCGCAGCACGGGCCCTGCACCGGCACCCGCGGGGAGCCCCGTCCCCGCTGGTCAACCGCGATTTTAACCACTTCTTCGCGGCCGACCCGCCGACGAACGTGAGAGTTCTCTCTAAGTGTGCGCCGACGGGTACCGGTCAAACGTCAGTGCGCCGGTCGCACGGCCGCCTCGTGCATCCGCTGCTCGGCGATCCGGTCGGCCGCGGCAGCCGGCGGAATCCCGTCCTCCTTCGCACGTGCGAATATGGCGAGCGTGGTGTCGTAGATCTTCGCGGCCTTCGCCTTGCACCGCTCGAAGTCGAACCCGTGCAGCTCGTCGGCGACCTGGATGACCCCGCCGGCGTTCACCACGTAGTCCGGCGCGTAGAGGATCCCGCGGTCGGCGAGGTCCTTCTCCACGCCCGGGTGTGCGAGCTGGTTGTTGGCGGCACCGCACACGATCCGCGCGGTCAGCGCGGGTACGGTGTCGTCGTTGAGGGCGCCGCCGAGCGCGCAGGGGGCGTAGATGTCGAGGCCCTCGGCGCGGATGAGGGTGGCGGTGTCGGCGACGGCCCTCACGCCCGTCGGATGCGCGGCGAGGATCCGGCCCACGGCCTCCTCGCGCACGTCCGTGATCAGGACCTCGGCGCCCTCGTCCCGCAGGTGCTGGACCAGGTGGTGCCCGACCTTGCCGACACCGGCGACGCCGACCGTACGGCCGCGCAGCGAGGGGTCGCCCCACAGGTGCGCGGCGCTGGCCCGCATGCCCTGGTAGACGCCGAAGGCGGTGAGGACGGAGGAGTCGCCGGCGCCGCCGTTCTCGGGCGAGCGGCCGGTGGTCCAGCGACACTCACGGGCGACGACGTCCATGTCGGCGACGTAAGTGCCGACATCGCAGGCGGTGACGTAGCGCCCGCCGAGCGAGGCCACGAAACGGCCGTACGCGAGGAGCAGTTCCTCGCTCTTGTCGCGCTCCGGGTCCCCGATGATCACGGCCTTGCCGCCGCCGTGGTCGAGCCCGGCCATGGCGTTCTTGTACGACATCCCGCGCGCGAGGTTCAGCGCGTCGGCGACGGCCTCCTGCTCGCTCGCGTACGGGTAGAAGCGGGTCCCGCCGAGGGCGGGGCCGAGCGCGGTGGAGTGGAGGGCGATGACGGCCTTGAGGCCGCTCCTGCGGTCCTGGCAGAGCACGACCTGCTCATGACCGCCCTGGTCCGAGTGGAACAGGGTGTGCAGCACATCGGCAGCGGCGCCGGTTACGTCGGTCACTGTGGTGACTCCTGGGTAAATTGCGGCGATGGGGCACAGGGCCCCGTACGGGTGGCGGGGCCTGTGAGCACGAGATTAGGGCCTGTGGCGGCCCGCGACCGTGCAGTGCTCAGGATCACCTTCGCCGGGGGTGTCGGCGTGCGACGATTTGCATAGTTTTCCCGCGCGTTTGTGTGCGGGTTTCGCAGGTTTTCCCGGCAGGCGGCGGGGGAGAGAGCAGGCGTGCCCAAGGTGTCCTCGGTGATCGTCCCGTACGCGACCTATCTGCGCGTGTACGAACCGCTGGCCGCCTTCCCCGAGCCCGAGCGCAGCCACTGGGCACGCTACGCCCGCCGCCCGGACCGTCCCTCGTACCAGGACGAACTGCGCCGCTCCCTGGCCGACCTGCTGCCCGTCCCGCCGGTCCCGGTGCCGGTGCACGAGAGCAGCGACGCCTTCGTGGTCGACGTGGACGGCGTGGTGTGCGTGTGTCCGTGGCGCACCCGGCTGCGCGGCTGGCTGGCCCTGGAGGAGCTCGGGCAGGAGCTGCCCGGGCCGGTCCTGGACGCGGTGCTGCCCGAGGTCGTACGCCGCGAGACCGCCCAGGACTACGAGCGCTGGCTCGCCCGCAACCCGGACGCCCGGCCCTGGATCCGCACCGCGACCTGGCAGGTGCCGCTGAACTGGTTCGTGCTGGTCTCCGACGAGGAGCGGCGGTTCGACAAGGGCTCCGGTGAGATCCCGCCGCTGCTGCGCTACCGCACCCCCATGGTGCAGGCCCGGCGGCGCGTGGCGCGGGCTCTGCGGACCCTCAAGGACGCCATCGACGAAGGGCCGCTCATCGACGGCCTGATCGACGTCGGGCGCTGGCTGGAGGAGTTCCACCCGCGCTCACTGGTCGAGCTCGACTACGGCGGTCTGGTGCACGTGCTCCCGCCGGGCGAGTTGGAGGACGACCACTCGGCGGCGGACGTGGCCGAGGGCATCGAGGCGCTCAGGCACGGTGACGGGGCCGCTGCGGGCGAGGCCTACGGGCGGCTCGTGGAGCGCTGGCGGGCCGTCAGGGACCGTCGCTCGGCGAACTGAATGTGCCCCATGTCACGAACAGGCGTTTGACCTGACGCCCGTTTTGAGGTTTTGTCCTCGCTCAAGGTGTTCAACTTCCCCTGAAGTCTCACCGACAAGGGACGTAGGTCCCGATCCGGGCGTACGCCTCACGGAGTGTCAAGCGTGACGGACCGCACGTACCCGGCTCTTGCATCTCTTGCCCCTCCTCATGCCAAAATAGGACAAGGGGCCCGGGGGAGGTTCCGCTTTGGGGGGTCTGGTGACTCCTGATCGCTGCTGTGACTGATCGTCACAGTGGCGTGACTGTCCGCTATGGCATGGTCCATCGGCTTCCGTCGCCGATGAACACCTGGGGGGCAATTCCATCGGTTTGGCCGACGCGGCTGGACAGATGGTGTAGTTGTAGTGCCGAGGACAAGCCGTTCGTCCTATAACCGACTCGACCCGCATCCGCCATTTCGGGCAACGCGGGTCAAGGTGCAGAATTTAGAGGAAAGAACCGAGAAGGTTCGGTTCTCCCGAGGAGGCCGCTCATGACCGCTCGCACCCCTGATGCCGAGCCGCTGCTGACCCCGGCTGAGGTCGCCACGATGTTCCGCGTGGACCCGAAGACGGTCACGCGGTGGGCGAAGGCCGGCAAGCTCACGTCGATCCGTACGCTCGGCGGGCACCGCCGTTACCGCGAGGCTGAGGTCCGCGCTCTGCTCGCGGGCATCCCGCAGCAGCGCAGCGAGGCCTGAACAACTGAATAACCGGGCAAACCGGCCGACCCCCCAGTTGGCCGCGGCGCCCGAACACTGGCTCCAAGCGACGCGGGTCCTGCCCCAACAGGGCCCATTCTCAACCTCGTCGTCGATCGCGCTGGACTCCGCCGAGTCCAGCGCGATCTTTTTTGTGCGCGGACTGTGGGCGGCCAGCCGTCTTGTGAGCGGGCTTGTCGGAGTCTGGGGAGGGGTGTCGGGTCTCCTGTGAGGCACCCTCTGGAGGACCTGTGGCCAGGGGTGCAATTGCACATATTAAATTGACCTGTTGTAGGAGAGCGGTAAGTTCCACGGTTCCAAAAACTCATGCGGTGACTCCCGTCACATGCCAGAGTCCTTGTTGCCGTCGGTCCCGGTGCGCTATTGGACGTTACGCCGGGGAGGGAGTCCCGTCTTCTGCGGGCTCCTCCAGGGGGGCCTCTGGAGAGGCCGTGGGGGCGGAGTCCATCGCCAGCCGCAACAGGCGGTGGCAGATCGGGCAGTGGCGGGTCACATGCCGATACGACGACGCGGCCGACAGATGCGCGCGGAGCAACGCCCGCGTCTCGTGCCTGACCGATGCCGCCATACGCCACCTCCGGGCTCCGTTGGGAACGGGGGCCTGGTTTCTGGGTACCGGCGCTTCGGGACGCCGTCAAGATGGCGTGGCGCTCCTCGGGCCCTGCGGACCCCTGCTGACCGCCCGTCAGACCCACCCGCACGGAAGCGCCCTCCCTGGCGCCACCGGCCCCTGCTCCGGCCGCCCAGGGCTCGTCCCGGAACCGGGGGCTGAGGGGGCTGAGACGGGCGCGGAGGGCTCGTCCTCGGACGCTGGGCCGGCTGAGACGGCTTGGCCAGGCGCCGAGTGGAAGGCCCGCCCCTCACCGCACCACACGAAGAAGATCCTGGGTGTCGTGGCAGGCGGATCCGGTCGCCCCGTACACGAAGAAGGCCCGCTCCCGTTGCGGGGATGCGGGCCTGGCTTCTTACTGCGGTCCTGACGGGATTTGCTGTGTCTGATTGCGGCTCCGCCGCGGGCGCGGCCTTCGGGCATGAAGAAGGCCCGCCCCCGTTGCCGGGATGCGGGCCTTACTTCTCACTGCGGTCCTGACGGGATTTGAACCCGCGGCCTCCACCTTGACAGGGTGGCGAGCACTCCAAACTGCTCCACAGGACCAGGTTTCGCGGCGCTTACTGGTGCGTTGCGCTGCGAGAAGGACTGTACAGGAGCAGGGAGGCCCTGGTCGAACTCACCCTGTGTGAAGGTGTCGTCACGGAGCCAGGGTGTCGATCGCCTTCACGATCCGCTTGTCGGAGATGGGGTACGCCGTGCCGAGCGCGTGGGCGAAATAGCTGACCCTGAGCTCCTCGATCATCCAGCGGACGTCGTGGACCTGCTGGGGCACGGGCCGGCCCTGGGGGAGCTGTTCCAGGAGCCAGGCGTACTCGTCCTGCATCTCGTGGACCTTCTCCATACGGGTCGTGTCCCGCTGGACGTTCGTCGCCATCTGCTGGAGACGGCGGTCCGCCGCGACCAGGTAGCGCATCAGGTCGGGCAGCCGGCGCAGGCCCGTCTCCGTCACGAAGCCCGGCTTCACGAGCGCGTCCAACTGCTTGCGCACGTCCGCCAGGTTCGCCAGCAGCGCCGGGCTCCGTACGGCCTTCAGGCGCCGCTCACAGGCCTGCCAGGCGGCGAGCACCTGCTGCACCTGCCCGACCGTACGGACCGTCGTGTCGACGATCTCGGCGCGCACCTTGTCGTACAGCTTCCGGTACGACTCCTCGTCCCACGCCGGCCCCCCGAAGTCCCCGATCAGCTTGTCCGCGGCCGCCGTCGCGCAGTCTTCGAACAGCGCCTGGATCGAGCCGTGCGGGTTCGCCGACAGCGCGAGCTTCTGGGGGTTGGTCAGCTTCTCGGACGCGAACTTCGCCGGGCTCACCGGGATGTTGCGCACGATCAGCCGTCGCGTGCCCTTCCACATCGCCTCGGCCTGCTCGGCCTCCGTATCGAAGAGGCGGACGGAGACGGTGTCGCCGTCGTCCACCAGCGCCGGGTACGCCTTCACCGGCTGGCCCGCGCGGCGGGTCTCGAAGACACGCGTGAGCGTGCCGATCGTCCAGTCGGTCAGGCCCTTGCGCTCCAGGGACTCGCCGCCGGTGCGCTCGGCGGTCGCCGCGGCGGCCTGTGAGAGGGCCTGGCGTGCCTTCGGCTTCAGCTTCAGGCGCAGGGACTCCAGGTCCTTGTCCTCGGCGAGCTTGCGGCGCCGTTCGTCGACGATCCGGAAGGTGATGCGCAGGTGGTCCGGGATCCGCGACTGGTCGAAGTCGTCGGCCTCGAAGGGGACTCCGACCATGCGCTTCAGCTCGCGGGCCATCGTGACCGTCAGAGGCTCCTGCAACGGGACGGCCGTGTCCAGGAACCGCTTCGCGAAGTTCGGTGCCGGCACGTAGTTTCGGCGGATCGGCTTGGGGAGGGAACGGATCAGCTCCGTCACCAACTCCTCCCTGAGGCCCGGGATCTGCCAGTCGAAGCCCTCGTCCTTCACCTGGTTCAGGACCTGGAGCGGGATGTGGACGGTCACACCGTCCGCGTCCGCACCCGGCTCGAACTGGTACGTCACCCGGAACTTCAAGGGTCCTTGCCGCCAGGAGTCGGGGTAGTCGGCCTTCGTGACCGCCTCCGCCGACTCCCGGATGAGCATCTCCCGCTCGAAGTCCAGGAACTCCGGCTCCTCGTGCCGCTTCCGCTTCCACCACGAGTCGAAGTGCGCCCCTGACACGACGTGTTCGGGCACCCGCTGGTCGTAGAAGTCGAAGAGCGTGTCGTCGTCGACCACGATGTCCCGGCGCCGCGCCCGGTGCTCCAACTCCTCGACCTCGCTGAGGAGTCGGCGGTTGTCGGCGAAGAACTTGTGGTGGGTGCGCCAGTCGCCCTCGACGAGCGCGTTGCGGATGAAAAGCTCGCGGCTCGACTCCGGGTCGATACGGCCGTAGTTGACCTTCCGCTGGGCGACGATCGGCACGCCGTACAGCGTGACCTTCTCGTACGCCATCACCGCGGCCTGGTCCTTCTCCCAGTGCGGTTCGGAGTACGTCCGCTTCAGCAGGTGTTCCGCGAGGGGCTCGACCCACTCCGGCTCGATCTTGGCGTTGACGCGGGCCCAGAGGCGGGAGGTCTCCACCAGCTCCGCCGACATCACGAAACGCGGCTGCTTCTTGAAGAGGGCCGAGCCCGGGAAGATCGCGAACTTGGCGTTGCGGGCACCCAGGTACTCGTTCTTGTTGCCGTCCTTCACGTCCTTCATCCCGATGTGGGAGAGGAGGCCGGCGAGGAGGGAGACGTGGACGCTCTGGTCGGCCGCGTCCTCCTCGTTGAGGTGGATGCCCATCTGCTTGGCGACGGTCCTCAACTGCGTGTAGATGTCCTGCCATTCGCGGATGCGCAGGAAGTTGAGGTACTCCTGCTTGCACATCCGGCGGAAGGACGACGAGCCGCGCTCCTTCTGCTGCTCGCGGACATAGCGCCACAGGTTGAGGTACGCGAGGAAGTCGCTCGTCTCGTCCTTGAAGCGGGCGTGCTGCTGGTCGGCCTGGGTCTGCTTGTCGGCCGGGCGCTCGCGCGGGTCCTGGATGGACAGCGCGGCGGCTATGACCATGACCTCGCGGACACAGCCGTTCTTGTCGGCCTCCAGGACCATGCGGGCGAGCCGCGGGTCGACGGGGAGCTGGGCGAGCTTGCGGCCGGTGTCCGTGAGCCGCTTGCGTACGTCCTTCTGCGCCGGGTCCAATGCGCCCAGTTCCTGGAGGAGTTGGACGCCGTCACGGATGTTGCGGTGGTCCGGCGGGTCGATGAACGGGAACTTCTCGATGTCCCCGAGGCCGGCCGCGGTCATCTGGAGGATGACGGAGGCGAGGTTCGTCCGCAGGATCTCGGCGTCCGTGAACTCCGGGCGGGCGTTGAAGTCCTCCTCGCTGTACAGGCGGATGCAGATGCCGTCGGAGGTACGGCCGCAGCGGCCCTTGCGCTGGTTGGCGCTGGCCTGCGAGACCGGCTCGATGGGCAGTCGCTGCACCTTGGTGCGGTGGCTGTAGCGGGAGATGCGGGCGAAGCCGGGGTCGATGACGTACTTGATGCCGGGGACGGTCAGGGAGGTCTCGGCGACGTTGGTCGCCAGAACGATCCTGCGCCCGGTGTGCGGCTGGAAAACGCGGTGCTGCTCGGCGTGCGAGAGCCGGGCGTAGAGAGGGAGGACCTCGGTGAAGCGGTAGTTCTTCTTCACCAGGGCGTCCGCGGTGTCGCGGATCTCCCGCTCTCCCGAGAGGAAGACGAGGATGTCGCCCTTGCCCTCGCCCTGGAGTTCCTCGACCGCGTCGCAGATCGCGGTGATCTGGTCGCGGTCGGAGTCGTCCGAGTCCTCTTCGAGGAGCGGTCGGTAGCGGACCTCCACCGGATAGGTACGTCCGCTGACCTCGACGATCGGGGCGTCCCCGAAGTGCCGGGAGAAGCGCTCGGGGTCGATGGTCGCCGAGGTGATGACGACCTTGAGGTCGGGGCGCTTGGGCAGCAGCTGGGCGAGGTAGCCGAGCAGGAAGTCGATGTTGAGGGACCGCTCGTGGGCCTCGTCGATGATGATCGTGTCGTAGGCGCGCAGCTCGCGGTCGGTCTGGATCTCGGCGAGCAGGATGCCGTCCGTCATCAGCTTCACGAAGGTCGCGTCCGGGTTCACCTGGTCGGTGAAGCGCACCTTCCAGCCGACGGCCTCGCCCAGCGGGGTGTCCAGCTCCTCGGCGACCCGCTCGGCGACGGTACGGGCGGCGATCCGGCGGGGCTGGGTGTGCCCGATCATGCCCTTGACGCCCCGGCCGAGCTCCAGGCAGATCTTCGGGATCTGGGTGGTCTTGCCGGAACCGGTCTCACCGGCCACGATCACGACCTGGTGATCGCGGATGGCGGCCGCGATGTCGTCCTTCTTCTGGCTGACCGGGAGCTGCTCGGGATACGACACGGCGGGCACGCGGGCCCGGCGGGCGCCCACCCGCTCCTCGCCCTTGCCGATCTCCGCCTCGATCTCGGTCAGCACGGCGGCCCGCGCCTCCGGCTTGCGGATCTTGCGCGCGCCTTCGAGCCTGCGCCCGAGCCGGTGCGCGTCACGCAGGGACAGCTCGGTCAGGCGGGCGGCGAGGTCCGCGAAGGCGGGGGCGCCGGGGGCGGGGGCAGGGTGCGTAGACATACGCGATCCAGGATCTCATCCCGGCGAAATTAGTGGCGAACGGTTTTGTCCGGCGTCGTAGAGCACATACAACAAGACCCCGATCCGGAGATCGGGGTCTGTGCTGTGGCTGGGGCCGGGGTCGAACCGGCGACCTACCGCTTTTCAGGCGGTCGCTCGTACCAACTGAGCTACCCAGCCATGAGGCTTCCGGGGAAACCTCAGCGGTCCTGACGGGATTTGAACCCGCGGCCTCCACCTTGACAGGGTGGCGAGCACTCCAAACTGCTCCACAGGACCAAGCTTTGTGCACGAACAGTGTCGCACACGGTGTTGCGTGCCCCCAACGGGATTCGAACCCGTGCTACCGCCTTGAAAGGGCGGCGTCCTAGGCCGCTAGACGATGAGGGCTATCGGCCCGCCTGGGCGCTTCGCAGCGCGTCGGGGACGTGAGAAGCATATGGGATGCCGGGAGGTATCGCCAAAACGGTTTAGGGGCTCCCCGAGGGCGAGGGTGTGCGCGAGCCGGTGGGGGAGCCGGTCGGGGACGGGGTCGCTCCCGGCTGGTTGTCCTCCGGGAGGTGGCGGCTGACCTCCGCCGTCGTGAGGCCGAGGCCGCCGAGTTTGATCTCGTCCCAGGCCTGGAGGCGGCGGGTGTCGCGGTCCATGTAGAGGATCGAGGCCTCGATGGGGTCGGGGTACTTGCCCTCGACGGCCCGTAGCCCGCTGCCGCCCGTCGAGCCCTCGACGCGCAGCCGCGTGCCCTTCTCCATGACCTCCATCTCCTGGTGGTGGAGGTGGCCGGACAGGATCATCGGGACCTCGCCGTCGACCCGGCGGGCCGCCGAGGGCTCGTGGGCGATGGCGAGGTCGACCGGGGTGCCCGCGGCCCGCTGCGCGCGCAGGGCGGCGGCCAGGCGGTCGCCCGCCGCCTCCTGGGACTCGTCGGCGCCGGGGTTCGTGGAGCGGTCGGGGGTGAACTGGGGGTCGCCGATGCCCGCGAACCGCAGCCCGGCGATCGTCCGCGCCCTGCCGTCGTCGAGGACGTGGACGTGCTTGAGGCCCTCCATGTAGCGCTGGGTGGTCAGGGAGTCGTGGTTGCCGCGGACCCACACGTACGGCGCCCCGAGGTCCGGGATCGGGTCGAGGAAGCCGTTCTCCGCCGCCGTGCCGTGGTCCATGGTGTCGCCGGAGTCGACGATCACATCGACCTTGTACTGCTTCACCAGCGAGGCGATGATCTTCCAGCTCGCGGGGTTGAGATGGATGTCGGAGACGTGCAGGACCCGGATGGTGGTGGGGTCCGGCTGGTAGGCGGGGAGCGTGGACGTGACGTCGTAGAGCTTCGTCACGTTCGTCACCAGGCGGGCCAGCTCCTTCTGGTAGACGTCGAACTCGGTGACGATGCTGCGCGCGTTGCCGACCAGTGAGGGGGCGGAGGAGAGCAGCCCCGAGAACTTCGGCTCCAGGACCGACTCCGGGTTCCAGGTGGCGTACGCCGTGCCGCCGGAGGCCGCCAGGAGGGTGAGGGCGAGGCCGCCGGCCGCGAGGGCCCGGCGGGGGCGGCGGTAGACCGCGAGGCCGAGTGTCGTGGCGCCCGCCACCACGGCGACGCAGGAGCGCAGGGCGAGGTCGAGGGTGCCGTGCTCGACGTCCGTGGCGACCTCGTCCTGGAGGCCGGAGAGGCGCTCGGGGTGGTCGACGAGGGCCTGGGAGCGTTCCGGGTCGAGCTGGTCGACGTTGACGTCGAGGCGGACCGGGGCCTGGTGGCTGTCCAGTTGGAGCGCGCCGAGCGGGCTGATGTTGATCTTCGTGCCGCCGGTCAGGGACGGGCGCAGGGTCATCGTCGTGTTCATGGGGCCGACCGGGACCCGGACGTTCCCGACGATCAGCAGACCGAGCCAGGCGCCCAGCAGGACGACGGCGACCAGACCGAGGGCGCGGGCCCAGGGGTGCGGCTGGTGGACGAGCTCGACGGACGGGTGGGAGCGACGCCTGCCGTACTGGCGGGCGAGGGCTCGCGGGGGCTTTCGTAGGGCGTTCAGGATGCTCCGGACGTTCAGGACTGCGGCGGGGACGCGGGCCATTGGTCCCGTATGCCCAAGTCCGCCCGCGGATATGCGGCGTGCTCATGACTCTCGTACGGATGGGTCGTACCGGAGAATGGGCCTGTGCTGGAGATGACGCGCGAGGAGTTCGAGGAACTGGTCGCCGAGGCGCTCGACCGGATTCCGCCGGAGTTGACGCGGCTGATGGACAACGTCGCGGTGTTCGTCGAGGACGAACCGCCGGCGGACGATCCCGAGCTGCTCGGGCTGTACGAGGGCACGCCGCTGACCGACCGGGGCGAGTGGTACGCCGGGGTGCTGCCGGACCGCATCACGATCTACCGGGGGCCGACCCTGCGGATGTGCGATTCCCGCGAGGACGTGGTCGCGGAGACCGAGGTGACGGTCGTGCACGAGATCGCCCATCACTTCGGGATCGACGACGAGCGGCTGCACGCGCTCGGGTACGGGTGAGTGGGTTTCGAACGGGGCGCGTGTCCTCTTGTGGGCGGCGGGAGTTGGGCACGTTGACTCTTTGACGACCGCCCTCGGAGGTGGCTGCTCGTGCGCCCCTTGTACGTACCCGTCCGTCTGGCCGCCACGGTCATGGCCGTCGCCGCCGCAGCGGGCTGCATGAGTGTGGGCGGGGACGACGGAGGCGGCGGCGCGAAGCCGTCGCACTCCGCCGGTGAGCGCGGCGGGGAAGCACCGGACGGGGGTTCGGTGGGCTCGGGCGGCTCCATGGGGCTCGGCGGGACCGGCTCGGACGGCAAACACGGCAAGCACGCCAAGGGGAAGCACGGGAAGGAGTCGGCCTCGCCGTCGGCGTCCGCCTCGGCGAAAGCCGGCGCGTCGGCCTCGGCGGGGGTGAAGTCGGGGAGCTCGGTGAAGCCGGTGCCCTCGGCGCCCAGGACCGACCCGGCGCCCACCCGCACGCCCGATCCGGAGCCGCCGGCGCCGAGCGAGCCGCCCGCGTCGCCCACGCCGTCGCCGCCGCCCGCCGAGCCGTCCTCGTCCGCGCAGCCGGAGACCGGCACACAGCTCAGCCAGCGGGAACCGGCGCCCACCGCCGGGTCGCCGGTGTGATGTCGAGAAGCCCGGAGTGACCTGCGATACATACGAGGGCATCGGTTTGCCTTCGGGGGTGACAGGTGCGTATGGTTATAGATCGTTTGATCATTTGCCCGGCGCCAAAGCAGAAGAGCGCCGTGTGGCGCGTTCTCTCCCTTGCCGTGGCTGACCGCATAGAGGCGGTCGTATTGCGAAAACACGGAGTTGACGGGCGCGTGCCGACGAGACTCCGGAAGGTTTCGCATACGCATGTCCATTTCCAGTACTGATCACGTCGTCGTGCCCGAGAACGAGGGCACCGAAGTCGCCGTGGAAGCTCCCGAGGCCACCTTCGCGGACCTCGGTCTCCCCGAGGGCATCGTGCGCAAGCTCGCGCAGAACGGCGTGACCACCCCCTTCCCGATCCAGGCCGCGACCATCCCGGACGCCCTGGCCGGCAAGGACATCCTCGGCCGTGGCCGCACCGGCTCCGGCAAGACCCTCTCCTTCGGTCTGCCGACCATGGCGCGTCTCGCCGGTGGCCGCACCGAGAAGCACAAGCCGCGCGCGGTCATCCTCACCCCGACCCGCGAGCTCGCGATGCAGGTCGCGGACGCCCTCCAGCCCTACGGCGACGTCCTCGGCCTCAAGATGAAGGTCGTCTGCGGCGGTACGTCGATGGGCAACCAGATCTACGCCCTGGAGCGCGGTGTCGACATCCTCGTCGCCACCCCGGGCCGCCTGCGCGACCTCATCAACCGCGGCGCCTGTTCCCTGCAGGACATCGAGGTCGCCGTCATCGACGAGGCCGACCAGATGTCCGACCTGGGCTTCCTGCCCGAGGTCACCGAGCTGCTCGACCAGGTCCCGGCCGGCGGCCAGCGGATGCTGTTCTCGGCCACGATGGAGAACGAGATCTCCACCCTGGTCAAGCGCTACCTGAGCAACCCCGTCACGCACGAGGTCGACAGCGCCCAGGGCAACGTCACGACCATGTCGCACCACATCCTGATCGTGAAGCCCAAGGACAAGGCGCCGGTCACCGCGGCCATCGCCTCCCGCAAGGGCCGCACCATCATCTTCGTCCGCACCCAGCTGGGCGCCGACCGCATCGCCGAGCAGCTGCGCGAGGCCGGTGTGAAGGCCGACGCGCTGCACGGCGGCATGACCCAGGGCGCGCGCACCCGCACGCTGGCCGACTTCAAGGACGGTTACGTCAACGCGCTCGTCGCCACCGACGTCGCCGCCCGCGGCATCCACGTCGACGGCATCGACCTCGTCCTGAACGTCGACCCCGCCGGTGACCACAAGGACTACCTGCACCGGGCGGGCCGTACCGCTCGCGCCGGCCGCACCGGCACGGTCGTGTCCCTGTCGCTGCCGCACCAGCGCCGCCAGATCTTCCGGCTGATGGAGGACGCGGGCGTCGACGCCGGGCGTCACATCATCAACTCCGGTACGGCCTTCGAGCCC
Organism: Streptomyces sp. NPDC006335; assembly: GCF_040612795.1. Taxonomy (NCBI): domain Bacteria; kingdom Bacillati; phylum Actinomycetota; class Actinomycetes; order Kitasatosporales; family Streptomycetaceae; genus Streptomyces; species Streptomyces sp. NPDC006335. The sequence goes on from NZ_JBEXQX010000022.1 coordinate 91,479, forward strand.
GAGGTCGCCGAGATCACCGGCGCCCGTTCGATGACCGAGGTCCAGTCCGAGTCCGCGGCCAACGCGGCTCAGCAGGCCGAGCGCGAGGTCGCCCAGCTCACCAAGGAGCTGGAGCGGGCGCAGCGCCGCGCGACCGAGCTGCGCGAGGAGGCCGATCGCCTGGTCGCCCGGGCCGCCCGCGAGCGCGGTGAGGACCCGGAGACCGCGGTCGCCGAGGCGCAGGCCGCGGTGGCAGAGGCGACGGAGGCGGCCGCGGCCGTGTCCGTGCCCGAGCAGCCGGCCGCGCAGGACGAGCGCCGGGACGACCGTGGCGGTCGTTCGTACGAGCGTCGTGACAACGACCGTGGTGGCTTCCGCCGCGACGAGCGTCGTGACGACCGTGGTGGCCGTTCCTTCGAGCGCCGTGACGACCGTGGTGGCTTCCGTCGCGACGACCGCCGTGACGACCGTCCCGCGGGCCGTTCGTTCGAGCGTCGTGACGACCGTGGTGGCTTCCGCCGGGACAACGAGCGTCGGGACAACGACCGTGGTGGTTTCCGTCGTGACGACCGCCGTGACGACCGTCCCGCGGGCCGTTCGTTCGAGCGTCGTGGCTTCCGCCGCGACAACGAGCGTCGGGACAACGACCGTGGCGGCTTCCGCCGTGACGACCGTCCGTCCGACCGTCCGGCGGGTCGTTCCTTCGAGCGCCGTGACGAGCGTGGCGGCCACCGTGGCAGCGACCGTCCGTTCAACCGTGACCGTCAGGGCGACCGCCCGGGCTTCCGCTCCGGCGGCCACGACCGCCCCAGCCACGACCGCCCCTACGGCCGTCGTGACGACCACCGCGGTGGCACCGGCACCGGCACCGGTTCCTTCGGCCGCCGCGACGACAAGCCGCGCTGGAAGCGCAACGGCTGACACAGCGTGAACTGAGAGAGGGCCCGTACGACTTCGGTCGTGCGGGCCCTTTTCGCATGCGTAATCGACTACCGAAGCCTGTGTGGCGGTTGTTAACATCCGCTGTATCGCGTGGCGGAGTGTGGCCGAGGGGGAAGACAAGGCCTGCCGGTGCGCCTTTTCTTACTTCCCTGGGGAGGGACCCTTGACCCGGCGTGCCCGGATCGCACTCACTCTTGCCTCGCTGGCCGCTCTGAGCGCCGGCACCCTGACGTCCGCGGGCCCGGCGGCCGCGGACACCACTCCGACGCCGATCGCCACGGACGGCGTGTGGGGCATCGACTACGCGGCCGGTTACCTGGCCAGTGTCGAGTACCGGCCCAGCGGCGACCAGTACGTCGTCGGCCGGCAGCTCTCGCCCGACGGTTCCGCCGTGCTGGCGGAGGCCACCCGCGGATACGCCGGCGTCTTCGCCGACGGCACCCACCTCCAGCGTGTGCCGTGCGACGCGGGCGGGTGCGTGCCGCTGCGCTCCACCGGCACGCAGAGCGTCGGCTACTTCCAGGTCGACGAGTACGACAAGGAACGCGCCCAGATCTGGACGGAGCCGAACAGCTACCACGGGACGGAACCCGCCGTCACCGGCGGCCGGTTCGTGGACGCCACCGGACGCTACTTCGTCTACGACGCGGCCTCCACCGGCAAGCAGTACGTCGACGCCGTGAACCGGTACCGCTCCGAGGACGTCCGGCTGACCCGTTCCGTCACGGCCGCCTCCGTGTGGGGCTCGGCGCTGTGGACACCGGGCTCGGGCAACGGCGTGGTCACCCAGTACGACCTGGAGGGGAAGAAGACGGTCGCGACCGTCTCCACCGGAGCCCCCTGCACGGTCAAGGAGCTCCAGGTCATCGGCCGCTGGATCTACTGGAACTGCGGCCCGACGGGCGCGGCGGGCGTGTACGACCGTACGGCGAAGAAGAACATCAAGGTGCCCTCGGGCCCCGCGCTCGTCGGCGACGGCTATCTCGTCCAGCACGACCGCAGCGCCGGAAAGCTCATGCTGACGGACTACCACTCCGGTACGGCCGCCGCCGCGCGCGCGATCGCCGACCTGCCGGCCGGGAACACCGCCGACCAGCGGCGGCTGACCTGGTCGGTGGACAAGTTCGGCGGGGGCATCGCCTACGTCGACGCCGACCACACGATCCGTGTCGCGCCGAGCGGGGTGCCCGCCCAGGCGCTCGGGAAGATCGAGTCGGACCTCGACGACGGCGACTTCGACGCCGCCGGCCGCTACAGCGGCAACATGACCTGGAACAGCACCTGGCAGCTGAACAAGCCCGCCGACTGGACCTTCACGGTCAAGGACGCCCAGGGCCGCACCGACCGCACCCTCAGGGGCAGCGGTACGGCGATCGACCTGGCCTGGGACGGGAAGACGGACTCGGGCGCCTACGCCTACAACGGCCCCAAGACCTGGACGCTGACCGCCAGGGCCGCCGACGGCGGGGGCACGTACACCACCAGCGGGAAGTTCGGGCTGACCGGCGGCCGCCAGGGCCACCACGACCAGGGCGGCTACGCCTACGGCGAGCTGGCCACCCTCAACTCCTCGGGCACTCTGAGCCTCCAGTACACCAGGGGCGCAGGGAAGTTCGACTGGAAGCAGAACGGGTCCGGCTGGCCCGCGGGCACGGTCGCCGTCCCGTTCGGTGACATGGGCAAGGACCGCTGCGCCGAGATGCTGGTCCGGATGCCCAACGGCGAGCTGCGCCGCTACGCGGGCAAGTGCGGGGAGGCGTCGTACGCCCCCGCGAGCAGCCACACCTCGCTGGGCACCGGCTGGAACGCGTACAACGTCCTGACCGCACCCGGCGACCTGACCGGCGACGGCCGTACCGACCTGCTCGCCCGCAAGGCCTCGACCGGTGACGTCTACCTGTTCGCCAACGACGGCGCGAGCAAGCTCAAGCCGGGCGTGAGGATCCGCAGCTGGGCGACGTACAAGAAGATCGTCGGCGCCGGTGACCTCACCGGCGACGGCTTCGGTGACGTCCTGGTGCAGGACGGCGCCGGGACGCTGTGGCGCTACGACGGCACCGGGTCCGGCCAGGTCAAGGAGCGGGTGAAGGTCTTCTCCAACTGGGGGACCTCCTACAACGTGATCGTCGGCGTCGGCGACATCACCGGCGACGGGAAGAACGACCTGGTCTCGCGGGACACCGCGGGCAACCTCTACCGCAACAACGGCGACGGCAAGGGCTCGTTCGGGGCGCGCACGAAGATCGCCACCGGCTGGCAGACCTACAAGGGGATCTTCTGATGCGGCACATGATTCGAACCGGGGCCGCGGCCGGCGTTCTGGCACTGGGCCTCGGACTCACCCCGCTGCTCGCGGCGCCGGCCGTCGCGGACACCCCGGGACAGCTCGACATCACGCCCAACTGGCGTGCCGTGCCCCGCGAGGACTCGCTGGGCTCCTTCGGCGCCACCGGGTTCGTGCACTCGCCCGAGGACGCCGACCCGAGCTCCGGGCAGGAGTTCCAGTGGACCCGGTTCGACACCGGCCAGACCACGTCCCTGCTCGGCTACGGCAACAACGAGGACGCCGGTTTCGCCGAGTTCGGCGCCGAGTCGGACTACGTGGCCCACCACAACCTGGGTTCGATCGACATCCAGAACATGGCGGACGGCTCCACGCACCGGTTCACCGTGCCCTACGGCTCCGGTGACCTCTTCAGGGGCCTGCTCGGCGCCACCGTCCTGGTGCAGGACTACACGGACAACGACCTCCAGACGGTGGACAGTTGGTACCTGCTGCCCGCCGACAACCCGGTCGTCGACGCCAAGGTCACCGTGACCGGCTGGCCCGAGGGCACGGACCTCAAGCAGGTCCGGCTGGTCGCGGGTGACGCCCGCGAGGCCGTCGTACGGTTCGCCACCTCGGCCGCCGACGCGGAGAACGGCCGCTACGACCGGCTCGGACTGATCGACCTGAGCACCGGTCAGCTGCGGACCCTCGACGCGAACACGGGCTGGTCCCCGTATGTCGCGCTCGCCGGGGACGACCTGCTGTGGATCGACGCCGACCGGGTGGCCCACGTGCGTTCCCGCACCGACCTGGCCGCGCCCGAGCGGACCTTCCCGGTCCCCTCCGACCTGGACCTCTCCAAGATCGGGCTGCTCGACGGCTGGCTGCTGGCCTTCACCCAGGCCGACGGCACGGACGCGGCACTGAAGCGGAACCTGGTCGCGCTCTCCTTCGACGGGCAGCGCCGGACCCTGCTGGAGAAGGCCGACAAGGAGGCCGTGCAGATCGAGGGCGGCGGGGTCGCGGTGATCGGCGGGACCTCCTCGGCCGACTGGTACGTCCAGAAGGCCACGGTCGGCGCGGACGGCGTGCCGGGGCTGGAGAAGGTGCGGCGCCTGGACCCGGTCGCGGCCGGCGTCGACGCGATCGCGCTGAGCGCGGGCACCCTGTCCACCGTGGAGAAGGAGGGCCCGCAGGGCGCCGGCTTCTACCACCGCACCCTCAGCCCCGCCCAGGCGCCGACCTCCGCGTCCGACCCGGTCTACGCCGGCCGGGAGAGCGGGCGGTCGTACGACTACACGGTGTGCGGGCAGTCGCTGTGCACCCAGCTCCTCAACAGCGGTGACGGGCGCACGGTCTACCAGGTCCGCAACTTCGAGTCGAGTCCCGCCCAGGTCGAGATCGTCGGCCGCCGCGGACCCGACCAGGCGGACCGCGCCCTGACCGGGAACTCCGACGGGCGGCTCACCGAGGCCACCGGCCGGTACGCCGTCTACCAGAGCGGCCGGCCGACGGTCCCCGGATACCCGGTTGAGGACGGGGTGACGATCGTCGTCGACCTCGACACCGGGTCGGTCGTCGACCAGCGGCCGGAGACCGGCGCGACCGTGTGGGGCGGCACGCTCTACGCGGCCACCGCCACGGCCGGCACGGTCGCCCGCAAGGACCTCGCCACCGGTAAGGACACCGGCACCCTCGACACGGGCGCGCCCTGCGTACCGGTCGAGCTGCAGAGTGCCGGGCCGTGGCTGTACTGGACCTGCGCGCAGTTCCAGCAGCACGGCGTGGTCAACGTGAAGACCGGCGAGAAGATCGCGCTGCCCGCAGGCCGGGGCGGTCTGCTGGGCGACGGCTACTTCGTCAACCAGCGCTACACCGGCACCAACCTGCGGCTGACCGAGTTCCAGAGCGGCGGCACCGCCGTCACCCGGGACCTCGGCATCCCGATGACGACCGACGGCAGCGAGACCCGCCGCCGGACCTGGGCCGTGGACCGCTTCGGCGGCGGCATCGCCTACGTCGACCGGCAGAACCTCGTCCATGTCGTGCCGAGCGGCGTGCCCGCCTCGCCGCTGGCCGCGACCCGGGCCGTCACGCCGACCGCGTTCAAGGCGGCGGACACCTGGAAGGCGTCCTGGCAGCTGTCCAAGCCGGCCGCCTCGTGGAAGCTGACGCTGAAGGCGGCCGACGGCACGGTGGTGCGCACCCTCGCCGGCGGCGAGTCCCGCAGCTCGGTCACCGCCGCGTGGGACGGCCGTACGGCGTCCGGGAGTTGGGCTCCCAACGGCACGTACACCTGGACGCTCACCGCCCAGCCCGCCGACGGCCAGGGCGCTCCCCTGACCGCGTCCGGCAGGGCGGCGCTGTCGGGGGGTGCGGCCGTGCGCCACGACCACGTGGGCTCGGACGGCATCGGTGACCTGGTCACGCTCGATTCCTCGGGCGCGCTGGCCTTCCAACCGGGCACGGGCAAGGGCACGTTCTCCGGCAAGGTCACCGGCACGGGCTGGCCCACCACCGCGCGCTTCGTCCCGTACGGCGATCTGAGCGGGGACCGCTGCGACGACGTCCTGGTGCGGCTGAGCAGCGGGGCGCTGCGCGCCTACAAGCCGGGGTGCGGGGCCGCGCTGAAGCCTTCGACGCCGTACACCTCGCTGGGCACGTCCGGCTGGAACCAGTACGACGTGCTGACCGCGCCCGGTGACGTGACCAAGGACGGGCGCCCGGACCTGATCGCGCGCAGCTCCTCGACCGGGACCGTGTACCTCTACAAGGGCACCGGGACGGGCACGTTGTCGGCCCGGGTGAAGCTCTACGACAACTGGAAGACGTACAAGAAGGTCGTCGGGGCCGGGGATCTGAACGGTGACGGCGTCGGCGACCTGCTCGCCCAGGACACGGCGAACAACCTGTACCGGTACTACGGCAAGGGCGACGGGACGTTCTCGGCGCGGACGAAGTTGTACACGGCGTGGGGCGGTTCGTACAACGCGGTCGTCGGCGTCGGCGACATCACCGGCGACGGCAGGGCGGACCTGGTCTCCCGGGACACCGGCGGCACGGTGTGGCGCAACGACGGTGACGGCAAGGGGTCGTTCGGGGCGCGGGTGAAGATCGCCACCGGCTGGCAGGGCTACAAGGGCCTTTTCTAGCCAAGTTGTGATGCATGTCACGCCCCCGGTGAGGGAATCGCTGGGGGCATGACAGATGACGACGCAGCGAGAGGGCTCTCCGACGAAGAACGGCTTGCCCAGCTCGGCTACACGCAGGTCCTCGCCCGCCGCATGTCGGCGTTCTCCAACTACGCGGTCTCCTTCACGATCATCTCGGTCCTGTCGGGGTGCCTGACCCTCTACCTCTTCGGCATGAACACGGGCGGCCCCGCCGTGATCACCTGGGGCTGGGTCGCCGTAGGTCTCATGACGCTGTTCGTCGGCCTGTCCATGGCCGAGATCTGCTCGGCGTACCCGACCTCCGCGGGCCTGTACTTCTGGGCCCACCGCCTGGCCCCGCCCCGGACCGCGGCCGCCTGGGCCTGGTTCACGGGCTGGTTCAACGTGCTGGGCCAGGTCGCGGTGACCGCGGGCATCGACTTCGGCGCCGCGTCCTTCCTCGGCGCCTACCTGAACCTGCAGTTCGACTTCGAGGTGACGCCCGGCCGGACCGTGCTGCTGTTCGCGGCGATCCTGATCCTGCACGGCCTGCTGAACACCTTCGGCGTGCGGATCGTCGCGCTGCTGAACAGCGTGAGCGTGTGGTGGCACGTGGTGGGCGTGGCGGTGATCGTCGGCGCCCTGACCTTCGCCCCCGACAAGCACCAGTCGGCGTCCTTCGTCTTCGGCGAGTTCGTGAACAACACGGGCTGGGGCAGCAGCTTCTACGTGGTCCTGCTCGGCCTCCTGATGGCCCAGTACACCTTCACCGGCTACGACGCCTCGGCCCACATGACCGAGGAGACCCACGACGCCTCCACGGCGGGCCCCAAGGGCATCGTCCAGTCGATCTGGACGTCGTGGATAGCGGGCTTCGTCCTGCTCCTGGGCTTCACGTTCGCGATCCAGTCCTACGACGGCGCCCTCGACTCCCCGACGGGCGCGCCGCCGGCCCAGATCCTCCTCGACGCGCTCGGCGCCACCGCCGGCAAGCTCCTCCTCCTGGTCGTCATCGGCGCCCAGCTCTTCTGCGGAATGGCCTCGGTGACCGCCAACAGCCGCATGATCTACGCCTTCTCACGCGACGGCGCCCTGCCGTTCTCGCACGTCTGGCACACCGTCAGCCCCCGCACCCGGACCCCGGTCGCGGCGGTGTGGCTGGCCGCGGGCGGAGCGCTGGTGCTGGGCCTGCCGTACCTGATCAACGTGACCGCGTACGCGGCGGTGACGTCCATCGCCGTCATCGGCCTCTACATCGCCTACGTCATCCCGACCCTGCTGCGGCTGCGCAAGGGCGACGCCTTCGACCGGGGGCCGTGGCACCTGGGCCGCTGGTCCGGCGCGATCGGCGTGGTCTCGGTGGCGTGGGTCGCCGTCATCACCGTGCTGTTCATGCTCCCGCAGGTCTCCCCGGTCACCTGGGAGACCTTCAACTACGCCCCGGTCGCCGTCCTGGTCGTCCTCGGCTTCGCCTGGACCTGGTGGACGGCCTCGGCCCGCCACTGGTTCCTCAACCCCGAGCACGAGCGCACCAAGGCCCGCGAGGCGGCCCGCGCGAACGCCCCCGAACCGGTCGATCCCTGATCTTCCCGCCCGTTCCGCCCGCCCGACGCGGCCGTGTCCCCGATACCCGATCGGAGACACGGCCACGTCCGGCTATGCTCGGGGAGGCAACATCGCCTGGGCCCTTAGCTCAATTGGCAGAGCAGTGGACTTTTAATCCATTGGTTGTGGGTTCGAGTCCCACAGGGCCTACGGTTCGCAGGCGGGGGATACCCCTTCTGACCTGCGGTGCAGCGCTTGGGTTGGCTTCGGTCGACTCGGGCGCTGCGGCGTTTTCGGGGTACTGCGTGAGCGGATGTGCGATCAGGGCCGCACGTTTGGTGATGCTGACAAGATCCCTCGCGGGCGTGTCTGCGAGGCTTCGCAGCGGCGCGGCGGCTCTCGCCCCGCGCTGCGGTAGCCGACGGACCGGCCGCAGCTGAAGCTATCTAGCTCATTCGGCGTTTTCTCTGACTGTCTGGGCCGCTGGTGAGCGGTTGCCGGGAGGCGGCGGTGAGCCAGTTGTGAGCGCGATGCCACGGTCCGAGGCCGTTCGCGGCCAGCTCGATGTGCAGGAGTGCGATTCCGGGCGGACCGTAGGCAAGGCCCTGCCGGTCCGAGGACAGCGTCCTGGGGTCTTGGGGTCGGCGAGCTGGCGGTGATGGCGTCGACCAGGCCGAGCGCAGGGGGCGTTCACGACGCCCTCCCCTTTGTGCGGGCGGTGCAGGCCAGGGCGGCGCCGCGCGCTAGGTAGAGGCACACTTCGTCCTCGGGGTAGTTCACGGCGGCGCGGCGCACGAAGTGGACGTGCAGCAGGGAAGGCAGGACGTCTTCGACGGCGATGCCGTGCCCGAGCCGGGCAGGCGCGGCCTGTACGCGGTGAGTGCCGCTTGTCGGTCGGCCCAGCCGGACGCGATGGCGTCTCCTCTTGAGACCTACGCAGGGCCGACCAGTCGTCGCTCGGGTCGGCGAGCCGTACGGCCTCGGTGAACTGCGGGCGTGCAACGGGCACGGGGGCGGTCGGCGATACATGGTCGCCAGCCACTGCATCCCAGCCTCGATGGTGCTGAGGAAGGCGGAGGTGATGGCGACCGTGTGGGACCGGTAGGAGATGGGATAGTGCAGGTCGGCCAGCAGGCCGATGCTTCGTAGCTCGTCAGCCCAAGCGCTCACCGGCCGGGCCGTGCCGGCGAAGGCTTCGGGGCGGGGAGGGCGATGCGTACGCGGAGGTGCTGGTCCGGGTCGCGGAAGCCGATGAACCACCACGGCGCTTGCCCAGTTGTTTGAGGAGGCCGGGCAGGTGCCGGGAGACCAACATGTCTTTGGAGGCGTGGGTCGCCGTGCAGGGCGGCTAGAAGAACCGAGGAAGCGGCGGGTCTGCATCTGGGCCGTATACAGGGCACGGGCCTGGCTGTGGGCGGGCGGTGGCGGCCATGCCGACGGCCTGGTTGCTTTGAGGGGCACCACGACCTCGTGGGCTCGCCCGCCACACCAGCCGTACACCTCCGGATTCGGGGCCTCGAACAGCACGGTCAGGCGCGTACGGTCGAGGTGCTGGCACAGGAGTGTCCGGTGGTCGGCCTCGTCGAGATCGAGAAAGAGGCACAGGTGTCTTCATGGGGTAGACACGACACGGCAGCCTTCGCCGGGCACACCAGTTGCTGAGCGCGGCGTCCCACTCAGCCAAGGCGGGCATGGCTGGGCAGCTTTCGGACGCTTTCAGCCGCCAGCGCGCCGGGGCCAACACGGTCCGCCCGTACCGCAGACGTGGAAGGAATGGCATCGTCGTTGCGGCACCCCAGTCGAAGAGGGTGACTTGCGCGCACCTCGCGGACAGTTCGGTGAGGAACCGCACCAGCGGCGGGGTGTGGGCGCGGAGATACAGTGCATGCATCCCGACGGCCTCAACGCGGTGGCCTCGCTCGGGAGCGGCGAGGTACATGCGGCGGGCATCGTAGCCACAGCCAGGCCCTCCGGGGTGAGGACGGTGTCCTGAGGGCCGCGGCGCCCTTGAAGGCAATCACGGTGTGTAGCACTTGTGGGGAGCGGGTGACGTGGGCCTCTCGGGGAGCAGGGGCGGGAAAGAGAGCTGCGCAGGCATGGTGTTGCCGTCTGTGGACGGGAGGTTGGCAAGCTCTGCGATCAGGGCCTCGCGGTTGGCGGGGGCCAGCACGCTGACGAAGTAACCGGTGAAGACGCCCACACCACGGGACACGCTTACGGCCTCCAGCCGGGACCGCCCGCGCTGCAATTCCTCCAGGCTGGCCGCGTGCACCCCCCAATCTCGAAGTGGGGCAGCAGCCGAGGCTGGTCGGGACCCACGTCCAGGGCCTCATATTGTTCGTCCGTTAGGAAGACTTCGTTACGGCCGTCAAGCGCGGCGGCTTGAGCCGACCGTACAAGGGGGTCATCCCGAGCGGAGACGCGGGGCCTGCGAGCACCGGCCGGTGCGCCTGGGTAGCTGTCGGGATAGTCGGTGCGCTGTCTGCGACGACCTCTACGGGAGGCGCCAGCCGTCACGGGCCTCGCCGGTCCTCACCGTAATAATCCGAGCCAGTCACCGACCGACGCTCACAAGAAGGGGTGTGAGGGTGCAGCGTCACGCGGGAGGCGCCACTGCTGACACTTATCGGCGCTGGACGGCGATCAACTCAAGGTAGCGGGCGTACTGGGTGTCGGCGATTTGGCGGTTGCGGACGAGGCTTCCTTCCTCCATGCGGTAGGTGCGCTCGGGATCACCTTTGAAAGAGAGCCAGTTGAAGGACGTGGTCACCCAAACGTCGTCGTAGACGAGAACCTTGGCATGGGTGCTCTTCAGACGCGTGAAGCTGAGTTTGTCGCGGTAGCGGTCGGCGAGGTTGGTGAGTTTCCGGACGGAGGCAGGGTCGGTCTTGGTGTCGTTTTCCTCGTAGCCGTAGGCAATGTCCACTTTGACGCCTTGTTTGACCCGGCGTTCGAGTTTGCTAAGGAAGTCGGTGGTGATGATCGCGTTCTTGATCCACGGTGAGATGATCAAGAGTCGGCGGCGGGCGTTGGTGAGTGCGTCGTCGAGGACGTCCGGATGCTCGAAGACTCCGATGGCTCGGATCTCGTCTGCCTGTGGCTGCTGAACTGCCGGCGGACCGGGCATGGGGGCGTGAGCGCCGAGCTGGAATGCGGCCTGTTCTGCACGGTGCTGGGTGACCTCTTGCAGCGGTACGCGGGCCTTTTCGAGGTCGGGGTCGAGAAGAGGGCGTTCGGGGGGCGGCGCGACAGAGATGCCGAGGGCCTTGGCACCACCGTGGCCGATGAGAGCGAGTTCGTGGGCCTGACTGAGTTCGCCGTCGACCACGATGCCGACTTCGACGTCGGTACGGTCTGCGTCGGCATACACCAGGAGCTTGACCGGCAGGACACGGCGGGCCGGGGCCTGGGAGATGCCTTTGACCTGGAGGACTTCGCGTTTGTTGTTGCCGTTCTCGCGGAGCAGAGCGGTGATTTCCGCTGCGGTGATGTCTCCGTCGTTGACGGGCCCGGACCTTGCGGCGGGCAGCATGATCATGCCGTTTTCCTCGGCCTGCCCGCGCGGGATGGTGGTGCGGCGGTCGTAGGGGGCTACCTTCCACAGCATTTGGTCGTAGACGAGCGGTTGGTTGACCCGCACGGGCGCTACGGCGGCGGCCTTCTGGGCAGTGAGGTGGCCCTTGTCTGTGAGCCGCAGGCCGGGAGCCCGGCCTGCGTCTGCGGGGGCGGGGCGGGCCCATTTGAGGTCGTCTGAGCCGAACAGCACGGCGACGGTCCGGTCGACCATGTTTTCGGGCAGGCCGAGTAGGCCGGCGATACCACGCGTGTTGCTTACGTTGTGGTCGACCAGCCGCAGTACGAATTCCTCCATAAGCGGGAGGTCCTTGCTGTCCTGGGCGAGGACCTCGGCGGTGATCCGGGCGACAGGCAGTGCGGCGTCGGCGATCTGGATGAGTTCGAGTCCGGGACGGGTGTTGTGGAAGCGGAGGGCCAGGAGGCTGTCGTCGCCGAAGGCGGGGCTAGAGGTAGGCATTGCGGATCTCGCAGTCTTCCGGGTGGCCGCTCATGTAGTCGAGGACGTCGCGCAGGGCGCCGGGCTTGCTGCGGCAAAAGCCAGCGTCGCCAACGATGATCAAGCCGTAGCGGGCTCGGGAGAGAGCGACGTTGATGCGGCGCCAGTAGGGCTGGCCAAGGAATCCGAAGCGGCCGCTGATGTTGCTTCGGGTCACGGAGAACACGACGAGATCGCATTCTCGACCCTGTACCGCGTCGACGGAGAGGACTTCTGGAGCGATGTGCTTGAGTCTCAGGGAGGCTAGGCGTTTGGTGAGTTCTTCGACCTGGCGGCCGTAGGGGGCGATCAGCAGGACGTCGAGGCGCTTGCCGTCGGGAGTCTTGATCACCCCCTTGTCGATGGCCCGGTCGATGACTTCCAGGCGTCGCATCGCGAGTTGGCCCTCAAGGCGGTTTGAAACGCTGGTTTGTGCGGCGGACTGTTCGTCCTCGCGGCGGTTCGGCAGAGCGCTGGTGTCCAGCCACAGGACGGGTTTGTTGACCGTGCTGTAGCCGGGAAGGACATGGTCGTTGGGCGAGATTAGCTTGTTGTCGTAGAAGCAGCTGCTGATCATGTTGCCGATCGCCGGGGTCATCCGGTACTGCTCGCGCAGCAGGTGCTTGACGGGTGCCTTGGTGGAGTTGGCGAAGTACTGGAACAGGGTGGTCTTCACCAGCTCGGGGATGAGCTGGTGATCGGCCATGATCTTTTCATCGCGTAGCAGATCCTCATCGATGGGAGGCAGCTGGTTGGTGTCGCCGACCAGCACCCACCGCTTGGCCCTGGCCATTGGCACCAACGCCTCGGTCGCGGTCGCCTTGGACGCCTCGTCGAAGATGCACAGGTCGAATTCGAGATCCCGGGCCGCCGGGTGGCCGAGGAAGCCGAGCGCGGTGCCGCCGATGACGCGCCGGGTGCGCAGGAAGCCCGCGATCAGGTTCTGGTCGGTGCCGATTCGCTGCAGCCATTCGCCCTGGAGGCGCAGCAGGTGCATCAGTTCCCTGCCGGTCCCGGCCGGGCCGAGGAGCGCCTCAACCACGTCGCGGGCGTCTGCGGCGCTCATTTCCTCGCGGAGGGTGAGTTCGCCGTCGAGCATGGTCTGCACTTCGGCGAACAGCTCTGCCCGCTGTTCGAGGAGCTGTTCTCGACGGGCTCGGGTGGTGACGACTTCCTCGCCGAGCTCTCTGGCGGATGTGGTGCGCTCAGGCACAGGCTGGTTCGCCAGCTCGTCGAGGCGGGCCGTCACATGGGCGAGGTCGGCGGCCACGGCGGCGAGTTCTTCCAGCACCAGGGCCGCTTTGAGGTGGCTGGGCTGCTGGCCGCTGTTGGCGGCCACGCTCTCCAGATGCCGTTCTGCGCGCGTCCGGACACCCTGGGTCCACTTCTTGACTTGCCGGTCGAGCAGCAGCGGCTGTGCGCTTTCAGCGACGCGTGGATCGTCGACGCGGCCGAGGCGGACGAGTTCGGTGATGCCTGCGTCTTCAAGGCGCTTGAGGGCATTGTCGATGGCGATGTGGGTCTGGCTGACGATGAGGATGCGGGCGGTGGGATGCCGACTGAGGGTCTGCTCGACGATCTCAGCGATCACGGTCGTCTTGCCAGTGCCGGGTGGTCCCTCGACGAGCAGTAGGTCCTGGGTGCCAAGAGCGTGGGCGACGACGTCCCGTTTGCTCTGGTCGAGGTCGGCGCGGACCCAGGTGGTGACTTCGGTGGGCGGGCCGACCTCAAGGACTCCGGGGTTATCGATGATCTGCCGCAGGTCGAGATTTGCGGTCTGGCCGGCGGCGACCGCGGTAAGTGCGTCGCGCTGCCGGTTGATCGCGTTCTGGCTGGGTCCGAGGAAGGGGAGCAGTACCCCCCGGGCGGGCAGGACGGCCTGGGGACGCGTCATTCGCAGGACGACGGTGTCGTCAGTGCGGTTGGTGATCTCGCCGCGGTCGATGGGCCGACTGTAGGGGTACTCCGCGACGGACCACTCTTCACCGATTTCGGCGGTAGTGTCGGGCGCGGCGAGATGGAAGACTCGGGTGCGGCCGCCGCCTTCCAACCGTTCGTACTGGATCGGCTGCCGCCCGTTGGCCGCCGCTTCCTCACGGGCTTCCAGGACGCGGCGCCAGCCGTCGAACAGGTCGCCGAGCTGCTGGCGCTTACCCTCCTTGGCCTGTGTCTCGCGTGCGTCAAGTTCTTCGTTGAGGCTGTCCAGCAGCAGGTTGAGGCCGTCGTACGCCGGGTCCTCGCCCGGATCGTTGAACGTCCAGGTGAGGATGGGGCCGAGTTTGAGGGCGGACGCCCGGCGCTTGGCCATCCATTCCTCTGCTCGTTCCTCGGCCGAAACGATGACGCATCGGTCGCTTTGATCCTCGTCGTTGACCAGGCGCAGGAACAGACTCTGGCCGAACACCCGCACCGTGCCGGTGTCGACTTCGTCGCTCTGCGCGTTGTAGCCGTAGTCGACATGAACCGTGCCGGAGATGTCCGCGAGCACCGTGTTTTTCACCGCATCCCAGTCGATCTCTTCTCCGGCCGGGGTGGTGCTCAAGCTTTCGGCCGCGCGACGGGTCATCTTCAGCCAGAGCGCGTTGCGTTGGCGAGCATCACGGTTTTCGCAGACCCGCTCGGCCTCCAGGAGCCGGTGTTCGAGGACGATAGCGTTGGCTGGCCGCTTCTTCGGGTCGAGGTCGATGCAGGTTCTGAGGACGTTGCGGATCTCGGTGTCGAGTTCCAGACCGTCGAGTACCGTCGCCAGATCGTGGTAGTCACGTGCCTGGCTGCGGGAGAGGACCTGAATGGCCAGGACCGCGTAGGCGTACACGTCACGGACGTACGGGACTGCCTCGCTCTGCTCGGGCGGCGAGTACAGAGCGGATCGGAAGTCCGCGACCGTCTCGTCGGTCACGGCTGCGGCCTTGGACAAGATCTTGGCGATCCCGAAGTCGGCGAGCTTGACCGTGCCGTCGCCGGTCAGCAGGACATTTCCCGGTTTCAGATCACGGTGCTCGATCTCCTTCTCGTGGGCATACGCGAGGGCGGAAGCCAACGGTCCGCCTATACGTGTGAAGTAGGCCGGCCAGTCAAGGGGACGGCCATCTGCCATCTCGTCCTTGAGGCTGCGGTCAATCCACTCCAGGGCGATGAAGTACCGCTCCAGCCCTTGATCCCAGCCAGAGTCGAGCATCCGCACGATATGGGGATGATTCAGTGCCTTGAGCGCCGAGGTCTCCCGCTCCAGGAAGATCCGGGTGATCGCGTCGTCCTCGCGCTGCTTGAGCAGCTTCACGGCGACGTGGTCACCGCCAGCGCTCTTGATGTCCACGGCCTTGCGGACCTCGGACAAACCCCCCGGGCGGGCCTCCTGAGGGAGCAACAGAAACCGGCCGTTAATCGTCGTCCCCACCCACTGCTCCTTGCTCCCCCGACTGCCGCGCAGTCCACCCAAGCGGCCATCTTGCCAGCGGCTTTCCCATCGGATCAGCAGTTTGCCCAGGGTGATACGGACTTGGCGAGTAATGGTCCCTTCGGAGTGGCTCTGCGAGAGGGCGCCCCCTTGACCCAAGCAACGAGGCGTGATCGGAGTCGGCCCCTCGACCACGGTAGAACGCGTTGGGTGCTTGGGTGGTGCGTGAGCGGACGACGCAGCGGCGGCCGCGAGGGATCGGATCGAAGGTCACATCGAACCTGACCTGACGAGGTGGTTCCGGACACCGAAGAAGCGTCCGGAACCACCCATCAAGATCATTCCCCCTCTGGCTACCTTATTTCTCCTGACCAAGCCCACAGACCTTGACCGAACAGATAGAAACACCTGCCGCGGCGACTGGTCTCAGGGCCTAGCGGACTGGATCGCCTCCTGCAGGTTGCTCACGGCCCGCTCAGCGTGCGCGCGGACGCTGTCCCAGGCAGCGGTGAAGTCGCGGACCGGGAAGCCCAGCCCAAGCGCGTGGTGGGCGGTGGCGAGTTCCGGCCGTGGCTTGGGGTGGACGGCGGAGTTGCGGATGACACGGATCTGGTCCAGGAGCTGTACGGCCTGGTGGACCGCGTCGCGGTCGAGCGCGGGTAGCTTGTCGGCGAGATGTTCCTCTAGTCGCAGCAGGCCCGAGCCTGGACTGCGGCCGGGCACCTTGAAGTCGCGCAGGATGTCGGTCAAGACGACCAGCCCGGAGTTGTAGGCCGCTTCGTCGCCGACGTCCAAGGCGAGGAGGCTGGAGCGATCCATGGGCGGCGGGATAACTAGGGCTTCGCCGAATACCAGCTCGTAGGTGACGTCGAGGAAGTTCAGCGCGCGCAACAAGGCGCGCGGCTCGGTGAAGGACAGCGCCTCCGGCGGCGCAGGCGGCGACAGGTGGGCGGCGATATCGGCGAGGTAGAGGTCGAGGGTGTCGCAGTCCGCGGATGGCAGCGCGCCGAGTCGGCCAGTGAGGGATGTCTTGTTGAAGCGCATGCCTGGCCACTCGCGGTCGGCGATTTGAGCCATGCGCTCCAGCAGGGGACTGGTGCCGTCAATCTCCTTCAGGACGTCGCCGAGGTTCACGTCGATATCGGGCAGGTCGAAGGGGCTGTCGAGGATCCTGTCCTGCTCCCGGGTCATCTGCTGCATATACGCCAGCAGGCCACGGGCAAGATCGCGGGCCATCTGGTCATGCTGCAGGTGGTAGAGCCCCGCCATGGTCAGGTACACCGGCCCGTCGGACTGCGGGGTGAAGCCGTGCCCCCACCACCCGACGGCCCGGTAGCCGTTTGAGACCTGGTCGTGGCCAATCACAGGGAAGCTATAGAGGACCTTCGCGGCGTCGTGGCCGTGCTTTCGCATGCGGTAAGCGACGTGGAAAAAGTTCGGGAAGCGCTCGTGTTCGACGAACGTCGCCCACACGATGTCGAGGAGGAGCCGTTGCTCTTCGGTGAGCGGGTCTGTCAGGGCGGTCATGGTGTCTATCTCCAGGTGGGCAACAGACCAGAATAGAGGTGCCGCCAGTTGAGGCATAACGTGTTTCGGATCCGTGGGCACCGGCCTGGCTCGGCGTGCCTGGGACGCCCGCACGACCGGTCCTGCAGGGTGGCCCTCATTTTCATGCCGACGGGAGACTGCTGGCGCCCGGTTCGGCTTCGGTCGGGTCGGGCGCCGCTTCGTCTCCCGGGCCGGCACGTCAGGGCCCTGGTCACGCCAGATGACGGTTCGGGGCCTTCGCCCGCTCCGCGTACTCGTCCAGCACCACCACGTCCACGCCCTTGCCGGTGAGTAGTCCCGTCCCGTCCGCCGCCGCCACGAAGGTGTCCGGCTCCCGCCAGGCCGTCACCACCCGGCGTACCCCCGCGTCCAGGATCAGCCGGGCGCAGGGGGCCGGGCGGGAGGCGCGGTGGGTGCAGGGTTCCAGGCTCGTGTAGACCGTCGCGGACGGCAGCCGCGGGTCGTCGGGGGCGATCTTCGCCAGCGCCGACTCCTCCGCGTGGACGACCGGGTCGTCGCCCTCCCTGGAGTGTCCGCGCGCCAGCTCCGTGCCGTCGGCCGCCACCACCACCGCGCCCACGCTGAACGCCGTCCGCGAGGGCGGGCATCGCGTCGCCAACTCACAGGCCAGCGCGAGCCAGTGGTGGTCCGCGGCGACGGGGACCAGGCCCGCGCCGGGGGCGGTGGGCTCGTAGCGCATCAGGACCACGTCCTCGATACGGCGGGTCTCCACCAGGCGCAGCCGGCCGGGCTGGTACGCGCCCGGGCCGAAGAGGCGGGGGGCCTGCGGGCTGCCGACGAAGACGGGGGCCAGGACGAGCTGCACCTCGTCCGCCAGGCCCTGCTGGAGGAGCTGGGTGTGGATCCGGCCGCCGCCCTCCACCATCAGCCGCTCCACCCCGCGCTCCTCACGCAGGTGCTCCAGCAGGCGGCGCCAGTCGAGTTCCGGGCCCAGGGAGACCACGTCGGCCGCCAGGCCCAGCGCGCGGGCCCGCTCCGCGCCCTGGTCCGTCGTGCAGACCAGCTTGTCGCCGCCGGTGTGCCAGAAGTTCGCGGCCGGGTCCAGCTCGCCCGAGCCGCTGACCGTGACCTTGAGGGGGTACGGCGGTTTCCCGGCGGCGGTGCGGGCCGCGCGGCGCGTCTCGGAGTTCACCAGCAGGCGGGGGTTGTCGGCGCGGATGGTGCCGGCGCCGACGAGGATCGCGTCCACGGAGGCGCGGACCTCGTCGACGCGGTCGAAGTCGGCCGGGCTGGACAGGAGGAGGCGGTCGGGGCCGGTGTCGTCGAGGTAGCCGTCGAGGGAGACCGCGGCGGAGAGGAGGACGTAGGGGTGGGGCATCGGCGGGGTTCCTCTCGGAAACGGGTGCGGGAGCTTCAGAGCACTTCAGGTGCTTCAGAGCACTTCGGAGCGGCGGGGCTTGGTTCAAGTTTGAAGCAAACCTACACTGGGACCATGACGACCCGCTGGCTCAGCCCCGACGAGCAGCGAGCCTGGCGTGCGTACATCGCCGCCTCGCTCCTCCTGGAGGACACCATCGACCGGCAGCTCCAGCAGGAGGCCGGCATGCCGCACCTGTACTACTCCATCCTGGCCAACCTCTCCGAGACCCCGGAGCGCCGGCTGCGGATGACCGATCTCGCCGAGGGGCTGAAGATCACCCGGCCCCGGCTGACGTACGCCGTCGCCCGGCTGGAGAAGGACGGGCTGGTGCGGCGCGAGAGCTGCCAGTGGGACAAGCGGGGCAGCATCGCGGTCCTCACGGACGAGGGTATGGCGGTGCTGGAGCGGGCTGCGCCGGGGCATGTGGAGACGGTCCGTGCCGCGCTCTTCGACCGGCTCACCCCGGAGCAGGTGGGGCAGTTGGAGGAGATCTTCTCCAGTGTCACCGCGGGGCTCCAGGGGGAGGGCGGCCCCTCGGAGGAGGTCCCGTGGCGTCGGCGGTCGTCCCCGTCCTGTTCCTGAGCACGCGCGTGTGACGAGCGCCATAAAGTCGTTGCTTCAAATTTAAAGCATAGGGTAGGGTCTCGATCAGTAGAACTGCTTCAAATCTGAAGCAGGTATGCCTACGGACCGGAGTATCCGCATGCCCGACCTGCCCGCCGCCACCCAGCGCTCCCGCGTCCGCGTCCCGCTGCGCTTCGGGGACGGCTACCGCGTAGACGCCGAGCTCGTCACCTTCCACGGCCTGACCGACGGGCGCGAGCACCTCGCCGTCGTCCTCGGCGACCCCGCCCCCGGTACCGCCCCGCTGGTGCGGCTGCACTCCGAGTGCCTCACCGGCGACGTCTTCGGCTCCGCCCGCTGCGACTGCGGCCCGCAGCTGCGCGAGGCGGTCGAGCGCATAGCCGAGCGCGGTGGCGTCCTGCTCTACCTCCGCCAGGAGGGCCGCGGCATCGGCCTCTACAACAAGCTCGACGCGTACGCCCTCCAGGACCAGGGCCTCGACACCTACGCGGCGAACACCGCGCTGGGCCTGCCCGAGGATGCCCGCGACTACACGGCGGCCGCGCAGATGCTCCAGGCCCTCGGGATCGACCGGCTCGACCTGCTCTCCAACAACCCCGACAAGGCGGGCCAGTTGCGCGACCTCGGCATCGACGTCCGCGACCGGGTCCCCACCGGTGTCTTCACCACCGCGCACAACGTCCGCTACCTGCGCGCCAAGGTCCTCCAGACCCAGCACACGCTGCCGCTGGGCGAATTGACCGAACTCGGCGTCGGCTGAACGTCACCTGGGCGGTGGCCGACCCCGCTCGGTGCCGCCGCGCGGTGCCTCTGAAACACCCCTGGCGCGAACCGCCCCGCGGATGACGTATGCTGGTCACACAACGACGCGGGGTGGAGCAGCTCGGTAGCTCGCTGGGCTCATAACCCAGAGGTCGCAGGTTCAAATCCTGTCCCCGCTACTCAAGGCTCAGGGCCGGATTCCAGTTACTGGATCCGGCCCTGAGTGTTTTCGCGGCAGCGGCACGCCGTCGGCGCGCTTCGTGGCGTGATGTGACGTGCTGTGATCGGGTGAGCGCCCTCCGCACAACGACTGACACGCCGTCAACACCTGCCTGTCATCTGAGGCAAGGTCAACTCGCCCGTTTTTCGCCGTTCATGGGCCGTAAGTCCAGCGGGATTTCGTTAATGATCAAGCGGAACAGCTTGGAATCGGGCCCCCGGGTCTATTAACGTTCGATAACGCAGCGCGGTCGTCCCAGCCGTCACAAGAGACGGCTCCGTGCTCACGCGCCGAATTCCGCAAGGGAACCGGGGAACCACCACCTTGGGGTGAATCGCTCGTCAGTCCGCCGTGGCAACACGGCGGGTATACGCGCGTAGGAGACCTTCCTGCTCCGAACCCGTCAGCTAACCCGGTAGGCGAGAAGGAAGGAAAGGAGCGCGCCCACGTGGCGTCCAACCCGCCTGCCCCCGAGGCGCCGTACGTTCCGAGCGACACCCTCGTGTACGGCGGCTACCGTGCCGACGACGAGGCTCCGCTCGGCGAGTGGAACCCGACCGCGGACTCCCTCGCTCCCGTACGAGGCCGGCATCGCGTCGCCAAGCAGCGTGGCGGGGGCTTCGCCCGTAGCTCCACCGTCCTGGGCGTCGGCGTCATAGCCGCGGTCAGCGCGGGCGGGATGGCCAGCGCCAACACCGGCAAGCCGCCGGTCTCCATCTCGATGCCCGACCTGCCGAACGTGGGCTCGCTCATCTCGGACGACTCCGACACCGCCGCGGACGACACGAGCGCCTTCAGCAGCGTCGGCGCCACCAGCGCCGCCACCGCCGAGGGCACCTCGGACGCCGGTGAGGCACTGCGCTCGCGCATCCTGGCCCAGGCCGAGCTCCAGCAGGACCAGCTCGACACCAAGGCCGCCCAGGCCGTCGCGGACGCCGCCCAGAAGGAGGCCGACGCGGCCGCCGCCAAGGCGGAGAAGGAAGCCCAGGAGAAGGCCGCCGCCGCGAAGAAGAAGGCGGAGGAGGAGGCGGCGAAGAAGGCCGAGGCCGAGCGCCTGGCCGAGCTCGCCAAGCAGTACACGCTGCCGACCTCGTCGTACACCATCACCTCGACCTTCGGTCAGGCCGGCTCCCTGTGGTCCTCCGGCTACCACACGGGCCTCGACTTCGCCGCTCCCACGGGCACGCTCATCAAGGCGGTCCACAGCGGCACCATCACCGAGGCCGGCTGGGCCGGTTCCTACGGCTACCGCACGATCCTCACCCTCGACGACGGCACCGAGCTGTGGTTCTGCCACCAGTCCTCGATCAGCGTCAGCGTCGGCCAGAAGGTCGGCACCGGTGACGTCATCGGCCGCGTGGGCGCCACCGGCAACGTGACCGGCGCGCACCTGCACCTGGAGGTCCACCCGAACGGCTCGGCCGACGGGATCGACCCGGCGGCGTGGCTGCGCGGCAAGGGTCTCACCCCCTGAGGTCTTCCGCTTCCGAGGTCTTACGCGAACTCCGGCAGCCCTGACGACGTCCCCCCGACGTCAGGGCTGCCGGTGCGTCGGAGCCACTGATTCCGCTTGTTTACGAGGACTTTGCGGCCGGGTCGGAAGACCGGCGTCCGGCACGGGCGTTGACGTACGGCATGACTTCTCTTCGCAAGCTCGGCTCCTCCGGTCTCGAGGTCTTCCCGCTCTCCCTCGGCGGCAACGTCTTCGGCTGGACCGCCGACGAGGCCACCTCCTTCGCCGTCCTCGACGCGTACACCGCGGCCGGCGGCAACTTCATCGACACGGCCGACTCGTACTCGGCGTGGGTCGACGGGAACTCCGGGGGCGAGTCCGAGACCATCATCGGCAAGTGGGTGGCGGCACGCGGCAACCGCGACGACGTCGTCATCGCCACGAAGGTCAGCCAGCACCCCGACTTCCCCGGCCTGACCGCCGCGAACATCAAGGCGGCGGCGGACGCTTCGCTGCGGCGCCTGGGCACCGACCACATCGACCTCTACTACACCCACTTCGACAAGCCCGAGGTGCCGGTCGAGGAGATCATCGGCGCGCTGGACGAGCTGGTGAGGGCGGGCAAGGTGCGGGCGATCGGCGCCTCCAACATCTCCGCCGCGCGCCTCGCGGAGTCCCTCGACTTCTCCGACCGCGAGGGGCTCGCGCGCTATGCCGCCCTCCAGCCCCACTACAACCTGGTCTCGCGCGACACGTACGAGGGCGAACTCCAGGCCGTCGCCTCCCGGCAGGGCCTTGCCGCCGTCCCGTACTACGCCCTCGCCTCCGGGTTCCTCACCGGCAAGTACCGCGTCGGTACGACGGTGGAGAGCCCGCGCCAGTCGGGCGCCGGCAAGCACCTGGAGACCGAGCGCGGCCGGAAGGTGCTCGCGGCGCTCGACGACATCGCCGAGTCCCACACCGTCCCGGTCGCCACGGTCGCCCTCGCCTGGCTCGCCGCCCAGCCGACGGTCGCGGCCCCGATCGCCTCCGCCCGCACGGTGGAGCAGTTGCCGGCGCTGCTGAGGGTGGCGGAGCTGACCCTGACGGACGAGGAGCTGGGACGCCTGACGGAGGCCTCGGCCTGACCCTCCGGCACGTGGTCCTGGGCCGACCGGCGGTGCCGAGCCGTGCGCGGGCCGTCTACGTCCGGTACGGGTTGTAGGCGGGGTACGGCACCGTCGGGTGGGCCGGATACGTCGGCTGGGCCGCGTGCGGCGGGTGCGCCGGGTAGCCGTACGCCCCGTGCACCGGCCAGGGCGGCGCGGCCACCGGTACCGGCGGTGCCGTCGTGCGGGCCGCGTGGTCCAGCGCGGGGCGCGCGACGTCCCGCCGCCGCCACAGCTCGTGCAGCAACTCCCGCTCCCGTACGACGAAGTCCGCGTTCGCCCGCCCGAGCCGCCCCCGGCGTCGCAGGAACGCCAAGGACGTCGCGTACGCCTCGTACTGCGAGACCGCCCGCGCCGCGGACCGCCCGCCGAACTGCCGTCGCGCGTACTCCCGGGCCACCCGCCGTGCCCGCATCGAGCCCAGCACGTACGGCTCGGTCGGCGTCAGCCACCCGGCGAGGGCGTAGGCGGGCAGCTCCTCGCGCACGGTCCTCAGCTCCCGCTGGCGCGTCCAGATGACCAGCCAGGTCAGCAGGGCGAAGGCCGGCACCATGAACGTCGCGTACACCGCGAAGAACCCGTACTCCCCGAACGTCGACGAGCCGTTCCACATCGCGTGCATGCCCATCGCGAGCAGCAGCCCGGACAGCGGGACGAGAACCCGCCGTACGTGCTGGCGTTCCGCCGACAGGGCGGAGATGCCGAAGCCGATGCCGGTGAGGACGGTGAACAGGGGGTGCGCGAACGGTGACATCACCACGCGCACGAAGAAGGTCGCGGCGGTGACGGAGGCGATGCCGCCGTCGCCGTTGAGCTGGTCGGTGCCGAAGGCGGTGCCGAGGTAGAGGATGTTCTCGGTGAAGGCGAAGCCGGTGGCGGTGACCCCCGCTATCACCACGCCGTCGACGATCCCGGTGAACTCCCGTCTGCGGAACAGGAAGACGAGCAGGACGGCGGCGGCCTTGGCCGACTCCTCGACGATCGGCGCTATCACCGTCGCGCCGAGGGTGTCCGCGCCGGACGGGTCCGCGGTCGCCGTCGCTATCCACTTCGTCGCGAAGCTGTTGGCGATGATCGCTATCAGTGCGGCCGCGCAGGCGCCCCAGGCGAAGGCGAACAGCAGATTGCGCCAGGGGCCCGGTTCGACCCGGTCGAGCCAGCGGAACGCGGCTATGAGCAGTGGTACCGGCAGGACGGCGAGCCCCAGCCCGACCAGGAAGCCCTCGGTACCGGTCTGTTGCCGGACCAGGGCCAGGATGACGAGCCCGGACAGGGTGAGGAGCGTGATCAGCGCGCCGTAGCGCACCCACTTCCGCTGCCACCAGTGCGCGTGCCGCAGCACACCGCCACCGGTGGGGTCACCGGAGTACGTCGGATACGGGGGACAGGTGGCCACAGCATCGACCTTAACGAGACAGAGGTGTCGCCCGCAGGCGGACGGGTGCTCAGGCGCCGGTGGGGGACTGGTCGGATCGGTCGGGTCGGTCGCGGTGCTGTACGCGGCGGAACAGCAGGTCGTTCACGACATGTCCCTTGTCCAGTCCCTGTCCCTCGAAACGGGTCAGCGGCCGGAAGTCGGGACGGGCCGCGAAACCGCCGTCGGCCTGTGTGTTCTCGAAGTCGGGGTGCGCGGTGAGTACGTCGAGCATCTGTTCGGCGTACGGCTCCCAGTCGGTCGCGCAGTGCACCAGCGCGCCGGGCTTGAGGCGGGTCGCGGCCAGGTCCAGGAACTCCGGCTGGATCAGGCGCCGCTTGTGGTGCCGCTTCTTGGGCCAGGGGTCGGGGAAGTACACGCGCAGCCCGTCGAGCGAGTCCCTGGTGAGCATCTCGCGCAGCAGGATGATGGCGTCGCCGTTGGCGACCCGGACGTTGGACAGCCCCTGCTGCTCGGCGAGGTTGAGCAGATTGCCCTGCCCGGGGGTGTGCACGTCGACGGCGAGGATGTTGGTCCCCGGGTCGGCGGCGGCCATCTGCGCGGTGGCCTCGCCCATCCCGAACCCGATCTCCAGCACGACCGGGTTGTCGTTCCCGAACAGCTCGCCGAGGTCGATCGTGCGCTGCCCGTCGATGTCGAGGCCCCACGTGGGCCACAGGCGCTGCAACGCGTCCGCCTGCCCCGCCGTCACCCGGCTCCGCCGGGGCTGGAAACTCCGGATCCGCCGCTCGAAGTGCGACCCGGCGGGATCAGCGCTGGGCCCGTCGGGGAACCGCGGCTCCCCTTTGGCCCGGGTATGCCGAACGGACTCACCGGGGACATGCCGAACGGACTCGCCTGAGGTGGCGGGCCGGGAACGGGGGGCTTCGGGGGCGTTGAGGGAGTCAGACACAGTGGGGTCGATTTTACGGCGGGCTCGGGGACGGATACCGCTCAGGGCCGCGCCGGGCCGCGGCCGCCGTCACGTCCGGGTGGCAGCGGACGCGGCCCGTCATGCCGAACGCAGTGCCTCCAGGGCCCGCCGGGCCACCTCCCGCCCGATCGGCAGGGAAGCCGTCGCCGCCGGTGAGGGCGCGTTCAGTACGTGCACCGTCCGGGGCCCCTCGCGGATCAGGAAGTCGTCCACCAGCGTCCCGTCCCGGAGGACGGCCTGTGCCCGCACTCCGGCGGCCGAGGGCACCAGGTCGTCCGGGGTGACCGCGGGCAGCAGTCGCCGCACCGCCGTGGTGAACGCCCTGCGCGACACCGAGCGCCGCAGTTCCCCCGTGCCGTACCGCCAGTGCCGCCGGGCTATCTGCCAGGACCCCGGCCATGCCAGCGTCGCGCCCAGTTCCCGGGGCCGTACGGTCGCCCAGTCGTACCCTTCCCGGGCCAGCGCCGGCACCGCGTTGGGCCCGATGTGGACTCCTCCGTCGATCCCGCGCGTGAGATGCACCCCGAGGAACGGGAACGCGGGATCCGGCACCGGATACACCAGCCCCCGCACCAGCTCGGGCCGCGCCAGCGAGTAGTACTCGCCCCGGAACGGCACGATCCGCATGCCGGGGTCGTCCCCGGTCAGCCGGGCCACCTCGTCGCAGTGCAGCCCGGCGCAGTTCACCAGCACCCGCGCGCGGACGACGTCCCCGGCGGCCGTCCGCACGGCGACCCCGAGCTCCGGGCGCCGGTCGATCCGGCGCACCTCGGCGCCGTACCGGATCTCCGCGCCCGACGCCTCGGCCAGCTGCCGCGCGACCCCGACGAAGTCGCACACCCCGGTCGTCCCGACGTGTATGGCGGCCAGCCCCTCCACCTCGGGTTCGTACTCCGCGATCTGGGCGGCTCCCAGCTCGCGGACCGGAATGCCGTTCTCCCGGCCGCGCTGGACCAGGCCGTGCAGCCGCGGCAGCTCGTCGCGTTCCGTCGCGACGATCAGCTTGCCGGTGACGGCGTGGGCGATGCCGTACTCCGCGCAGAACTTGACCATCTCGGCGGCGCCCCGCACCGCGTACCGCGCCTTGAGCGATCCCGGCCGGTAGTAGATCCCGCTGTGGATCACCCCGCTGTTGCGCCCGGTCTGATGCCGAGCGGGCCCCGCCTCCTTCTCCAGCACCACGACCCGGGTGCCGGGCGCACCTCGCGTGATCGCGTACGCCGTGGACAAGCCGACGATGCCCCCACCGATCACGAGCACGTCACAGTCGTAAGCGATCCCGGACAGCACCTGCACCACCTCCCACCCCCGATAGTGCACTGCACCACTGACAGTCACTTCAAACGCGGGAGGCGGTGCCGCCGTCCGGGACTCACGCCGGAGCCATCAGCAGCGGCCGGGCCCGCTCCCGGAGCTCCACCACCCGGGGCTCGTCCCCGTACGGCTCCAGCCGGTGCAGCAGGTCCTTCACGTACTCGGTGGTGCGGGCCGAGGAGATGCGCCCCGCGACCTCCACCGCCCGCACGCCCTGCTCGCACGCCGCGTCGAGATTGCCCGACTCGAGCTCGGCGACCGCGGAGACGACGAGCCGCAGCCCGTGCGAGCGCACGAACTCCTCCGTCGGCTTCGACAGCGCCTGCTCGGTGAAGCGGCGGACCTGGCGTGGTGCCTTCAGGTCGCGGTAGCACTCGGCCGCGTCGGCGGCGAAGCGGTCGTAGGAGTAGAAGCCGAGCCAGGACGGGTCGTTGTCCCCCTCCCGGGAGCGCTCCAGCCAGCCCTCGGCCGCCTTGAGCGCCGCTCCGGCCGCGGCGGCGTCACCGGCACGCGCGTGTGCCCGCGCCTCGACGAGCCGGAAGAAGCTCATGGTGCGGGCGGTCGCCAGCCCCCGGTTCCGCTCCAGCGCGGCCTGCGCGAGGTCGACGCCCTCGTCGCCGAAGCCCCGGTAGGTCGCCTGCAACGACATGGACGCCAGCACATACCCCCCGAGGGGGACGTCGGCGGCCGCGCGGGCCAGCCGCAGCGCCTGGATGTAGTACCGCTGCGCGGCCTCCTGCTGGCCCGTGTCGAAGGCCATCCAGCCCGCGAGCCGGGTGAGCTCGGCGGAGGCGCCGAACAGGGCCCGGCCCACCTCGTCGGAGTAGGCGCCGAGCAGCAGCGGTGCCGCCTCCACCCTCAAGCACTCCGGCACCATGGACGAACGCCAGTCGCCGCCTCCGTACTTGGAGTCCCAGCGCCTGGCGTCCTCGGCGGCCTCCCGCAGCTTCTGCACGTCGCTGTGGCCGACTTTGAGCGGTGCGCCGGAGCCCTCGGAGTGGTTCACCTCGCGCGCGACCGAGCTGTCGGCCGGGGTTATCAGCCACCGTGAGGCGGGCGTTGCGTATGCGCTCACTGCGAACGAACCGGCGAGCGACTGCCAGATGCCGCCCGCGCCGGCCCGGCGCCCGGCGAGGTCCAGGCGGTAGAGCTCCGTCGCCGACCTGACGGCCTGTCCGACGTCCCTGGGGAAGGCGAGGCCCACCTCCGGCGCGGGATCCGCGTCCGCCAGGCCTATCTCGTGGAGCGGCACCGGGCGGCCGAGCTTCTGGCCGATGGCGGCGGCGATGAGGTGCGGCGCCGCACCCTGCGGCACCATCCCCTTCGACACCCAGCGCGCCACCGACGTCTTGTCGTAGCGAAGAGTCAACCCGCGTTGAGCGCCAAGATCGTTGACGCGACGCGCGAGTCCTGCGTTGCTGATTCCCGCGAGGGCGAGAACGGCGCCGAGTTTTTCGTTCGGCCCGCGTTGCTCCCTGGACATGCGCCACCCCTCGACACAGACGGCTGCCGCGCTGGCATAACCACGCGGCATTCGTAAACCCAGCGTAGTTCGCCGCATCCCAAGCGTTAAGGGGCATTGTTCCGGATGGCGGGATTGTGGTCCGTACTGAAGTGCGGGTCCGATACGCGCAGTTGCGTCGTGCTCCCGTTGTGTGGCCGTGCGCCTGTCCGTGCGCTCTTCTCCGGCCATGGCGGGAGCGCTTCCATGGATGATGCGTGGGTCGGCCCGCTGTACTGGATCCAGTGGGCTGGGGGACACCGCCGCCTCCATCCCCGCGGGCGGCGGAACGGCCCGGGGGGCGAAGTGGCGTCTCCCGGGCTGCGCGCCTGTCGTGCGGCGCGCGGGCTGTGCACGGAGCGTGCGCGAGCCTGCCCCCATGGCGCCAATATGGCCGAAAAACGACCCTCGTCCTCGCGGGCGATCAGCCCTCCTACCATGGCAGTTGAGGGCGCGTTAGGCGTTTTTGGGGAGCGTATCGGGGGCGCATTCGCGTCGCACGCCCCTTGGCCCGCATGGCTGTTCGCAGGCGTACGCGGGTGTTCCCAGGGGCGCGTTCCCCGCATCTCAAGCGGCTCCACCGGCCCTCCGGCACGCTTCCTTCATGGCAGCATGGTGACCGGTTCGAACGGTGCACTGGTTGTCCACAGCCTGTGGAGGCGTCGATGCGGTGGTTGGTGGGATGGAGCAGCACCGCCGCGGGTGTCTCCGGGATCGGGACGGCCGGGGCGACCGGAAGCGACGGCGAGACCGTGCACCCGGTGGGTTCGCACCTCCTGTGGGGCGACCCGGATCCGCTGTGGGCGGTGGGCGACTGGCGCCCCGACGAGGTCCGCGTGGTCACCGTCGACGCGCAGACCCGCATCGCGGTCCTCGGCACCTGCGGAGCCTCCGACGAACAGCTCCGGATCGGACTGCTCGCCGCGCGCGGAGGGGCACTTCGGCATCTGACGGCATGGTCGGGGGCGTACACGGCGGTGGTCCAGGTGGGCCGCCGGATCACCGTCGGCGGCGATCTGGCGGGCGCCCGGCCGGTGTTCTACACCCCCTGGGCCGGCGGCACGGCCTACGCGACGGCGGCCCTGCCCCTCGCCGACCTCATCGAGGCCAACCTCGACTTCGGGCACCTCGCCGCGCTGCTGGCCGCCCCCGACGTACCGGCCGCGCTCCACGACTCCACGCCCTACGAGGGCGTACGGCGCATTCCGCCGGGGCACGCGCTGATCCTGCGCAACGGCGCCCGCGAGATCGCCGGCTACGAGCCCGTCGCCTCCCTCGCGGTCGCCGCCCCCTCCGCCGACCCGGACAGCGCGGTCGACGGGGTGCGGGACGCGCTGGTGGAGGCCGTGCGCGCGCGTCTGTCCGCCCCGCGCCACGTGCCCGACATCGACCCCGGCCCGGTGCCCGGCATGGGGCCCGCCGAACGACGTGCCGCGCGCGGGATGCCGGTGCCGGGGATCGGGGCCGACCTGTCCGGGGGGCCCGCGTCGGGGACGCTCGCCCTGCTGGCCGCCGGGCTGCCGGGAATGCCGGGGACCGTCCTCGGGCACGGCACCGGGGCGGGGGAGCGGCTGCTCGCGGTCACCTTCAACGACCTCGCCGTGGGCGGCCGGGAGGCCGAGCTGGAGCGGGCGGGGACGCTCGCGGCCAACCCCCGGCTGCACCACGTGGTGGCGACCGGCGGCGAGGAGACACTTCCGTACGCCGAACTGGACGGCCCTCTGACCGACGAACCCGGCCCCTGTCTGGTGACGGCGGCGCGGCACCGGGCACGGCTCGCCGCGGGCAGCGCCGACCACTTCACGGGGTACGGCGCCCGGCAGGTGCTCGACGCCCACCCGGCACGCCTCGCGGACCTGCTGATGGACCGCAAACGGCGCCATCTGGTCCGGCCCGTGGCCGCCCTGACCAAGGCGGACGGTTCCGTGCTCGTCCCCGCGCGCGTGTACGGCGCCGCGCGGAAGCTGGCCCGTACGCCCTACCGGGTCGGTCTGGAGATGCTGGCCGACCGGCTGATGCACCAGCGGTTCGACGAGCCCGGCGGTGCGGTGGGGGCGTCCCTCGCCGCGCTCACCTGGGCCAGACCGGGGCCCGCGGCACGGTGGCTGACCGGGGAGGCGCTGGCTGAAGTATCGGTTCGCCTGCAAGGGGCCACGCACCGCTCCGGGGTCGGCCCCGGGCAGCATCCCGGCGACTTCCGCGCGCGTGCGGCACTCGCGCGTCAGGCGTCGGACCTGCGCGTCCTGGAGCAGGCCGTGGAGATCCGCTCCCAGCGGCTGCACATGCCCTTCCTGGACAACCAGGTGGTACGAGCCTGCCGTGCCCTGCCCGAGGCGCTGCGGGTCCGGCCGGGGGCCCGGGCGGAGATCCTCCGCACGGTCCTGGAGGGCGCCGGCGTCTCCGATCTCCCGCCGGGCTGGGGTGCCCCGTCCCACGCCTCCTCGGCCGCGGCGACCCGTACGGGGCTGCGGGTGGCGGCGGACTCCCTGATGTCCCTGTTCGGCACGCCGCTGCTGGCGCAGGCGGGACTGGTGGAGGCCCGCGTGGTCCGCAAGGCGCTCCGCGCGGCGGCGGAGGGTGAGCCGCTGCCCTTGGACGGGCTGGCGGACCTGGTCTCGCTGGAACTGTGGCTGGGGCGGTTGCTGGCGCGGCGGGGCACGTGCTGGACGGGGACGCCGGCACGCGCGCGAGCGGTGCCGGCGGGGATTCGGCCGCAGCGGGGGGCCCTGGGAGCGGGTGCCTCCGGCGGTTGAGCGGTTGCTTGTGCGGCTTGGTGGGGGCGGGCGTCCTTGCGCAGTTCCCCGCGCCCCTGGATGCCTGCGGCGGCCTGTGCGGGTTCGGTGGGGGCGGGTGTAGCGCGTCCCGCTTGGTGGGTGGGTCGGTGCCGGGGTGGGGGGTATCCGTCCTCGGTCCGGCGGCTTGGTCCCTTGAGTGGTGCTCTGTAACGGACGCCGGCCGCTGCGGGCGGACACCCCCCACCCCGTCCCCTTCCCGCCGTACGCGGCCAACGGCCCGTCGTGGCGCGTGAGGTGGCGAACGGTCCCTCGTGGCGCGGCTGACTGCAACTCCTCAGGGGCGCGGGGAACTGCGCGACCAGCCACGACTGACCCGCACCCGACGGACGACCCGACCCGGCACCCCCAGACACAGCCGATCCCCGGAACCCGGTGACAATGAACCGGTGCGGTACAGAATCCTCGGTGTCACCCAGGCAACGGACGACGACGGCACCGTCATACCTCTCGGCGGCCCCCGTGTCCGAAGCCTGCTCGCCGCCCTCGCTCTCCGCGCCGGCCGTACCGCGAGCTCCGAGACGCTGATCGACGAGGTCTGGGGGGAGGACCCGCCTCAGGACGCCCCGGGCGCGCTGCAGGCACTGGTGGGCCGTCTCCGTCGTACCGTCGGCAAGGACGCGATCGTGTCCGGCCCGGGCGGCTACCGGCTGGTCGCGGACGAGGACGACGTGGATCTGTACGTCTTCGAACAGCTCGTCCGGCGTGGAACAGCCGCCCTGGCTCACGGCGACGCGCGCACGGCCGCCCGGGATCTCACCGCCGCCCTCGCCCTGTGGCGCGGTGACGCCCTCGCCGACCTGCCCGACCGCACCGCCGCGACCCGCCCCGAGGCACTGCGCATGGAGGCCACCCGGGCCCGCGTCGAGGCGGATCTGCTGCTCGGCCGGGCCCCGGACGTCGTACCGGAGTTGAAGGAGCTGGCAGCAGCGCATCCGTACGACGAGCCGCTGCACGTCCTGCTCATCCGGGCCCTGCGCGACAGTGGCCGCGGTGCCGACGCCCTCGCCGCCTACGAGACGGTCCGCCGGGCCCTCGCCGACGGCCTCGGTGCCGACCCGGGACCGGAACTGCGGGACCTGCACGGCGAGTTGCTCACGGCCCCGCTGAGCCGTCCCCGTACCGAACGCACCGGCAACATCCGTCCGCGCCTTACCTCTTTCGTGGGCCGGGAACCCGAGCTCGACGCCATCCGTTCCGCATTGCACAGGGCCCGCCTCGTCACCCTCACCGGACCGGGCGGATCCGGAAAGACCCGTCTCGCCGAGGAAGCCGCCGCCGGGCTCCCGCAGGCGTGGCTCGTCGAGCTCGCCCCGCTCGACCGGCCGGAGGCGGTGCCCGGCGCGGTGGTCAGCGCGCTCGGTCTGCGCGAGACCGTGCTCAAGACCACCGAGTTCACGGCCCCGCAGGACGACCCGCTCGCCCTGCTCGTCGAGTACTGCGCCCCGCGCAGCCAACTCCTGGTCCTTGACAACTGCGAACATGTCATCGAGGCGGCGGCCCATCTCGCGGAGACCCTCCTCACCCGCTGCCCGGGGCTCACCGTCCTCGCCACCAGCCGTGAACCCCTGGGCGTGCCGGGCGAGTCCGTGCGCCCGGTCGAGCCCCTCCTCCCCGACCAGGCCCACCGCCTCTTCGCCGAGCGCGCCCTCGCCGTCCGTCCCGACGCGGAGACCGTGCTCGCCGACAAGGAGGCCGTCGCCGAGATCTGCCGGCGTCTGGACGGTCTGCCGCTCGCCATCGAACTCGCGGCGGCCCGCCTGCGCCTGCTCACCCCCCGCCAGATCGCCGACCGCCTCGACGACCGCTTCCGCCTCCTGACCTCCGGCAGCCGTACCGTCCTGCCCCGCCAGCAGACCCTGCGGGCCGTCGTCGACTGGTCCTGGGAACTGCTCGACGAGCGGGAGCGGACCCTGCTGCGCGAGGTGTCGGTGTTCGCGGGCGGCTGGGACCTGGAGGCGGCGGAGGCGGTGTGCACCGGGCCGGCCGCCGAGCTCCTGGGCGCACTCGTCGACAAGTCCCTCATCGTCGCCACCCCGGACGAGCGGGACGGCTCCGACGGCATGCGCTACCGCATGCTGGAGACCATCCACGAGTACGCCGTCGAGCGCGCCGCCGAATGCCCCGAGCTGCGCGCCACGGCCGAGCTCCGGCACCGCGCGTGGGTGCGCGCGCTCGTCGAGGAGGCCGAACCGGAGCTGCGGTCGGCCGGGCAGCTCCCGTGGATCTCCCGCCTGGAGTCCGAACTGGACAACATCCGCGCGGCCTTCGACCGCACCCTCGCCGCGGGCGACGAGACGGAGGCGGCCGCCCTGGCCCTCGACATGGGCTGGTTCTGGTGGCTGCGCAACTACCGCCGCGAGGGCATGACCTCGGTGGACAGGGTCCTGCGCCTCGGGGTGGCCCTGGACACGGCGGCTCAGACGGGTCGGCAGGCCGCACCGTCGGACGGCGAGGTGGAGGACCCGATCGACGCCTACCTCACCACGGCGCACACCGAGACGCACCACCCGGCACACCGGCTGCGCATGAACCTGCGCATGCTCCATCTCTTCCTCATGGCCGAGACAGAGCCCATGGACGGCGACCTGGACCCCCGCCTGCACCGCTATGTGGAACTCGTCCGGAACCACTTCGCGCAGGGTGGTCCCGACGCCGCCCGTCTCCCCGGCCTCGTCTGGCCGATGATCAGCCTCACGCTCAGAGGCCCGGGAGACATCCGCCCCCTGATGGACATCTCCGTCGCCCACTGCCGCGCCCACGGCGACGACTGGGCCGTGGCCGCCGCCCTGATGCTCCGCACCCACATGGTGGTCGACTCCTCGGGCGGCATGACCGGCGTCGACGACGACCTGGAGGAACTGCGCGTCCTCAGCCGCCGCGCGGGCGACCGCTGGCTCCGCGCCCAGGTCAGCAGTGCGGCCGGTGAGGCGGCCATGGCCCGTGGCCTCCCCGTGGAGGCCAAGAAGGAGTACGAGGAGGCGCTGCGTCTGGCCCACGAGGTGGGGGCGTACGCCGAGACGCCGTTCCTCATCGCCCGGCTCGCCGAGGCCGCGTACCGCACCGGCGACCGCGCCACCGCGCTGACCACCCTGGACGAGGCGAGTGCCGCCGGTGACCGGTACGGCGTCCCGGAGACCCGGGCGTTCGTCCGGCTGATGCGGGCCCTCATGGCCCTGGAGGACAAGGACCTCGCCCGTGCGCGCGAGCTGGTCGACGCGGTCCGCGAGCAGGTCGGCCAGTCGCCCCCGCCGCCCCAGTTCACGGTGATGCTGAACTCCGTCGCCGCGATGGTGACGGCCGCCGAGTCGGGTCCGGAGCACGGACTGCCCATGCTCGCGGACACCCTTCGCGAGGCGATCGAGAAGCGGTGTGCCGACGCGGTCGTGGCGGCGCTCGTGGACGGCGCGGCGACCCTGCTCCGCGACCTCGGCGACCTCCCGCGCGCGGCCCGGCTGCTCGCCGCCGCCGAGCGGTGGCGCGGCGGCCACCCGCGTCCCCACCCCGAACGCGTCGAGGTGGAGCGCGCCGAGGCCGACGTCCGCGCCGGCCTCGGCCCCGTGCGCTACGCGGCGGAACGATCCCGGGGCACGGCCCTTACCCCGGCCGAGGCCCTCGCCGAGCTCGACGAAGTGGTGCGGGCGCGGCGCCTCATGAGCACCTGAACTTCGACTCCGCCCAGTCCGCGAGCATCAGGTCGTCGAAGGGACTGTGCGGCTCGACCACCAGCCGTACGGTCCGGTGACCGGCGAGGTTCACATGGACGGGCACGGCCGGGTCACCGCCCTCGACCAGTCCCGACCGCCACAACCGGACCCCGTCGGCGTACACGGAGAAGTAGACCTTGCCGAGGCCCAGCGTCATGTCGTCGACGCCGGCCATCGCATCGTAGGAGGAGCAGGCGCGGTTGAGGTCGATCGTGACGGAGGAGCGGCCGTGCACGGTCACGCCGTGGGCGTACTCCCGGTCGGCGACCGAGACGCCGTAGCGCTGCCACACCCAACTGCTCTCGCCGATCCGCATCTCGGGCGCGCTGCCGTCGCCGGAGACGTCGTAGGCCAGCTCGCTCCACTGGTAGACGGCTGGCAGAGGCGGGGGAGGCGGCGTCGGAGTGGGCGTGGGGGTGGGTTTCGGGGGCGGTTTCGGTTTCTGGGTGGGGGGCGGGGTGGGCGTCGGGGTGGGCTTCGTGGGCGGTGCGGGGGGTGCGGGCTTGGGGGTGCGGGTCGGCGTCGGCGTCGGGGACGAGGCGGCCACCGCGACCGGGACCAGTGGGGGCTCCGGTTTCTTCGGGGAGGGCGAGGGGGCGGGGTCGGCCGGTTCGACGACCGGCGCGGATGCCGGGGGCTTGGCGTCGTGCTTCCTGGTCGGGCTGTCGTCGCCGATCAGCGCGAGCGCCACCGCGGCGGCGGCCACGGCGACCACACCGGCCGCGATGCCGGCCTTCACCGGCGCGCCGAGCCCTTCCGAGGCCGCGGCGCCGCCCGCGCCCGCCCCGCCCGAGGAGCCCCCGCCCGCCGCGGCGGCCGCGCCCGCGGCACCGGCGGCTCCGGCCCCGGCGCCGCCCGCGATGAGCCCGACGGCCTTGGCGTATCCGGCGGCCCCGAACCAGCCGATGACCGCGATCGGTACGACGGCGGGGATCCCGCCGGCGACTTCCTTGATCTGGCCCGCGGCCAGCCGGCACTTGGCGCACTCGTCCAGGTGCTTGCGCAGGCCGCGTTCGGCACGGGTGCGCAGGCTGCCGCGGGCGTAGGCGCCGAGCCGGTCGGCATAGCGGGCGCACTCCTCGTCGGTGGCGAGGGTCGCGCTGACGTGGGCCTGGAGATAGGCCTGCTTGAGGCCCTCGCGGGCGCGGCTGGCCAGCACGCGCGTGCCGTTGGCGTCGAGCCCGAAGAGCGTGGCGACCTCGCTGGGCGACTCGTCCTCGACCTCGGTGTGCCACAGCACGGCCTGCCAGCGCTCGGGCAGCGACCGGAAGGCCTGCATGGCCATGGACTGCTCGGCCACGTGCATCGCGCGCACGTCGGCGCCGAGGTCGAGTGTGTCGTCGTCGGAGATGTCCGAGGTGCGCGCGGCCTGGGCGGCGAACACCGCGAAGTCGTCGACGAGCTGTTCCCGCTTCGCCGACTTCGTCCAGCCGGCGGCGACGCGGCGGACGCTGGTGAGCAGATACGCGCGTACGGCGTGCTCGGGGCCGTGGCCGCCGCGCACCGCCTGGAGCATGCGGGCGAAGACCTCGGCGGTGAGGTCGTCCGCGGTGTGGGCGTCGCGGCAGCAGGTGCGGGCGTAGCGGCGCACCGCGTCCGCGTGGCGGCGGTAGAGCGCCTCGTAGGCCGTGTCGTCGCCGGAGCGCATCCGCTCGATCAGCGCGGCGTCGGACGGCGGAGTCTCCCGTGGTGACGGCAGGATGCTGCCGTCCTCGCGTCGGTCGCGCTGGGCCGGGACGCTGCCCTCGACCGGTTCGCCGCCCTGGGCCGGGATGCCGCCCTGCGGGATGCCCGCGCGGCCGCCCTGGCCCGGCACCTGGGGAGTGCCCCCGGCTTCCCCGTCGCCCTCACCGAGGGGTTCGTTCCGCCCGTCAACGCTCATCGCGGAATGCCCCCGCCGCCGGCCCAACCAGTCCCCAACACCGGGTCAGAGTGCCATAGTGGATTTTGGTCAGCGCCCCGCTGTACGGCGCATCCACTCATCCGTGGGGACTTCCCGCACGGCAGTACTGAGCATCACCCGGATGGGGAAGACTCAACTGTCACGCCGGTGCAGGAGTTGGCTCAGCGTGGGGTCACGCGTCCGGAACACGCCGGGATGTGCCGGGGTGCGGACGGCAGTCCGACCGCACCCCGCTGTCACCCTTTCGAGTCACACCGGCCGGGACCGCAGCCCCTCCAGCAGGATGTCCAGCAGCCGCGCCGAGGCCGCCGCCTGCTGCGCCGCGTCCGGCAGCGAGGGCGCCGCGGTCGCGATCACCAGCAGGACGTCCGACACCGACACGTCGGTCCGCAGCTCACCGGCAGCCCGGGCCCGGTCCACGAGCTGGCCCACGACCTCCAGCAGCGCCGCCGCCCCGGCGTCGTCGTCTGCGGAGACCAGCGGTGCCTCCTCGGGCACCAGCCGCAGCTCCCCGGAGCCCGGGGTCGTCCGCTGCTGCGGCACCCGCGCCCCGTCGTAGCCGTCGGACACCTCGTCGGCGACCCCGACCCGCAGCACCTGCGGCGGCAGCAGCCGCCCGGCGCCGGACGCGACCGACGTGCGCAGGAAGCGCGACAGCGCCGACCACGGCTCGTCCTCCTGACCGAGCGCCGCCCGTGCCTGGTCGGTCAGCCGGGAGGTCTCCTCCTCGGCTATCCGCCGGACCAGGACGTCCTTGCTCGGGAAGCGCCGGTACACCGTGCCGACACCGACCCGGGCGCGCCGCGCCACGTCCTCCATCGGCGCGCCGTAACCCAGCTCGCCGAAGACCTCGCGCGCCGCGCGCAGTACGTGTTCCAGGTTGCGCTGTGCGTCCACGCGCAGCGGGGCCGAACGCGATCCGTCACGTCCGTTGCCCGCCGCGCTCATCGCCGAGCCCATCGCGCCGCCCATCGCACCGCCACCGGGTGCGATCGCGGACGCGGTGGACCAATGAGTGTCCTGAATGTGCATGAATGTTCCCCCGGTAATGACGTCTCCCCCCGGAGACTCTCCCCGCCATAGAAAGCCGGAGCGTACGGAACAAGCCCGTTTCACGAGTCCGCCCGTCGCGGACCCGGAGCGCATCCCCCTACACCCCGTCGACACACGAACATAGTTGAGTGGGGGTCAATTCAGAAGGGGCAGGTTCCGCACGGAGCGCCCCCCGATCGGAGTACGGGTGGCAAACGCCCCGATTGCACCCCCTCCGCCCGCCCGGCGCACACCCGTTGACCTGCGAACCTTCCGCGCCCCCCGACGATTCGGCCAACCCGGCGCGCCGACGACTTCCGGTCACACAAATTGTCGAGGCTGTGGACAAACTCAAGCGACGGGTGCGTCATGGGATGGTGAAGGAACGTGCGCGCATTCTGGTTGTCGGCGGTGGCTACGTCGGGATGTACACGGCTCTGCGTCTCCAGCGGAAGCTGAAACGGGAACTCGACCGGGGCGAAGTCGAGATCACCATCGTCACACCCGACCCGTACATGACCTATCAGCCGTTCCTGCCCGAAGCGGCCGCCGGATCCATCTCCCCGCGTCACGTCGTCGTACCGCTGCGCCGCGTCCTCGACCGGTGCCGTGTCCTGGTCGGCGAGGCCACCGCCATCGACCACGCCAAGCGCACCGCCTCCGTCACCACCCTCGCCACCGAGGAGGAGCGCACGGGCGGCGAGCAGCTCTCCTACGACGAACTCGTCCTCGCCCCGGGTTCGATCGCGCGCACCCTGCCGATCCCCGGACTCGCCGACCACGGCATCGGGTTCAAGACGGTCGAGGAGGCCATCGGCCTGCGCAACCACGTCATCGAACAGATGGACATCGCCTCCTCCACCCGCGACCCCGCGATCCGCGACGCGGCCCTCACCTTCGTCTTCGTCGGCGGCGGCTACGCGGGCGTGGAGGCGCTCGGCGAGCTGGAGGACATGGCCCGCTACACCGCGCGCTACTACCACAACGTCCGCCCCGAGGACATGAAGTGGATCCTCGTCGAGGCCTCCGACCGCATCCTCCCCGAGGTCGGCGAGGACATGGGCCGCTACACGGTCAGCGAACTGCGCCGCCGCAACATCGACGTACGACTGAACACCCGCCTGGAGTCCTGCGTGGACCGCGTCGCCGTCCTCAGCGACGGCAACCGCTTCCCCACGCGTACGGTCGTATGGACCGCCGGCGTGAAACCCAGCCCCCTCCTCGCCGCCACCGACCTCCCGCTCAATGAGCGAGGTCGGCTGAAGTGCACCCCCCAGCTCACCGTGGAGGGCACCACGCACGCGTGGGCGGCCGGAGACGCGGCCGCCGTCCCCGACGTCACCGCCGAGGAGCCCGGCAGGGAGACCGCCCCCAACGCCCAGCACGCCGTACGCCAGGCGAGGGTCCTCGGCGACAACATCGCGCACGCGCTGCGCGGCGAGCCCCTGGAGACGTACTCCCACAAGTACGTCGGCTCGGTGGCCTCCCTGGGCCTCCACAAAGGTGTCGCGTACGTCTACGGACGCAAGCTGAAGGGCTACCCTGCCTGGTTCATGCACCGCGTCTACCACCTCAGCAGGGTCCCCACCTTCAACCGCAAGGCCCGTGTCCTGGCCGAATGGACCCTGTCGGGGCTCTTCAAGCGGGAGATCGTCTCCCTCGGTTCCCTCGAACATCCCCGCGCGGAGTTCGAACTCGCGGCCGGTGGAAAACATCCTCACGACCCGACGAACGACCCGAAGGGGTCGTCCTGACCGGACCGAGGAACTCCACGGACCGCCCCGGCGTCTGACGGATGTCGACCCGGTCGGTCACCCTGCCAGACTGGTGCCCGACTTCGGACGGGCAGCCGCCCGCCCCTCGAACCAAGAGGTCTTCCCACCGTGCTGCACCCCCGGGCTGCCGTCCCCAGCCCCCCGGCCGGGCCCGGAGCCGGCCCGAAGACGCCGAAGACGACGACACGAGGCAAGGATTCGTGAACTTCACGCGCTGGAGCGCCCGCCTCCCCGGAACGCAGCGCCGCGCCGCAGCGCGGACCGACGACCTGGTCACCGAGGACCGCCTGAGCGAGGGAGCCGTCCCCGCGGCCCGCGCCGAACAACTGACCGTGCCGGTCCCCGCCGTCGACGAACTGCCCGTACGCGAAGTCCTCGACCGGGTCCCCGCCCTCGTCGCCCTCGTCCACGGCCCCGACCACCGCCTCGCCTACGTCAACGACGCCTATGTCGTCGCCTTCGGTCTGCGCCCCACGGGCGAACCGGCCCGCGAAGCCCTCCCGGAGCTCCACGAGATCGGCCTCCTTCCCCTCCTCGACCAGGTCCTGCGCAGCGGCAAGCCGCGCACGGTCAAGTCCCGCAAGGCCCCCGACGGCCGCTCCTACACCTTCACCTGCACGCCGGTGACCCAAGGAGACGGCCGCGGCAGCGGTGTCCTCGTGTTCGCGACCGACGTCACCGACCACGCCGAGGCCGCCGAACGCCTCAGAGCCAGCGAACGCCGCCAGCGCGAGACCGCCGTCACCCTCCAGCGCTCCCTGCTCCCCCAGGAACTGGAGGAGCCCGACGACCTGCGCATCGCCGCCACCTACCACCCCGGCGGCACGGAGGCCGCGGTCGGCGGCGACTGGTACGACGTCATCACCCTCGGCGGCGGCCGCACGGCCCTCGTCATCGGCGACGTCATGGGCCGCGGGGTGCGCGCGGCGGCGGTGATGGGCCAACTCCGCACGGCGGTCAGGGCCTACGCCCGCCTGGACCTCCCGCCGCACGAGATCCTCCAGCTCCTGGACGGCCTCGCCATGGAGATCGACGCCAACCAGATCGCCACCTGCGTGTACGCCATCCATGACCCGAACGAGGGCAAGCTGGTCTACGCCTCGGCCGGCCACCTGCCCATCCTGGTCCGCGACGAGAGCGGCGTCGTCCTGCGCGCCGACGAACCCACCGGCCCGCCGCTGGGCACCGGCGGCTGGATGCACGCCTCGGGGTCCATCCCGCTCGGCCCCGGCTCCACAGCCGTCCTCTACACGGACGGCCTGGTCGAGCGTCGCAACGAAGACCTCGACGAGGGCATCGCCGCCCTGGAGCGCGCCCTGGCCGGCGCCACCGGCACCCCCCAGGTGATCTGCGACCGCCTGGTCCGCTCGGCCGGCGTCACCGCCGAGCACGACGACGACGTGGCCGTCATGGTCCTCCAGCACCCGGCGCACACGGGCTCCGACAGCGATCTCTTCCGCAACGCCGCCCTGGAACTGCTGGGCGGAGTCGAGGCGGCTCCACGCGCGCGTGCGTTCGCCTCCGGCGTGCTGACCAGTTGGCGGTTCCCGGTGGAACTGCACGACCTGGGCGTACTGGCCGTGAGCGAACTCGTCGCCAACTCGCTCCAGCACGGGACTCCGCCCATGCGTCTGCGCCTGCGCCGCACCGACCGTCGGCTGATCGTCGAGGTGACGGACGGGGACGACCACCTGCCCCGGCGCCGCAGGGCGGAGCCGGGGGACGAGTCCGGTCGCGGGATCGCCATCGTGGCGACCATCGCGTCGAACTGGGGGTCGCGGCGGACGCCGGGGGGCGGGAAGGCGGTCTGGTGCGAGTTCGTGCTGCCCAAGGGGTAGCGGCCTGAGGGAGCGGGGCGCTGCGCGCGCGTGGGCGCTTGTCGCGCAGTTCCCCGCGCCCCTGAGGAGTTGCAGCTAGGCAGCCAGAGACTTCGCCGTTGATCCACCCTGTGCCACCACACGGCTCTTCCGCAGCGAAGGCTGGTTCTGTACCGGGGTCAGCTGCCTGCCCAGACGTATGG
This sequence comes from Streptomyces sp. NPDC006335, assembly GCF_040612795.1. Classification (NCBI taxonomy): domain Bacteria; kingdom Bacillati; phylum Actinomycetota; class Actinomycetes; order Kitasatosporales; family Streptomycetaceae; genus Streptomyces; species Streptomyces sp. NPDC006335. The sequence continues at coordinate 132,303 of NZ_JBEXQX010000022.1, forward strand.
CCAGGTAGGTGATGCCCAGCGAGAACAGCAGGAACGTCACGATGTACGGCGTGGGCAGAGAGGCTCCCAGCGGACCGCCCACCGCCGGACCGACCGCCAGGGCGAGCTGCTTCACCAGAGCGAAGGCGGAGTTGTACTGCCCCGCCATCCCCTCCGGCGCCAGATCGGCCACCAGCGGGGCCACCGTCGGCGACAGCATCGCCTCACCCAGTCCGAACAGCGCGTACGTCGACACGAACGCGGCCGTGGCCATCTCCTGGCTGCCGTGCCCGAGGCCCGCGTAGCCCGCGGTCACCCACGCCACGGCCCAGATGAGTCCGACCAGGGCAATCACCCGGGAGCGCCTCCGCCGCTCGACGAACCTCAGTACGGCGAACTGCGCGATCACGATCATCGCGGTGTTGGCGGCCAGGGCCGTGCCCAGCGCGGAGGTGGAGATACCGGCGGCCTCGACGCCGTAGGCGCTCAGGCCCGACTCGAACTGTCCGTAGCAGGCGAAGAACAGCACGAAGCCCAGCACGCACAGCTGCACCATGGCCCGGTTGCCGAGCAACTGCTTCCAGCTTCCCTTGGCCGACCGGGTGGGGGCGCCCTCGACGCGCGGCGCGTGCGGCAGCCGCAGGGTCGTCATCACGACCACCAGCAGCAGGAACATCGCCGCCTCGATCGCGAACAGCAGGGTGAAGGACGCCGTGCTCGACGTGTCGACGAGATGCCCGCCGATGAGACCGCCGACGCCCAGCCCGAGGTTCTGCAGGAAGAACTGCGTCGCGAAGGCGCGGGAGCGCGTCTCCGAGGGGGAGCAGTCCACGATCATCGTCGCCAGCGCCGGCTGCATCACGGCCTGGCCGGCCCCGAGCGCGGCCGCGGACAGCAGCACAGTGGGCGCATGGCCCGCGAGCCCCAGGCTGAGCGACCCGACGGCGGCCATGACCAGAGCGGTGAGCAGCACCGGGAGCGGGCCCCGCCGGACGATGGCCCGCCCGGCGAACGGCAGCACGACCAGCGCCGCCACCGCGAAGACAGCGAGGACCAGCCCCGCCGTCATGGCTCCAAGGCCCCGCACCTGCGCCACGTAGACATACAGATAGGGGACGGTGAAACCGAGCCCGAACGCGCTGAGTGCGTTGCCCACGTGGATCCGACGCATCGCTGCGCCCCTCGCCCTGGTCACGTTCACCTCTCTCAGTAGTTAGGAGTGAAGACTTCAAAGCTAAACTTCGAAGCTAAAGAGTACATACTGAAGGACTTCAAGGCAAAGGAGGCGCGTGCCATACTGCGCCCATGGCCGAGACCCCTGGCATCCCCGAGCCCACGCTCGAAGAGCAGATCGCCGCCTACCAGCGCGAGTTCCAGGACCTCGACCCCCAGGTCGAGCAGATCGTCTCGGCGCTCTCCCGCCTGAACCGCCGTATGAACGTCGCCTACGGCCGCCAGACCGCCGACCTCGGCATCAGCAACGCCGAGTGGGAGGTCCTCAAGGCACTCGTACTCTCCGGGGCCCCCTATCGGATGGGCCCCAGTGACCTCGCCAAGCGCCTCGGTCTCACGCCGGCCGCGATGACCCACCGGATCGACCGCATGCTCGCCGAGGGACTGGTGACCCGGGAGCGGGACGAGTCCAATCGCGTCCGCGTGATCGTGGAGCTGACCGCCGAGGGCCGCGAGAAGTGGCTGGCGGCGATGCGCCTCGCCACGGTCTTCGAGGAGGACCTGCTCCAGGACCTGTCCGCAGAGGAGCGCAACACCCTCGGCGACGTCCTCACTCGGCTGTTGCGTAGGGTGGAGCACGCACAGCCGGACGCCGGCGGGCGACTCAGGGACCTCGACTGAAAAGATCTTGACAGAGGGGCCTTGACACGCCCCCTGCCGGATCCGTAGAGTTCTTCGGGTTGCCGCGGGGACGTAACGGTTCTGCGGTAGCACCTCCGCCGCGAGAGCGGCCACTCAAACCAGCAAAACGATCTCCCAGCCGGGATGAATTCGGCGTGCCCGAATTCAATTCGATTTGGGTGCGGCTCCTCGATTTGGGACCGCAGCGAGAGTCCGCTAAGGTTTGAGACGTCGGAACGGCCCAACAGTCGGGAAGACAAGCCCCCTCTGACTGGGAATCAGGCCCGAAAGGATCTGATAGAGTCGGAACCGCCGGAAAGGGAAACGCGGAAGCGGGAACCTGGAAAGCACCGAGGAAATCGGAACCGGAAACGGTCTGATAGAGTCGGAAACGCAAGACCGAA